>NZ_JBNWCH010000008.1:0-208571 GCF_053522485.1 Agrobacterium sp. 22-209-1
CCTGCAGAGGCCGAGGAACGATACTACGCCATGCTGGACGCACCAGCATTGGCCGCATAACTTAAACCAAACGGTCTCCGGTAAATCCGGTGCGGTTCACACCCTTGCTCCTGAACAGTTTACAGCACTGCTCAAGCGTATGCAGCAAAGCGATGCGGCAAGAGGTCTTGTCGCTCGTGCCGCAAACCGCCACCTCGGAAAATCCGATCGCGAAGCCGCAGGTGTTCTGTCGGCAGCACAACGCCATACGCATTTTCTTGATTCACCGCGCATGACGACCGTGCTCAGTCGCTCGGATTTCCGGTTTACCGATTTGAAGCGCAGCAACGTGACGGTGTTTCTCGTTCTTCCGCCTGATCGCCTTTCGACCTATTCGCGCTGGCTGCGCCTGCTTGTCTCGCAAAGCCTGACCGAAATGGCCCGTGATCCGGCAAGGCCGGCGACACCGGTTCTATATCTGCTCGATGAGTTCGCATCCCTTGGGCATCTGGCACCAGTCGAACGCGCGATGGGTCTGATGGCGGGTTATGGTGTCCAGCTTTGGC
Source organism: Agrobacterium sp. 22-209-1 (assembly GCF_053522485.1). Lineage (NCBI taxonomy): Bacteria > Pseudomonadati > Pseudomonadota > Alphaproteobacteria > Hyphomicrobiales > Rhizobiaceae > Agrobacterium > Agrobacterium sp. 22-209-1. Next base: position 546 of record NZ_JBNWCH010000008.1, read on the forward strand.
CCATCCTCCAGGACATCCATCAGCTGCGTGCCACATACGGTCACCGCGCCGGAACTTTCCTGTCAAACGCTGGCGTGCTGCAGGTTTTTGGCGTCAACGATCATGACAGCGCCCGCCTCATCTCTGATTTGCTCGGGCAGGAAACAGTCGTGTTCCAGATAATGGCGAGAGCCCTCGATTCCGACAAGACCGGGATCTCCTATAGCCAACAGCATACCGGCCGGCCGCTACTCACCCCTGATGAGGTGCGCAATTTGCCGGCGAAAGGACAATTGCTATTCCTGGCCGGGCAGCGGCCAATTTTTGCAGAGAAACTTGCCTATTTTGCTGATCGAGAGTTCAGGGAGATGTTTGATCCAGTCTAACGGGATCCACAACGAAAAGGCAGTCCGGTATCTGCATCGGACTTTGCATGTGAGGTCCTTCGGGCTTTGTTCGCCGCAACCGGACGCGGATAGATGAGCTTTTGTCCAATTGCAGTCCCGCGGCTACGGCGGCATCGCGGCCGAGGGATCGTTTTTCGACCGCGAAGTCTAGCAACGGAGTAATGACCTTGACAGGGCACCGTAGGAGTCTAGACGGGGTCCCATGATTATATTGGGAGTATAGACATGAAAACGCTGGCAGCCGTTTCGGCTTTCGTGGGCAAGACCTTTGCCGTCTGGGTCATCCTGTTTGCCGTGCTCGGCTTCTTTTTTCCGGATACCTTCAAGCAGATAGCGCCGTGGATCGTCACGCTTCTGTCGATCATCATGTTCGGCATGGGGCTCACACTGTCGGTCGATGACTTCAGAGAGGTCGTCAAAAGGCCGTTCGATGTGACGATCGGTGTCCTTGGCCAGTTTCTGGTTATGCCGCTTCTGGCGGTGCTGCTCACCCGGATCATTCCCATGCCGCCAGAAGTCGCCGCTGGCGTCATTCTGGTCGGCTGCTGCCCGGGCGGCACATCTTCTAACGTCATGACGTATCTCTCCAAGGGCGATGTCGCGCTGTCGGTTGCCTGCACCTCGGTCACCACGCTTGCCGCGCCGCTGGTGACCCCGTTCCTCGTCTGGTTGTTTGCGAGCCAGTACCTGCCGGTTGACGGCTGGGCCATGTTCCTCAGCATCGTCAAGGTCGTTCTGGTTCCGCTCGCTCTCGGCGCCGCTCTGCAGAAGCTGCTGCCCGGTCTCGTCAAGGCCGCCGTTCCGGCATTGCCGCTCGTGAGCGTCATCGGCATCGTCTTGATCGTCTCGGCGGTGGTGGGAGGATCCAAGGCGGCTATCGCCCAGTCCGGGCTGATGATTCTTGCCGTCGTAATCCTGCATAACGGTCTTGGTTATCTCATCGGTTATCTCGCGGCAAAGGCAACGGGCCTGTCGCTTGCCAAGCGCAAGTCCATCGCGATCGAGGTGGGCATGCAGAATTCAGGCCTTGGCGCGGCGCTTGCCACGGCTTACTTCTCACCTGTCGCTGCGGTGCCGAGCGCGATCTTCAGCGTCTGGCACAATATTTCCGGCGCAATCCTCGCGAACTGGTTCTCGGGCCGTGTGGAAGCTGGCTCTGACGACAAAGCCGCCTGAAGCTCCACATCTGTCGGGCCGCCTGCGGTTCAGGCGGCCCGATTAACCCTGTTACGGCATAGTGACGGCCGGTGGATTAAGCCGGGCAAAGCCCGCTTGCCGCTGATAAGGGAAATGCGGATAGGGAGCGGCCCTCGCGCTGGCCTCGTCCAGCTGCGCCACTTGCGTGGGCGTCAGTTCCCATCCCACGGCATCGAGGTTCTGGCGAAGCTGTTCCTCATTGCGCGCACCGATAATCACTGTGGAGACTGTGGGGCGTCTGAGCAGCCAGTTGAGGGCGACCTGCGGTACCGTCCTGCCGGTCTCTTCTGCAACAGCGTCAAGCGCATCGATCACGCGGTAGAGATCTTCATCATCCACCGGCGGGCCGAAGCTGGCGGTCTCGTGCAGGCGGCTACCTTCGGGCAGCGGCGTGCCGCGGCGGATTTTTCCTGTCAATCGCCCCCAGCCAAGCGGGCTCCAGACCATTGCGCCCAGACCCTGATCCGCGCCGAGCGGCATCAGATCCCACTCGTAATCCCGGCCGATCAGGGAGTAATAGACCTGGTTGACCACATAACGCGGCCAACCGTATCGATCCGCGACGGCGAGCGATTTCATGATCTGCCAGCCGGAAAAATTCGAGACGCCGGTATATCGCACCTTGCCCGACCGGACGAGCGCATCGAGCGTCGAGAGCACTTCCTCAACCGGCGTGAAGGCGTCGAAGGCGTGGAGTTGAAGGATGTCGATATAGTCGGTCTGGAGACGGTGCAGGGCGTCATCCACCGCCCGCAGCAATCGGAAGCGGGACGAGCCCGCCTCGTTCGGCCCGTCGCCCATCGGCAGGCTGGTCTTGGTCGAGATCAAAACGCTGTCGCGCCTGCCTTTGATGGCTTCGCCGAGCACGTCCTCCGATGCGCCATTGGAATAGACATCGGCGGTATCGAACAGGTTGACGCCGGCTTCCAGACAAATATCGATCAGGCGCCGGGCTTCTGTGGCGTCTGAATTGCCCCAGTTGCCGAAAAGTGGGCCGGAGCCGCCGAAAGTTCCGGTGCCGAAACTCAAGACCGGCACTTTCAGGCCGGATTTGCCGAGATAGCGATTTTCCATGGGGCGTTCCTTCTTGCTTCGAAATGGCTGCGGGCGGGGTTCTGGCATCACCACGCTCTATCCATCCCGTCGTGATTTTGCAGATGAAGATTGCGATGCGTTTCAATCGCTGTCTGAAGATAGACGCTCGCTCTTCAATGAAATAGAATGCCGAAAATACTTTCACTTGTGAGATCAAGTCATCATGGCACGACTGGAAATCAATCGGGCAGGGGAGATGGAAATCTTCGTGCGGGTCGTTGAACTCGGCGGTTTTTCCCGGGCAGCCGCGGCGGCAAACATGACGCCTTCAGCGGTTAGCAAGCTGATCGCACGGTTGGAAGGCCGCTTGGGCGCGCGCCTGCTCAACCGTTCCACCCGGCAGCTTCAGATAACACCGGAGGGCTGCGCCTTCTATGAAAGGGCCACCCGCATTCTCGCCGATCTTGAAGAGGCCGAACGCGCCGCCGGTGAGGGCGAACAGCCTGTCGGCCGCGTACGGGTCAATACCAGTGCTTCTTATGCAGCGCATATTCTTGCGCCCATATTGCCGCGGTTCCTGACGCTTCATCCCGGCATCACGCTCGATATCGTTCAGACGGATCTCGTGGTTGACCTTCTTGCAGAGCGCATGGATGTCGCGGTGCGCGCCGGGCCGCTCAAAAGCTCAAGCCTCGTCGCCCGGAAACTCGGTGAGACGAGGATGATCATTGCTGCCGCTCCGGATTATCTGGAGCGCTGCGGCGTGCCGCAAACAATCGCCGATCTGGAAAATCACAATCGGCTCGGATTTGGTTATGCCCGATCAGTCGACGGGTGGCCGTTGCGGGATGCCGGAAAGACTGTTGTCATTCCGGCGACGGGGCGCGTGCAGGTAAGCGACGGCGAGGGCCTTCGCCGTCTTGCCCTTGCCGGTGTCGGTCTGGTCCGCCTTGCTGCCTTCACCTTGCGAGAGGATATCGCCGCCGGTCGGTTGGTCTCCGTGCTCGATCATCTCGATACGGGTGAGACGGAGATGTTTCATGCCGTTTATGTAGGCCAACGGGGACCGCTTCCGGCACGTATTCGAGCCCTGCTTGATTTTCTCGGCGAATACGGGCGGGTGAAGTGACCTTCCCGGGATATTAAAAGTGCGGCCCGGATGGAGGCGGTATACTTTTCCACCAGTTACCGGAATCTCTGGGGCACGATCAAAATCACCGATAGGATAAACATGATGGGACCGGTGACTGACAGCTTGCTGCCAACATCTGGAAGCGGATGGTCAACCCCGTTTTGGTGTATGGATGAGAAAGATTTGTGGAGCTTCCGCGATCACTCGGCAGCGCAAATTCAGAAGGCTGGGGCTGACGGAAAGGCGCACGTTATCCAGTGCCAAACCACTCTCGATCGCCTCGTGGAACTCGTCAATAATGCGACCTCCGAAGAAGCGATCGTCGTTGGTGAGTGGCCTTCCACGTGATAAAAAACGAACTCTACGGTTTCCCACCGTAGAGTTCAGCGTGCGCTTTACGAAATGCGGCTATTCCTTCGGTGACCTCATGAATACCCGGCATTCCAGCGTGAAATTGCGTAATGTTTTCCTTCGCAATTTCCTCAATGGGCTTCTCGGATGCTAAATCCTGCAAGGCCTTCGCCTGAAGCGGATTATTGTGGTTGATATACCACATTCTTGTCTCGACATTCACCTGAAAGACCCAGATTCCGATGGTTAAGAGGATCGCACCAAGCAGCTCAACTGTATACTTTGGCGCGTTCTTCGAAACGATAATCCAAGAGAGGATCGGCACGAAAATTGTAAGTACCCCATAATGGATTGCGGACCCTGCCTCCCAACCACCTTGCATTTTTGCCCGACCGTAAGAGATCGCGGCCAACAGACAGACATAAATGGCAAGACATGCAAAGACCAGCAAGTCAGCGTCATCCAATTGCCTGCGTTTGAGCCGGAACACGATCGATATGATGGCAAAGATCATGAGAGATGTGACGACAACACGGGCCAGTGTCTCGTAACTTTGCAGGAAGAACGCAAACGATCCAGTGGTTAGGCCCATGGCATAGTCCAAGAACTCATAAGCGTTCACTGAAGACTGATCCCCGCCAGCGTAAGGGGTCCATGTTGCCAAGATGTGAGACGCGACGATCAAAGGGACGGCAAAGAGAAAGACTGTACCGAACGGTTTCCTTCGCCAAATTGCCCAAGCTGTAAATGCAATGCCGGCACCTAAGGCTGGAAGAACGCCGTTCATGCCGGTCAAGCACGCGATCGTCAGACTGAAGACTGCAAGAAACGCATGCGTGTTACTCTGGCTCCGAAGCCACAATAAAGTGGCTAGGAGGAACCCGGATAAACAAAGAATGGACGAAGTGAATTGGAAGTGGAAACCCCACTGGGTGTAGCCCATACCAAAGTTTAGGAAGATGAAGGGAATGGCCACATCGCCAATCGACCTTCTGCCTCGATAAACTCTTGCCGCTTCCACGATAAACACCGTGCTTATGAGAGCCATCAAAAAGTTGACGCCGACGAGCCATCGATAATCAAACCCGGACCACGACAAGATGAAAAAGTTTGTAAGCTTTTGGATCGGGATACGGTGGTCTACCTGCTGCTGCCAAAGCCACACCCACCATTCTCGCTGCGTTGTGAATTCGAGTGGCCGTGCATAAATCCAGTCATCCACCCAAGCGTACGGTCGAAAATAGGGAAGGATGTTGGCATAAAACAAATAGGCAATCGTTATGGCCACTGCATAAGGAGCAAGCGCCAGCAGACCACTTGCCACAGGAGTTGCCTGTGATCGAAAGCGTTCCGTCGCGCCATACAAGTTACTTTTATTCATTATTGCCCCCAACAAGCAAAAAAACGTAAAAAGCCCAGTCAATTGAGAATTGAATCAAGACGCTCCTTACCATCCGTAAGCTGCGTTTTCTACTTAAATGGTGCGCGCTCCCCACATTCATAGTGTGCCAATCGCAAAACGTTTCGTGGGCTCAGGAGGACACGAACAGCACGACATCCACACGGCTCATGCTCCTGATCTAACGGCGTCGGATTTGAGCCGCAGAAGAGTTCAACGGGCATCCAAAAATGGATTTTTGGCGACAGAACACGCCTTTGACCCGCTAATCTGGGGTTCTCAGAAATTCCGATTTTTCGTGTCAAAATTCCGAAAACGGGATAAAGGCGGCCGGTCGCAGGAAACGGAATTAGCTGGAGGGCGAACGTCTATTCTCTCGGACCTGAGAGTGTGAAGGTTTCAACCGGTTCCAGCCTTATGTGCGTCTCATTGGCAATCGTGCTTGGTATCGCACCGCAGAGACTGCCTGTCGTTACGACGTTACCAGCCTTGAGCATATTGCCCCTGTTGAACGCCGAGTTGGCAAAGGCGACCAGCGGCGCAAGCGGATCGCCATTGGGATGTTTTGCCGTAGCATCGAACAGCGATACCGACCCGTCGGTGACGGTGAGCTGCGGCAGGTTTTCGCCATTTCCGGCAAAGACATCCACGATGCCTTTATCGACTTCCGGTCCGATGACGAAGCCGTGGTTGGCGAGACGATCCGCGAGAAAAAGCGGAAACGGCACCTGGTTTTTCTCCGCCAGCCTGTAGCGGAGAAGTTCAGCGCCAAGATGGACCTTGTCGATAAATGCCATCAGGTCGGCCCTCGCCAGCGGCCCCGCCGCCGCCGCAGGAATATCCGCCGAAAGCGTAAAGCAGATCTCGACCTCGATGCCTTCGGTGCCGCCATGGGGAAAAGAAGCGGCATTGGCTTCATCGACCCGCACGCAATCGAACATGGGCGCCCCGACGGCCTCGCCGTCCGGGCGGATAGCCAGTTTCCAGCCGGCAACCGGTTCTGCCCAGCTCTCAGCAAAAGCCCGCTGGACCGCCATAGCCTCTGCAAGCGTACCCGGGATGAGACCCTCCGCCTGCACCGCCGCCAGAGAAATTTTCGCCCCGCCTCGGCTCGCGGTGGTGAAGCGTTCAACCAGCTTCTCGATTGCAGTCATTCCCTCATGTCTCCTGCTGATCTCGCGCGCTGAATGCCGTCACGATTTGACGTTGTGTGCAAAGGCCATCAATGCCGAGTTCGACCACGTCGCCGGCTTTTAGGAACACGGGCGGGTTCATTCCAAGGCCGACCCCTGGCGGCGTGCCCGTGGTGATAACGTCGCCCGGCATGAGGCGCATGAAGCGGCTGATGTAAGAAACAAGCATTGCGATCGGGAAACTCATCTTGGATGTCGAGACGGCTCCTTTTCGCTGTGAAATAAAATTCGAGCGGCAATGGCCGCCCGGTTTTATTTTTGTGTCACGCGACGTCTGCGTCGAACTGGATGCTGTGAAGTCGTTTATACAGACCGTCATTCGCTAGCAATTCACGCCGGCTTCCCTGTTCGGCCACTTCACCATTATCCATCACGACGATTTTGTCGGCGCGGTTGATTGTGGAAAGGCGATGGGCGATCACGATGGATGTCTTGTTGAGCGTCAGGCGCTCTAGCGCATCCCGCACGAGAGCCTCGGACTCGGAATCCAGTGCACTTGTCGCTTCGTCCAGGATCAGGATATCCGCGTCCCGAAGCATCGCGCGTGCAATCGCTACACGCTGTCGCTGGCCGCCAGACAGGCCGGAGCCGTTTTCGCCCAGCCTGGTGTCGTATCCGTTCTGCATCTTCATGATGAAATCATGCGCATTCGCAGCCTTTGCTGCCGCTATGATCTCTTCCTCTGTCGCATTGTCGCGGCCGACGGAAATGTTGTGCTTGATCGTTCCGGAGAACAGGAATGTTTCCTGACCGACATAAGAAACGTGTTCGCGCAGGCTGGCAAAGGAAACATCGCGCAGATCCATGCCGTTGATTTCAACGGAGCCGTTCTGTGGATCGTAAAGACGCATCATGAGGTTGATGATCGTAGACTTGCCACTGCCGGAGGGACCGACCAGCGCCGTCATCTTGCCGCCTTCGAAGAGGACGCTAACGTCGTTAAGAACCGGCTGGCCGGGCACGTACTCGAAGCTGACGTTCTTAAGCTCGACATCGCCGCTTGCCTTGGGAAGCGGGACTGCGTCCTTCTTTTCGGTGAGCGTTAGCGGCGCGTCCAGCACCTGAAACATCATGCGCACGCCTATCATCCCGCCCTCGATCTGCACGCGCATCCGAGCAAGCCGCTTGGCAGGCTCGTAGGCAAGGAGAAGAGCCGTGATAAAGGCCATCAGATCGCCGGGGGAACCGCCTTTTTCGAGCACAGTGTAGCCAGAGACGGCAATTACCACTGCAATGGCAAGGCCAGACAAGGTTTCCATGATCGGGCTGGTCGCGGCTTCCAGTCTGGCTATGCCATTGGCTCGCTGCTCGACATCGGAAACCGCTTTGTTCATGCGTTGTGCCATCAGCTTCTCTAAGGAAAAAGCCTTGATGACTCGCACGCCGATGCTGGTTTCCTGGACGACGTTGACGATTTCGCCCAACGAAGCAAGTTCCGCCTCCATGATCTTTCGGACGCGCCGCAGAACGAGACGAACGCTGAAGATTGCCAAAGGACCGATAATCATGGAAATCGCGCTCAGAAGGAAATTCTGGGCGAACATCACGATGATCAAGCCGAGGAGGGAGAAGAGGTCGCGAACGAAGGATGTGACGATTGTGTCGATGACGCTGCGGGCAGCTTGGGCGTTGTAGGTCACGCGGACCAGAAGTTCTGAAGATGGCAAATTTTGGAAAAAAGAGACGCCTTGCTTGAGGAGCCTATCGTATATTTTGCGCTGCTGCTCGGCGACGATGCTATTTCCCGCTTTGCTGAGGTAATAGCTCTGAACAAAGGTAGCAAGCCCCTTCACTATGAAGATGGCTGCAACTGCAAATGCAATCTCGAGGACGACATCGAAACCTTGCTTCAGGTAGACGCTGTTGACAATATCACGCATTATCCAAGCGCTAAGAGATGTCATGCCCGCGACAACGAGCATCGCCGCGATTGCCGCAGAATACCAGCCGACGTGTTTTTTGAAATTTTCCTTAAATAGCCGCGTTAACAGCTTTTTGTCGTCTGGCGACAAAAATGATCCGATCACTGCAATATCCTTGCGAATTCAAGATAAATATCGTTCCGAAGCAAGACCTGCTCACCACCCCATGGCAAAGGTAATTGTAGTGTCACCTAGTCAGCATGTCACTCGTATTCACCTTGTTGCATCATCCATCCGCGCTGCACGGAGATTTACGGAACTCGGATCAAGATAGTTCGGCAACGACTTGCGTTTACGAGGGCGACCCCCCCATTTCCAAGCCATGTGCGGCCCAAATTAGTGGCTAGCAAATAGTCCTCCTCATTCTGTCTGTCAATATCAGCGCTTTGGCTTCGTGCGCGTGTCGTGCGCGATCATGCCTCCCGTGTTTGGCTACACAGAATCATAATGTTCACTGGATGTGAGTTTTATCATGATTCCTGTATTTATAAGTATTTTTTGGATTTAATATTATTAATCAAAAGTGTAATTAATTAAGTATTGTCTAATCTTATTATTTTTACGAAATTTCTATAGACTATAAAAATTATAATGAGTATTAGTTGATTGGATTTTTTTAGATTTGGTATTTTTGCATGTTAATGGTTTTTAAGGTGCTCCTTGAGGAATAGTTTCGTTTATAATGAAATTGAGAAATTTGGATTGAGTCCGCCTGATATTGAGGCTTTGGCGCAGAGATATTATGCGCAATGCGCAGAAGATCTTATTGTTGTCAGTATACTGAAAGCGCTTTCCGCGCGTAGGCATTTTGATCTTTCGGCAGAGCGATATCTTGAGGTTGGCGCTAATCATCCTATTGCCACAAGTGCGACATATCTTCTTTCTCTCGAATTGGGAATGAGTGGGGTCCTGGTTGAGGCAAATCCGGCGCTTATAGCCGATCTGGAAAAGGTTCGAAAACAAGACCTTGTTTTGAACAAGGCGATTATTGTCGGTGATTCAGATACCGCAGAGCTTTTCGTATCAAATCAAAATGAACTCTCGTCTTTATCGAGGCGATTTGTCGAAGATTGGCAAGATGGCGCCGTCGGATTGAAAGATGTCATCACGGTTCAGGCGTCTCGTATGAACGATGTGCTTGAGGAGTTTTTTTCAGAGCGCGCACCCTTGTATCTGTCCATCGACACTGAAGGTTTGGACCTTGACTTGCTTAAGGACGTCGATTGGGACCGCTGGCGCCCTGCCGTTGTCCAAGCGGAGCCCTCTGAACATTTTATTGAAAACAATGCTGAACTGATCTCTCAGTTGCTGGAAAGCAAGGGTTATGTGCTCGTAGCTAAGACAGCGGTCAATCTTATATTCATGGATAGCAGCCTAGCCACGAAAAATAGCGCATCTCAAGTTGACGGAGACGGAGCGGGCGCGGAAAGCGTCTCTGGCCCTACTGGTGTGGGGATTGTCACTCGGACAAAGGATCGCGCCGTACTGCTTCGAAGGGCGCTGGAAAGCGTAAAGAACCAGACATATGAAGATTGGAGACTGGTTGTCGTAAATGATGGCGGGCAGGCTGAGTCCGTTGATTGGCTCGTTGGGCAGATCTTCGAGGGAGACGCGAGAGTGAGCGTTCTTCATCATGAGGTGTCCAAGGGAATGGAGGCGGCATCAAATGCCGGACTCGCAACGTTGAATACAGAATATGCCGTCATCCACGATGACGATGATAGCTGGGCGCCCGAGTTTCTGGCTTCGATGACCTCAACCATCGCTCGTCGTCAGAAAACATTCCCGTCAATCAAAGGAATTGTATGCCGCATCAACACTGTATTTGAAACTGTTGTCGGTAATGAAATAATAATAGAGCGGGTCGAACCATTCCGATCATGGCATTCCGACAATCTCGACGAAGGTTTGCTCTCCGTTCAAAAAATGTTGGTTCGTAACCAATTTCCTCCAATTGCATTTATGTTCAACTTACCCTCGGCTCGAGAGATTGGGCTTTTTGAGGAGAGTCTGCCTGTTCTCGGTGACTGGGATTTTCACTCGCGTTTTCTTCTCAAGCATGATGTTTGGGTGGTCCCTGAGTTTTTGAGCTTTTACCATCATCGGGTTTCATCGACGGGAGCGTTGGGAAATACGGTGCATGCCGGTGCAGATCGACATCGTCTTTATAACCAGAAAATCCGTAACGACCTCATACGCAAGGTCGCCGGACAAAATGGGGAAAACCGGATGGCGATCACAATTCCGATGGAAGTACAAGAGCTTACGCAAAACGAATTCAATCATGTTCTATGGCGATTGTGGCAAATGGAAGAGGCTGTAAAAAGTCTTCGGTACGAGCGTCCTCGTTGGCGTCAGACTATTTCCCGTTCGTTCCGGCGGTGGAGAAACCGCGTTCTCGGTCGTGCGATCGAAGGATAAGTCCATGTATGATTTGGTGACATTCGATATTTTCGACACGTTGGTACATCGTAAATTGCGTGCGCCTGTAGATGTATTTGAAGCGGTGCGCATAGCGGCGCTGCAGAATAATATCGCCCTTCTCAACCACGACATTCTCGCTTCATTTAGCCACCATCGTATGCGGGCAGAAAAGGAAGCACGAGATATTTTTGCTGCAGCCTCTAACGCTGAAGGTGAAATCAATCTCGATGAGATTTACCATCGTTATGAAGTGCTCAGTGGATGTGGTTCCGAGCTGAGGCAATTACTCCAAATGAAGGAGCTTGAGCTGGAAAAAACATTCCTTTTTGCCAGTAAAAAAGGTCTGGATATTTTCGAAGAACTCCGAAAAAAAACAAAAAAGATCGCATTCATTTCGGACATGTATTTGCCATCGTCATGGCTGAAGGAGATGCTTGAAGAGAAAGGATTTCCGAACCTGCGCGATATTCCTGTTTTTGTTTCGGGAGAACTCAGGAAAAGCAAGCATAGCGGATGGATATACCCGGAAGTTAGAGCCAGACTAAACATTCCTCAAGACGCGAACTGGTTGCATGTCGGCGATAACGATTGGTCCGATCTCAAACAGGCAGAGAAGTATTCAATCAAAACCCGTTGGGCGGATTGGGCGAAAGTCGATAATCAACGAATGCTTTGTGCTCGTCCGCGAAGTGACTATGTGATCAATAGCGTGATCGAGTTTCTTGCCATGCCGCAGTCGCAGCAGTTCGTGCCCCAGGACGACTATGAACGTGTTGGGTACCGGACATTCGGACCGTTGATTTTCGGATTCATGCTGTGGCTGTGCGCAAAAATTCGTGAATCAAAAGTCGAGCGGGTTGCTTTTGTCGCCCGAGATGGATGGCTTCCCCACCATTTGTTTGAAAATCTAAAAAAGGACGTGGGCTTGGACCACATCTCGAGTTCCTACGTGCATTTTTCTAGGCGTGTCGGTCATCAATTCGGAATACGAGAGTGGGATACTGAAAAGACTTGGGCGCCATTTGCAGGCAAAGTCTCTCGGCCAATAGAATATTCCCTTGAGACCGTTGGGTATGATGTAAGAACTATACCGCACCTGCTGGACCAATTCGGACTGACTGGTAGTGGGCCGGTTTTACATGAGAAGATTCATGCTGGACGGGATATGCTTGCCACAACTTTCGAGATCGGACTTAAAGCGGCCTCCGACAGGCGACGTAAATTCCGTCCGTATTTCGATCGTCATTTCTCCCCGGGGGTGAAAACGGCGCTGGTCGATATTGGCTGGAATGGTAATATTCAGCGTTACCTGTTGGGGACGCTAGATCAGAGTTATTCGAAAGAAGACTTTATCGGACTTTATTTGGGACTCCACTCATCCGCGACGACCAATCGAGATCTTGGGTTTTCGATGCAGGGCTGGTTGTCCCATTATGGCAGTCAGCCTGATATCCAAGAGTATCTTCAGTCCGGCGGTGTGGAACTTCTTGAATTCGCGTTGACCGCGGACCATGGAACGACGTTAGGTTACGAAATGACCGATAATGGCGAAATCGTTCCCAAACTCGAGGATATTCTGCCAGAGGAGCGAGACTATCGCGAGAAGGCGATGAAAGTACAGCAAGGCATAAAAAAATTTGTAGAGGATAACCGGTATCTTCTGAAAATCTATAGTCCTGCGGTGATTTCGTCACCAGCTTGGGCGGCTCCTTTCCAGCGGCTTGTTACCAATCCCCAGCAAGACGAATTGGATTTGCTCGCAGGACTTTCCCATTCCGACACTGCTGGCGTTACCTCGACGCGACTTGTCCTTGCGGCCCGACAGCCCGACAATATTCGAAAATCGAAACGACAGATGCGTTTAGCGAGAGATAACGCATTTTGGAAGGTCGCTTTTGATCGATTGAACAAGTGAAAATGATTGCCGGATGCAATATTTGCGTCATTGGCAGAATGGCATTGTGTGGCGACCTCGTGACAGAGGCGCCACAGCAACCCTGGCGGTGATGGTGCTTGACGACCGCCAAAAGCGCCGGACGTCCAGCAGTGAGTGAGAAATCGGTCCGTCAGTCTGTCGCCGATATTGGAAGTTTTTTCTAATGAGTGAGGCGGCAGATGTTTTTGACGTCTCCTCGCGAACGAATGATCACAACATCTTTAGTGTCCTGCTCGTGCTGAAGCGGAACCAAGGCTGAAAACCCGCTCAAATTTTCCGGCGGCATTTTCAATTGCGAATTAATCTCGTCTCTAGGGGTTCTCAATGCCTCGACATATAGTGGCTGTCCATTGGATCCTGGGAGTTGAATGTAAACCCGTTCGCGAATTTTCTTGTCGCCATCAACCGGGATAACCCACCCCTCCAGCCTGGCAACACGAGCACCGTTTTCCTCCGTGATCTCGTTGATATCAATCGCACCGTGGCATTCCATGGAATTAGCGCCGTCAGCCTTGAAAGCTGTTCCCGGGAAAGCGATTTTACAGCCGTTAACAATAGCAGTATTCCATTGTTTCCGCGCGACAAAATTAGTGAAAAGAGCAGGGTTCAGAGTATCGTTGCCGCAGAAGACAAAACCGCCAAGCTGGTCTGCATCGAGGTATTTTTCAGGATGCATCAAAACGTCATCGGTTTGCGTGAGCCAGCCGGGAATCGTAAAAGATTTACGCTCTGCGAAATAGGAGAATGTCGAGCTCCAGTCATTACCCAGTGCGATAAACTGCCCACCTTCTGTGGTGGCATTTTTAATCGATTTCCCAACCGCGATGTCGCGATCATAGCTGCTAAATTGTTGAGATATGGCCGGGTAGTATTTTATTCCGAAATAGACGTAGTTTGACGCCAAGATAAAAAGAAAAAATCCTGTGACTGCTTTAGGAGCGTGATTGTAGAACGTTCCAAGTGCCAAGGCTGCGGCAAATAGAAGGAAAGCAAGGTTGGCCGTCTGATAGTAGGTGTGCACTATATGCAGATTGGGGAACATAAAAAATGGCAGGAAACCAAGGGCAAGCGCGATGCAAAATAGCGTCAGCTCGGTTCTTCGACCGTTCTTCTTGCACCATATTGGAAAGTAGATGAACAAGCCCAGCCCAACGACAGCACCGAGATTTCCGACGAACATCCGCAGCAGAATGACTTTATCGTAGATCGTAGGTTCAAATCTCTGAGCCAGCGTGCCCCAGTTCCAGGAGTTCAGACGAGCGGATGTCAGATACTCGCCGAGTATGTTCAGCGATTTCTGGTCGTCGGTAAATTTTACCCACACGTAAGCGACTATGACGGGAATCAAGAAGCCGAAAACGGGGACAGCAAGTACTTTTAATTTGAAGAGCGATTTAAATCGTTCCGCCTGACGCAGGGTCACATAAGCATAGATCAACGCCGCCACGATCATCACGGGCAATGCCGTCGTTGACTTCTGCAGCAAAGCGAGCGTCGCACACAAAAGCAGAAATGCGTTGCAACGGATGCTAAAACCATAGCGCATGCCGAGTGAAAAATAGTATAGAAACGCGATGGTGAAGAAAAGCACCGTTGTCTCGATCATGAAGGACCGTCCCCAGTACAAATATACGGGGGATGAGAATAGTAAGGCCGAAAATATATAAAATGTCTCGCGCTTAAGCTTAAATATTCTAAATATTCCAGCGACAGGCCAGAGGCATGCTAGTAAAAATAGATAGCTCACAAGCCGGCCAACGGCATCAAGCGACAGGTTAAATGTTTTCGCTATTAAGGCTACTATCCCTTGGTAAAGCGGAAACTCAAACGGTATGGCCCAGGGTTTTCCACCTACCGGCGTTTGATAAGCGAGGGCGAATCCTTCCTTAATAAACCAGTAAGACGTTATAGCGGTCTGCGTCTGACGAAACGCATACATATCGAGCGGCTGTTGAGTTAAGTAATAAAGCGAAAAAAAGGCAGATATACACAGTGTGGCAAGTGCTATTAGCACCAGACGTTGATTGATGATTTTCATTATAAAACTTCTGCCTCTGCTTCAAACTCGCTGAGCTATCCCGTTTGGGCCGAAAATTGTCAAGCTGGTTGCATACCGGTCGGTTATGGGTTGGCGATGTCATATCTACGCCCGCAGCGTTGCCAGGAAAGGGTCTGCTGGCGCATTTCCAATTCTGCAAATGAGCGGATAGCAATGGCATGGTTATTTTCGTATAGGCTGTAGCGACGCGACGTGAGAGAGCAAGGGCATTATGAGTTTAAACCTTCCATCAGAGAGACAGAGTTCCAAAGCTGACGAGGCCCGGTCCGCTTTACCCATTGTCGTTGATTTGGATGGAACGCTTCTTTTATCGGATACGCTTTATGAGGCCGCGGCACTCTCATTGTTCCGAAAGCCTTTCGCACTGCTGTCGGCGCTGCCAACCCTTTCACGTGGCCGCCATGTCCTTAAAGCCTCCATTGCTAAACACTTGGATCTCACTTCGCTTGTTTTGCCCTTCAGGGAAGATCTAGTGAATTGGCTGCGCCAGAAAGCAGGTGAGGGGCACGCTCTGCATTTGTGTTCTGCCGCAGACCAGTCGATCGTTGATGTTGTTGCAGCGAAGGTTGGAATATTTGATTCCGCAGTTGGATCCAGTCAGAGCAACCTGAAAGGCCCTGCTAAAGCGAGCTATCTGGCCTCGCGTTTTCCAGAAGGGTTCATCTATGTCGGCGATAGCAATGCGGATTTGTCGGTTTGGGATGCAGCGGATGCGATAGTTTTGGCTGGTGCGAGTAGCGGCGTTGCTGCAAAGGCCAGGAAGCTGAACAAACCCGTGATTGCCGAGTTTTCTACCGCGCCTCTCGGTGTAAAAGAGTTTTTGAAGGCGATTCGTGTCCATCACTGGACAAAAAACGTTTTGATTTTTGTTCCGCTAATTCTCGCTCACCAATGGTCAAACGTATCTTTGATTGTCGAAACGCTTCTCGCGTTCATTTGTCTGCTGGCGGTAACCTCTGGTACGTATCTCTTGAACGATATTGCCGATCTGCATGCAGATCGACAGCATTGGTCGAAACGCAGCCGAGCTATGGCCAGCGGCCGCTTGTCGATCAGATCGGGCTTCGTGCTTGCAGTAGCACTTATTTTCGCGGGCTTTCTTGCGGCAGGTCTGCTTTCGTTGCAATTCGCTTCAGTGCTTTTGGGTTACTTTGTTGTCACAGGCGCCTATTCACTTGGGCTTAAGCGTATTCCTCTGCTCGATACGCTGATAATCGGCCTCCTCTTTACATCACGTGTGGTGATGGGCGCTGTTCTGTTAGAGCATTCGCGTCCGGCTTGGCTTCTGACATTTGCTGTTTTCTTTTTCTTTTCCCTCGCCGTTGCGAAACGCCATACCGAGATTGTTCGTGCGTCCACCAGCGGCGCCGCGAGCCTTAAGAGCAGAGGTTATGAGGTAGGGGATGCGCCGCTCACACTTTCGCTCGGCGTGAGTGCGGCGATGGCGTCGCTTGTCGTTCTGGTTATTTTTATCCTGATGGAAATGCTGGCGGGCAATGACTATGCGCGTCCAGAATTTCTATCCGCCATTCCTGTCCTGTTGTCGATATGGCTAGGCCGTATTTGGATATTGGCTCACAGGGGGAGGATGAACGACGATCCCGTCAGTTTCGCCATCAGGGACAATGTAAGTATCGGTCTCGGCGCGGCCATTGCGATCGTTTTTCTGGTGGCGTTATGAGCCGTTTTGCGTCCGCGTTTGGAGTTAGTTCGTGGGGCGGCGTGCTCAGGGCCCGGCATATGCTGTCGCGGCCGACCTGGCGAGACGAATTGCCGTCATTGATGAATGAGGCTCTTAAGCTGGATATTCCCTTGTTAGCGTGTGGTCTGCGCCGTTCCTATGGCGATAGCGGACTAAACCCGAACGGAGGGTTGATCGACATGACTTCCCTTGACAGGGTGGTTCACTTCGATCCTGAAACAAGGCTCCTGCGTGCAGAGGCAGGTTTGTCCATCGACACCATCCTCAGGATCATTGTTCATCAAGGGTATTTTATACCTGTCACCCCCGGCACCCGTTTTGTAACGATAGCCGGCGCTATCGCAAACGACGTGCATGGTAAAAACCATCACAGAACCGGCACTATAGGCCGTTGGGTAAGGCGCATTGGCCTATTGCGATCCGATGGAGAAGAAATCGAGTTGGCGGCGGACGACACGACCGGGCTGTTCGCCGCGACCGTCGGCGGATTGGGGCTGACAGGGCTGATAACATGGGTTGAGTTGGAGGTGATACCCATCCAGAGCGCTATCATCGACGTCGAAAACATTCCATTTGGTAATACAAAAGAGTTTTTTCACCTTGCCGAGGCGAGCGAGGCAGATTTCGAATATAGCGTCTCCTGGATTGACTGCCTTTCTGGCGGAGACAGGCTGGGGCGGGGTATATTTACGCGTGGAAATCACGCAAAACTTGGTTCCCGTCTGCTGGACAGCGGCAATACAGCGTTCACCATGCCCGTTAGCTTGCCGGCTGTGGCGATGAACAGCTATTCTATTCGTGCCTTCAATGCCGCTTACTTCTACCGGGGCAGCAAGAAAAGCGGGAAAAGCAGGGCTGGTATTTATCCTTTCTTTTATCCGCTGGACTCGATCGGCCGCTGGAACCGCATGTATGGGCGGAGGGGCATGTATCAATACCAATCCGTTGTCCCTCCATCTGTGCAGGAAGACGCGACGAATGAGATGTTGAAAACGATTGCCGCGAGTGGACAGGGCTCGTTTCTTGCTGTCCTTAAGACATTCGGTTCAATCCAGTCGCCCGGACTTCTTTCGTTCCCGCGCGAGGGGACAACTCTGGCGTTGGATTTTCCGAATCGGGGAGAGACGACTCTGAAGTTGATGGATCGGCTGGATGCTATTGTAATGGAAGCTAAAGGACGGCTTTATCCCGCCAAGGACGGAAGAATGCCGGCCAGGGTATTCCAGGCAGGCTATCCGGACTGGCGTCTCTTCTCAAAACATATCGATCCGGTATTTCGTTCGGGTTTTTGGACGCGCGTGAGTCAGGATTAAAGGAAAGAAATTGCGAATTATTCTCTTGGGAGCCACTTCCTCGATCGCTATGGCGACAGCGCGTATTTATGCCGCCGAAGGCGCATCCATTGTGCTTGTCGGTCGCGATAGGGGCCGTTTGGAACAAACGTCGGCCGACTTGAGGAGCCGAGGTGCAGGGCGGGTTGAGATTGCTACCTGTGATCTCGCAACACCGCATGACGCTGCTGGTCAACTCCGGGCATTCGCCGACCAGATCGGCGGAGTCGATCACATCATTCTGGCTTACGGCATTCTGGGTGATCAATATGAGGCTGAGCGCGACGCAGAAATTGCGGAAGAGATATTGAGGGTAAATTTCAATTCCGCTGCCGCCTGGTGCCTGGCGTCTGCAGATTTGCTCGAGCGACAGGCGAGAGGCACGTTGGTAGTTATAGGATCGGTTGCGGGAGATCGCGGGCGGCGTGCCAACTATGTTTATGGTGCAGCAAAGTCTGGACTGGCCGTGCTTGTGCAAGGGATTGCGCACCGTTTCGCCAACAAAGGGCCGCGTGCTGTCTTGGTGAAACCTGGTCCGACGATAACGCCAATGACAGAGGGCATGAACAGGAACGGCCTTCTTTGGGCGCGGCCGGAGAAGATTGCGGCGGTGGTTCATGCCAGCGCGCTTCGCGGCGGGCCAATCGCCTATGCGCCGGGATTCTGGCGCTACATCATGCTGATTATCCGCAATATCCCCAGCCGCATCTTCAATCGGATGGAGATCTAATGAGAAAGATTCTTATAACGGGCGCTGCGGGTCTGGTCGGCCAAAATATAATTGCGCGCCTCAAGGGTGTCGAAGGGCTTGAGATCGTCGGCATTGACAAACATCCCAGCAACACAGCTTTGCTGCGGCAGTTGAACCCTGAGATTGAAGTCATAGAAGCCGATCTGGCCGAGCCTGGGGAATGGCAAGATGCGTTCCGGGGTGTCGACGCCGTGCTGCTCAATCAAGCACAGATCGGTGGTCTGGACGAACGCGAATTCATAGAGAACAACGTCACCGCGACGGAAAACATCGTAGCGGCGATGCGTAAGCACAAAACGCCTTATTTCGTGCATATCTCATCTTCGGTTGTGAACTCAAAAGCCGATGATTTCTACACGCGATCAAAGACGGCGCAGGAACAGTTCATCGACACAGTGACGGATATTCCGCATGTGATTTTGCGGCCTACACTGATGTTCGGCTGGTTTGACCGCAAGCATCTGGGCTGGCTTCGCCGGTTCATGGATCGCGTGCCGGTCTTCCCGATTCCTGGTGACGGCAAGTTCATCAGGCAGCCTTTGTATGTCGGGGATTTTGCGGCGATCATCATCTCTTCCATGGAGAAAATGCCCACAGGTACCTACGATATTTCTGGGCTGGAGCAGGTATATTATGGCGATCTGATTAATCTGATCCATACCACGGTGAAGCCGAAGGCCCGGATTATCCATATCCCTTACACGGTGTTCTGGTGGCTTCTTTTCGTATACGGAAAGTTGAGTTCCAAGCCACCTTTCACAACGAGCCAACTTGAGGCGCTCGTGATACCCGAAACATTTCCAGTCATTGATTGGCCGGCGGTCTTTGGGGTGGAGGCCACCCCATTGCGTAACGCAATCACCGAGACCTATCTGCACCCGACATACAGCAAGATTGTGTTGGATTTTTAGGAGACATTACCAATGAGCCGCATTGTGGTGATCGGGGCGGGGGCCATGGGGCTTGCCGCAGCACATCGCGCCGTAAATTTGGGGCACGAGGTCGATTTGATCGAAAGCGACGCGGTAGCCGGTGGAATGGCCGCCCATTTTGATTTTGGCGGATTGTCGATCGAACGTTTTTATCATTTTGTCTGTAAATCCGACGAGCCAACCTTTGCGCTGATGCGGGAACTCGGCATCGCCGACCGGATGAAGTGGCGTGGAACGTCAATGGGTTACTTCATGAAGGGGAAAATTCATCCCTGGGGTGATCCGATCTCCCTGTTACGGTTCCCGCATCTGAGCTTGATCGCAAAATTCCGGACGGGGCTTCAAATGTTCCTGACGACGAAAGCGCGCGATTTCTCCAAGATTGAACATAAGACTGCGCGCCAGTGGCTTGAACAGGGTTCGGGCAAAGAAGTGTATGGCACACTTTGGAAGCGTCTGATGGAATTGAAGTTCTACGAGCTTGCCGACGATATTTCCGCCTCCTGGATCGCAACGCGCGTGCGTCGTATAGGCAACTCCCGGCGCTCGATATTTCAGGAGGAACTTGGCTATATTGACGGTGGAAGCCAGGTCTTGGTCGATGCGCTTGTCGACGCCTATACGGAAAAAGGCGGACGCCTGCATCTCGGCGCTGCCGCCGAGCGGATAGAATGCGCGGATGGCAAGGTGGCAGGAGTACGGACGAAGGAGCGGTTCTTTCCCGCCGATGCTGTCATTTCCACCCTGCCGACGCCGTTGGTCTCCCGCTTGGTGCCAGATCTCCCCGAGGCGTCGAAAAAGAAATACGATGATATTCGCAATATCGGCGTGGTTTGCCTTCTCTTCAAATTGAAGAAATCCATCAGCCGCCATTTCTGGATCAATATCGTTGATGACACCATCGAGATACCCGGGCTGATTGAGTTCTCCAATCTTCGCCCCGTGAGCGACACTGTCGTTTATGTGCCGTATTACATGCCGACGACGAATCGCAAATGGAGTTGGACCGACCAGCAGTTCATCGATGAGGCTCTGGGATACATCAAAAAAGTAAATCCCGATGTAAGCGACCACGATGTTATCGAAGCGAAAGTTGGCCGGCTCGCCTATGCGCAACCAGTTTGCGAGCCAAATTTCTACGATAAATTGCCGCCTGTTCAGACGCCCATTTCCGGGCTCCAGATTGCCGACACTTCCTATTATTATCCGGAGGATCGGGGCATTGCGGAAAGCGTGAGGCTTGGCAGAGCGATGGCTGAAGCCGTGCCGAAATGAGATCGATTTCCGGAATGATCTCATCACCTTTTGTTCGCTTCGTGTTGTCAGGTGGTATAGCTGCCGGCGTTAATGTTCTTTCGCGGGCAGCGCTATCCACAATCGCCAGCTATTCTGCTGCAATCGTGATGGCCTACCTCATCGGTATGACGACGGCCTATGGCCTCATGAAACTATTCGTTTTCGAGGAGTCAGGTCGCCGACCTGAGGCGGAATATCTGCGCTTTGGTTTGGTGAACATGGTTGCGTTGGCCCAGGTCTGGCTCGTGAGCGTCGGATTGGCCAGATGGCTGTTCCCACTCGTTGGGTTCGGTTTTCATCCAGAGGCGGTGGCGCATGTGATTGGTGTTTTGAGCCCGGTTGCAACAAGCTACGCTTTGCATAAGCACTTCACTTTTGCCTCTAGCAAAAAATAAGAGTAACGCGAAAATTTCGACGACTCACTTGTGGCTTGGCGGCGTGGACGGATTGCCTCTGATCGCAGACAGAAGAAATTTCAATGGCACGTCAAAAATGGTGTAATTTATGGTGCCCCTCAACGCGTGCATCGTGGGAGTTTGCATCGCATGGTCGTTGCACTTGAGCTTCTTGCATCGAGTTCGGCTAGATGCCATACAGCGCTCAGGTGGCGTAGCATGCAGTGAGGGCCGCGCGGTACTCCGAGAATTTTCTGAGGGGACGAAATGGAAGACAAAAAACAACTACAAAATCTAGGCCCCCATTATCAGTTCGATCAAGAGATGGGTATCTTCAAGCGTGAGGATTATGCCGGGATTGCTTACTCCGACGGTGACGAGGCTGAGCGCCAATTAGAGAAGATAATCGCCGCAACGACCGATCTGACAGTCTTGTCGAATTGCCTTAGGGAGCAATGTGTCGATTGGACGACGACTTATCATCTCTCTCCGTTGCGGGCAAATATTCTGCGACCGTTCACTGAATCACTTTCTGGCTCCGACGTTCTGGAGATTGGAGCAGGATGTGGGGCTATTACTCGGTTCCTAGGAGAGTGCGGCGCCTTCGTGGTTGCGCTTGAAGGCTCCATACGTCGCGCCAAGATCACACGGTTGCGAACGAATGACCTTGAGAATGTGTCGGTCTTGGCCGAACGCTTCTCAGATTTTCAAACCGATAAACGCTTCGACATAATCACATTAATTGGGGTCCTCGAATACGCTTGTCTTTACTCGCCGGCTCAAGATCCTGTTGCAGAGATGCTTGGCGCGGTGCGTCGGCTCCTGAAGCCGGGCGGTCAATTGGTCATCGCAATCGAGAACCAGCTGGGGCTAAAATATTTCGCTGGTTCAAAAGAAGACCATCTAGGTCAACGAATGTTAGGAATTGAAGACAGATATGAAAGTGGCGGCGTCCGAACATTTGGTCGCGCGGACTTGGAACGACGAGTTCTGGCCAGCGGGTTCGCTGAGACAGAACTCTTTCTGCCATTCCCGGATTACAAGTTTCCTGTATCTATAATCTCATCGCGCGGTTTTGAGTTTGAACGATTTGATGCCGCCGCCTTGGCAGCCCAAAGCGTAAAACGTGACCCGCAGTTGCCTCACACCCCTCTTTTCGCTCCTGAGCTCGTTTGGCGGCAACTCGCCAAAAATGGAATCGCATCTGACCTGTCAAATTCCTTTCTGTTGTTGGCTAAGACAAATATTGATAGCCCACGGCAACAAGAAGCTCTGGCATTCCATTATTCTACGGCTAGGAAAGGTATATATTGCAAAGAATCTATATTTTTGCCGAAGCAGAATGGCGATATTGTGGTCAGGTCGAAGCGGCTGCAGCTCAAAGATGAGGTGGGGAGTGAATGGTTGTCGTTCCACCCGCAGGAAGAAGCAGAATATATTGTGGGTCGCACGCTATCCAGTGAATTTCTGGACATCGTAAACAAGGATGGTTGGGAGGTCCGCGACGTAGTAGAGTTCTTTAAATTGTATGCTTCAATAATTATTGAATTGAACAGCAACAAAACAGACGTGCATAGTGATTCAACAAATTTTGATTTTTGCGTATCTGGAACACTTTTGGACGCAGTTCCCCAAAACCTTATGAGAAAAGAGGATGGTGGCTGGTACTTCTTTGACCAGGAATGGACGGCCTCTGAAGCCGTTCCATTTACATATTTAATATTTAGGTCCATCGTAACGTTGTGTAGTCATTTAACAGTCTTAGGTCGCCCAAGTGATCCTGAAATAAGGACTTGGGGAGATTTCATAACAAAGTTATTCGGCGAACTTCAACTACCTTCTTTTAATGACTTCAAGAGCGCGCTGATTTCCCGAGAAGTAGACTTGTACGAAGTCGTGTCTGGAAAATTTTCGGGTAAGAATTTTGTCGATTTTTTGGAGGGAAATTTGCCGGTCCGCGTGGATTTGTATGGTAGAGTTGAGTATTTGACGGCTCATCTTCACGAGATTAACGGTGAAGTGTCTATACTGCGTTCGGAGGTGAGTAGGCTCAATCGAGTTGTTCTAGATGCGCAACGTCTTGCAACTAAGGTGAGTAAATTCCCGTTTTCGATGTACTTTGGCGTAAAGAAGAAATATCGGGAGATTATTCGACAAATCTCTGGAGCTTAGCTAGCTGAATTTTCTCAGGAGCGAAATAAATACCGTCGCGCGATTAGTGTGGAGATTTATGTTTTTCAGTTCTTCGCGTACTTATCAACGTGATTTCGTGAGCTGAAATTTCATCAGATTATATAAGTTCAGCGGCGGAACTTCCAGCAATAACGATCTATAACTTCAGTCGTGGTTGAGCCGGTCTCAGTGTGTCAGCGCAGCCTCGACTTGACGCGTATAATGGTTTATCCCGCCACAAGCGCTGTCACGAATTTGCCGAGGAGTACATGGTTTACGAAACGAGTTTCACCGGCGAAAGCGAGTTGTCAAGAACCGACGCGAAATTGCCGTTCGAAGTGGTGCACAGGTATTACCTAGCGAAGAATCTTGTTGGTGGTAAAGATGTTTTAGACCTCAGAAGCGGCTTGGGTTTTGGCACGTCGATTCTTGCCCAAGCCGCCCAGTCAGCTATTGGTGTCGAGTTTTCCCATGAGTTAGTCAATTTAGCGCGAGAACGTTGCGGGTTCGCAAATACCAGTTTTGAGGTGGGATCATATTCGATGATACCCTTGCCTTCGGCTTCGGTCGATGTTGTCGTCGGCTTCGATGTGCTTGAGCAGGCTGACAATCCTAGCCTATTTTTAGCTGAAGTTAAGCGCGTTTTGCGGCCTAGCGGCATATTGATCACTTCAATGTCGGACGGCGAGGAGAGCTCCGGTGAGGGATTACCAGAGGAGTTTCTCGACGGTGACGGGACCAGCAAAGAAAAGCTGGCTAAGAAGTTGGGGGAGCATTTTGGCTATGTCTCTATTCACGGCCAAAAAGTTGGCTTCGGGTCAATAATTGCTTCTGCAAGTAACTCTACACAATTTTTTTATATAGATGCAGAAACTGGCTCGCTGACAATCGGGGTTGAGGCGCCCACACACATCGTCGGTATCGCATCTGATATCCCGTTGGGCGGATTTGAAACGATTAGTTTTTTTGCCCAAGACATTGAGGTATCCGAACCAGTCCTCAAACGGATCGAAGCCGAACACGCGCAATGGGCCGAAATACTGATGAAGGACATTGATCAGATTTCGGGCAAAGTCGACGGGCTTCAGCGCAACAACTGGATGAGTCGGGCTTCTTTGACAAAGTTTCTGAAGCGTTTGATTTATACTCGTTTATTGTACGCCTTGTCGGAAGTCAGTGTCTTCAGTACTCGAAGGCGAAAACGGTTTCTGAAATCGGCTGAAAAGCGCGATCCGATGTTGCTGTCGCGTAAGGTCGATCAGTTTTGCCTCGACTATTATCAGAGGATTGCTTCAAACAGGATTATCGCGGCGAGCCGCTCCAGTATCAGCGCCCAAACAGGCGTGAGGGTGACTGCGATCGTGCCGAACTTCAATCACGCGCGGTATCTTCCTCAGCGTCTGGACAGCATCCTGGCGCAGACCTATCCGCTTATCGATATTCTGGTTCTGGATGATTGCTCCAGTGACGACAGTCGCTCGGTAATCGACGCATATGTCAAGCGTTTCCCTGAGCGTATCAGAGCTGTCTATAATACTGAAAACTCGGGAAATGTGTTCCGTCAATGGCAGAAGGGTCACTCGCTGGCAAAGGGTGATTTGGTCTGGATTTGCGAAAGCGACGATTTTTGCGAGCCGACTTTCGTTGAAAGAATGATCAATGCATTTCGTGACCCAAGCGTGATGATGGCGTTCGGGCGAATCCAATTTGCGAATAGTCAGGGAGAGTATTTTGCCGGGCTGGATCATTACCGCGAGGATAGTGAGCCAGGGATCTGGGAAGCGCGCCTGACTCGCCCGGCCGCAGAGTGGTTTCGCGGTGGCTTTGGCGTCAAAAATGTGATTGCCAACGTCGGAGGAAGCCTCTGGCGGCGTTTTGAGATTTCCGATCAGGTATGGGAAGAGGCCAGAAGTTACAAAATCATGGGCGACTGGTACCTCTATTCGGCTATCGCAGCGGGGGGGCAGATCGCATACGAGCCGAGTTCTGTCAGCTATTTCCGTATTCACGATAGCAATACATCCGGTAGCAGCGCCCAATCGAAGCCAGAATATTATAAAGAATATGCGCGACTGATGACATCGTTGAAGAAACGATGGGATATTCCAGATGGCACCCTCAAACGCTTTATCGAGGTCTGTCGCAGCGTCTCGAAAAGTGCCGGAGTCCAGGCTGAAGAATTTCAAAAGCTGGTGAATTACCAAAGCCTTAGTGCGGTCCCGCGTGAACATATTCATGTTCTGGTCGGCATTTTGGGCTTTTCGTTCGGCGGTGGAGAAATATTCCCGATTCACCTCGCGAATGCACTTCGCCGCAAGGGGATCATGGTTTCCATTCTTCAGATGCACGACGCGGACGATCATAAAGACGTGCGGCGTATGCTCGACCCTGGTATCCCTGTCTATACGGCCAATGCGGTTCGCGACATGGGGATAGATCGTTTCATCACGAATGCAGGAATCTCGGTGGTTCATTCGCATGTTGCCAATGTCGAAGGGTTCTTGCTCGACGGACAAGGCATCTCAGCGCCCTTTATTTCGACACTGCATGGATCCTATGAGGCGATGGATGTTTCGACGAGCAGGATCGACCGCTGGAGCAAGAGAATTGATAAATTCGCCTATACTGCCGATCGGAACCTGGGGCCGTTCGATAATCTTCAGATCGGTAAAGAAAAATTCGTAAAAGTAAAAAATGCGATGCCTGTTGATGAAGTAGCGTTCCCCAAAACACGTGCTCAGCTGGGTGTGGCAGAGGATGCTGTCGTATTTTCGCTTGTTGCACGAGGGGCTGAAGGCAAAGGCTGGGTAGAGGCCGTCAGGGCATATCGTTTATTGCGGGAGCGGCGACCTGATGTCCCTATGGCGATGCTTATGGTGGGGGAAGGGCCAGCCACGGACGATGCCAAGCTCTTGGCGGCGACGGACGAGACCATTCACTTCCTTGGTTTTGTTAAGGAGATCTATGGTCTCTACCGTATTAGCGACGTGGCTCTGATACCGACACGCTTTCCAGGTGAATCTTATCCCCTGTGTTTGATACAGGCGCTTCAAGTTGGGGTCCCTTGCGTGTCCACGGATGTCGGTGAGATCAAGGCAATGTCACAGATTAATGGCCAACAAGCTGGAATTATCATCGCCAACGACAGCGACAACGACCGATTTGTGAATGAATTGAGTGACGCCATGGAAAAAATCTTGGAGAAAGATGTCCGTGACGGCTTTAGAGAAAAAGCGCAAATCCTTGGAGCGACATATGATATCGATGTGCTCGTTGGTGAGTATCTCGATCATTATCGTTCTGTGCTCGCAAGGAAGTGACGTTGGCGGCAGTAAGGTGATAGGCTTTTTATGAAGATATTGGTTCTCGGCGGCGGTGGGTTCATCGGCTACCATCTTGTCGAAGATTTGGTGGGCGCGGGACACGAGGTGAAGGTGCTGGGAAGAAGCCGTCTTCCTGGTCGTCCGCTGCCGGCAGGTGTGCAGTATGTTTCGGGAGAGTTGGCTGATAGCCAGCTGATGCGCGAGCTTCTGGTGGATGTCGACGCCGTGGCGCATCTTGTCAGCGGGACGGTGCCGTCCACGGGCGATAAGGACCCCGGCAAGGATGTTGAGCTTAATCTTCTCGGAACCCTGAGCCTCCTCGAGGATATGGCAGCATGCAATGTAACCCGCATTCTCTACCTATCGTCGGGTGGGACTGTATACGGCAAGCCGCAGGAGGTCCCGATTCCGGAGGGACATATACTCGATCCGATATGTTCGTATGGCGTAGTGAAGGTTGCGATAGAGTCCTATCTTAAACTCTATGAGATCAAGGCCGGTATACGGCCTGTTGTGATCCGAGCCTCCAATCCTTACGGTCTCTATCAGGGCAACCTGGGCGTCCAAGGCATAATAGGCACATATCTCAACCTTGCCCTGAAGCACCAGCCCATCGAAATATGGGGAGATGGCTCCACGATTCGCGACTATATTCACGTCAAAGACCTTAGCAGCCTATGCGTCACCGCGCTTCTCAGTGACAGGGTCGGCGTCTACAACGGGGGTAGCGGAACTGGGACTTCCGTCCTCCACATCGCGGAAATCGTACAGGAGATTACGGGTAATCCCATTCCAATAGTCTATAAGCCTCATCGAAGCCTCGACGTTCCGGTATCCGTTCTCGACATAGAGCGGGCAAAGATGGATTTTGACTGGGAGCCAAAGATAGGTTTGAGAGAGGGGATTGCCGGCGTCTGGTCATGGTTGAAGGAACACGAATAGCGATTGCTATTACGCACTCGTTCGCTTCATGGTTGATGTTTGATAGATTCGACTGCGCCCTTGAAAAATCCGGCGGCCTTGGCCCGCCGGCGTGCTGAGAATAGAGCGCTGGGCGACATGATCAGCGCGAAGGCTTGAACGAAAGTCGAAAGTCTTGGAAGCGGCCGCCGGTGCTTGATACCGGTATAAATTCTCGATTGCGCCATATGAAACGCCTTGAGCCGAGCGATTTCGGGAGAACGGCCCGACGAGTGCCCCGCCGCATGGGAAACAAGGGCATCGCGTGCAAATACGAGTTGCCCTAATTTTGCAAGGCGCAACGATAGGTCATCATCTTCGTGATAAAGAAAGATAGCCGGATCAAAGCCATCGACCGCGTCAAATTTTTGTCTTGAAACAAAAAAAGCGGCCCCGCTCAAAACGGGAACGACGGTATCGACTGCGGGCCAGCCCTTTTTCATGTAGCGGCGGCGTGGCAATAACCAGGACCGCCGCTTGAAATATTCACTTCCGTCCGAGTTGGAAATTCGTGGATTAAATGCAACACCCGACGGGTGACGATCAATGGCCTCCAGCAAGGCTTCAATCGCGCCTGCGGTCAATCGGGCGTCAGGGTTTAAAAACAGGATCCAAGGTGTCTGCGCCACCGCCGCGCCCGCATTGCAGCCGCGGCCGAAGCCCTGATTGTCCTCCAACTGAACAATCCTGATGTTCCTACCGGCAGGGAGGTTCGCAAAGCTATTCGTTTTTCCGTTGTCGACGAGAACTATTGGTGTTTCCTCAGGCACCGTCGCGATCATCTCCGCTATGAGCGCATCACTCTTGTAGCAAACAGAGATCACCGTTACGTCCGAGAGTGACAAACTAGGCATTTTGACTCCAGAGACCAGGCGCACGATCCTGCCTCAACTTGGCAACCTTTGATGAGTTGCTGTAGCGGAAGGTGTTAATGCGGTTTTGTTCAACTCGAAGCGGAGGCATATGACAGCGCACTTACGAGGAAGCGAGTCTCCTTAGATATACGCCATAATCACCTTTGCCGGCATTTTCTGCGAGTGTTGAGAATTCGGATCTCGTGATGAAGCCTTTGCTCAGAGCAATCTCTTCCGGGCATGCAATCTTGAAGCCCTGCCGCTTTTCAAGCGTCCGCACAAACTCGCCCGCCTCGAGAAGACTGTCCGGTGTGCCGGTATCAAGCCAGGCGTAACCGCGTCCCATGATGGATACTTTCAGCTTGCCGCGCTCGAGATAGGTCCGATTGACGTCCGTAATCTCGTATTCGCCGCGTGGCGACGGTTTGAGATTGGCGGCGATGTCGACAACATCGGCATCGTAAAAATAAAGACCCGTGACCGCCCAGTTGGATTTGGGTTTTGCCGGCTTTTCCTCGATGGAGAGCGCGCGCATTTCGCTATCGAAATCGACGACACCATAACGTTCGGGATCGTTCACATGATAGGCGAAGACCGTAGCACCGTCGCTAACGCTCGTACCGGCCTGCAGAAGTTCCGGTAATCCGTGGCCGTAATAGATGTTATCACCCAGGATGAGGCAGGATGGTGAACCCGCCACGAAATCGGCGCCGATCATATAGGCCTGCGCCAGACCATCCGGGCTGGGCTGGACCGCATATTCAATGGAAAGACCCCATTTTGAACCATCACCCAGAAGGGACTGGAAAAGCGGCATGTCATGGGGGGTCGAGATAATCAGAATCTCGCGAATGCCGGCCAACATAAGCGTGGTCAGTGGATAATAGATCATCGGCTTGTCGTAGACCGGCAGGATCTGCTTCGAGACCGCCAATGTCATCGGATGCAGGCGCGTGCCGCTGCCCCCGGCCAGAATGATACCCTTCATGGCGTTTCCTTTTTGCTCTGCGCAAGAGCGGTGACCACCGCGCGCGTTGATGTTTGCCAGCTCGGCAGTTTTATACCGTAGACCTCTTCAAGCTTGCTGCAATCAAGCCGGGAGTTTGCCGGACGCCGGGCCGGGGTAGGGTATTGTGCAGTCGTGATGTCGTTGACGATCATCGACTTTCCACCGTGTTCTTCCGCGAATGCGAATATTTGTTTCGCGAAATTCGCCCAGTTCGTTTCACCTGATCCAGACAGATGAAACACCCCACGAAGAGGGGCCGAGGCATCTTCCACGAGCTTTCTTGCGATTGTTACCACCGCGGCAGCGATATCGTTGGCCGAAGTAGGGCATCCGAACTGGTCCGCAACCACATTGATCTCGTCGCGGTTCTCGCTCAGCCTCAGCATGGTCTTCACGAAGTTGTTGCCATATTCCGAATAGACCCATGCGGTCCGCAGAACCACGTAATTGTCGGTGGCCTCCGAAACGGCTCGTTCGCCTTCGAGCTTCGAGCGGCCGTAGACGGAAGTAGGGCCTGTCGGATCGCTTTCGACATAAGCGGTGTCCTTGGCGCCGTCGAAAACATAATCCGTAGAAAGATGAATAAGGGGAATGCCGAGGTCACTTGCCGCTTGCGCGACAGCCCTTGCTCCATCCCGGTTAACGGCAAAAGCGATGTCAGGCTCGCTTTCTGCCTTGTCGACGGCAGTATAGGCCGCAGCCGATACCACGGCATCGGGTTTTACCTCGCGTAGCGCCTTCAGAACAGTTTCAGGCTGCGCAAGGTCGAGTTCTGGCCGACCGAGAGCCACGATCTCCAGCTCGGCGCTCGCCAGTGCTAGAAGGGCGCTGACGACCTGACCATTTTTGCCTGTAACTGCCAGCCGCATTGACTCAGCCCTTCGTCAGAACGCCGAGGCGTTCTCCGGCGTAAACCCCCTCGCGAAGCGGCTGCCACCACCACGCATTTTCGAGATACCATTCCACCGTCTTGCGGATGCCGGTAGCAAAGTTTTCCTGGGCTTTCCAGCCGAGTTCGGTTTCGAGCTTCGTCGCGTCAATGGCGTAGCGCGCATCGTGTCCGGGACGATCCGTGACGTATTTGATGAGCTCGGCATAGGGTTTGGATTGTGGGCGCAGTTCGTCGAGAATGGAGCAGATGCAGTTCACCACATCGATATTCTTCTGCTCGTTTCTGCCGCCGACGTTGTACTTCTCGCCGGCAAGACCTTTCTGGACGATAAGCCACAGGGCGCGGGCATGATCCTCCACATAAAGCCAGTCGCGGATGTTCGCGCCGTTTCCATAGACCGGCAGCGGTTTGCCTTCCAGCGCGTTGAGAATGATCAGCGGAATGAGCTTTTCCGGAAAGTGGAAGGGGCCGTAATTGTTGGAGCAGTTGGAAATGACGACCGGAAGGCCGTAGGTGCGCTGCCAGGCCGTGGCCAGATGATCGCTTGCGGCTTTCGAAGCGGAGTAAGGCGATGAGGGATCGTAAGGGGTTGTTTCTTCGAACAAACCGTCATCGCCGAGAGAGCCGTAAACCTCGTCGGTTGACACGTGGAGCATGCGGAAATTCGCCTTGGCGTCTTCCGCAAGGCCGCTCCAGTATTGCCGTGCGGCCTCAAGCATCGTGAATGTGCCGTTGATATTGGTTTGAATAAAATCAGCAGCGCCGGTTATGGAGCGGTCGACATGGCTCTCGGCGGCCAGATGCATCACGTAATCCGGCTGGAATGTCGCGAATGCCTCATTCATCGCCACCCGGTCGCATATGTCGGCCTGGAGAAAGCGGTGGTTAGGCGCATTTTCAATGGGCTTGAGGGAAGCCAGGTTCCCTGCATATGTCAGCTTGTCTACGGTGAGAACATCCGCGCCAACCTCGCTCACGAGATAACGTACGAGGGCTGAGCCGATAAATCCGGCGCCGCCGGTAACTAGAACGCGCATCATCAGTTTCCAGTTTTTTGGTAGGTGAAATATTCAGGCAATTCGGACAGAAGAGGCTGCTTTGTATCCTTGTCGGAAAGGATGCAGCCTTCCTGCTTCGGCCAGTTGATGCCTATGGCAGGATCATCCCATTTAACGCCGCGGTCATTGGCTGCGCTGTAAGGGGCCGTCACCTTGTATGCGATGACCGTGTCGTCCGCGAGCGTCATGAAGCCATGGGCAAACCCTGCCGGAACCCACAACTGTTCGCCATTTTCGGGCGAAAGCTCTACAGCGGCCCATTGCCCGAAGGTGGGCGATCCTGTTCTGATGTCGACAGCGACATCCAGCAGCCGCCCACGAATGCAGCGAACGAGCTTGCCCTGTGCAAACGGCTCTGTCTGGAAATGAAGCCCACGTACAGTACCCGCTTGTGCAGACAGGGATTCATTGTCCTGAACGAACTCCACGTCCGATACATTTTCGCGAAACCAGTCCTTCTTGAAAACCTCGCTGAAGTAACCCCGGCTGTCCCCGAAACGAGCTGGAGTTATCTTTTTCAAGCCTGGTATCGAGAATGCTTCTACTTGCACTATGCGGATCCTGTCTGGTCTGCCTACTCTGAGGTGATATGACTTTATCGGCAGGGACAGTCAATAACGCTTTATTGACCGCCCACACAAGAGAGATCGAATTTCGGCCGAACAGCAGGCGAAAGGCGTGTGCCAATGCCAGTTTTCATACTTTGATGATCGATGGCGGGGAGACGCCCTGAAGCTGAGCCTGCCGATATTGTCCGGCGGGCCGAAACGAGGGAGAGATCGAGTATTGATCAGGCCTTCGGTTTCGTTCGGTCGCGCGGTTTGAAAGTTGTGATTACCGGCATCCTTATTTCCACATCGCCCGCATCCGCGCGCCCACATCAATGCGGATCTGCTGCGCGCTGCGCTCGGAAGCGGCAGCCGACACCAGTGGCCAGGTTGCCGTCTCGAAAAATTGCAGCAAGGTCGCCGGGATGAAGCGGGTTCTTGCAGCGTAAACATGCCTGTCTCCCTGCTGGCTCTGGCCGCCGGTGAAGAAGCGTTGCGGCGTGATCAGCGCGAGGCTGTCCTTGGCGCGCGTCATGGCGACATAAAGCAGCCGGCGTTCTTCCTCCAGTTCCTGCGTGGTGCCGACCCCGAGATCGGAGGGGATGCAGCCGTCAACCACATTCAGGATGAAGACGGAGCGCCACTCCTGGCCTTTGGCCGAATGGATGGTCGAGAGGCTGAGATAGTCTTCGTCAAGCAGCGGCACCCCGGCCTGATCGCTGGTGGCGTCCGGCGGATCGAGCGTCAGTTCAGTCAGAAAACGTTCGCGTGACGGGTAGCCGCCGGCGATCTGTTCGAGTTGCAGCAGATCGGCCTTGCGGGTGTCTGCATCTTCGTGGATGCGCTCCAGATGCGGTTCGTACCATAGCCGCGCCTGCCCGATCTGGCCCGGCCAGTCATTCGGGGCCTGTCGCAGGCCCACCAGCATTTGCGTGAAGGCCACCCAGTCATCGCCGGTCTTCGGCGGCGGCGGAATTTCGGCAAGGGCAAGCAGCGGCTCGGGGTCTGTCGCAATCGTATCGAGAATATTGCCGGCCTTCTTCGGCCCGATGCCGGGCAGCATCTGCAGCAGCCGGAAACCGGCGACACGGTCGCGCGGGTTCTGCGCAAAGCGCAGGACGGCCAGCATGTCCTTCACATGGGCGCTGTCGAGAAATTTAAGTCCGCCGAATTTGACGAAGGGGATGTTGCGACGGGTCAGTTCCACTTCAAGCGGCCCGCTATGGCTGGAGGTGCGGAACAGCACGGCCTGCTGTTTCAGCGTCATGCCGGTTTCGCGGTTGGCGAGAATCTGGTCGATGATGAAATTCGCCTGTTCGGTTTCGTCCTTCACTGTCACGAGTTTCGGACGCTCCGGCGACTGCCGCTCGGTCCAGAGGTTCTTGGTGAACCGCTCGCGCGCCAGATCGATGACGCCGTTGGCGGCCGCAAGGATCGGCTGCGTCGAGCGATAGTTGCGGTCAAGCGTGATGATGTCGGCCGCCGGGCTGAAGGAAGCCGGAAAATCGAGGATGTTTCGCACCGTCGCCGCCCGGAAGGAATAGATCGACTGCGCATCGTCACCCACCACGGTCAACCCGCGGCCGCCGGGTTTGAGCGCCATCAGCACCGAGGCCTGCAGGCGGTTGGTATCCTGATATTCGTCGACCATCACATGGTCGAAGCGGTTGCCGATATCATCAGCCAGAATGGGATCGCTCACCATCTGCGCCCAGTAAAGCAGGAGATCGTCGTAATCGAGCACGTTCTGGACCTGCTTTGCCTCCACATAGGCTGCAAACAGCTCCTTGAGTTCGCTCTCCCAGTTGGCGACCCAGGGATAATGCTGGCGCAATATCTCCTTGAGCGGGGTCTGGGAATTCACCACACGCGAATAGATCGCGAGACACGTACCCTTTGTCGGAAAACGGCTTTCCGTTTTGGAAAAACCCAGTTCGTGCCGAGAAAGGTTCATCAGGTCGGCGCTATCTTCGCGGTCGTGGATGGTGAAATCGATGTTGAGCCCGATCTGTTCGGCATAGATGCGCAACAGGCGCGCGCCAATGCCGTGAAACGTGCCGGACCAGGCGAGCGCATCGGTCATGATTGCAGAATTCGCCCCGATAACGTGTTTGCAGATACGCTCGACCCGCCGCGACATTTCCGTGGCGGCACGTCTCGAAAACGTCATCAACAGGATGCGGCGGGGATCGGCGCCGTTCACGATCAGATGGGCGACCCGGTGGGCGAGCGTGTTTGTCTTGCCCGAACCCGCGCCAGCGATGATCAGCAAAGGCCCGGCCGTATGCCCGTCAGCGAGCCCAACGCCATGCTCGACCGCCCTGCGTTGCTGTTCGTTGAGTTTTTCCAGATAGGCAACCGCCATGCCAGCAATCCTTTAGATAACCTGCCTGTCCCCACGGATGAGAACCCTGTTCAGAGATGGCAGTCGTCGCGAAGCTCCGGCCAATGTCTGCTCGTTGTTGCAATGATTAGCAAAGACTCAAACAGCAATCCAGAACAAATGCTGAACGCGCCGTTGCGTGGTGTGAGGGGGCTGTCAGATACAGATTATCGCTTGACTCGGCGTCCCAAAATAGTGCTAATGCGCATTAGCAGCTAATACGTATTAGCAAATATCGAATGTCGGGGAGGGCATCGGTTGACTACTCACAGACGTCTCACCCAAAACGATATCGCCAAGCTCGCCGGCGTCAGTCAGGCAACGGTGTCGCTTGTTTTGAACGGTGCGCCGGCAGCGATCGCCCGCATCCCGGAGGAGACCCGGGAAAGGGTGCAGGCCGTCATTCGCCAGACAGGTTATGTCGCCGATCCGATTGCGCGGCGCATGGCCAAGGGGCTGAACCGCATCCTTGGCGTGTTCACCTATGAGCCGGCATTCCCAAGCGCGCAGGCTGACTTCTTCACGCCCTTCCTGCTCGGTATCGAAGAAGAGGCGCAGCAGCAGGCTTACGATCTTCTGCTGCTGACGAGCGCCGGTGTCGGCGATAACCGCAAGATATTTTCGGAAGGCAACAGGCTTCGGATTGCGGACGGCTGTCTGGTTCTGGGGCGCGAATTCGATCGCAAGGAACTCGCCCGGCTGGTTTCGGAAGACTATCCCTTCGTCGCGATCGGCCGGCGTGAAGATGCCGGTGGACCGGTTCCCTATGTCGGCGGCGACTACGCCGCGGGCACGCGTCAGCTCGTCGAAGACGCCATCGCGCTGGGGCAC
The DNA here is from genome assembly GCF_053522485.1 of Agrobacterium sp. 22-209-1. NCBI lineage: Bacteria > Pseudomonadati > Pseudomonadota > Alphaproteobacteria > Hyphomicrobiales > Rhizobiaceae > Agrobacterium > Agrobacterium sp. 22-209-1. Next base: position 36,017 of record NZ_JBNWCH010000008.1, read on the forward strand.
ACCAAGCTTGCCTATATCGGCCCGCATGGTCCGGCAGAATCGATTGCGGATCGCTGGCGGGGTTTCAACGCGGCGCTGGGAGGCGTGACTGCGCTCGCCCTGCATATCAAGGCTGTCAACCGCCCGGCTGAGAAAATCCTCGATGCGATCCTTGAGAGCGGCGCCACAGTGGCCTTCTTCATAGAATTGGCCGATGCCGTGCGTGTCGAGGCGCTGGCGCGGGCGAGGGGGCTCGTGGTGCCGGACGCTTTTTCAATGATCGTACTCGGCAGCCATATCAGGGCCGCCCGCAGCCCGGTGCGCTTCACCTCCTATGAAATTCCCCGCGAGGAAATGGGGCGGCAGGCGACCGCCATGCTGGTCAACCGCATTGAGACCGGCAGCGCCGGAGGGCAGATCCTTCTCAAATGTGAACCGGTCAAGGGAGAGACGCTGGGGCCGGCCCCGACCGGCCCGGCAAACAAGTCCTCAGTCAACAAAACGGATGTGACGACGTGAAAGATATGCAAGCAGATATTCTCGTGGTCGGTGGCGGCCTTGGCGGCGTGGCGGCGGCACTGGCGGCTGCAAAGGCCGGAAAACGCGTGATCATGACCGAGGAATATGACTGGATCGGCGGCCAATTGACTAGTCAGGCCGTCCCTTCGGACGAGCATACTTGGGTCGAACAGTTCGGCATCACCCGGTCTTACCGGGCGCTGCGCAACGGTGTGCGGCAATTTTATCGCGACCACTATCCACTGACGGAAGGTGCGCGGGCGTGGAGCGATCTTAATCCGGGCGGAGGATGGGTTAGCCGCATCTGCGCCGAGCCGCGTGTCAGCCTGGCGGTCATGGAAAGCATGCTGATGCCCTATATCGGCGCAGGTCGCCTGATGGTCCTCAAACCCTGGCGTCCCGTCGCGGCTGACGTGGACGGCGACAGGGTTCGCTCGGTGACTGTTCGCCATCGTGACAGTGGTGCTGAAATCTCCATTTCCGCCGACTACATTCTCGACGCCACCGAACTTGGCGATCTGCTTCCGATGACCGGCACAGAATATGCCAAGGGTTTTGAGGCGCAGTCAGATACAGGCGAACCCAGCGCGCCGGCGGAAGCCCAACCCGACAATGTGCAGGCCGTCTCGATCTGCTTTGCCATTGACCATGTCGATGGCGACCAGACAATCGACAAGCCCGAGAATTACGATTACTGGCGCTCTTACCAGCCGCATTTCTGGGGCGGACCGCTCCTTGGTTTCACCGCGCCAAACCCACGCACGCTGGAGCACACCACCCGCTCCTTCACGCCCAATCCCGATGACGATCCGCTGCTGGTCGACGCCGACCAGCGCAAAGGCGGCGGCGATGAGAACCTGTGGATTTTCCGGCGCATTGCGGCGCGGAAAAACTTTACGTCCGGCTTTTACCAGTCGGATATCTGCCTCGTGAACTGGCCGATGATCGATTACATGGACGGCACGATCATCGACGTGACCGAGGAAGAAAAAGCGCGACATCTGAAGGCGGCGGCAGACCTTTCCTATTCGGTGTTCTACTGGCTGCAGACGGAAGCGCCGCGTTTCGATGGCGGGCAGGGGTTCCGCGGGCTGCGGCTGCGCGGCGATATCACCGGCACCGAACATGGGCTCGCCATGGCGCCCTATATTCGCGAGAGCCGCCGCATCAAGCCGGTAACGCGCATTGTCGAGCAGGACCTGTCCTACACGGTTCGCGGTGAAAGAGGCGCTGTCCGCTATCGCGACAGCATCGGCATCGGCATGTATCGCATCGATCTGCATCCATCCACCGGCGGCGACAACTATATCGACGTGCCGTCCTGCCCGTTTGAAATTCCGCTCGGCGCGATGATCCCTGAGCGGGTGAAAAACCTCATCCCGGCCGGCAAGAACATCGGCACGACGCATATCACCAACGGTTGCTACCGCCTGCATCCGGTCGAATGGAACATTGGCGAAGTGGCGGGAATGCTCGCGGCGCATTGCCTGGAGAATGGCCTCACGCCGCATCAGGTGCAGGAAGACGATAAGCACCTGCACGCTTTCCAGGCGCAACTGACCCGCGAGGGCATCGAGATTCGCTGGCCGGATATCGCAGCATACTAGGACGGCGGTTTGCCGTCTGATCGAACCCATCTTTGGAGGAGGACCGGGAATGAACAATCATTTTAAACTGAAATCCACGGCCTGTGCGCTTGCGCTTATCGGCTCGTTTACGCTTGGCGGTGCTGCCACTGCGCAGGATGCAGTCAATCTGCGCATGACGATCTGGAGTGCCAATGAGGCGCATCTGAAGCTCTTCAACGATATCGCAGCGGGTTTTAAAAAGGATCATCCAAATGTCAGCGTGACCTATGAGTCCCTGCCATTTGATACCTACACGACGGCGCTCACCACCCAGATCGCGGGCGGCAACCCGCCTGACATGGCCTGGATTTTCGAGACGTCGGCCTATGACTTCGTCAAGTCCGGCGCGCTCTACCCGCTCACCGACACGCTGAAGGCCGCGCCAGGCTATAATCTTGAGGAAGTCAGCGCCGGGGCCACGGAACGCTGGTCGCAGGACGGTACGCTTTACGCCTATCCGTTCTCGACGTCACCCTTTGCCGTCTTCGTCAACAATGATCTCATCAAATCCGCCGGCGCCAAAACCCCTGCCGACATGATCGCTGCCGGCGAATGGACCTGGGAAAACGCCATCGCCATGGCCTCGGCTGTCGCCAAGACCGGTAAGGGCGGGCTTGTCGTCCGCGATTTCAATTACCAGAGCTGGCAATATCTCACCTCGGTCTGGAATGGTTGGGGTGCTTCCCCCTGGAGCGCTGACGGCGCAACCTGCACCATGGCGGAAAAGCCGATGGCGGATGCCATTTCGTTCATCCACGACGCCATCTTCGACAAGAAGGCCATTCCTGGTCCCGGCGAGACGGTCGATTTCTTTGCAGGCAATGCGGCAATGACGATTACACAGATCAGCCGCGCCTCGCTTCTGCCGAAGGACAAGCCGTTCGGTTGGGACCTCGTGCCTCTTCCGAAGGGCCCTGCCGGCGAGTATGCGCTGATCGGCCAGGCGGGCATCGGCGTCATGCAGTCCGGCAAGAATGCGCAGACCGCGGCGGAGTTCGTCGCTTACATGACCAATCCGGAAAATTCCGCCAAGCTCAGCCAGTTCTTCCCTTCAGCGCGCAAGTCTTTGCTGAATGCGCAGGTGCTGAAAAAGACCAATCCGCTGCTCAGCGAGGAGCAGATTGAAAAGGTCGTCATATCGGGCATCGCGACCGGCAAGGTCATGCCCGGCCACACCGGTTTTGCCCAGATCCAGCAGATGGTGCGCTCAAACCTCGACGCGGTCTGGCGGCCGCAGGCCGATGTCGCCGGTGCGCTTCAAAAAATCTGCGGCCAGATCGGGCCGCTCTTGAAGCGCTGAGGAGGAAACGATGGCTGTCGCGCAGGAAGTTACCCGTCGTCCAGATCGCCCGGTGTCGGCGTTCTGGACCATCGCGCGGCGCGACAGCCTTGCAGGCTTCCTGTTCATTGCCCCGCAACTGATCGGGATTATCATTTTCGTGCTGATCCCGCTCGGGCTGGTGTTCTGGTATTCGCTGCATGAATGGAATGTGCTGGCCAACACCTTCACCTATACGGGCGCCCAGAACTACCGGATGTTGATGGAGGACGGCAATCTTCGTGAGGTGCTGGGCGCGACCGCGATCTTCTCCGCCGGGCTAGTCGTGTTCAACCTGTCGCTGGCGCTGCTTCTGGCCGTTTTGCTGAACCAAAAACTGGCCGGCATTGCCATCTTCAGGACCCTGTTCTTCTCGCCGGTCGTCGTGTCGCTGGTTGCCTGGACGATCGTCTGGGGTTTCCTGCTGCAGAAGAACGGCGGCATCAACGGCATGTTGCTGATGATCGGCATCGAAGGCCCAAATTGGCTGCGTGAGGAAACGACCGCGATGATTTCCGTCATCGTCGTGCAGGTCTTCAAGAATGTCGGGCTTAACATGATCCTGTTTCTGGCGGCCCTTCAGGGCGTGCCGAAGGAACTCTATGAGGCGGCCCGCATCGATGGTGCGCCCGTCTTCAAGCAGTTCCGTCGCATTACCCTGCCGCTGATCAGCCCGACGATCCTGTTGACCTCGATCATCACCATCGTCGGCTCGCTGCAGGTCTTTGCGCAGATCGCTGTCCTGACCCAAGGCGGTCCGGGTCTGTCGACAACGGTGCTGGTCTATTATCTCTACCAGCAGGCCTTCCAGTTCCATTTCTTCGGTTATGGCTCCACGCTTTCCATCCTGCTGTTCGTGATCGTCGCGGTATTGACCTTCGCCCAATGGCAGATGCGCAAAAGGATCGTCTTTTATGAAAGCTGACCTTTCCCCCCGTATGCAGGTGGCGCTCTACGGGCTGTTGTGCGTGCTGCTGATCCCCTTCGTCTTTCCGACCTGGTGGATGGTGACCTCGTCCATCAAGCCCATCAGCGACATCTTCGCCTTCCCGCCGCAGCTCATCCCGCAGAGCTATGACTGGACGACCTATTCGAAGGTCTTCGAGCTGCAGCCTTTCGTGCGGCAATACTGGAATTCCGCCTACATTGCCGCTGTAGTGACAGTGGGAACCATGATCATTTCCTCGATGGCGGGATATGCTTTTGCGCGGATCCGGTTTCCGGGTTCCAACGCCATCTTCATGATCGTGCTGCTTGGCCTGCTCATTCCGTCGGAGGTGACGATCGTGCCGCTTTTTCAGATGTTTCTGAAGGCGGGTATGGTCAACACACACTGGCCGCTCATCCTGGTGCCGATCTTCGGCGCGCCCAGTGTCTTTGCCACCTTCGTCATGCGGCAGTTTTTCGTGACGCTTCCGGGCGAGTTGGAAGAGGCGGCGCGCGTCGATGGTCTCGGGCGCTTCAAGATTTTCCGCAAGATCGCACTGCCGCTCGCCAAACCGGCGCTGGCCTCGGTCGCGATCTTCACCTTCCTGCACTCCTGGAACCTGTTCCTCGAGCCTATCGTTTTTCTTTCCAGCGCGGAAATGTTCACGCTGCCGCAGGCGCTGACCCAATATACCGACGCCTATGGCGGACCGATGTGGAATATCCAGCTTGCCGCAGCGACGCTGACGGCGCTGCCCGTGCTCATCGTCTTCGTGATTGCCCAGAAGCAGTTCGTCGAAGGCCTCGCCCATACCGGCCTCAAGGGCTGAAGAACCGGATTTAATCGATGGCTAATGTTTCCCTGTCCGACATCCGCAAAAGCTATGGCGCGGTAAAAACCATTCACGGCGTCGATCTCGACATCAAAGATGGCGAATTCGTTGTTCTTGTCGGCCCCTCCGGCTGCGGCAAGTCGACCCTGCTGCGGATGGTCGCCGGTCTCGAAACGATTACCGGTGGCGAACTCAGGATCGGCGAGCGGATAGTCAACGATCTCGACCCGAAGGACCGCGATATCGCCATGGTGTTCCAGTCATACGCTCTTTATCCGCATATGACGGTCGCCAGCAATATGGGTTTTTCGCTGGAGCATCGGGGTTCGAACAAACAGGAAATTGCCGAGAAGGTGAATTGGGCTGCCGAAATCCTTGGCCTTACCGCCTTACTCGACCGTTATCCACGCCAGCTTTCCGGCGGCCAGCGTCAGCGTGTCGCCATGGGCCGGGCTATCGTTCGCAATCCGCAGGTGTTCCTGTTCGACGAACCCCTGTCCAATCTCGACGCGAAACTGCGCGTCGTCATGCGCGGCGAGATCAAGGCGCTGCACCAGAAGCTCAAAACCACCACGATCTATGTGACGCATGACCAGGTGGAGGCGATGACGATGGCGGACAGGGTCGTCGTTCTGAATGGCGGCAGGGTCGAGCAGGTCGGCACACCGCTTGAACTTTACGACCGTCCGGCAAACCAGTTCGTTGCCGGCTTCATCGGTTCCCCCTCCATGAATTTCCTGCCTGGCGTGATATCGCAAGCCGGTTTTGAAACCGGCGGTGTGGTCCTGCCGCTGCCGGCCGCTGCCGCAGCTCTTGCGGGAAGAGGGGCCACTTATGGCATCCGCCCGGAGCACTTCGCGCTTGACCCTTCCGGCGTGCCGGCCGAAATCCTGCTCGTCGAACCGCTGGGATATGAAACGCAGGTCACCATGACGCTTGGTGGTTCACGGGTGCTCGGCGTCTTTCGCGAACGTATAGGACAGGCGGTCGGCGAGGAGATACGAATTTCACCGGCTCTGGACGGAATTCATCTGTTCTCGGACGAGAACGGCAATCGGCTGAACTGACTTTGGCGTCTGCGGCGGTTAGGAGCCGCAGACGCCGGACATGTCCGGGCAAGCCCGACCGCGCTTCAGGCGTTGCCGTCATCGCGATCGGTCATTTCAAAGAAAGCTGCTTTCGAACAGCTCGCCTGAATAGGCCGAATGGGTAATACCCGCTTCAAGGTCGGCCTTGGTCAACTCATCGACAAACACGCCGTTCTGCATCACCAGAACGCGGTCGCACATATGGGCGATCACCGCGAGGTCGTGGCTGACGAGGACAAAGGTCAGGTCGCGTTCTTCGCGCTGGTCGGCAAGCAGGTTCAGGATTTCCGCCTGAATGGAGACGTCGAGCGCGGATGTCGGCTCGTCGAGCAGCAGGATCGGCGGTTCGAGGATCAGCGCGCGGGCGATCGCCACGCGCTGGCGCTGGCCGCCGGAAAGTTCATGCGGGAAGCGCTCGGCGAAATGTGCGGGCAAACCCACCTGTTGCAGCGCGGCCGGAACCTTCGACCAGCCGTCGCCAAGCCCCATGGCGCGGATCGGTTCGGCGAGAGCCCGGCCGATGCGGTGGCGCGGGTGCAGCGAACCGTAAGGGTCCTGAAACACCATCTGGGCCAGTTTCAGTTCGTCCCGACTGCGGGTCTTGCCGACCGGTTTGCCATTAAAGCTGATGGAGCCGGTCCAGCCGGCCTCCAGCCCAGCCAGCGAGCGCAACAAGGTGGACTTGCCGCAGCCGCTTTCGCCGACGATGCCAAGGGTTTCCCCCTTGTTGACCGTGAGGCTGACGCCGCGCACGACGTGATTGCTCTTTTCCTTTACGCCGTAGACGACGTCGAGCTTGTCTACCGTGATCATCCCATCACCTCCGCATCGATTGCCTGACGATCCAGCACCTTGAGACGCCGCACCGGATTGCGGGGATCGGGCATGGCCGCGATCAGGCCCCGCGTATAGGGATGTTGCGCATCTTCCAGCTTCGTCAGCGTCTCCACGACGCGCCCGCCATACATGACCAGTACTCGTTCGCAGAAGGCCGCGACCATGCGGATGTCGTGGCTGATAAGAATAAGTCCGGAATTATTCTCGCGCACCATCTCGTCCAGCAGCAAGAGCACATCCTTGCGCACACTGACATCGAGGGCCGAGGTCGGCTCATCGGCGATGACGAGTTTCGGCTTGGCGAGCAGCATCATGGCGATCATCACACGCTGGCCCATGCCGCCCGATATCTGGTGCGGATAAAGCGCCATGACACGATCAGGATCGTTGATGCGCACACGCAGCAACATGTCACGGGCTGCATCTCTCGCCGCCTTCCCGGTCAGCGCCAGATGCAGTTCGGCGGCTTCCGCCACCTGTTTGCCGATGGGCAGCACCGGGTTGAGCGAATAACGCGGGTCCTGCATGATCAGCGCCATCTCGCTGCCGCGGATCGCGCCCATTTGCCGCTCGGATTTTGAAAGCAGCGGTTCGCCGAGAAAATCCATTCTCTCTGCCGTCACCGTTGCGCTTTTCGGCAAAAGCCGCATGGCGGCCCGGCCGGTGGTGGATTTGCCGGAGCCGGATTCACCGACGATACCGACCCTTTCTCGCCCGACATCGAAATTGACGTTGGACACGGCAGGAATGGTGTTGCGGCCAAAACGGACATGGAGGTCGCGGACCGAAAGGATGGGGGAGCTATCAGGAACGGGCATGACGCGGATCCAGAAGGTCGCGCAGCGTATCGCCGGCGATGTTGAAGGCAAGGCTCGTCAGCAGGATGGCGATGCCGGGCATGACGGCGACCCACCAGTAATCGAGCATGAATTTGCGGCCGCTGGAGATCATCGCGCCCCATTCCGGAAGCGGCGGCTGGGCTCCCAGGCCAAGGAAGCCGAGTGAAGCGGCGGTCAGGATGATGCCGGCCATATTCAACGTCAGGCGAACGATGACCGAGGGAATGCACATCGGCGCAATGTACAAAAACAGGATGCGCATCGGCGAGGCGCCATAGAGACGGGCGGCGGCGACATAGTCGGTATTGCGCACCACAAGCGCTTCCGCGCGGGCAAGACGCGCAATCGGCGGCCATGCGGTGAGCGAGATCGCAATGATTGCCGTGCCGAGACCGGCGCCCATGGCGGCCGCAAAAGCAAGTGCCAGTACGAGGGACGGGAAGGACAGGACAATATCCGTGGCACGCATCAGGATCGCGTCGGTGCGCCCGCCAAAGAAGCCGGCCATGACGCCGATGGCAAGGCCGATCGGACCGACGATAACCGAGACCGACAGCACCGTCTGGATGGTGATGCGGGTGCCGTAGACGAGTCGGCTGAAAATGTCGCGACCGAATTCGTCGGTTCCGGCCAGATGCACCCAGCTGGGAGGCTGGAGCGCGTTTTCGAGCGCCTGGCGCGCAGGATCGTAGGGTGCAATGAGTGGCGCGAAAATGGCAACCACGACCAGAATGGCCAGAATGGCGAAGCCGAACATGCCAAGCGGCTCGTCTGCGAGCTTACGAAGCGTCCGCATGGTTGTGGTCGAGAGGCGCGACAGGGCGCCGGGGCGATCAACGGTATTGTTATGCGCGATATCAGTCATCGTGCAGCCTCCCGTGTACGGGGATCAAGCGTGGTGTAGGCCAGATCGGCAAGGAAGTTGAGCAACATGAATATGAAGCCGATGACGATTGTGGCGGCGAGGATTGCATTCATATCGCCGATGAGCAGCGCATTCGTCATGTACTGGCCGATGCCGGGCCAGGAAAAAACGATCTCGGTCACCACGGCGCCTTCCAGCAGGTTGCCGTAGGAGATAGCCAGAACGGTGATGAGCTGCACGGCGATGTTGGGCAGTACATGCCGGGTTATGGTGCGTGCCGGGCTGACGCCCTTCGCTCGTGCTGCGATGACATAGTCCTGGCTGAGCTGTTCAAGGGTGAATGCCCTCGTCATGCGGGTGATGTAGGCCATGGCCATATAGGCGAGGATGATGGCCGGCAGGATGATATGCCCAAGCGCGTTCCAGAAGATTTCCGTCTCGCCCGCAAGCAGGCTGTCGACGAGCATCAACCCCGTCTTCGGCTCGACAATGCCTTCGTAGAAGACGTCGACCCGACCGGGCCCGGCGACAAGGTTAAGGTTCGCATAAAAGATCACCAGCCCGACGATGCCAAACCAGAAGACCGGTATCGAATGCCCCACAAGCGCAAAAACCCGCGCGAACTTGTCGATGAAGGTGTCGCGGAAGAGAGCGGCGGCAAGACCGAGTGGGACGCCGATGACCGTCGAGATGATGATCGCCAGCGTGGCAAGTTCGAAGGTTGCGGGAAAGGCCTGAGCCAGATCGCGGGTAACCGGGTTGCCGGTGAGGATAGCAATGCCGAAATCGCCATGCAGCAGTCCGCGCAGGTATATGAAAAATTGCTGGTAAAGCGGCAGGTCGAGCCCCAGCCGCGCCCGCATGGCCTCGTACGCCTTGGGGTCGGCAAGTTCGCCGACGATGGCACCGACCGGATCGGTCGGCATGACCCGGCCGATGATGAAGGTGATGCACAGAAGAATGAAGAGGCTGACGATCAGTTGCAGGAAACGATGTCCAAGCCCGCGCAGTGAGATCTCCGTCATTGCTGGCCGCACTTCCCTGTAAGAAAGCCGTCAGCGGCCAGGGTATTGCACGCTGCTCGCCGCAGACGCGCAATTCTCCTTTGCAAAAACTCTCGATGGTACTTCATCCCAACTCCTCCCTGAGTTAACATGAAAACATATGATGTGCGGTCATGTCATCATATGAGTAACGAAGGGATTCGTATTCTGCAAGAGGGAAGAGTGGCATGATGGGCGACAAGGCGAGGCCGCGGGAGAGGCGGGCGCAACAGATCATCGATAATCTCAGCGCAGAAATTCGCAGTGGAAAACTGAAGAATGGGGATCAGCTTCCCACCGAACCGGAGCTTGAGCGCAGCTATGGCGTGAGCCGCACCGTGGTTCGCGAGGCGATCGCGGATTTGCGTTCCGCCGGCTATGTCGTTCCCATCCAGGGCAAGGGGGTTTTTGTCAGCAACGCCAGTGAGTGGGCCGGCGTGAAGCTGACGCAAACCGAAGTCGGCACCATCGCGGAAACGCTGGAAATGCTGGAGTTCAGGCTTGCGACCGAAGGGGAGGCGGCCGCAATCGCCGCCTATCGCCGCACCGCCCAGCAGGAGGCCGCAATCTCTGCAGCGCACCGGAAAATGGCCCGCGCCATCGATGCGGGTGAAACCACCGTCGATGCCGATTATGAGTTCCATACGGCCATCGCGATCGCCACCAACAACCGCTTTTATCTGGAGGCTCTGCGTCAGTTCGGCTCGCGCTCGATACCGCGTGGGCAATTCCCGACGCTGCCGGAAACCGGTGATGCGAATTATCTTCGCAAAGTGCAGGCCGAGCACGAGGCAATCCTGCGCGCCATCGTCGAACAAGACCCGGATGCGGCGCGAAAAGCCATGCGCGAACATATGCTTGCCAGCCAGCGTCGATACAGGTTGCTGTCGGAAGCGCAATAGCATCTCGACACTCATCTTATTTCATGCGATGTCATATGATGACTTGTATGGAGAGAGGAGAGAATCGATGTATGTCGGCACCCAGGTTGCTGCGCGCGATGATGAGGATTTCAAGGTTTGGGCGCAGCTTGGCGTCAAAAATATCAATGCGGATCCGCCCGGAAAGCCCGCGAGCTGGACTTTCGAGGACTTCGAGCGTCACCGAGACAAGGTCGAAAGCTTTGGCCTCGTTCTCGACATGGTGCAATTGCCCCTGCCATCGCGGCCCATTGAAGAGGCGTCCTATCCCGATATCCTGCTTGCCGGGCCGGATCGCGACCGGCAGATCGATGCCGTCTGCACGATGATCGAAAATATCGGCAGGGCCGGAATCCCTGCGGCGAAATACAATCTCAACCTCATCGGCATTCCGCGCACGGAAATGGAGCGCGGACGTGGCGGTTCGCTCAATGAAGCCTGGCGTTGGGACAAGGCGGACCACGATGCCGCGCCGGGCCTCGCCGGCGTTCTTTCCGAAGATGAGAACTGGGAACGCATCGACTATTTCCTCGAGCGCGTGGTGCCGGTGGCTGAAAGCAACAAGGTGCGTCTCGCCTGCCATCCGCACGATCCTTATACCCCGCCGGGTTACAAGGGGGTGACACGCGTTCTCGGCACGGTCGAGGGGCTGAAGAAATTCGTGCAGATGCGCGAGAGCCCCTATCATGGTCTGAATTTCTGCCAGGGGTCGATCGGCGAGATGCTCGATAATCCGCGCGAGGAGATCGACGACATCATTCGCTGGTTCGGTAGTCGCGACAAGATTTTCAACGTCCATTTTCGCAACATCAGCGGCGGCAAGCTCTCCTTCATGGAGACATTCCCCGATGAGGGCGACATGGACATGGTGCGGTCGCTGAAACTCTATCATGAGCTCGGTTATCGCTACATGATCATGCCGGACCATGTACCGACGATTGCCGGGCGCGATCCCGTCGGCGTCGCTTTCGCCTTCTGTTACGGCTACATCGCAGCCCTGATCGAAGCGCTTGATAACAAACATCTTTGACCATTCTGGCTCGCGGCGCATCCGGCGTCGCGGCTTTTTCCTGAACATGAATTACCAATCTGTAGGAGGAGCAGGTATGAAAAGAACACTAATCCGTCTCGCATTCACCACCGTTCTGGGCGCAATGCTCGTGCAGGGATCGCCCGTCGCGGCCAAAACCCCCAACGACCAGCTGGTCATTGGAACGTCGCTGGCGCAGGTCCTGTCTCTTGATCCGCACCAGGCGACGGAGGCAAAGGCCAATGAAATCATGGCCAATCTCTATGACCGCCTGATTTCCGTCGATGGTTCGGGCAAGGTTTCCCCCCAACTTGCCGAGCGCTGGGAGACGGATGACAAGGGCATCACCTTTCATCTGCGCGAGGCCAATTTCGCTTCGGGCAATCCCGTAACCTCGGCCGACGTCGTCTATTCGCTCACTCGCCTGCTGAAGATGAACCAGGCCGCAGCCGCCAATCTGAAGCGCGTGGGTTATAACGCCGATAATATCGACAGGCTGGTCAGCGCACCCGATGAAAAGACGGTTCGCCTCGATCTTTCCGGCGAGACGACCTCCGAACTGCTCCTCTATCGTCTGGCCATGGTCATCGCCAGCGTCGTCGACAGCAAGGAACTCAAGTCGCATGAAAGCAATGGCGACTGGGGCAATGGCTGGCTGAGAACCAATTCCGCCGGTTCCGGTCCCTTTACGCTCAATCGCTGGTCGCCCAATGAGATCATCATTCTCGAGGCCAACAAGAACTACGTGGCCGGTAGCCCGAAAATGCGCCGCGTCATCGTGCGGCATGTGCCGGAAAGCCAGGTTGAGCGCCTGATGCTGGAGCGCGGTGATATCGACATCGCCAGTGCGCTGACGGCTGCCGACCTTGCAACCTTCAACAACAAGGAGGGTTTCCAGATCCAGCGCGTGCCGACGGGCGGCTTTTACGTCCTGTCCATGAATGCCGGCAAGGAGCCTTTGTCCAACCCCAAGGTCCGCGAAGCGATTGCCTATGGCATTGACTACAAGGGCATGGAAAAGACCATCATGGGTCCTTATGGCAAGGCGCGCACGGTGCCGGTGCCGCAAAACTTCGAATACGCCATTGCGAGCCCTGACTGGAAGCTCGATGTGGAGAAGGCGAAGGCTCTCCTCAAGGAGGCCGGTTATGAGAACGGCTTCACGCTCACTCTGAAAACGATTGCGCAGACGCCGCGCATCGATCTCGCCACCGCCATCCAGGCCTCGCTCAGCCAGATCGGCATCAAGGTCAACATCCAGCAGGGGAACGGTTCGGAGGTTATTGCCGCCCACCGCGCGCGGGATTTCGATCTGCTCATTCCGCAGACCGGCGCCTACATGCCGAATGTGCTGGGCTCGATGGAGCAGTTTTCGTCCAACCCCGATAATTCGCTGGCTGCCAACAATGCCGGCAATTTCGTCTGGCGCTCGGCCTGGGACATTCCGGAACTGACGGCGCTCACGGCAAAGGCGTCGCTGGAACCCGATGCCAAGAAGCGTGGCGAAATCTACACGCAGATGCAGGAAATGTTCGTCGCCCAGAAACCGGCGGTGCTGCCGATGTTTGAGAGGTTCGAGCCGATCGTGCTGAATGCGCGCGTCAAGGATTATGTGGGGCATCCCAGCCAGACGACGCGGCTTGAAAACGTAACGAAGGACTGAGGACAAACGACAGCCTTTGCAACAAGTGACGGGCGGCTTTACCGCCCGTTTTTATGAGGTTTTTGGCCCGTGCCCCGGAAGGCTTCCGCCGCAAGGTTCATCCGGCGCTTTGCGTTCACGAAGCAACGCGGCAACAGGCGATTGCCGCCGTCATCCCACAATTTCAGGGGGTTTTCTCAAGGACTTCATCGGTTTAGACCGTCCCGCAACTGTTCCTTCCGTCGTGCGAGAGTCGCGAACTCCGCTCACCCACCTCCCGAAGAATGCGTTGACGACAATGAACCTTGCACAGATAAAACTTCCGTCGCGGCCGCTGAGCCTCAAACGCGGCGTCATTTCGGCGCCTGCAGCCTATTATTTTTCCATTCCGGTGCTTCTGGCCATCACGGTCGTCATGCTTGTCGCCGAAGGCCCGGGCATATTGCGCGACTATCAGATCAGCAAAAATCCGCTGGAGATTGAAAGCGGCGATATCAGCGGCAGCTGCAAGACGCGCAAGGCGATCTTCACGACCTGCAAGGCCGATCTTTCCTATGACCATGCGGGCGTAAGCTACAAGAAAGATGTCGAGGTCATGTTCGTCGATTTCCATTCCGGCGATTATGAAACCGGACTGGTCATCTCCGCGAAGAACCCGGAACTCGCAACGATTTCGCTGGGTCTCGACATGCTCTGGAACCGCATCATCACGCTTGGCGTGTTCGTTGTCCTGCTCGGTTTCGGCAGTCTGGCGATGCTGTTCACGCTTCTGCGGATCCTGCGGGTTCGTCTGCAACTGCGCAAACCTGAGCCTTTGTCCGTCATTCCGGTGGCGCTGACGGCGGTTGCCGAAAAACGCAGCCGTCTCTTCGTCACCTATGCCGATACGGTGAGGGACGATAAAACCAAGCGGCAATCTTTTGCGCATCTGGAGCGGGGCCGCATTCCCGTTGTCATTGGTCACACCGGAAAACAGGATGTGGCGCTGGCGGTCCTGCATGGCGACAGCGCCTTGCCGGTTCTGCTCGACGACCGGCTGGAGCGGATCGACCTGACCGAGCAGGAAAGGGCGGAAGCCCTTGCATCAATTGCCCCGATGCTCGCCAGTGAGGCGCAGGAGGCTGCAACGGCCCAGGCCGCGGCGATGAAGAAGGGACCGGGCCTGCTGCGCAGACTGGGCATTTTCGCTGCGATCGTCGCCGTCATCGTCGTCGCGGTGTTCGGTTACTGGCTGTGGTATGTCACAAGCGCTCCCTCGCAGTTCAACTCGCCCGGAATGGACATCAACAACATGCTGCCGGCGGCGCTTAACGAATGGGGTTGCGCCCGGTTGCAGGAGCGTTTCGCCGATGGCGCGGCGCCTTTCGGATGTGCCGCGGCAGATTACCGAAGCTGGAAATAAAGTTTCGGTCGATGATTTTCCCGGGTCGGTTTGCCATAAGCGTGACAGCCTGGCGCGCCGGCCCGCTTTCTTTTTCGTGCGCGAAAAAATATTGAAACAATTATCAATGGTTGCATTAGAGATTTATAAATAAACCATTCCCATAGTGCCATCCTGAGCGGTTCTTCAGAGGCTGGGAGAGTGCGTCATGTTCACGGTTCTGGAATGCGTTGCCATACAGCACGACCACGCGGTCGTGCTTATCGCGGCTGTTATCTGCCTTCTTGGCATGTTTGCTTTTTTTCATCTTTTATTGCGCGCGGAAGAAAGTCCGGCTGGCCGCAAACCCTACTGGGTGCTGGTTGCGGCCTTTGCCGGGGGACTGAGCGTCTGGGCGACGCATTTCGTCGCCATGCTGGCCTACAAGGGTGCGGTCCCGATCGGTTATGATTTCGCCTTCACGGCTCTTTCTGCGGTTCTGGCCGTTTTCGGTTTCTGGTTTGCGCTCATTACACGCTCGCAGGCCGCTCACAGCCCGGTGATCGTCGGCACGCTCATCACCTTGTCGGTCGCCGTCATGCATTTCGTCGGAATGGCCGGAATGGATGTCGCAGCCACGATCAGCTACAGGTGGAGCGCGGTGGTGGGTGGTTTTGCGGTCGCCTGGGTGTCGTTTCTTCTGGCGTTTTTCCTTTTCCGTCGCCTCGGCTCCTGGCAGCGCATCGCCGCGCCGGCCGGATCGGCGATCTTCGCGATCTGCGCACTGCATTTCACGGCCATGTCGGCCACGGTGCTTTCGCCGGATCCATCCGTATCCGGGCCTGATCCCGACAATGTCGCCCGGCTGATCATGATCTGCGCCATTTCCGGCGTCACCTTCCTGATCCTGTCCACCACTGCCGCTGCTGCTCTTGTGGATCGTTACCTTGTCGATCTCAAGGGGCTTGTGGATGCGACGCTCGATGGTCTCGCCGTCGTGCGCGATGGGCGGATTGTGGAGCTTAACACCCGCTTTGCCGGCCTTCTGGGTCGGGAGGAAGCGTCGCTGATCGGACAAAATCCCGACGATCTTTTCAAGGCCATCGACGGACAGCCCGCCTATCTGCCGCGCCACACACCGGTGGAGGCGGTTCGCGAGCGCGCCGGCCAGGCGCAAATATTCGAGCTTAGTGTGCGCACGATCGAATTTCGCGGCCATCCTTGCGAGGTGATGGCCATTCGCGACCTGACGGAAAAGCGCGAAGCGCAGCGGGAAATCGAATATCTCGCCCGCCACGACGTCCTGACAGGCCTTTCCAACCGCACCATGTTCCAGACCCGCCTTCACCAGCAGATCGAGCTCTGCGACGAGGAGGACCAATTCGCGCTTCTGGCGCTCGATCTCGACCGCTTCAAGGCGGTCAACGACATATTCGGCCATGCCGAAGGGGACCGTGTTTTGAAAAAGGTCGCCGCTATTCTCGATGAATGTGCAAGGGCAGGCGATGTGGTCGCCCGCCTCGGCGGCGATGAATTCGTCATTCTGACCGCACGGCAAACCAGGGCGGAAGAGGCCCGTTTGCTGGCAGAGACGATCCTTGGCATGTTCGCGCTGAAGATGAATGTCGCCAACGATCCGACTTCCGTTGGCGTCAGCATCGGCATCGCCGTCTTTCCGCGGGACGGGAAGGACCACGAAAGCATCATGCATGCCGCCGATCTGGCGCTTTACCGCGCCAAGATGGGCGGGCGCGGCATATTGGCCTTCTATGACCCCCTGATGGACCAGGAAGCGCGCGAACGCCGCCAGCTCGAGACGGATTTGCGGCTCGCTATTAATCGCAACGAACTGCTGCTGAATTATCAGCCGGTCCTTTCGGTCGAATGCGGCCAGGTGGTCGGTTACGAGGCGCTGGTGCGCTGGCAGCACCCAACGCGCGGCGTCGTGCCGCCGGATGTCTTCATTCCGATTGCCGAGGAGAGCGGTATCATCATCTCGCTCGGCGAATGGGTGCTGCGCGAGGCCTGCCGCCAGGCAAGCACTTGGGCGCCACATCTGAAGATCGCGGTGAATGTCTCGCCGTTGCAATTCTCGTTGGCCAATCTCGGCCATGTCGTCTGCACCGCACTGATGCAGACCGGGCTTTCGCCGAACCGGCTGGAGCTGGAAATCACCGAAGCCGCGCTTTTGAAAGACCGCAAGGCGACGCTGATCATCCTCAACCAGTTGAAGGCGCTCGGCGTTGCCATCGTCATGGACGATTTCGGTACCGGTTACTCCTCGCTTAGCAACCTGCAGAGCTTCCCCTTCGACAAGATCAAGATCGACCGAAGCTTCATCGCCGCCATGAGCGACGATGACAATGCCCGCGCCATCGTGCGCGCGGTAATCGGGCTTGGCCGCAGCCTCGATCTGCCGGTGACGGCAGAGGGGATTGAAACGGATGCGCAATACCGCATGGTGGTCGATGAGGGTTGCGCGCAAGCGCAGGGCTATCTTTTCGGAAAACCGGATGTCGCGCCCGCGCCGGCGGCAAACCCTGCCAGACGGAAGAGACACCCCGTTTGATAAAACATGCGACGGCACAATGGTGCCGCCGCCCTCCTTTCCCGTGCCCGATGGAACGAGAGCCAAGGCAGATCGTTAGGTTAGCGTGTGGCGCGTCCATGCCGCTGTCAGCCCGACCGGGCGGTATGCCTGCCTGTCAGCGAACGCGCCACGGATGGATAAACCTATCTATGGGAGAGACCGCGATGACAGACCGCCTCGAGCCGCAAGACCCGCGCAGCCAGTATCCGCGCCCGCCGTTTTCCACCCCGACCCAGGAAATGCCTGGTCTGGTGACGAATATGACGCCTTTCCCGGACCATGGTGAGAAGACCTATCGCGGCGCCGGCAAGCTTGCTGGGCGCAAGGCGCTTATCACCGGAGGCGATTCAGGCATCGGCCGCGCGGTCGCTATCGCCTTTGCGCGGGAGGGCGCGGATGTGGCGATCTCCTACCTGCCGGAAGAAGAAGCCGACGCCGAGGAAGTTGTGGCGCTGATTGAGGCGGAAGGTCGAACAGCCGTGGCGCTGCCCGGCGATATTACCGATGAGGCGTGGTGCCGTGAACTGGTTGAGAAAGCAGCAGGCGATCTCGACGGACTGGATATTCTGGTCATCAATGCCGCAAGACAGCAGTATCGTGACGACATAGAGGAATTGTCGACAGCCGACTTCGACCAAACCATGAAGACCAATCTTTATGCGCTTCACTGGATTGCCCAGGCGGCTGTTCCCTATCTCAAGCCGGGGTCGTCGGTGATCACGACCGCCTCGATCCAGGCATATGAGCCCTCCGCAATCCTGCTAGATTACGCAACCACCAAAGCCGGTATCGTCGCCTACACAAAAGCGCTGGCCAAACAGCTCATCGAAAAAGGTGTGCGCGCCAATTCCGTTGCTCCCGGTCCGTTCTGGACGGTGCTTCAGCCAAGCGGCGGCCAGCCGGACGAGAAGGTGAAGAATTTCGGCAAGGACAGCGATTTCGGCCGTCCGGGACAACCGGTGGAACTGGCGCCCGTTTATGTGCTGCTGGCGTCGCAGGATGCGAGCTTCATCAATGGCGAAGTTTATGGTGTGACTGGCGGCAGGGGCATTGCCTGAGGCGATGCCCGCCATGCCGGACGAGCCCATGAGGATTTCCAAATGAAACGGCAGGCAGACCATTCAGAAAGGAATTTGAAGAGCTTGGATGTCCGCGACCGGCTGATACTGGCGCTTTATGCACAGTTGAAAGCCGAGCGGCAAACCCGCGAGGCGATGGAATGGGTCATCCGCAATGGCGGGCTGTCGCCGGAGGTGCTTGAAGCCATGGCGTCCGACCCGGTACCGGTTCTGGCAGAGGCGGACGTGCCCGCCATCGAGCGCATTCTGGCCAGCGGCCGACGCGGAGAAACGTCCTCCCACAGCGATGACGAGGGACGACGAGCATGAACCGGAGAGCGAGCTGGAGAGGCAAGCTGACCTTCGCCGATTTCAACTGCGAAGTCGGTCTTTATTCCGCACTGACCTCGGCGGAGAAAATCTCCTTCAATATCGTCAACCGCAAGACCGGCCACCGCGTCGAGCGGCAATATTTCGATAGCGATACCGGCGAGGCGGTTCTTCGCGAAGATCAGGTCAAGGGATACGAACTCGACAATGGCGACCATATCGTCATTGAGGGAGACGAGATCGCAAAGCTGATGCCGGAAAGCGACAAGGTTATCCGCATCAGTCACTTTCTGCCCTGTGACGAAATCGACAAGCTTTATTTCGACAAGTCTTATTATCTCGCGCCAAGCGGTGAGGGTGGTGAAGAGGCGTTGACGCTTCTGGCGAAAGCCATGAACGACGAGAATGTCGCAGCTCTCGGCGAAGCGGTGCTTTTCCGCCGCAACCGTGTCCTGCTGATCCGTCCGTGCGGTAAGGCTCTCGTCGCGACGACGCTGAATTTCAGCTACGAGGTCCGTTCGCAGACATCGGTCTTCAAGTCGATCCCTGACATCGAGTTCGATGAAGAAATGCTCGAGCTCGCCGGGCACATCATCGAAAAGCGCGCAGGCACCTTCGATCCCGCCGACTATAGCGACCGTTACAACGATGCGCTGGCAGAACTAGTGAAAGCCAAGATCGAGGGCCGGGAAATCGAGAAACAGCCGCCACGCAAGGAAGACAATATCATCGATCTCAAGGAGGCCCTGCGTCGCAGCGCCGGGGCCGAAAAGGACAGCAAGAAAAGAGCGACGGCAAAAGGCCGCAAGGCGCCGCGGAAAGCGAGCTGATCTATGGGATTGCAGACCTACAACGCCAAGCGCAGTTTCGACAAGACACCGGAGCCCAAAGGCACGAAGGCCGAAAAGCAAGGGTCGAGCTTCGTTATCCAGAAGCACGATGCCCGCCGACTGCACTATGATTTTCGGCTAGAAATGGACGGCGTGCTGAAAAGCTGGGCGGTGACGCGCGGCCCTAGCCTTAATCCCGAGGACAAGCGCCTTGCCGTGCATGTGGAAGACCATCCGCTCAGCTATGGCGATTTCGAGGGCGTCATCCCGAAAGGACAATATGGCGGCGGCACGGTGATCGTCTGGGATCGCGGTACCTGGCAGCCGATCGGTGATGCGCGCAAGGGTTATCGCAAAGGCCATCTGGAGTTCGAATTGGACGGCGAAAAGCTGAGAGGCCGCTGGCATCTGGTGCGCATGCATGGAAAGCCCGGAGAAAACCGGGAGAACTGGCTGCTGATCAAGGGCGATGACGAGGAGGCGAGGCATAAGGGTGGCGCGGATATTCTCGAAGAACGGCCGGAATCCGTAAAAACCGGGCGCAGCGTCGAGGAAGTCGCAGCCAAACCGAAGGATACGTGGAATTCCAAGCCGGTATCGAAAAAGGCCCTCGCTTCGACGTCGGGCAAGAAACAGGCGCATGTGCTGCCCAAAGGTGCACGCAAACTGACTATGCCATCTTTCGTTCCGCCGGCGCTCGCCACCCTGAAGCCTAAACCGCCGAGTGGAGATCGCTGGCTGCATGAAATCAAGTTCGACGGTTACCGGTTGCAGGCGCGTATCGATCAAGGCAAGCTTCAGCTGCTGACCCGCAGCGGGCTCGACTGGACGGAAAAATTCGGTGATGCCGTAGCATCCGCGCTGACGGCGCTACCGACAGAAACGGCGTTGATCGATGGCGAAATCGTCGTTGAAGGCGATAACGGCGCATCGGATTTCTCCGCCTTGCAGAAGGATCTGAGCGAAGGGCGCAGTGACCGCTTCGTATTCTATGCCTTCGACCTTCTTTATCTCGATGGCAGCGATCTGCGCGCTGCGGCATTGAGCGAGCGAAAGGCACTGCTGGAAAAGCTGTTGCCGGCAGGCGATCCCCATCTCCGCTACAGTCAGCATTTCGAAGAAAGTGGCGCGCTTGTCCTAGACCATGCCTGCCGGCTGAGCCTCGAAGGCGTCATTTCCAAGGTCAGGAACAGCAAATATGTTTCCGGCCGCATGGGCGAATGGGTAAAATCCAAATGTTCGATGCGACAGGAATTCGTCATCGGCGGTTATACCGTCTCCTCGACATCGGACCAAGCCATTGGTTCGCTTGCACTCGGCGTTTATGAAAAAGGCAAGCTGCGCCATGTCGGCCGTGTCGGGACGGGTTATACGGGCGACGTGGCGGAAATGCTGCTTGGCCGGCTGAAGCCGCTGGAACGCAAGGGCAGCCCCTTCGGTGACAAGCTCACCGCGCTTGCCCGCCGCAATCTCCATTTCGTGGAGCCGGAACTGGTGGCGGAAGTGGAGTTCCGCGCATGGTCGGGAGATGGCAATCTTCGTCACGCCTCCTTCCGGGGTCTACGGGAAGACAAGCCGGCTGGGGAGATCGAACGCGAGGAGAAGGTCGTGTCGAATAGCAAGGCGCCGCAGTCGAAGATCAAGTTCACTCACCCCGACCGGCTCTACTGGCCGGACGATGGCGTGACGAAGGAGGGACTGGCCGACTATTATGCGCAGGTCTGGCGGCACATGGCGCCCTTCGTGGTCAACCGGCCGCTCGCGCTGCTGCGTTGCCCGGAGGGCATAGAGGGCCAGCGTTTTTTCCAGAAACACGCCTGGCGCGGCATCAACAAGGCAATCGAGCAAATCAAGGATCCGAAGGACCGGGGCGGCGAACCGCTGATCCGCATCACCGATTTCAATGGCCTGATGGCGCTTGTGCAGTCCGCCGCGCTTGAAATCCACCCTTGGGGGGCAACCACCGCCAACTGGGAAAAGCCTGATATGATCACCATGGATATCGACCCTGGCGAGGATGTGGCCTGGGAGGCGGTGATCGAGGCGGCGCAGGAACTGAAGCGGCGTTTCGAAGAGGCGGGTCTTGCCGCTTTCGTCAAGACGTCCGGCGGCAAGGGGTTGCATGTCGTCGCACCGTTGAAGCCGCAGGCGGGCTGGGCGCCGGTCAAGGCCTTCGCGAAAGCCATGGCAACGGATATGTCGAAGGCCGAACCGGAGAAATATCTCTCCGTCGCCACCAAGGCGAAACGGCAGGGCCGTATCTTCATTGATTATCTGCGCAATGGCCGGGGCAATACGGCGGTCGCCGCCTATTCGACGCGCGCCCGGCCAGGGGCGGCCATTTCAGTGCCGCTCGAATGGTCGGAGCTGACGGCCGAGATCGGCCCGGCCCATTTCACCGTCAGCAATATCGCCGCGCGCCTTTCCGCGCTGAAAAGAGACCCTTGGGACGGCTTTTTTACTGCTGCCGAGCCGCTTCCGAAAAAGACCCGCTGAAGGCATCGAACCTCAGCGTCTTTTTTCGGAAGCAAGGCTTTTCTTAAGGGCATCCATGATGTTGATGACATTGCCGCCGCTGCGTGCCTTCGGGCCGGTTTTCTTCTTCGAGGAGGAGGCCTCCTCGCCCTTGGACTTCAGCAGGGACTTGATCTTTTTCTGAATGGGGTCCTGCACCAAAGCCGGCTTCCAACCCGTCACCTGTTTGCCGATGCGTTTTTCCATGGCCTCCAGCAGCGGCCGGTCGATTTTCATCCTCGGCTCCAAGGAGTCGATGCTTTCGCGCATTTCCTCACCGTAATGCAGCGTCCAGAGAATGATGCCCTTGCCTGAAGGTTCGAGGAGCACAGCCCTTTCGCGGCGATAGATCACCAGACGCGCAATGCCGAAAACATCGTTCACCTTCATGGCTTCGCGGATGACGCTGAAGGCTTCGGTGCCGATCTTGTCTTCCGGGCGCAGGAAATGTGGACGGTCGTACCAGATCCAGTCAATCGATCCTTTCGGCACGAAAGTCTTGATATCGATGGTGCGGGTGCTTTCCAGCGCTACCGCATCAATCTCGTCATCCTCCAGCAGAACGTAATCGTCCTCGGAGCGTGGAAAACCCTTCACCTGGTTTTTCGCCGCGACCGGCCTATGGGTGACGCTGTCGACATACCGGCTTTCGACCCGGTTGCCGGTTTTGCGGTTGAGTATGTGGAAACTGTATTTGTTGCCTTCCGTCGTCGCGGGTGTCAGCGAGACGGAGGCCGTCACCAGCGACAGCTTCAAATAACCCTTCCAAAAAACCTGCCGTGCCATGTCCGCGATCCACGTTGATCTCCCGGAACAACAGCCAAGGGCGGCGTTTGTTCCGGGAGAAGCGGCCCGTAGCGGCAGTAATGCAGCTATCAGAACAGCGAGGTCAGCCCGTAAACCGCAGCGGAGATCAGCGCAGCCGCCGGCATGGTCACGATCCACGCGATGACAATATTGCCGGCAAGGCCCCAGCGCACCGCCGAGACACGGCGGGCCGCGCCGACGCCGACGATGGCGCCGGTGATCGTGTGGGTGGTGGAGACCGGAATGCCGAGCCATGTCGCACCGAACAGCGTCAGCGCGCCGCCGGTTTCGGCGCAGAAACCCTGCATTGGGTTCAGCCGGGTGATTTTCGATCCCATCGTATGAACGATGCGCCAGCCGCCGAACAGCGTGCCAAGCGCCATGGCCGACTGGCAGGAAATCACCACCCAGAAGGGCACGTAGAAGCTTTCGCCGAGATGTCCCTGGCTGAAGAGCAGCACGGCAATGATGCCCATGGTCTTCTGCGCGTCGTTGCCGCCGTGTCCCAGCGAATAAAGCGAGGCGGAGATGAACTGCATGACGCGGAAGGTGCGATCCACGGCAAAGGGCGTCTGCCGCACGAACAGCCAGGAGACAGTCAGCACCAGAAGCAAGGCGAGGAAGAATCCGATGGCCGGCGACATGAAAATGGCCCCCACGGTCTTCAGCAGGCCCGACCAGACGATGGAATTGAAACCCACCTTGGCAAATCCCGCACCGACGAGCCCGCCGATCAGCGCATGCGACGAGCTGGAGGGAATGCCGAAAATCCAGGTGACGATGTTCCAGACGATGGCGCCGATCAGCGCCGCGAAGATCACCTGCGGCGACACGATGGCCGGATCGATGATGCCGGTGCCGAGCGTTTCGGCCACATGCAGGCCAAAAAACAGGAAGGCGATAAAGTTGAAGAAGGCCGCCCAGGCGACCGCATATTGCGGGCGCAGTACGCGGGTGGAAACGATGGTGGCGATGGAATTGGCGGCGTCGTGCAGGCCGTTCAGGAAATCGAAAAACAGCGCAATGGCGATGAGGCCGACAAGCAGCGGCAAGGCAAGTGCGACATCCATCAGACGTTCTCGATCACGATGCCGCTGATTTCGTTGGCCACATCCTCGAAGCGGTCGACGACCTTTTCGAGTTCGCCGTAGATCTCGCTGCCGATCATATAGGCCATGGCATTGCCGCTTGCGCCGTGGCGGCGGAAGAGGTCCTTGAGACCCAGATCGTGAAGTTCGTCGGAGCGACCTTCAACGCGGGTCACCTCTTCGGCGATGGATGACAGACGATGCGCATTCGTGCCGACTTTGTTGAGAAGCGGAATGGCTTCTGCGATGAGGCCGGCTGCGCGCACGATCTCATGACCCATTTCCTTCATCAGCGGATCGAATTCCGTTTGCTCGAAAAGACGGATGGTCTTGACGGTCTTGTGCATCATGTCGATGGCGTCATCCATCGACTGAATGAGATCCTTGATGTCGCCACGATCGAATGGCGTGATGAAGCTGCGTCTGACCGCAAGCAGCACATCGCGGGTGATGTCATCCGCCTGGTGTTCCAGCGCGACGATGAGGTCGCAGTTTTTCTCGACGTCGACGCCGCTCAAAAGTTGGTCAAGGGCCTCGGCCGCTTTGATAACGGTTTCGGAATGTTTGCTGAACATCTCGAAGAAACGGTCCTCGCGCGGCATCAGCTTGCGAAAAATACTCATCATGCGAATTGGCCCTCAATGGCGCTATATTAGTTGTGGGGGGTGATTGTCATAAAACTGTCATAAATGTACGCGGGGCATTGATGCAACCCGGAAAATCAGCACTATCAACGGATATGAAACCCACCAAGAAAAGCCGGAAAACCCGCCCGGCTCGTGCACTGACATTGCTACAGCAGCTTGCTGCGGTTCCGGAAAAGCTCTTCACTGGCGCTTTCCGGCAGCAATATGCCGCGCTCTGCTTCCGTTATGCCGGCAATGGCGAGGAGGTCGAAATCCTCCTTGTCACGTCCCGTACCAGCGGGCGCTGGATCATTCCACGCGGCTGGCCGATGAAACGCAAGAAGCCGCACGAGGCGGCGGCAATCGAGGCGTGGGAGGAGGCGGGCGTGCGCGGCCGGGTGAAAAAGAATGCCGTCGGCCGCTATACCTATCTCAAGATGCTCGACAATGGCGATGTCGTTCCCTGCATGGTCGATGTGTTCCAGATAGAAGTGACGGAGGCGGAAACCAGTTTCAAGGAACGCGGTGAACGCCTGCTGGAATGGGTGCGTCCGGACGAGGCGGCAAGGCGCGTTCGCGATATCGAGCTGAAATCGCTGTTGGTCGATTTTCGCCCGAAGGGCAAAAAGAAGCGTCAGAGCGGCGTAAAGCTCTAGGCCCCGCTACAAGGGAGGTGGATTTCTTCAGGCGGCGGCCGCCAGCTTCTGGAGGCCGCATTCGCGGACGATCTCCGCAATATGGGCGAACTGCGCCGAGAGCGGATTGCTCTTGCGCCACACGATGCCGATGGTGCGGGAAGGACGAGGCTCCGCCAGTCGGAACACAGAGACCGTGGATTGCCGTGTCTCCATGTCGACCGCCATCTGCGGAATGAGCGTGACGCCGATGCCGGCGCCGACCATCTGCACAAGGGTGGAGAGCGAGGAGCCTTCCATCAGCACGCGCGGCGGCGCATTGGTCGTGCTGCAGAAGGAAAGGGCCTGGTTGCGGAAACAATGGCCTTCTTCTAAAAGCAGCAGGCGCATTTCGCCCAGCTTGTCGGCGCTCGGCACCGGCATGCCCGCATCCTCCATCGGCCGCACAAGGATGAATTCCTCCGAAAACAGTGGAACTTCCTCCAGCGCCGGCTCCGAGACGGGCAGGGCGACGATCGCCATGTCCAGCCGGGCTTCCAGAAGGTCGTCGATGAGTTTCTGCGTCACCGCCTCGCGCGGGCGAGCCTCCAGTCCGGGATAATGTCGCGTGAGTGTCTTGATAATCTGTGGTAAAAGGTAGGGTGCGACGGTGGGAATGACGCCGATGCGCAGGCGCCCGCTGAGCGGCCCATGCCGCGCCCGCGCCAGATCCTGCAACTCATCCACCGAACGCAAGATCGAGCGGGTTCGTTCGGCGAATTCCTCACCAAGCGCCGTCAGCCGGATTTGGCGGCTGCTCCGTTCGACGAGCGGCGCGCCGATCAGTTCTTCCAGCTCCCGGATCTGCAGCGACAGCGCCGGTTGGGAAATCGCGCAAGCCTCCGCCGCCCGGCCGAAATGGCCGATCTTGGCCAGCGCATCGAAATAACGGAGATGTTTCATGGAGAGCGCAATCATAAGCTCAGCATATCGCAGCCTTTAGAATATACAATTGGAAATTATGGAACCCGGCTGTTAGTCATCTTCATGACAGAAAGAGGCTGTAGCTGTGAGAGGTTACCAGCGTCGCTGCACGGTTTCCCATGACCAACTGCTGGCTCTGGCTTCCACGCTGCACATGTCGAATTGATTATTGGTTTAATTGTCAAACCCATCGGAGGGCGAAATGGACGCAACTTCAAAACCGGCTGGCAAGTGTCCTGTCATGCACGGAGGCAACACGGCCTCGGGTAAATCGGTGACCGAATGGTGGCCGAACGCGCTGAACCTCGACATCCTGCATCAGCACGATACCAAGACCAATCCGCTCGGCACCTCCTTCAACTATCGCGAAGCCCTGAAGACGCTCGACGTCGAGGCGCTGAAGGCCGATCTGCGCGCCCTGATGACCGACAGCCAGGACTGGTGGCCGGCCGACTGGGGCAGCTATGTCGGCATGATGGCGCGTGTTACCTGGCATGCGGCGGGCTCCTACCGCGTGACTGACGGTCGCGGCGGCGCCAACACCGGCAACCAGCGTTTTGCCCCGCTCAATTCCTGGCCGGATAACGTCAACACCGACAAGGGCCGCCGCCTGCTGTGGCCGATCAAGAAGAAATACGGCAACAAGATTTCCTGGGCGGATCTTATCGCACTCGCCGGCACCATCGCCTATGACGTCGCCGGTCTGAAGACCTTCGGTTTCGCTTTCGGTCGTGAGGATATCTGGGCTCCGGAAAAGGACACCTATTGGGGTGACGAAAAGGAATGGCTGGCGCCGAGCGACGGCCGTTACGGTGATGTGACCAAGCCCGCGACGCTGGAAAACCCGCTTGCCGCCGTGCAGATGGGCCTCATCTACGTCAACCCGGAAGGCGTCAACGGCAAGTCCGATCCGCTGGCGACCGCCGCACAGATGCGTGAGACATTCGCCCGCATGGGCATGGACGACGAGGAAACCGTGGCTCTGACCGCCGGCGGTCACACCATCGGCAAGTCGCATGGCAATGGCAGCGCCGCCAACCTCAGCCCCGATCCGGAAGCCGCCGGCCCGGAATATCAGGGTCTTGGCTGGATGAACACCAAGGGTCGCGGCATCGGTCGCGACACGGTGGTGTCGGGCATTGAAGGCGCCTGGACCAGCCATCCGACCAAGTGGGACAACGGCTTCTTCGACATGCTGTTCAAGCATGAGTGGACGTTGACCCACAGCCCCGCCGGTGCATCGCAATGGGCGCCGATTACCATCGCCGAGGAAGACAAACCCGTGGACGTCGAGGACGCCACGATCCGCACCATTCCCATGATGACCGATGCCGACATGGCCCTGAAGGTCGATCCGATCTACCGCGAGATTTCGCTGAAATTCAAGGACGATCAGGACCATTTCTCTAAGGTTTTCGCCCGTGCATGGTTCAAGCTGACGCATCGCGACATGGGTCCGAAGTCCCGTTATTTCGGTCCGGACGTTCCGGCGGAAGACCTGATCTGGCAGGACCCCATCCCCGCAGGCTCCACCAGCTACGATGTCTCCGCCGTCAAGGCGAAGATCGCGGCGTCGGGCCTTTCGGTTGCCGATCTGGTTTCGACCGCCTGGGATAGCGCCCGCACCTTCCGCGGTTCGGACAAACGCGGCGGCGCCAATGGCGCACGCATCCGCCTTGCACCGCAAAAGGACTGGGAAGGCAACGAGCCCGCCCGTCTTTCCCATGTGCTCTCGGTTCTGGAGCCGATTGCCCGTGAAACCGGCGCGAGCATCGCGGATGTGATCGTTCTGGCCGGTAATTACGGTGTGGAACAGGCGGCGAAAGCGGCTGGCTTCGACATTGCCGTGCCTTTCGCGGCCGGCCGTGGCGATGCTTCCGCCGAGCAGACGGATGCCGACAGCTTTGCCCCGCTTGAGCCCCTGGCGGATGGTTTCCGCAACTGGGTCAAAAAGGACTATGTGGTCAGCCCTGAAGAACTGCTGCTCGATCGCGCGCAGCTTCTGGGCCTGACCGCGCCGGAACTGACCGTGCTCATCGGCGGCCTGCGCGTCATCGGCGCCAATTACGCCGGTACGGCCCATGGCGTGTTCACCGACAAGCCCGGCGCGCTGACGACGGACTTCTTCACGACGCTGACGGATATGGCCTATTCCTGGGTTCCGACCGGCAACAATCTCTATGAGATTCGTGACCGCAAGACCGGGGCAGCCAAGTATACGGCGACCCGCGTTGACCTCGTCATTGGTTCGAACTCCATCCTGCGCGCCTATGCGGAAGTTTATGCGCAGGATGACAGCAGGGAGAAATTCGTGCGTGACTTCGTCGCCGCCTGGACGAAGGTGATGAACGCCGACCGTTTTGACCTTCTCTAAGAAAAATCCGGCTGTTTGAGAATAAACACCTCCCCGAGAAATCGGGGAGGTGTTTTTCGTTCTATCGACCGCCAAGGCGCAACGTTTGCCGCGACGGTGAAAGATTGCGGGACGCCTTATAGGCCCGCATTATCTTGTTTGCGCGGACGGTTTTCCTATCGCCGGTCCGAGGACGGAACCGGTTTGCCGGTCGGGGTTTTTCCGGCGTCTGGCGACGGGGCTTTGCCGTCCTTCTCGTTTTCATGCGCGTCCGGCCCAGCCACGATCACGCCACGGCCGTTCTCTTCACGCTTCTTGTCTGCGAAGTCGCCCGGTTCCTTCTTGCTGTCCATGGTAATCTCCCTTGTTGCACTTCTGTCAGGAGTTCAACGGCCGTCATGAGCAGAGGTTCCAGCGCGGTCGCCGCAGCGAATGTTTCACTTTATAACGATCTTTGCTATTAACATGAATTGATAAGTCATGTTAATGGGGCGGAGCGCGATGACTGGCGTGGTGCGCGCGCCCTTTCATACGCTTACCCCAGACCCGACAACCGGACGGTACCCGCATTGAGTTTCTGGCATTCCATGACCTGGCACACGGAAGGCATCAGCGTCACCGCGCCGGTGAAATGGCGCCAGTTCGACGGACTAGTCAGTGCTTTCTGGGAAGCGGAAAGCCAGATGGGAGCCAAGGGTTATTATCTGGCCGCCGATCCGCGTATCATGATCTTTTTCAACGATGTCTCCTCGCGCATCAGCATGTCCAACCGCAATGGCGAATTTACCAACCATTCGCGGCCGATGACACGGGCGGTTTATGTGCCCGCCGGCGTGCCGATGTGGACGAGCAGCAGCGCTACCCATCGGTTCTCGCATCTCAACCTGCATATTCATAAGGACCGGTTGTTGCGCTTCCTGTCACCGTCGGTCGGCAGTTCCGCGGCGATGTCGGCGCTGCGTCGCCCGGTCGAGATACAGGACATCGGTTCGGTGGAAACCCTTGCCGGCCTGCTTGTCGATGAGCTCTGCGAACCCTCGAAACATGCGGTCTATGCGGAAAGTCTTGTCGGCAGCATCGTTGCCGGCCTGCTGGATATTCCCGGCCCAGCGCCGGAGCAGGCCAATGGCAGGCTGACGCAGGCGCAGTTGAACAAGCTTCTTGCCCAGGTCGAAAAAAGTGGCGACGACCGTATGACGGTTGCCGAGATGGCCGATATCGTCGGGCTTTCGGAAAGCTGGTTCGCCACCGTATTTCGCCAGACCACCGGCAAGACGCCGCTGCAATGGCAATTGGAGCGGCGCATCAATGCCGCCCAGAAACTTCTGCTGGAAGGCGATCTGACGGTGGCCGATATCGCCGCCCAGCTCGGCTTTTCCGATCAGGCCCATCTGACCAAGGCTTTCCGCCAGTCCGTGGGCAACACGCCCGCCGCCTGGCGACGTCTGCACAAGCTGCTTTGACGGGGCGAGATCGGTGTCTTGATGCGGGCTGGTTAGATCCTCGGGACAAGCCCGAGGATGACGTGATGTGTGAGGAAATATATGCAATATTCTGAAAAATATTGCTAATATAGATTTTCACCACGTTTTTCGCAAGGTCACGGAAAACGCCCGGCCGGGATTATAAAAGTCAGCGCCGAACCCGCCATAAGAGACGTGTTTTTCGTTGAAGATGTTGGAAACATTGACGTCCAGCGAGGCGGTTTCCTGAATCTTGTAGCTGAACGCGGCATCCACGGTCACGCTGCTTCCTGTTTCGACCTTGTTGGCATTGTCGAAATAATAAGCGCCGGTGTAGCGGCCGCCGAGACCGAAGGTCATGTCGCCGAAATTGTCGTTGCCCGCAAGCGTATAATTGACCCACAATGAAGCCTGATGCTCTGGCACGAATTGCGGCCGGTTGCCGACATTGCCGCCGGTGCCGTTTTCGGTGATTTCCGCGTCGAGATAGGAATAGGCCGCCGTCAGGCTGAGATTGTCGGTCACTTCCGCCTTGGCTTCGAGATCGAGACCGCGCACGCGTACCTCGCCGATGGTGGTCGGCAGGCTGGTGATCGGGCTGGTAACGGTAATGTTGTTCTTCTTCAGATCGTAGATCGATGCGGTTAACAGGGCCGGGAAAGCGTCGGGCCGGTATTTCACCCCGAGTTCGATCTGCTCGCCGCGTTCGGGCTCTACCGTCAGGCCGGATGCGGGCACTACCGATTCGGCATAGCTGATATAAGGTGCGATTTCGTTGGTGACCTTGTAGGACACGCCGATGCGCTTGGTCAGTTCGCTGATGTCGCCGCTGGCCGTCGTGCCATTCAGCCGATTGGTCTGCTCGGTGTCGATCCAGTCGTTGCGCAGGCCGGCGCTGACGATCAGCCTGTCGAAGAAGGTGAAGTCCTGCTGGAGATAGATCGCCTTGGTCTTCTGATCCGTCAGGGAGTCGGCATAGAGCGGCACGGACGCGGGTGCACCGGTATAGACCGGGTTCATCCAGTTGATGCTCGGCGCAGCACCGAAGTAGCTTTTGCTGCCTGAGGTGTAGTCATTGTAGAAGACGCCGACGAGGCTGCGGCTTTCGACATTCTCAAACCGCGTGTCATATTGCAGGCGTGTGTCGATCAGGAAGTTTTCGGTCTCGGTGTCGTTTCCGAAATAGGACCGGTTGGCGATGGTCGAACCGTTGGTCGGTGTCGACGAGATATAGGCGTAACCGAAGTCCGTATTCGCCTTGCTGTAGCGCGCATTGGAACTCAGCGTCAGGCCGGAGCCGAAATCGTGGTCGAACATCACGCTCAGCGAATTGCGGTTCGTGCCGCGATAATTGTAGTCCGGTTCGCCGAAGAAGCGGCTCCGGTCGAAATGCGAGCCGACGGGATGACCGCCCCCGCCCGGAACGCCATCCTTGTTCAGATGATCGTAAACCACGGTAAGGCTGGTGACGTCCGTGGGGCGCCAGGTTAAGCCGCCCATGAAGAATTTCTCGTCGTCGCGGGAATAGTCATATTCCGCATCGGCATTTCTGAGCTTGCCGGTCAGGCGATAGGACAGCGTGTCGTCGCTGGTGATATTGTCGCCAAAGTCGAAGCCGGTTTCGGCGCGGCCATAGGAGCCGCCGGTGACATAGGCTTCACCGAAACGGGTGCGTTTCGGCACCTTAGTGGAATAATTCACCGAGCCGCCGGGATCCGAGACGCCAAAGGTGGTGGAATTTCCGCCCTTCAGCACTTCCACGCGCTCATAGGCATAGGTTTCTTCGCGCAGCGCGCCGAAGGGACGGCCAAGCGTCAACCCGTCGCGATAGGTATAGGCGTCGAAACCGCGAATCTTGAAATAGTCGAAACGGTCGTCGGAGCCGTAAAAATCCGTTGTCACACCGGCGGTATATTGCAGCGCCTCTTCCACGCTCTGCACGCCGCGCTGCTGCATTTCCTTGGCGGTGATGACGGAAACGGAGGCCGGTGTGTCGAGAATATCGGTCGCCATCTTGCTGCCGCTCGTGGTGCGGGTGGCGACAATGGACTTCTGGTCATTGTCGCCGCTTTCGATGGTGATGCGCTCCAGAACCGTGCTGCCGCCCGTATTGGCAGCTTCCTGCGCCAGCAGGGAGCCGGGCAGGGTAGCGACAAGCGCCGTGCAGGCAAGCAGCGCCGCATCCTGATAACGACGTCGCGTGGTTTTGCGGTGTCTGCCTTCGGTTTCGATATTCATTGGTATGTTCCAGACCTTGATGCCCCGATCGCCGCTTGCACGGCCCACTCTCGAAGGGCCCAATAACTTGAGAAAGTTTGTCCGGTATTGTAACTTTTTGCGGTTTTGTACAAAACCCCGGAAATTTCACCGCTGTTGCGACGCCATTTCCTGCCCGGGCTTGACGGGGGCAATTGAAGCTGAGAGTTCAAGTCCACTTTTGAACTTTTGAGAGCTCGCCAATGCTTTGCCCGTTCCGCTGCCTCGTGCCGGTATTTGTGCTTTTCCTGTCGATGATCGCGCCGAATATGGCCTCGGCGGAGGAGACAACCCGCTATCCCATCGTCATCAAACATGCGTTCGGCACGACCACGATTGCGAAGAAACCGCAGCGGGTCGCGACTGTCGCCTGGGCCAACCATGAGGTGCCGCTGGCCCTCGGCATCGTGCCTGTCGGCTTTGCGGCGGCCAATTTCGGCGATGATGACGGCGATGGCCTGCTGCCATGGGTGGCGAAGCGGCTTACCGAACTCGACGCGGCAAAGCCTGTTCTGTTCGACGAGGGTGACGGTATAGATTTCGAGGCCGTTGCGGCGACGCAGCCGGATGTTATCCTTGCCGCCTATTCAGGCCTCAGCCGGTCCGACTACGATACGCTGAGCCAGATCGCCCCAGTCGTCGCCTATCCCGTTTCTCCCTGGGCAACGGACTGGCGCGAGATGATCCGGCTGAACAGCGCCGGGCTTGGCATGGTTGCGGAAGGTGAGGCGCTCATCAAACGCATCGAGGGTGAGATTGCTGAGGTCGTTGCCGGCCATCCGCAGCTGAAGGGCAAGTCGGCCATGTTCGTCACCCATCTCGACGCCACCAATCTCAGCGTCGTCAATTTCTATACGGCCAATGATACCAGGGTGAAGTTTTTCGCCGATCTTGGGCTTGCCTCGCCGAAAAGCGTCTTGGAGGCGACGAAGCCGGGGCAATTCGCAGCCGGCGTCAGCGCGGAGCGTGTGGATGCCTTTGACGATGTCGATATCGTCGTGACCTATGGCAGTGAGCCGCTGCTGAATGCTATGCGGGCCGATCCGCTTCTCGCGCGCATGCCGGCCGTTGCCAATGATGCGATCGTCATGCTGGGCCGCGATCCGCTTGGCACCGCCTCCAACCCCACGCCGCTGTCGATTTCGTGGGTGTTGAAGGACTATGCCGATCTTCTGGCAAAGGCTGCCGACAAATCCTCCGGGAAATCGCAGTGACATTGTCCGGCCCTGGCAAAGCGACGGCCGCGCTGCTCGCCGGCCGCTCCAACCGCGTGCGAACGGCCTGGCTCGGTGCGGTGCTGGCGCTTCTCGCACTGCTATGTGCGCTCTCGGTCGCCATCGGCACGCGTGAGGTCTCTTTTGCGGATATTGTTGGTGGGCTCAGTGGCCGCGTCGAGACGGTTGCCGAGGCGGCCGTCGCGGTGCGCCTGCCGCGCACGCTGCTCGCGCTCCTTTCCGGGGCTGCACTCGGGCTGGCCGGGGCCATCATGCAAGGCGTTACCCGCAATCCGCTTGCCGATCCAGGCATTCTCGGTGTCAACATGGGGGCGTCGCTCGCCGTCGTCATCGGCATCGCATGGTTTGGCATCGCCACGGCGCAGGCCTTCATCATGGTTGCGATTGCCGGGGCGGGGGGATCTGCGGTTTTCGTTTATGTCGTCGGTTCGCTCGGGCGAGGCGGGGCGACACCGCTGAAACTCGCACTTGCGGGCGCCGCCACCTCCGTCGCCTTTTCCTCGCTCGTCATTGCCGTCGTGCTGCCGCGTAGCGATATTGCCGGCGGCATCCGTTCCTGGCAGATCGGCGGCGTCGGTGGGGCGACTTTCGAGCGCATCGAGACCGTGCTGCCCTTTCTGGCCGCCGGCTTCATCATCAGCCTGCTTTCGGCGCGCAAGCTGAATTCTCTGGCGCTCGGAGATGAACTCGCCGCCGGGCTTGGCGAGAATGTTGCGGTGGCGAGAGCCGTGGCCTCCTTCGGCGCCATTCTGCTTTGCGGTGCGGCTACCGCCATTTGCGGGCCGATCGGTTTTGTCGGGCTGGTGGTGCCGCATCTCTGCCGCCTGCTCGTCGGGGTGGACAATCGCTGGCTTTTGCCGTTCTCGGCACTTGGCGGGGCGTGCCTGCTGCTTGCCGGCGATATTGTCGGGCGCATCGTGGCGCGGCCGTCGGAACTCGATGTCGGCATTGTCACCGCCCTTGTCGGCGCGCCTTTCTTCATCTGGATTGTCAGACGCCAGCGGGTGCGTGAATTGTGACCATATCCGCTCCCGTCATCGAAAATCTCGTCTTCAACCGCCATACACGTCAGCGCCGACGTCGCCTTGTCATCGCCGCCCTGTCGGTGATCCTGATTGCCGCTTTCGCAATTACGCTGATGCTCGGACAATCCTTCACGCCGCCCGGCGATGTCATTCGCGTTCTGTTGGGGGAGGACATTGCCGGCGTCACCTTCACCGTCGGGCAGTTGCGCCTGCCGCGCGCGCTGCTTGCGGTCCTCGCTGGCCTGAGCTTCGGGCTCGGCGGCGTCGCCTTCCAGATCATGCTGCGCAATCCGCTCGCCAGCCCCGATATTATCGGCATCAGTTCCGGCGCAAGTGCGGCAGCCGTTTTCGCCATCGTCGTTTTGCAGATGAGCGGGCCGCTAATCTCGGTCTTCGCCGTCACCGCCGGTCTCGGCGTCGCGCTTCTCGTCTATCTCCTGTCCTTCCGCAACGGCGTGGCCGGAACGCGGCTGATCCTCGTCGGCATCGGCGTTTCAGCCATGCTGGAAAGCTTCATCGCCTATATACTCTCCGTTGCGCCGGCATGGACATTGCAGGAGGCAATGCGCTGGCTGACCGGAAGCGTCAATGGCGCGAAAATCACGCAACTGCTGCCGCTCCTCATCGCGCTCATCCTGTTCGGCGGCCTGCTCCTCAGCCGGGCGCGTGACCTGGAAGCGTTGAGATTGGGTGACGACGCCGCTGCAGCGCTCGGCGTGCGGGTGGGACGAACCCGTATCATCGTCATCATCGCCGCAGTCGGCATGATCGCCTTTGCAACGGCGGTCTCGGGTCCCATCGCGTTTGTCGCTTTCCTCTCCGGGCCGATTGCGGCGCGCATTGTCGGCAGCAACGGCTCGCTGCTCCTTCCTGCGGCGCTGATTGGGGCGGCGCTGGTGCTGGTGGGCGATTATTGCGGCCAGTTTCTGTTGCCGGGCCGTTATCCGGTCGGCGTCGTTACCGGCGCGCTCGGTGCGCCCTATCTGATTTACCTGATCGTGCGGGTCAACCGCAGCGGAGGCTCGTTATGACCGGCCACTCCCTTTCCGTGAACGGCCTGTCGGCCGGCTACGGCGAAAACCTCATCATCGACGGGCTGGATCTCACCGTTCCGCGCGGGAAGATCACCGTCATCGTCGGCGCCAATGCCTGCGGCAAGTCCACCCTGCTGCGCAGCATGTCGCGGCTCATTGCGCCGCGCGCCGGTCAGGTTCTGCTCGATGGAAAATCGATCCATCGTCTTCCCTCACGCGACCTCGCGCGGCGCATGGGCCTTTTGCCGCAATCGCCGATAGCGCCGGAGGGTATCGTGGTTGCCGATCTCGTCAGCCGTGGCCGGCACCCGCATCACGGCCTGTTCGCCCGCTGGTCGCGGCAGGACGACGAGGCGGTCGCCGCAGCCCTTGTCGCCACCGATACGGTGGAACTGGCCGAGCGGCCGGTGGACGAGCTTTCCGGCGGCCAGCGGCAACGCGTCTGGATCGCCATGGCGCTCGCCCAGCAGACAGACATATTGCTGCTGGATGAACCGACCACCTTCCTAGATATCAGCCATCAGGTCGAGGTGCTGGATCTTCTGACCGACCTCAACCACGCCCGCGAGACCACCATCATCATGGTGCTGCACGACCTCAATCTCGCAGCCCGTTATGCCGATCATCTCGTCGCCATGAAGGACGGGAAGCTGCATGTGTTCGGCACGCCGGAAGAGGTGCTGACGGAAGAGAATGTCCGTCACGTCTTCGGCATCGAAAGCCGGGTCATCGAAGATCCGACCTCGGGCAAGCCGATGATGCTGCCGATAGGGCGGCATCGAACGGTGGCGGGGGTGGCAATAGGCGTATCTCTTTAAGATACGACCCTGTTGACTTCTGTGCGTATCTGTTTATGATACCAACATCACGAGGCCAGCAATGATCCGTTCCTTCAAAAACAAGCTGACCGCATCGATTGACGACGGATCTGTGAAGAAGGGCTTTCCCGCCGATCTGGTACGCCGCGCCCAGCAGCTGCTCACGATCCTGGATGCGGCGACCACGGTAGAAGACCTTCGCTCACCGCCCGGCAATCGTTTGGAAAAGCTGTCCGGCGATCGTGAGGGCCAATATTCGATCCGGATCAACAAGCAGTGGCGCATCTGCTTCGTCTGGACGGAAGCAGGACCGGAAAGCGTGGAAATAACCGACTATCACTAGTCTGGAATTCTCATCGAGAGGCTCATGAAAAATCGGCCAAGGAGGGCCAGCGAGCATGACAATCAGCAAATCGCCTCCGATCCATCCGGGCGAAATCCTGCGGGAACTCTATCTTGAGCCGCTGGGGATGTCGGCTTACGCTCTTGCAAGGCACCTCAATATTCCGCGCACCCGCATAGAACGGATTGCGGGAGAGAAACTTGGTATCACCGCCGACACCGCCTTGCGCCTTGCAAAATTTTTCAAGACCACACCGGAATATTGGCTGAACTTGCAGAACGCCTTTGACATTAAGGCGGCGGCTGCGAGGCTGGAAGCAGACCTTGCCAATATCAAAGAACTGGAAGCGGCCTAATTCTCAGCCGCCTGTCAGGTCACGGCCAGGCCGCATAAGATGGCGGCGGAACCTTCTGCATTCGCGTTGCCGTTCTCCTGAAACGGCCGGGAGATGTGCCCTCGTTGCGGGTGAAGAAGCGATTGAAGTAGCCGGGGTCCTGAAAGCCCAATCGGAATGCGATTTCAGCGACTTGCAGCGATGAGTTCACAAGAAGGTCGCGCGCTTCGGAGTGCAGTTCCCGGTGAATATAGGCCTGCGGCGAAAGCCCCGTCGCCTTGCGCACCGCAAATCCCAGCCGTTCGCGATTGACGCCGAGTTGCCTTGCATAGTCTTCCACGCCCCATTGATCACGTTTGTGCTGGCTGACCAGCAGCACAAAACGCTCGGTGAGGCTGCCAGGCGTGGAGACGGCTGCGGCAATATCGGCGATGGCGTGCTGGCATATGCGAATGAGGGTGACGGAGAGGAGGCTGGTGATGATCGTGTCTGAACCGGTTGTCGCGCGGACATTTTCGCTGGCGATGGTCTCGAGATAACCCGCCAGTTCCTGCCGGTCCCTCTCCGCCGGCGTCTGCGTCAGAACACGTTGCAATATATTGCGAACAGCGCTTGCGCTCGTGCCGGTGGGCATCGCATGGGCAAGCCCGATTTCCGTCGTCTTAAGCAGCGATCCACGGCTTCCGGCATTCAGCCGTAGGCGGCCGTTAGGACCGATGGGCAGCCAGATCAGCCCTGGTGCCGGGACAGGCAGCGTCTTTTCACCCTGTATGATTTCCGCTTCCCCGGCGGACAGGAGAAGGAGATGGGCGCTATCCGATTCCAGCCGGAACTCGGATATGCGCAGCGTCGAGGCGAGGGTGCGCGCCGTGATCTCCACGCGATTGCCGGCGATCTGGCTGTGCAGCGGCATTAGACCTCCAAAAGTACAATAATGCGCTACATTAGTGCATTTTATATGCGGCTGTCATTGCTAAACTTCGATCAGCGCAGGGGAAAGCCTTGAGGAGAACGGCAACCCCGACAACGCGCTTTGGGAGGAACATCATGAATAATCTGAAGCGCAGAACGCTGTTCTGCCTGCTCTCCAGTGCTGCCCTGTCGGCGGTATTTTTCGGTCACGCCAATGCGCAGGACCGCACCTCGGTGAAGATCGGTTACGCCGTCTCAAAAAGCGGCGCCAACGCCACGGGCGCCGGCATCACCACCATTCCCAACTACAAATTATGGGTGAAGGAGGTCAACGATGCCGGCGGCCTCACCCTGCCGGATGGCAAGCGCCTGCCGGTGGAAGTGGTGGAATATGACGACCGCTCCTCGGCCGAGGATGCGGTGCGGTTCACCGAGCGTCTGGCCAGCCAAGACAAGGTCGATTTCATTCTGCCGCCCTGGGGAACGGGCTTCAATCTGGCCGTCGCTCCGCTCTACGACCGTTTCGGTTATCCGCAGCTTGCGGTGACGGGCGTCACCGACAAGGCACCCGATTTCGCGGCACGCTGGAAAAAGAGCTTCTGGATGCTCGGCGGCGGCCATGACTATGCCAATGCACTGGCCGATGTTTTGAAAGCCGCACGCGATGCCGGCCAGATCAACGACAAGGTCGCGGTGATTTCCGTGGCTGACGGTTTCGGCATCGATCTCATCAAGGCCGCGCGGCCGGCGCTGAAGGAAGCGGGTTTCACGCTTGCTTACGACAAGACCTATCCGGTCGGCACCTCGGATTTCGCAGCACTTGTGAACGAGGCGGCGGCGAGCGGCGCGGACAGCTTCATTGCCTTTTCCTATCCGCCCGACAGTTTCGCGGTGACGAAACAGGCGCAGACCGCGCGATTCAACCCGAAGGTTCTTTATGTCGGTGTCGGCGGTGCTTTTCCGATCTTCCCGAAGGTCTCCGATGGCAAGCAGGAAGGCGTGATCAGCATCGGCGGCGTCGATGGCAGCAGCGACAAGATCGAGGATTATTTCAAGCGCCACGAAGCCTTCATCGGCGCCAAGCCGGACAGCTGGGCAAGCGCCATCACCTATGCGAGCCTCGAAATGCTGGCCCAGTCCGTTCAACGTGTCGGCCTTGATAAGGCGGCGGTGGCAAATGAGCTTTCGACGGGAAGTTTCGAGACCGTCATCGGCCCGGTCAAGCTTGAAGACAACCAGCTTCGCCAGCTCTGGTGGGCGGGACAATGGCAGGGTGACCGTTTCGTGGCGATTGCGCCCGCAGACCGCCCGGGCGCAGCGAAGCCGGTCATTCCGAAGCCGCAATGGTGAGCCTTTGCCGGCCGGGGCCGTAAACCCCGGCCGGAAGGCTTCGGCCATGTTCCATACTGGAGACATTCCCTTGTTTTTATCCACCCTCATCTTCGGTTTGATTCTGGGAGGGACCTATGCGCTGATCGCGCTTGGACTTTCGCTGCAATATGGCATCGCCCGCATCATGAACCTTGCCTATGGCGAAGTGCTGATTGCGGCTGCTTTCATCACCTTCGTGCTGTTTTCCGCCTATGGCCTGTCGCCGCTCTGGTCGCTTTTCATCATCGTTCCGCTCGGTTACGCCCTGTCTTTCGTCATCTACCGGGTCATGATGCGGCCGCTGGTGCGCCGTTCGGGCGCGTCCGGCCGTCTGGAAGTCGATTCCATTCTGGCGACCTTCGGGCTGCTCTTCGTTATCCAGGGCATCATGCTCGTGGCGTTCGGCGGCAACTACCATTCCTATTCCTACCTCTCCGATGGCGTCGACGTCTTCGGCACGACAGTGGCGCTGAACCGGCTCTTGTCCTTCGGCCTGTCGGTCGCAATCGGTGGCGGGCTTTATCTGGCGCTCACCCACAGCCGCTGGGGCCTCAACCTGCGGGCGGTTGCGCTGGCGCCGAGGTCGGCTCCGCTGGTCGGCATCGATGTGAACCGCGTGGCCTCGATCGGTTTTGCGCTTGGCGGCGCACTCGCCGTGGCAGGCGGGATGATGATCTCTATGTATCAGACTTTTTCCGCCTCCTATGGTGTTGTCTTCACCATGAAGGCGCTTGTCGTCGTCATCATGGGCGGTGTTGGCAATCTGCTCGGCGCGCTGGTTGCCGGCCTGATGCTCGGCCTCGTGGAGACCTTCGTGCTTGTTTATGTCGATCCCGGCCTCACGCTTGCCGCCACCTATCTGCTTTTCCTTGTGGTGCTGCTCTGGCGTCCGGAAGGCATTTTCGCAAGGAGGGGCAAATGATCCCGCTTCTCATCGGCCTTGCCGCAACCGCGCTGCTGGCGCTTTCCCCCTTCTTTTTCGATGCCTATGGCGTCGGTGTTATCATCGGCCTTCTCGGTTATGCGACGCTTGCCTCCGCCTGGGCGATGTTCTCCGGTCCGACGCGGTATATTTCGCTCGCCACCGTCGCTTTCTTCGGTGTCGGGGCCTATACGGTTGCGGTGCTGAGCGAAGTTTTACCATGGCCGCTCGTCCTCCTGAGCGCGGCCCTTGTCGGCGCGTCGCTGGCGCTCGTCGTCGGGCTGTCCACACTGCGCGTCGCCGGCATTTATTTCGTGATCTTTTCCTTCGGTCTTGCCGAACTCATCCGCCAGCTCATCACCTGGTACGAGGTGAATGTGACCGGCACGCTCGGCCGCTATATCTTCCTGCCGCTGGAGCCGCAGCATGTGCTCTGGCAATTGCTGGCGTTGGCTGTCATTACCCTCCTGCTGTCGACGCTCATCGACCGCAGCAAGCTCGGACTGGCGCTGAAGGCAATCGGCGACGACGAGGTTGTGGCCGCCCATGCCGGCATTAATCTCGCACGCACCAAGCTGACGCTTTTCGTGCTGTCGGCCACGATCATCACGCTTGTCGGTGCCATTCAGGCCCCGCGCTGGGTCTATATCGAGCCGGCCATCGTCTTCAATCCGCAGGTCTCGTTCCTCACCGTCATCATGGCACTGCTTGGCGGTGCCACACGACGCTGGGGACCGATCCTCGGTGCGGTGCCGCTTTTCCTGCTGTTCGAGTGGCTGGGTGCCAACTTCCCCAATCATTTTTCCATCATTCTCGGCGCTCTCTTCATCCTCATCGTGTTCGTGCTGCCGGATGGCGTGCTCGCGGCGCTCGAGAAGTTGCGCAAAAAGGAGAAAGCTGCATGAGCGCCGTTCTCGAAATCACCGATATCCGCAAGACCTTCGGCGGGCTGAAGGCGGTGGATGGCCTTGGTCTTACCATCGAGGCCGGCGAAGTCGTCGGGCTGCTTGGGCCGAACGGTTCCGGCAAGACGACGCTGATGAATCTCATCTCCGGGGCGCTGAAGCCGACCGAAGGGTCGATCCGGCTCAAAGGGCAGGAGATTGCGGGCAGACGGCCGGATGTGATTGCGCGCGCCGGCGTGGCGCGCACCTTCCAGCTCGTGCGGCTTTTGCCTTCGCTTTCCCTACTCGAAAACGTTGCCGTATCGGCCATGTTCGGCCCGCAACGGCTTTCGCGTTCCGAGGCGGAGAAGGTTGCGCGCGCCTGCCTTGAAAGGATTGGTCTTGCCGGGCGGGAGACGATGCCGGCTGGCGATCTCACCTATATTGACCAGAAACGCCTTGAACTGGCGCGTGCGCTGGCGGGTGAACCGAAGCTTCTGTTGCTGGATGAATGGCTCGCGGGCCTCAATCCCACCGAACTTCAGGAGGGAATAGCGCTGATCCGGCGGCTGGCATCGGAGGGTACGACGATCTTGCTGGTGGAACATATCATGGCCGCCGTGCGCGCCCTTTGCTCGCGCTCGGTGGTCATGGCGGCCGGTCGCAAGATTGCCGACGGGCCGACGGCGAGGGTGCTTGACGATCCGCACGTCATTTCCGCCTATCTGGGAGCGGCACATGCTTGAAATAGACGCACTGACAATCCGCTACGGCAAACATCTCGCGGTTGACGGCATATCGCTCAATGTCGCCAAGGGCGAAACGGTGGTGCTGCTCGGTGCCAATGGAGCCGGCAAGTCGTCACTGCTGAAGGCGGTCGGCGGCATGGTTGCGGCAGCCGCCGGCGACGTGCGCGTCAATGGCGAGTCGCTTGCCGAGGTTCCCGCCCATCAGATCGTGGAGCGGGGTGTGGCGCTGGTGCCGGAGGGGCGCGGAATTTTCGCGGCGTTGACGGTGGAAGACAATCTCCGTCTCGGAGCCAATCCCCGCCATGCTCGTTCAGCGGAAAAGACGACAAGAGAGCATATTTTTTCGCTGTTTCCGCGGCTTGCGGAGCGGCGGCAGCAGCTTGCCGGCACCATGTCCGGCGGCGAGCAGCAGATGGTCGCCATCGGCCGCGCGTTGATGTCGGCACCAGATTATCTGCTGCTGGATGAACCGAGCCTTGGCCTTGCGCCCATCGTTACACAGGAACTTTTTGCCGCTTTGGCGGAGATCAAGAAAAGCGGCCTTTCCATTCTGCTCGTAGAGCAGAATGTGCGCGAAAGCCTCGCGCTTGCCGATCGCGGTTATTTGCTGGAAGCAGGGCGGATTGTCGGGGCAGGCACGGCTGAAGCCCTGTCCGCCGATCCCGCCGTGCAACGGGCGTTTCTTGGCGGCACCACCGCCGCCATTGTCTGAATTCAGGAGGAAGATCATGCAGACTGTCAATCTTTTCATCGGTGGCGACCATTGCCCGGCCACAAGCGGCAAGCGCTTCGAACGCAGCAACCCCATTACCGGCGACGTGGCGACGAGTGCTGCGGCGGCAACAGTGGAGGACGCTACCCGCGCGGCCGATGCCGCGGCGGCCGCTTTCCCGGTCTGGTCGGCAACGCCGCCCGGTGAACGCCGTCGCCTGCTTCTGGCCGCTGCGCAGGCGCTTCTGGCTGCAGGGCCCGATATTACCCAGGCGATGAAGGAAGAAATCGGCGCAACCGACGCCTGGGCCGGTTTCAACGTCAAACTGGCAAGCGATATGCTGGTGGAGGCCGCAAGCCTCACCACCCAGATCAAGGGCGAGATCATTCCGTCCAACCGTCCGGGAACCATGGCGATGGCGCTGCGCCAGCCGGCGGGCGTTGTGCTGTCCATCGCGCCGTGGAACGCGCCGGTTATTCTCGGCGTGCGCTCCATCGCCACTCCGCTTGCCTGCGGCAATACGGTGGTGATGAAGACCTCGGAACTCTGCCCACGCACCCATGCGCTGATCATTGAGGCGGTCGCTTCCGCCGGTCTGCCCAA
Organism: Agrobacterium sp. 22-209-1; assembly: GCF_053522485.1. Taxonomy (NCBI): domain Bacteria; kingdom Pseudomonadati; phylum Pseudomonadota; class Alphaproteobacteria; order Hyphomicrobiales; family Rhizobiaceae; genus Agrobacterium; species Agrobacterium sp. 22-209-1. Next base: position 79,300 of record NZ_JBNWCH010000008.1, read on the forward strand.
GGGTGTGCTCAACGCCGTCTCCAACGCGCCGGAAGATGCCGCAAAGATCGTCGATACGCTGATCGCACACCCCGCCGTCAGACGCGTGAATTTCACCGGCTCGACCCGTGTCGGCCGGGTGATTGCCGAAACGGCCGGCCGTTACCTGAAACCCGCTCTGCTGGAGCTTGGCGGCAAGGCGCCGTTCATTGTGCTTGACGATGCCGATATCGACGCGGCTGTCGCGGCCGCCGCTTTCGGCGCATACATGAACCAGGGCCAGATCTGCATGTCGACGGAACGCATCATCGTGCTCGACAGCGTCGCCGATACATTTGTGGAGGCCTTCGCGAAAAAAGCCTCGAGCCTCACGGCTGGCGATCCGCGTGAGGGCAAAACACCGCTCGGCTCGCTGGTCAGCGCCGAAGCAACCTCGCGCATTCGGGCGCTGGTGGATGACGCCGTCTCCAAGGGTGCACGGCAGGTCGCCGGTGGCGGCGGCAACGGCACGATGCTCGATGCGATTGCCGTCGATGGCGTCACCCCCGCCATGCGGCTATATTCGGAGGAAAGTTTCGGTCCGGTCGTTTCCATCATCAGGGCCGGCAGCATCGATGAGGCGGTAAGCATTGCCAATGAAACCGAGTTCGGCCTCTCCGCTGCGATTTTCGGTAGGGATCAGGCACGGGCGCTGTCCATTGCCGCCCGTATAGAAAGCGGCATATGCCACATCAACGGTCCAACCGTTCACGATGAAGCGCAGATGCCCTTCGGCGGGGTTAAGGCCTCCGGCTACGGCCGCTTTGGCGGCACGGCGGGCATTGCGGAATTCACAGAGCTACGCTGGGTCACATTGCAGGACGGACCGCTGCATTATCCGATCTGAACAGGAAACGGTACAAGCCGGCGGGCGGCGTTACCGCCGCTCGTCGATCAGCCAGCCGGTGAGTTTTCTCACCGCGGTGTCGCTGCTTTTCGGTCGCATCAGCCAGTAGCCGCGCCCCGGTGCATCGAGGCTTGGGCCTGCCGTCACCAGCACGCCGGCCTGAAGCAACGGATCGACCAGTCCGGCCCAGCCGAGCGCGAAACCCTGCTCGCCAATGGTTGCCTGCACCACCATGGTGTAATTGTTGAAGCTGATGTCGCCGCCATCGTGGTCGGCCGGTCTCTGCACGCCGAAATGCTTGAAGTAGGAAGGCCAGTCGAACCAGTGCGCTTGCGAGGTGTTTTCGAGGTGAATGAGCTTCCGCCGCGAAAAATCCGCAACGGTTGCGGGTGCCGGTGTCTCGGTCAGCAGGGCAGGCGAGCAGACCGGCGTGACCTTTTCTGAAAGCAGCAGCACCGCGCCGTCGCCGGCCTCCTGCCGCGTGCCGAAAATGATCATCACGTCGCTATCGTGCTTGCCCTGGCCCAGCGGATCCTGCGTGGCGACGATCTGGATATTGATATCCGGATTGAGCGTTCGAAAGCCATGCATGCGCGGGATGAGCCATAAGGAAGAAAAGGCATAGTCCGTGTGCAGGCGGATGGTCTGCCGTTCCTCCGTCCGGCGAAGCTGCTGTGCGAGATGGTCGATGGCGTCGACATTGCGTGAAACAATCTCGAATAGTTTTTGTCCCTCGGCCGTTAGTTCGATGCCGCGATGTCTGCGCTGCACGAGCGCTACGCCCAGTTCCTCCTCCAGGCGGCGAATCTGATAGCTTACGGCCGGTTGCGTCAGCCGCAGGGATGCCGCCGCCGCCGTCAGGCTGCCGCGGCGGGCAACCTCGGTGAAAATGCGCATCCATCCCAGATCGAGCGGCCGGTCTGACATTAAAATTCCTTATATCAACCATCGAAAAATACCCGCTTCACAGGCAAAAGCAACGTGGTGTTCAATAAACTGGATTGATAAAAGGGGAGCCGCAATGAAAACCATTTCTCATCTGCATCGCATCGCCGCCGGTCTCATTCTGTCGGTGGCAGCCTTCTCCACCCCACTTCAGGCGGCCGATGACGCGGCCTGCAAGACCATCCGCCTCAGCGATCCCGGCTGGACCGACATCACCGCCACCAATGGTGTCGCGTCCGTGCTGCTGGATGCCTTGGGTTATGAAGCCGACGTCAAGACGCTGTCAGTGCCGATCGGCTATCAGGCGATGAAGAACGGTGAAATCGACGTTTTTCTCGGCAACTGGATGCCGGCGCAGAAATCCTTCGTGGATGATCTTGATGCCGCCAAGGCGGCAGAGGTGATGACGAAGAACCTCGAAGGCGCCAAGTTCACGCTGGCGGTGCCGGCCTATATGGCGGAAAAGGGCGTGAAGGATTTCGCCGATCTCGCCAAACACGCCGATGAGTTCGAAAGCAAGATTTACGGCATCGAGCCGGGCGCGCCGGCCAACCAGAATATCCAGAAGATCATCGACGCCAATGATTTCGGCCTGAAAGGCTGGCAACTCGTCGAATCCGGCGAGCAAGCCATGCTGGCGCAGGTGGAACGGGCAGGCAGGGACAAGAAGGCCGTGGTCTTCCTTGCCTGGGCGCCGCATCCGATGAATGAGAAGATCGATATCGCCTATCTCTCCGGCGGGGACGCCTATTTCGGCCCGAATTTCGGCGGCGCGGAAGTCTACACGCTCGCCCGCACCGGCTGGCCGCAGCAATGCCCGAATGCGGCGACGCTGTTCAAGAACCTCAAATTCGATATTGGCATGGAAAACAGCCTGATGGGTTCCATCCTCGGCGGCGAAGATTCCAAGGCCGCGGCGACGGCCTGGCTGAAGGCCAATCCCAAATCGCTGGATGGCTGGCTGCAGGGTGTCACCACGCTGGATGGCAAGCCGGGTGCGGACGCCGTCAAAGGCAAGCTTGGCCTCTAAAATCGGAAAGTGGAAATGCCGCGTCCCAATATTCTGATCCTGATGGCCGACCAATTCAACGGGACGTTTTTTCCCGATGGCCCGGCCGATTTTCTCCACGCACCACATCTCAAAACATTGGCGAAGCGCTCTGTGCGCTTCGCCAATACCTATACGGCAAGTCCGCTCTGCGCGCCGGCGCGCGCCTCCTTCATGTCCGGGCAGTTGCCAAGCCGGACACGGGTCTATGACAATGCCGCCGAATTCGCTTCCGATATTCCGACCTATGCGCATCACCTGCGGGCGGCGGGTTACTACACCGGTCTTTCGGGAAAGATGCATTTCGTCGGCCCGGACCAGCTGCATGGCTTCGAGGAGCGCCTGACGACGGATATCTATCCGGCTGATTTCGGCTGGACGCCTGATTATACCAAGCCGGGCGAGCGGATCGACTGGTGGTATCACAATCTCGGTTCGGTGACCGGCGCTGGTGTCGCGGAAATCACCAACCAGATGGAATATGATGACGAGGTGGCCTACAACGCCACCCGCAAGCTTTACGACCTGTCGCGCCGCCTCGATGAGCGGCCGTGGTGCCTGACTGTCAGCTTCACCCATCCGCACGATCCCTATGTGGCGCGGCGCAAGTTCTGGGATCTATACGAGGACTGCCCGGCGCTCGATCCGCAGTCGCAGGCGATTGCCTTCGAGGAGCAGGACCCGCATTCGAAGCGGCTGCTGGAAGCCTGCGATCATGGGGCATTCGAGATCACAGGCGAGCAGATACGCCGGGCACGGCGCGGTTATTTCGCCAATATTTCCTATATCGACGAAAAGATCGGCGAGATACTCGACGTGTTGAAAGCGACACGGATGGAGGAAAACACCATCATTCTCTTCCTGTCGGACCACGGCGATATGCTGGGCGAGCGTGGCCTGTGGTTCAAGATGTGTTTCTTCGAAGGCTCCGCTCGTGTACCGCTGATGTTGGCCGCACCCGGCTGGCAGCCGGCTTTGATCGACACGCCGGTCTCGACACTCGATGTCACGCCGACGCTGTGCGGGCTGGCGGGTCTCGATATCACTTCGCTCAAACGCTGGACGGATGGCGAGGATCTGGCGGCGCTTGCCAAGGGAACCGGCGGGCGTGGCCCGGTGCCGATGGAATATGCCGCCGAAGGCTCGATAGCACCGCTCGTTGCCCTTCGCGATGGGCGCTACAAGCTGTCGGTTTGCGAAGCCGATCCGCCGCTGCTTTACGATCTTGAGGCTGATCCGGAAGAGCGCACGAACCTTGCCGGCGATCCGGCTTTCACCGATGTGCTTTCATCGCTTTCCGCCGAGATTGGTCGGCGCTGGCAATTGCCGGTCTTCGACGCTGCCGTTCGCGAAAGTCAGGCGCGGCGCTGGGTGGTCTACAAGGCGTTGCGCAACGGGGCTTATTATCCATGGGATTACCAGCCCCTGCAGAAAGCCTCGGAACGCTACATGCGCAACCACATGGACCTCAACGTGCTGGAGGAAAACCAGCGTTTTCCGCGGGGAGAGTGATGATGCGTTAACGGGCTGCCACAGCCTCCTGCCGTTAATCGCAAGGAAGTTCGCAAGTCCTCACGGTGTTTGAACCCTGAGCCGGATCCAGCTCAGAGCCGAAGCCTTGATGCGATCATAAAAGGCGCGGGCAAAGCGCACGTAGCGCATAATCCAGGCGAGCCAGCCATAGGTGAGCAGCTTTTCCTTACCTGCATGGTAGATGCGCTCGACAATCAGAAAGGTCGAGAGATGGGCAACGATCGTCAGAACCACCCCGGACTTGAAAGCGCCATGGGCGATAAGGAGGAGACCGACGATCTTCATCGGCTCGGCGATTGCAAAGGGAACGGCAAGGCAGATAAGAATGGCAAGACGTGGCAGTTCAGCGATGCGATTTTCCAGTCGCTGAATGAATGTCAGGTTTGATATGGCCCGGATGACCGGCCGATAGAGCGGGCGAACAATACCGTCGAGGATCAGGGCGAAAACGATGATCGCCCGAAGCGGAAAGACGAGGATCGTCCGGATTATGCTCTTCACCTCGGCGGGTCTCCAAAAAGGGGCGTAACGCCCATCCTTAATCGCCTGAAACATGTCAAAACGAAGTCGCGTTGCGTTCAGCCCTGCCGCACGCTCGCATACATGCCGGTGGTGCGGAATTCGCTGGGGTTGGTGCCGTAGAGCCTGCGAAAGACCTTGGAGAAATAGTTCGGGTCCTCGAACCCGCACAGCACCGACACTTCCTTGATGGGAAGGTCGGCAGCCGAGGTCAGAAGCTTGGCCGCTCGGCGCAGGCGTCGCTGCAGCACGAATTCCGCCGGCGACAGGCCTTCGCTTGCCGCGAAGATGCGGGAAAAATGTGCGCGGCTGAGGCCTGCCACCGCCGCAAGGTCGCTGACCGAAAGCCGTTCGCCGAGATGGATGTCGATGTAGCTCAGCACCTGCTGCATGGTGCGATATTCGCCCCCGAAAGATGGATGGGAACCGAAGACATCGTCATAAAGCGTCATTGCCGCCTCATAGGCAACGGCGGAGGCAGCGCCTGGCGTTTCCGCGCCATTGACGAGGCGGGAACAGCATTCGGCGAGATGATCCACGGTTTCGGGCTGAAGCTTGAGGATCGGGCCGGTAACGGAAAGGATATTGCGGTGAATGCGCAATGCTTCCTCGCCATTCATGGAAATCCAGAAGAATTCCCATTGCTTGCCCTCCTCAAGCCAGTAGCGGTGATTGTGAGGAATGAGCAGCAGCAGGATTTCGCCCGGCCTAACGACGTAATGGCGGTTTTCGTAACGCAGGTTGCCCTGTCCGCCGATACAATATTGCATCACGGTGAACGGCGTCTGGCCGCGCTTGCGCCCGTCCCAGTCGTAATTGCCGCTGCGGCGGATTTCATAACCGCTGCTGGTCGGCATGGTGTGCAGCGTCTGGCGGCCGCGCGGCAGCGAAACTGTTCGCATACAGGGTCCCTGGGCGATCAAATCTTGCAGCACAAAATTACCCATGAAAGCATAATCCTTCTCTGGCCCTCACCGATATTATACGCATAATCCCGATCCGAGGAGACAGCCAGCAGGATATTGTTGCTGAAAAATTGGGATGAAGGCCGGTTTTCCGGGATTCTTAACGGTATTTTTCTGCAATGCCATTTTACGATCCTTCGGCCCGTTTCACCCGTTCGATTTGCAACAGAGGTGGCGTTATGAGTTTCAAAATCGCTATTATTGGCGCAGGCAGCGTCGGTTTCACGAAAAAACTGTTCACCGATCTCCTGTGTGTGCCGGAGTTTCGCGATATTGAAGTCGCGCTCACGGATATCAGCCAGCACAATCTGGATATGATCAGGGCGATCCTCGACAAGATCGTTGAGGCTAATGGTTTCCCCGTCAAGGTGACGGCCGATACCGACCGCCGCCGGGCGCTGGAGGGCGCGAAATATATCATCAGCTGCGTGCGGGTCGGCGGTCTGGAAGCCTATGCCGACGATATCCGCATTCCGCTGAAATACGGCGTCGACCAGTGCGTGGGCGATACGATCTGCGCTGGCGGCATTCTTTATGGTCAGCGCAACATTCCGGTCATTCTGGATTTCTGCAAGGATATCCGCGAAGTCGCAGCACCGGGTGCGAAATTCCTGAACTATGCCAACCCCATGGCCATGAACACTTGGGCGGCCATCGAATATGGCAAGGTGGACACGGTCGGTCTCTGCCACGGCGTGCAGCACGGCGCGGAACAGATTGCCGAAATCCTCGGCGCGAAATCGCCTGGAGAACTCGATTATATCTGCTCCGGCATCAACCACCAGACATGGTTCATCGATCTGAAGCTCAACGGTCGCAAGATTGGCAAGGAAGAGCTGATCGCTGCCTTCGAGGCGCATCCGGTCTTCTCGCAGCAGGAGAAGCTGCGCATCGACGTGCTGAAGCGTTTCGGCGTCTATTCGACCGAAAGCAACGGTCACCTCTCCGAATATCTGCCGTGGTATCGTAAGCGACCGGAGGAGATCAGTCGCTGGATCGACATGTCCGACTGGATTCATGGCGAAACCGGCGGGTATCTTCGCCACTCCACGGAAACGCGCAACTGGTTCGAAACCGAGTTTCCGCAGTTTCTGGCGTCTGCCGCCAAGCCGATCGATCCGGCCAAGCGCTCCAACGAACATGCGAGCCATATTCTCGAGGCGCTGGAGACGGGGCGTGTCTATCGCGGCCATTTCAACGTCAAGAACAATGGCGTCATCAGCAATCTGCCGGCGGATGCCATCATCGAGTCACCCGGTTTCGTCGACCGTTTCGGCATCAACATGGTCTCGGGCATCACCTTGCCGGAAGCCTGTGCGGCTACCTGCATCGCCTCCATCAACGTCCAGCGCATGTCGGTGCATGCGGCGGTCAGCGGCGATATCGATCTTTTGAAGCTCGCCGTGCTGCATGATCCGTTGGTCGGCGCCGTCTCCACGCCAGAGGAGGTCTGGCAGATGGTGGATGAGATGGTTGTCGCGCAGGCGCGCTGGCTGCCGCAATATGCCGATGCCGTTCCGGCAGCAAAGGAGCGGCTTGCGAAATCAACCGTCAAGACGCGTGACTGGGCGGGGGCCGCCCGCCGCAATGTGCGTTCCATCGAAGAATTGCGGGCCGAAAAATCGGCACTCAAGAAGGCTGTCTGAGGAAAAAGCATGAAAACAGGCCGGTGGCGAAAGGGAGTTCGCCGTCCGGTCTTAACGATCACAGAGGGTGGGCGCTCGAAGAGCTGCCATTTGGGAGGAAAAACGATGTTACTTCAACACAGGATCGGTATCATCTCGGCACTGGGTCTCGGTGTTTCGATGATCGCACTCAATGCGAATGCCTTCGAGACCACCACGCCGCCCGAGCCGCCGCAATTTCCGGCCGAAGGCAAGATCAATTATGTGGCGCGCGACTCGATCCTCGAATTCAAGGCGCTGCCGGACTACAGCGAACCTGACTGGATCACAGAGAAATTCGAAAAGACCGGCAAGCTGCCGCCCTTGAAAGAGCGCCTGCCGGAAGAGCCTCTGGTCTACAAGACCGGCAATATGCCCGACGGCATGGGTGTTTACGGCGACACGATGCGCCATGTGGTGGGCGGCAGGCCCGAGGGCTGGAACTACATTGCCGGCCAGAGCCAGGGCTGGGGCGGCATCGATATCGCCCTTTCCGAATGCCTGACGCGCACCGCGCCGCTCTTCCAGGTGGATGCCAAGGATACCGAACCGCTGCCCAATCTGGCGAAAAGCTGGGAATGGTCCGAAGACGGCCACAAGCTGACGATGCATCTCGTCAAGGGTGCCAAGTGGTCCGACGGCGAGCCCTTCAACGCCGATGACGTGATGTTTTACTGGGAAGACGCCGTCATCGATCCCAATGTCTCACCGCTTGGCGGCGGTGCATCACCGGAGGCTTTCGGCGAGGGAACGACGCTGAAGAAGGTCGATGATTACACCGTCGAATGGACGTTCAAGGCGGCGTTTCCCAAACAATATCTCTACACCATGGCCTATCCGAGCTTCTGCCCCGGGCCGTCGCATCTCTTGAAGCCCCAGCATCCCAAATACTCCAAGAACACCTATAACCAGTTCAAGAACGCGTTCCCGCCGGAATATATGAACATGCCGGTCATGGGCGCATGGGTGCCGGTGTCATACCGGCCGGACGATCTCATCGTTCTGCGTCGCAACCCCTATTACTGGAAGGTCGATGAGAAGGGCCAGCAGCTGCCCTATCTCAACGAAGTTCACTACAAGCTCTCCACCTGGGCAGACCGTGATGTGCAGGCCGTGGCGGGATCTGGCGATTTCTCAAACCTGGAACAGCCGGAAAATTTCGTCGCTTCACTGAAACGCGCCGCCGAGCCCAATGCCCCGGCCCGCCTTGCCTTCGGGCCGCGCCTCATAGGCTATAATCTGCAGATGAACTTCTCCGCCAATGGCTGGGGCAATCCGGACGAGCGCGGGCAGGCCATTCGCGAGCTGAACCGCAACGAGGTGTTCCGGCAGGCCGTTACATCGGCCATCGACCGCAAGGCCGTCGGCGACTCGCTGGTGAAGGGTCCGTTCACGGCGATTTATCCGGGCGGAATTTCGTCTGGCACCAGTTTCTATGATCGCGCCTCCACGGTCTATTACCCCTTCGACCTTGAGGGAGCCAAGGCCGCACTCGCCTCGATCGGCCTGAAGGACACGGATGGCGATGGTTTCCTGAATTTCCCGAAGGAAACGCTGGGCGGTCGCAACGTCGAAATAACCCTTCTCGTCAATAACGGTTACGCGACGGACAAGAGCCTCGCGGAAGGTCTTGTTGGCCAGATGGCGAAACTCGGCCTGCGCGTCGTTATCAACAGTCTCGATTCCAACCAGCGCGACGCCGCCCATTATGGCGGACAGTTCGACTGGCTGGTGCGGCGCAACTCCACCGAGCTTTCATCCGTGGTGCAAAATACCGAGCAGCTTGCCCCTGTCGGCCCGCGCACCAGCTGGAACCATCGCTCGCCCGAAGGCAAGGAACTCGATCTGATGCCGTTCGAGAAGGAGATGGCCGACATCGTTCGCAAATTCATCTCGTCGCAAGACAATGCCGAGCGGGCGGAACTGATGAAGCAATATCAGAAGGTCTATACGCAGAACCTCTATACGATTGGCCTCACCGAATATCCCGGCGCACTGATCGTCAACAAGCGGTTCTCGAATGTGCCGCAGGGCACGCCGATCTTCATGTTCAACTGGGCCGAAGATTCCATCATCCGCGAACGCCTTTGGGTCGCAGCCGACAAGCAGGGCAAATACGAACTTTTCCCGCAGCAGCTTCCCGGCAAGCCGGGAGAGGGCGGGCCGATCAACTAAAGCATTTCCAGGAAGAGCGGACACTGCTTTTTCGTCTGAAAATGCCAAGACCCTGAAGAACTCCTCCCGGAGCACACCCGGTACCGGTCGCGCGTAAAGCGCGGCCGGCAACACACGGCCCATCCAAACCGAGGAAGACCGTTCGATGCTGAGATTTCTAACGATACGCGTTGCATCCGCCATTCCGGTGCTGCTGATCCTGAGCGTGGTGACCTTCGCCATCATTCAGGCGCCGCCCGGCGATTATGCCGACTACATCCGCTCGCAGCTGATGAACCAGGGTGGGGCATCCTTCGAGCAGGCGGAAGCGCAGGCGCAGGCTTACCGTATCGAACATGGCCTCGATAAGCCGCTCGTCATTCAATATTTCAACTGGATCGGGGGCATCGTCACCCGCGGCGATTTCGGCTACAGCTTCTATTACAACAAGGCGGTTGCCGATGTGGTTGGCGAACGCCTGCCGCGCACCATTGCGCTGGCGCTGGTCTGCCACATCTTTGCGTCCATTCTCGGCATCGCTTTCGGCATCTGGGCGGCCACACGGCAATATTCCTGGGTCGACAACCTTCTCTCCACCATCGCCTTCCTCGGCATGACGATCCCGCGTTTCCTGATGGCGCTGATCCTTGTTTATCTCATGGTGTTTCATTTCGACGTGTCGGAGATCGGCAGTTTCTTTTCGCCGCAATATGGCGGGGCGCCCTGGTCGTGGGCAAAATTCGTCGATCTCGTCAGCCATGTCTGGCCGGTGGTCGCCATCGCCGTCTTCGGCGGCCTTGCCTACAATATGCGGGTCATGCGCGGCAATCTGCTCGATACGCTGAATGCGCAATATGTCGAGACGGCCCGCGCCAAGGGGCTTTCAGAAGGCGCCGTCATCATGCGCCATGCGGTGCCGAATGCCGTGCACCCCCTCGTCATGTATCAGGGCGTGGTGCTGCCCTATATGTTGAGCGGTGAAATCGAGACCGCGATCATCTTCGCGCTGCCGACCGTCGGCCCGGCCATTGTCGGCTCCATGGCGGTGGGAGATGTTTATGTCACCGCCACCTTCATGATGGTGCTGGCTGCAACGCTGATCGTCGGCAACATCATCGCCGACATGCTGCTCGCCATGCTCGACCCGCGCGTCCGCGAATTCGGGAGGGCCTGAGATGATGGCGTTTGACGACGTGAAAACCGAAACTGCCACCGCGGCGAAACCCGACCGCTCCACCCATGGCAACGAGACCTATCTCGCACTGGTCTGGCGGCGTCTCCGGCGCTCGTTTACCGGCATCATCGGGCTGGTGCTGGTAGCGCTGTTGATCCTGGTTGCCGTCTTTGCGGATTTCTTCGCGCCGATGAACCCGCTTGAAACCAATGCCAGCTTCTCGCCGCCGCAGGTGGTCAGTTTCTTCGACAAAGACGGCAATTTAAGCCTTGCACCGCGCGTCTATGCCATCGCCGAGACGGAAGAACTCGATCCCGTCACCTTCCAGCCCATCGTCGGGCCGGATTACGACAATCCCGTCTATCTCGGCTTCTTCGTCAAAGGTGCGGAATACAGGCTGTTGGGCCTTATCCCGATGAGTCGGCATTTCTTCGGCTCGACCGATGGCCAGCCTGTCCATTTTCTCGGCACCGACAAGTTCGGGCGCGACGTGCTGTCGCGCGCCATTTACGGCTCGCGCATCTCGCTTGCCATCGCCTTAAGCGTCGTCGCCATCGTCACCGTCATCGGCACCAGTGTCGGTCTGATATCAGGATATTTCGGCGGGCCGCTGGATGCCTGGGTGCAGCGTTTTGTGGAAGTGGTGCTGGCCTTTCCCCAATTGCCGCTTTATCTCGCGCTAACCTCGCTCATTCCGGTCACCGCACCGACGACCGTGTTCCTTGTCTTTGTGGTCGGCGTTATGTCGGCGCTTGGCTGGGCGCAGATGTCGCGCGAGGTGCGCGGCAAGACGCTGGCGCTCGCGCGTATCGATTATGTGCGCGCGGCGATTGCCGTTGGCGCGACCGACCGGCGCATCATCTTCCAGCACATCCTGCCGAATGTGATGAGCCATGTGATCGTTGCCGTGACCTTGCATATTCCGAGCGTCGTTCTGCTCGAATCCTTCCTGGGGTTCCTTGGCTTTGCGGTCAAACCACCGCTCATCTCCTGGGGCCTGATGCTGCAGGATACGGCGACCTATTCCGTCATCGGCTCCTATCCGTGGATCCTTGCCCCGGTCGGCTTCGTGCTGGTCACCGTCTTTGCTTTCAACGCGCTCGGCGACGGCCTGCGCGATGCCGTCGATCCCTATTGAGAGGTGCGTGAAATGGAAGCTGCCCAGAACAAGGCCTACGCCCCCGCCATCCGCTTCGATGCCGTTGACCGTCACGACGACGCCATCATCGACGCCCGCAACATTGCCGTGACCTTCAAGGTGGAGCACGGCACGGTGGAGGCGGTGAAGGACATCTCCTTTCAGCTTTACCGGGGCGAGACGATTGCCATCGTCGGCGAGTCCGGTTCGGGAAAATCCGTCACGGCCCGCACGATCATGGGGCTTCTGACGAAGCGGGCTTCGGTTTCGAAATCCGCGACCGTGCGGTTCAACGGTGACGACATATTGAAATTCTCCAGCAGCAAACGCCGGGCGCTGCGCGGAAACCGCATCTCGATGATCTTTCAGGAGCCGATGAGTTCATTGAATCCGATCTATACGATCGGCAGCCAGATCGTCGAGGCGATCCGCGTCCATTCGAAGCTCAGCCGCAAGGAAGCCGAGGCGAGGGCGCTCGATCTGCTGCGGCAGGTGCAGATACCGGAGCCGGAAGCGCGGCTGAAACAATATCCGCACCAGCTTTCCGGCGGCCAGCGGCAGCGTGTGATGATCGCCATGGCGCTTTCCAACGATCCGGATGTGCTGATTGCCGATGAGCCAACCACTGCGCTCGATGTGACGGTGCAGGCGCAGATTCTCAACCTCATACGCGATCTGCAGAAGAAGCGCGGCATGGCCGTGGTTCTCATCACCCATGACCTGACGATCGTGAAGCAGTTTTCCGATTACGTCTATGTCATGCAGCACGGCGAGATGCGCGAGCACAACACAACGGAAAAGCTCTTCGAAGCGCCGCAACACCCCTATACGAAAAAGCTGCTTGCCTCCGAACCGCATGGCACGGCAAAACCGCTGCCGGAAAAGTCCGGCGTGCTGCTGACGGCAAGCGGCGTGCGCGTCTCTTTCATGATGCGTTACGGCGGGCTGTTCAAACCGGAACTGAAGGAACTGATCGCCGTCGATGGTCTGGGGCTCACCCTCAGGCGGCACGAGACATTGGGCCTCGTCGGTGAATCCGGTTCCGGCAAGACGACCTTCGGACAATCCCTGCTTCGGCTGAACGAGCCGGCGGGCGGCGAGGTGGTCTTTGACGGCGAAAGGGTCGATGGCCGCTCCCGCGCCGAAATGCGGCCTTTGCGTTCGCGCATGCAGATCGTCTTTCAGGACCCATTCGCCTCGCTCAATCCGCGCATGACAATCGGTCAGATCATCGAGGAAGGTCTTGTCGTCAATGGCCTTGGCCGGACGAAAGCCGAAAGGCTGGACCGGGTGCGCGATGCCCTTAAGGCGGCCGGCATGCCCGGCAACATCCTCTCCCGTTTCCCGCATGAATTCTCCGGCGGCCAGCGCCAGCGCATCGCCATTGCCCGTGCGGTGGCGCTGGAGCCGGAATTCATCCTGCTCGATGAGCCGACCTCGGCGCTCGATCTTTCCGTTCAGGCACAGATTATCGACCTTCTGCGCAAGCTGCAGGATGAGCGGGGCTTAAGCTACCTGTTCATTTCGCACGACCTGAAAGTGGTCCGCGCGCTCTGCCACCGCGTCATCGTCATGCAGCGCGGGCAGATCGTTGAGCAAGGCCCTGTCGAGGATGTGCTGAGCAACCCTAAAACCGAGTATACTCAGCGGCTTGTACGGGCCGCCTTTGAAATCGCTTGAATTCACAATGCCGGAGGTAGACATGGCAAGAGATCCCAAGATCACATTCATCGGTGCAGGCTCCACGGTGTTCATGAAGAACATCATCGGCGACGTGCTCCAGCGTCCGGCCCTTTCGGGCGCCACCATCGCGCTGATGGATATCAATCGTGAAAGGCTGGAAGAAAGCGCCGTCGTCGTCAACAAGCTGATTTCGACGCTGGGGGCAAAGGCGAAAGCCGAGACCTACACCGACCAGAAAAAGGCGCTTGCCGGTGCTGATTTCGTTGTCGTCGCCTTCCAGATCGGCGGGTACGAACCCTGCACGGTCACCGATTTCGAGGTGCCACGCAAATACGGCCTGCGCCAGACCATCGCCGATACGCTCGGCGTCGGCGGCATTATGCGCGGCCTACGCACCGTGCCGCATCTGTGGAAGATTTGCGAGGACATGCTGGCCGTCTGCCCCAACGCCATCATGCTGCAATATGTGAACCCCATGGCGATCAATACCTGGGCCATTGCGGAAAAATACCCGACGATCCGGCAGGTCGGCCTTTGTCATTCCGTGCAAGGCACGGCCATGGAACTCGCCCACGATCTCGATATCCCTTACGAGGAAATTCGCTACCGTTCGGCCGGCATCAACCACATGGCGTTTTTTCTCGAATTCGAACACCGCCAGCCCGATGGCAGCTACAAGAACCTCTATCCGGACCTCGTGCGCGGCTACCGCGAAGGCCGGGCGCCGAAGCCTGGTTGGAACCCGCGTTGCCCCAACAAGGTGCGTTACGAGATGCTGACGCGGCTTGGTTATTTCGTCACAGAAAGTTCCGAACATTTCGCCGAATATACGCCCTATTTCATCAAGGAAGGGCGCGAGGATTTGATCGAAAAATTCGGCATCCCGCTCGATGAATATCCTAAGCGCTGCATCGAGCAGATCGAGCGCTGGAAGGACCAAGCGGCTGCCTATCGTTCGGCCGACACGATCGAGGTCAAGCCATCGAAGGAATATGCCTCCTCCATCATCAACTCGGTCTGGACCGGCGAGCCCTCCGTCATCTATGGCAATCAGCGCAACAATGGCTGCATCACCTCGCTGCCATTGGATTGCGCGGCGGAAGTGCCCTGCCTGGTCGATCATAACGGCGTGCAGCCCACCTTCATCGGCGAATTGCCGCCGCAGCTCGCCGCGCTGATGCGCACCAACATCAATGTGCAGGAACTGACGGTGCGGGCGCTGATGAGCGAAAACCGCGAGCACATCTTCCATGCGGCGATGATGGACCCGCACACGGCGGCGGAACTGGATCTCGACCAGATCTGGTCGCTGGTGGACGATCTGCTGCTCGCCCATCGCGACTGGCTGCCGGAATGGACGCAGGTGGAGGTGAAGCGGGCGCGCGCGGTGTAAGGCGCGGTTGCTGCGACAAAATACGAAGGTGCAGACCATCTCCTCCGTCATGCCGGACTAGATCCGGCATCCAGCCACGACGCGTCTGCGTCGTGAGAAGACTCTTTCGCGATCAAGGACTTGATCGCGCTGGACCCCGGATCAAGTCCGGGGTGACGGGGTGCGGATGATGCGGCTTTGCCAAACGAGGCCGTTTCATAGGGCTTTGCAACCCATGGGGCTTGCCATCATCAGCCGGTATAGGCGTCTGTCCGAAACCCTCAAAGCATTTGACTTGTGTCAAGGCTACAAATCACCTTGACGTCTAGACATCACCTGAACCCGATCTATCTCCCTCTCAAACAGGAGAAATGTCGGGTGCGAATACTAAACGCAATGGTGGCTGGCTTCTTTGGTTTCATCGTATTAGGGTTGAAATTCGAAGGGTTCATGGGGAAGACGGATGTCTAAAAAAGGCTTGCTCGTTGGTCTGGTGATTCTGGTTATTGCCGGTGTCGCCTATTTCTCCTGGTCAAAGCTGAAGGGTGAGGGACTTCCCGCCGGTTTCGTGGCCAGTAACGGCCGTATCGAGGCCGTCGAGATCGACATTTCCACCAAAACCGCCGGTCGCCTTCAGAACATCATGGTGCGTGAAGGCGATTTCGTGAAGGCCGGGCAGGTGCTTGCCCAGATGGATACGGCGCAACTGGAGGCGAGGAAGCGTCAGGCGGAAGCACAGTTTCGCCGCGCGAAAATAGCAATCGATACGGCCCACAGCCTCGTCGCCCAGCGGGAGGCGGAAAAGACCTCGGCGCTGGCGGTGGTGGAACAGCGCAAGGCCCAGCTCGATTCCGCCTCCAAGACCTATGCACGCTCGAAACAGCTGCTGACCGGCAACGCCGTTTCGCAGCAGATCGTCGATGACAGTGAAGCCGCCGAGCAGTCCGCCCGCGCCACGCTTGCCTCCGCCCAGGCCTCGCTTGCCGCCTCCGATGCCGCAATCAACGCGGCCAAGGCGCAGATCGTCGATGCCGAGGCGGCGGTGGACGCCGCGCAGGCCGATATTGAAAGCATCGAGACTGATATCGCCGATGCGACGCTGAAATCACCCCGCGACGGCCGCGTGCAATATCGGATCGCCCAGCCCGGTGAGGTGCTGTCCGCCGGTGGACGGGTTCTGAACCTCGTCGATCTCGGCGATGTCTATATGACGTTCTTCCTGCCGACAGCCGAGGCCGGTCGCACGTCCATGGGCTCGGATGTGCGCCTGATACTGGACGCGGCCCCGCAATATACCATTCCGGCGAAAGTTTCCTTCGTCGCCGATGTCGCGCAGTTCACGCCGAAGACCGTTGAAACTGAAGAGGAACGTCAGAAGCTCACCTTCCGGGTGCGGGCGCAAATCCCGCAGGAACTGCTGCAGAAATATATCCAATATGTCAAAACCGGGCTGCCCGGCATGGCCTATGTCCGGCTTGATCCACAGGCCGCCTGGCCGGAAAACCTCGAACGCAATCTTGTCAAGTGAGGGGGGCCGCGATGGTCACGCCCTCCGCAACGAATGACAGAAATGCACCGGTCGCGCGGCTGACCGATGTGCGGCTGACCTTCGGAAGCACCATCGCGCTGGCCGATATATCGGTCGAGATCCCCGCCGGGCGGATGATAGGGCTTATCGGGCCGGACGGTGTCGGCAAATCGAGCCTGTTGTCGCTCGTCTCTGGCGCGCGCGCCATCCAGAAGGGCAAGGTGGAGGTTCTGGGTGGCGATATGTCCGATCCGCGTCACCGCGAGGATACCTGCCCGCGTATTGCCTACATGCCGCAGGGTCTTGGCAAAAACCTTTATCCCACCCTGTCCGTCTTCGAGAATATCGACTTTTTCGGCAGGCTGTTCGGGCAGGGCAGTAGGGAGCGGCAGGCGCGCATTGCCGAGCTACTGAAAAGCACTGGCCTCGAGCCCTTCGCCGACCGCCCCGCGATGAAGCTTTCCGGCGGCATGAAGCAGAAGCTCGGGCTCTGCTGCGCGCTGATCCACGATCCTGACCTGCTCATTCTCGATGAGCCGACCACCGGCGTCGACCCGCTGTCACGCCGGCAATTCTGGGAGCTGATCAGCTCCATCCGGGCCGGGCGTCCGGGTATGAGCGTCATCGTTGCCACGGCCTATATGGAAGAGGCCGCAGGTTTCGACTGGCTGGTCGCCATGGACGGCGGCAAAATACTCGCCACCGGCTCACCCGCCGAACTTCTCGAGCGCACCTCCGCACCCAATCTCGACGCCGCCTTCATCGCGCTTCTTCCCGAAGAAAAGCGCAAGGGTTACCACGAGGTGCATATCGCGCCGCGCAAGGTGGCGGGTGAGGCCGATTATGCCATCGAGGCGTCGCATCTCAGCATGCGCTTCGGCGATTTTACCGCCGTCGACAATGTCAGCTTCAAGATTCCGCGCGGCGAGATTTTCGGCTTTCTCGGCTCCAATGGCTGCGGAAAATCCACGACCATGAAGATGCTGACCGGGCTTCTGGCGGCTAGCGAAGGCGAAGCCAAGCTCTTCGGGCACAAGGTGGATGCCAGCGACATGGCAATCCGCCACCGCGTCGGTTACATGAGCCAGGCCTTCTCGCTTTATTCAGAACTGACCGTGCGGCAGAACCTCGATCTTCACGCTCGCCTGTTCAAGCTGCCGGAAGACACCATTCAGCCGCGTATCGCCGAAATGGCCGAGCGTTTCGATCTCGGCGCTGTCATGGAAACACTGCCGGACGACCTGCCGCTCGGCATCCGGCAGAGGCTGTCGCTTGCGGTGGCGATGATCCATTCGCCTGATATTCTCATCCTCGACGAGCCGACCTCCGGCGTCGACCCGGTGGCGCGCGACGGGTTCTGGCAAATCCTTGCCGATCTCTCGCGCAACGACAATGTCACCATCTTCATCTCCACCCATTTCATGAACGAGGCGGAGCGTTGCGACCGCATTTCGCTGATGCATGCCGGTAAGGTGCTGATCAGCGATACGCCTGACGCGATTACCAGGAGCCGCAATGCCGCAACGCTTGAAGAGGCTTTCGTCGCCTATCTCGAGGATGCCTCGGGTGTGAAGAAGGGAAAGCCCGCGACACAGCCCACACCGGCAGCTGAGGTGCCAGTGACGCAACATGCCGCACCCACGCGCAAGAGGTTTTTCGATTTCCGGCGCATGTTCAGCTATACCCGCCGCGAGGCGCTGGAGCTGCAGCGGGACCCCATTCGCGGAACGCTGGCGGTGCTCGGCAGCGTCATCCTGATGTTTGTCATCGGATACGGCATCAATCTCGATGTCGAGGACCTGACCTTCGCGGTGCTGGACCGCGACGATTCCACCATCAGCCGTGACTACGTGCTCGATATTGCCGGCTCCCGTTATTTCATCGAAAAGGAACCGATCCGCGATTATGCCGATATGGATCGGCGGATGCGTGACGGGGAACTCAGCCTCGCCATCGAAATTCCCCCCGGTTTCGGCCGGGATGTCTTGCGCGGCAAAACCGTGGAGGTGGGCGCGTGGATCGACGGCGCCATGCCGCAGCGGGCGGAAACCGTTCGCGGATACGTGCAGGGCATGCACCAGACATGGCTGGCGCGCAAGGCCGTCGAGATATATGGCAGCGCAGCGACGCAGAGCAGTTTCAGCATCGAAACGCGCTATCGTTACAATCCTGACGTCAAAAGCCTCGTCGCCATGGTGCCGGCGGTCATTCCGCTGCTGCTGATGCTCATTCCCGCCATGCTTTCGGCACTCAGCGTCGTCAGGGAAAAGGAGCTCGGCTCCATCGTCAATCTTTACGTGACGCCGACCACGCGGCTGGAATTCCTGATCGGCAAGCAGCTTCCGTATGTGGCTCTTGGCATGCTTAATTTCCTGCTTCTGACGGCTTTCGCCATCTTCATCTTCCAGGTGCCTTTCACCGGAAGTTATCTCGCCTATGCGACGGGAGCGCTGCTCTATGTCATCATTGCCACCTCCATCGGCCTACTCATGTCGTCCTTCATGAAAAGCCAGATCGCGGCAATCTTCGGCACGGCCCTGCTGACGCTTATTCCTGCAACGCAGTATTCGGGCATGATCGATCCCGTTTCATCGCTACAGGGGGCGGGCGCCTTTATCGGCAACATCTATCCCGCTACCTATTTCATGACCATTTCGCGCGGCACCTTTTCGAAGGGGCTGGATTTCGCCGGGCTCTCCGGCTCTTTCCTGCCGCTTCTCATCGCCATTCCGCTGCTTCTCATTGCCGGCGCCGCACTTTTGAGGAAGCAGGCGTCATGAAGCTGTTTTCGTCCAACATCTTCCAGCTCGGCATCAAGGAACTGCGCGGCCTTGCGCGCGACGGCATGCTGCTGCTGCTCATTGTCTACGCCTTCACGCTGCAAATCTACACCGGCTCCAGCGCGCTGCCAGAAACGCTGAACAATGCCGCCATCGCCATTGTCGACGAGGATCAGTCGCCGCTTTCCGGCCGCATCAGTACGGCGTTTTATCCACCCTATTTCGCACCGCCGAAGCAGATTTCCATTGCGGAAATGGACAAGCGCATGGATGCGGGTCTCGATACTTTCGCGCTCAACATCCCGCCGGATTTCCAGCGCCGGCTGATGGCCGGGCAGCAGCCGGCCATCCAGCTCAATATCGACGCCACCCGCATGAGCCAAGCCTTCAGCGGCGGCGGTTATGTGCAGAACATCGTAACCAGCGAAGTTCAGGAATATGTCAACCGCTCTCGCGGAGCGACGTCGGCGCCTGTGGACCTGACATTGCGATCCCGTTTCAACCCGGAGCTGGACAAGTCGTGGTTCGGGTCGATCAACAACATCATCACCGCCATCACCATGCTGTCGATCGTGCTGACGGGGGCGGCGCTCATTCGCGAGCGTGAGCATGGCACGGTCGAGCATCTGCTGGTAATGCCGGTCACGCCGCTGGAAATCATGCTCAGCAAGGTCTGGTCCATGGGCCTTGTCGTGCTGGTGGCCTCGGCATTTTCCCTGTTCGTGGTCGTCAGGGGGCTGCTCGCCATTCCGATCGAAGGCTCGCTTTCACTTTTCCTGCTTGGAACGGCATTGCAACTCTTCGCCATGACGTCGATGGGCATCTTCCTTGCGACCGTCGCAGGTTCCATGCCGCAATTCGGCATGTTGCTGATCCTGTTCCTGCTGCCTTTGCAGGTGCTCTCCGGCGCGATGACCCCACGTGAAAGCATGCCTGATATCATCCAGTACATCATGCTTCTCGCACCCAACACCCATTTCGTCATTCTGGCGCAATCGGTGCTCTTCAGGGGGGCGGGGCTGGATGTGGTCTGGCCGCAACTGCTGGCGTTGCTCGCCATCGGCTTTGCGCTTTTTGTTTTCGCGCTTCGCCGTTTCAGGCGGTTCCTGCGCTGACCCCAGCGTGACCATGCGCCTGTTTCACCCGTTTCCGCGCGCGTTGAATTTATTGTGTTCGGTAACGGTATGTTCGCCTTCCGTGAATATGCCTATGAGGACGACTGGGTAAGCGGGCTTTGTTCAGGAGTAGCAAAATGAATATTGCAGCACGTCTGCCACTGGCAGCCATGATCGCACTGGTGGCAACGCCATCCCTCGCGTCGGAAGATATGACGTTGCAGACGAGCGAAGCGATATTCGGCTTTGGCGGCGTCCTGACGAAAGAAGACATGCTGAAAAGTGCAGCCCTCATTCCGGTGGAATATGAGCGCAACGCCATTCTGGGCGTCGGCTATCAGTTCTACCCCTACCATATCGGCAATGTGAAACTCGGCGGCGAAATCGGCGTTGCCGCCAGGTTCGGCAAAGGCTTTACGGGTGAAGTCTGGGCGGGTCCCGTCGCGCGTTACGAGCAGATCAGGCTGGGAGAGCGTCTGTTCATCACGCCAAGCTTTACCGCCGGCCTCAGCCTTGTCACGGATGCGCAGCGGGGTCGCGAGCGTGAACAGGAAATCAAGGACGACGGCAACGCCAATGTCCTGTTTTATCTGGGGCCGGAAATCAACGTGTCCTTCAGCGAGGATTCCCCGACGGAATTCTTCTGGCGGCTGCACCACCGCTCCGGCGGCGGCAAGACGCTGGGCAATATGAAGGGTGCGACGAACGCCAATGTCTTCGGCGTCCGCTATAAATTCTAGGCTGCCCGACGGGGTCCGGGTCTGCAGGCGGCCAAAACTTCAGCCGCCTTTCTCATTTTCGCACGCCACAGGTCGGAACCCGTGCATGCAGCGCATGGGTGGATTGCCTTATTCTGCCTGTTAATTCGTCATCGGAAAGCGCATATAGAGCGCATCAGAAGACGCCGGGACGAAAATGTTACTGACGTCACCTTAACCTCAGAAAGGGTAATGTCATGAACGTAGCACGCAGCTTCAATAACTGGCGCAAATATCGTCAGACCATCAACGAACTCGGCCGTATGAGCACCCGTGAACTGCACGATCTCGGTATCGATCGCAGCCAGATCACCAGTGTGGCCCGCGCCGCCGTTGGCAAATAATCAAGGCCATATCGCCTCATTTGAATATACGAACGCCCGCTCAGCGGGCGTTTTTTGTTTTGGGGATATCGAAAGCTTCGCGGTGAATGTCCGCCAGATACTCAGGCGGCGATGAAATCGGATGCAAAGGGCGATGATAGTCGCCATGCGTTCAGTGCATATCTGCGCTGCAAGCTTATGCCTATCAAATGCGCAGAAAAATGCTATCTTCCAATCATCGAAAGCGATGTACCTCCTCCCACATCCTTTTGGTAATGCGGGTGATCCTACTCCTCCTCCCAATGGATTGCCCCGGGGACAGCGGTTTTCCTCCTCCCATATCGCTGTTCATCTTTTCAGAAAGCCTGCCGCACCTCCTCCCGCGGCAGGCTTTTTTGTTTTACCGGGAGTTTCCAGCGTCAATCTCAATCGAATGGCAGCATCCCGATGGGGGTGACGGCATGTGTGCCGGCCCGTTTGGCTATGGCATAGGAGAGGCACTGCTCCACCGCATCTTGCGGTACAGGCTTGGAAATAACGCCAGCGCCGACACCAAGGTTGACAACGACTTCTGGATTGGCCGTCATGAAAATGACGACGACGCCGTTTTCCGACAGTCTGCGTCCGATTTCCGGTCCGGTCTGCCCGTCCGCAAGGTTGACGTCGACAAAGGCGACGTCAGCGCTCCTGCCGAGCGCGATCGCGTCATCCAGACGGTTGGCAATCCCGATGACGTCGGCTTCATCTTCGGCCTGCATGATGGAATCTTCTATATCCATGGCAATCAGGAATTCGTCTTCAACGATCAGCACGCGCGGCTGCTGCGTGCTGTAACCCGTTTCTCGTTGTAAGACGTCTGCCAACATTTGCCTGCCTCCGTTTTGCGCGCCGCCGGGCGCTGTTGGCTAGCAAACACCCTGAGCGACAACTCGTTCCAAAGTGAGATAAACATAGTGAATAGAGTGTAAACGGCGTGCCTTTTCGGCTATCACGAAGCAATGGCGAAGCATTTGATTCGGTTTGCTTTTCATCTGGGGAAGGGGTGGAGGAACGCGGCCGTAGCGCATCTTTCGCCGCTGGAGCGCAAGTCTTTTGGCCGCAATTTGTCCTTAAGGCCCGCATGGAATTCAAGATGTTACGGCGTCATTCCTTTGCCTGGAGTGGAACGCCGAGACGCCGCCGATCATTCGCGTGCCCCGTTCAGAAACGGTGCCGGACCCGATGAGTTTAGAAAGAGAATAAGACGATGACCCAGTCTCCGCGCGCCACCATTGCCCGCAACACACCCAACATCGCCGTCGTCGGCGTCGGTGGCGGTGGCGGTAACGCGATCAATAACATGATTGCCGAGGGCATTGGCGGCGTCGATTTCATCGCTGCCAATACGGATGCGCAGGCGCTGAAGAAAACCAATGCGCCGCGGTTGGTGCAACTCAGCTCCGAACTGACCGGCGGGCTTGGAGCGGGCGCCGATCCCGAGGTGGGCCGACAGGCGGCGATCGATTCCCTTGACGAGATCATGGATCACCTGAGCGGCTACGACATGTGCTTCATCACCGCCGGCATGGGCGGCGGCACCGGCACGGGTGCTGCCCCCGTTATTGCCGAAGCCTGCCGGGCAAAGAACATCCTGACCGTCGGTGTCGTCACGCTTCCCTTCAGCTTCGAGGGCGCACGCCGCATGCGGGCTGCCGAATATGGCTTCGCCAACCTGCTCAACACGGCCGATACCGTTATCGTCATTCCAAACCAGAACCTGCTGCGCATTGCCGATGCCGGCACGACCTTCGAAAATGCGCTGAAGACGGCCGACAAGGTCCTGTCACTTGGCGTGCGCTGCATCACCGATCTCATCCTGCGCGAAGGTCTGGTCAATCTCGATTTTGCCGATGTGCGCTACGTCATGAAAAATGGCGGCCGGGCTTTGATGGGCACGGCACAGGCCAAGGGTGAAAAACGCGCCTCGGAAGCAGCGGCCGCAGCCATCGCCAACCCGCTTCTCGGTGAACCGTCTCTGAAGGAAGCGCGGGGTGCGCTGGTTTCCATCTCCGGCGGCAACGATCTGACGCTTTACGAGATCGATGAGGCAATGACGCTGGTGCGTGAGGCGGTCAGCGAAGAAACCGATGTGGTGATGGGCGCTTCCTTCGACCCGACGCTGGACGGCGCTTTCAAGATTTCCGTCGTCGCCACTGGCCTGCGCAACTGATGATGCTGGCTTGAGACGGGACACTGCTGGGCGTTTCTTCTCCCTGGCGGGGGAAGAGGCACGCGGCGTGCTCCTCGCTTCCCAAGATCAATCGTCGTTCGTTTAAGCACCCGCGCCACAAACTGAACGATCAAAAGCCGTCGTGTGGAATTTTCGCGACGGCTTTTTGTTGTTTTCGAACGATTATTCCGCCATTCAAAAAAGCGGCGGTGCTGCGCGGCGTTGATCGGGGGAAAATATAATAGTACTCTTTATGTCGACAAGAGGGATTTGATAATGTCTGATATTATTGCTTCTGCCGAGCGTAAGCGCGGCTCTGGCGTGAAGATGGTCTATGACCTGCTGCGCGACGAGATTCTCGATCTGGTTCTGCCGCCGGGCAGCCCCATTGATGAGGTGCAGCTTGCCGAACGGTTCAAGATGTCGCGCACGCCGATCCGCGAGGCGCTGGTGCGGCTTTCGGGCGAGGGGCTGATCGATACGCTGCCGAACCGTTCGACCATGGTGTCGAATATCGACTTCCTCAACATGCACACTTATTTCGATGCGCTGGTGCTGATGTATCGGGTAACGACGCAGCTTGCCGCGCAATATCACCGTCCGGAGGATCTGGCCGGCATCCGCGCCCATAATGTGGAATTTGCCATTGCAGTCGAGAAGCAGGATGCGTTGGCGATGATTTCCACCAATGCCGCCCTCCACCTTTCCATCGCCGAAGCCGGGCGCAATCCTTATTTCACCAGCCTGTTCAAGCGGCTCCTGGATGAGGGACGGCGCATTCTCAGGCTTTATTACCAGTCCTATGATGATCGTCTGCCCAAGCGCTTCGTCGATGATCATGAAGAGATGATTGCGGCGATTGCCGCTCGCGATATCGCTCTTTCCGAACGGCTGGCGCGGGAGCACGCCGAACAGATCGTGCGGCAGGTGCAGAAACTTCTGGTGCGAAACGAACGGCTGGAAATAAATCTGTAGCTTGTCGATTTCTTGTCGACAAATAAAATACAAGATAGTAATGTCCTTGCTGAAAGGGTGGCGCGGAGGTGCGTCCATTCCCGAAAAACTGTCCCTTAGGAGCTATTAATGACGGCCAGCATTTTTTCCGGCGTGATTCCCGCCTTGATGACCCCTTGCAAGGATGACCGCAGTCCTGATTTCGATGCGCTTGTCCGCAAGGGCAAGGAACTGATCGCCGATGGCATGTCGGCGGTCGTTTATTGCGGCTCCATGGGCGACTGGCCGCTCCTGACGGACGAGCAGCGCATGGAAGGCGTGGAGCGTCTGGTGAAGGCCGGTATTCCTGTTATCGTCGGCACCGGCGCGGTCAACACGGCATCCGCCGTTGCTCATGCCGCCCACGCCCAGAAGGTTGGCGCCAAGGGTCTGATGGTCATTCCGCGTGTTCTGTCGCGAGGTTCGGTCATCGCTGCTCAGAAGGCTCATTTCAAGGCCATTCTTTCGGCTGCACCGGAAATCCCGGCCGTCATCTACAACAGCCCCTATTACGGTTTCGCCACCCGCGCCGACCTCTTCTTCGCGCTGCGCGCCGAACACAAGAACCTCGTCGGCTTCAAGGAATTCGGCGGCCCGGCGGATATGCGTTATGCGGCCGAGAACATCACCAGCCGCGATGACGACGTGACCCTGATGATCGGCGTTGATACGGCAGTCTTCCACGGTTTCGTCAATTGCGGCGCCACCGGCGCCATCACCGGCATCGGCAATGTTTTGCCGAAGGAAGTCATTCACCTCTGCAAGCTGTCGCAGGCCGCCGCCAAGGGCGATGCCGATGCCCGCGCCCGCGCGCTGGAACTGGAACAGGCGCTGGCCGTTCTCTCGTCCTTCGATGAAGGCCCGGATCTGGTTCTCTATTTCAAGCACATGATGGTTTTGAAGGGCGACAAGGAATACACGCTGCACTTCAACGAAACCGACGCCCTGACCGACAGTCAGCGCGGTTATGTCGAGGCGCAGTTCAAGCTTTTCAACAGCTGGTATGCCGATTGGAGCAAGCTTCCGGGCGCGGTGCAGGCCTGCAAGGCTGCCTAAACCAGCCGCTGATGTGAAAACAAGAGGCCCGCAATTGCGGGCCTTTATTTCATTTATGAGGTTTGAGCGTTTCTTGGCTTCGACGTCACCCCGGACTTGTCCCACGGCTGTCCGTTTAAATTTTTTTGCCAGCTACAATCCCCACGAAGCTGGTGATGAAGAGTGGATATTCTCTCGGCGTCGTCAACTCTGCACCGGGCCGCGGGCCTTATATATATATATATATATATATATATTGTTCTCTGACACAGTCAGGAGACCGCCGCCAGACCATTCTCCAGCAACCGCTCGAGGCCGGCCATTTCTTCTGCGGTCAATGTAATGCCTTCATTTTCAGATTTGGCGCGGGCAGTGAAGCGGCGGCCGGAGGGCAGGCGGGCGCCTTGGCCGATGATGGCGTCGAACAGTGCTTCCGCGCGCTGGAAGGGATCCCCCGGGCGCCCCTTGGCGAAGGCTTCCGGCGAGAAGGCGACGATCAACTCACCATGGAAGGGCGCAAGCGTGGTGGTGCCGAGATAGTCCAGCACTTCGGGGCTGGTGAGGTCGCCGATCATGATGCCGGCGAGAAGCTCGATCATCGTGCCGATGGCAGAACCCTTGTGGCCGCCAAAGGGCAACATGGCACCGGCAAGGGCCGCCTCGGGGTCCGTCGTCGGATTGCCATCGGCGTCGACCGCCCAGCCTTCGGGTAGGGATTTCCCCGCGCGTCGATGCAGTTCTATCTCTCCGCGGGCGGCAACGGATGTCGCAAAATCGAAGACATAAGGCGAAGTGCCTTTGCGCGGCCAGCCGAAAGCGAAGGGGTTGGTGCCGAGCAGCGGCTTGGTTCCTCCCGTCGGCGCGACGGTGGAATAGCTCGGGCACATTACCAGACCGGCGAGCCCGTTCGAGGTCAGCCCCTCCACTTCAGGCCAGAGCGCCGAAAAATGGGTGCAGTCATTGATGACGAGCGCGGCAACGCCCAGGCGCTTTGCGCGTTCCGCCAGAACCGGCAGGCCGAGTTCGAAGGCAGGGTTGGCGAAGCCGCCATTGGCATTGACCTTCACGATGGCCGTGCCATCGTCTTCAGCCACCTCAGGTATCGCATCGGGCTTTACCTTGCCGGCCTTGACGGTGCGGAGCGCGCCTTCGATACGGTAGATTCCGTGGGACTTGCAGGCGTCCCGCTCACCGGCTGTAATGACGCGCGCCAGCGCTCCCGACTGCACGGCGTTGAGACCGGCCCTCAAGAAAATCGACTCGACCCGCTGGAAAAGCGCCTCAATGGTCAAGGTGGTCGTGTCGCTCATCATAGTCCTCCGATAGGGTTCGCACATTTTGAATACATAAAGTATACAAAGGTGTGAGTATTGCAATGGGTCTTTTCTGTGAAGCTCGGTCAGAGCAAAAGGCCAGCCCGTCAGATATGAAGATACCCTAACCATCATTCTGGTGCTTGTCGCAAGAAACCGGCCGGCGCGCGTCTGGGTGTCGGAAAGAGTGTTTCAGTCCAAGGACTTGGGCTGTTGTTCCCTCCATGCGCAAGCTTACTTGGGCAATCCGTGCCGCCTCACTCGTTCGCACGTGCAAAAATTCTTTTTGTATACTCGTTGTATTTTTGTGTTGATTTATCGCTTTCATGGGGAAATAGTGACCGCGCCTTCAAAGGCAGACCAATTGATGGGAGCAAATCAACAATGAAAAAATCGGTCATCATCGCCGGCCTTCTGGCCGCCACTTTCGCTATTACGCCGGCCAAGGCCGACAAACTCGACGACATTATTTCCTCCGGCACGCTGCGTTGCGCTGTTGTGCTCGATTTCCCGCCCATGGGCGCGCGTGATGATGCCAATAACCCTGTTGGTTTTGACGTCGATTATTGCAACGATCTGGCCAAGGTGCTTGGCGTCACGGCTGAAATCGTCGAGACCCCGTTCCCCGAGCGTATTCCGGCGCTGATGTCCGGACGCGTCGACGTCGGCGTTGCGTCGACCTCCGACACGCTGGAGCGCGCCAAGACGGTCGGTATGACCGTACCTTACTTTGCCTTCGAAATGGCCGTCACCGCCAACGATAAGTCCGGCATCAAGTCCTTCGAAGACATGAAGGGCAAGACGGTTGGCGCAACCGCCGGCACTTTCGAAGCCATCGCGCTCGAAAAGACAGTCAAGGAATGGGGCGTGGGCGAGTTCCGTCCTTACCAGACGCAGGCTGACGTGTTCCTTGCGCTTAGCCAGGGCCAGATCGACGCCACCGTCTCCACCTCCACCGTTGCGCAGTCGACCGTCAAGAGCGGCAAGTTCGCAGGCGTCTCTGTCGTCGGCAAGGCGCCTTATGACATCGACTACGTGTCGCTGTTCACCAACCGCGATGAATACGGCTTCATCAACTATCTGAACCTTTTCATCAACCAGCAGGTTCGCACCGGCCGTTACGCCGAACTCTATGAAAAATGGGTTGGCGGCGAAGTTCCCTCGCTCACCGTCAACGGCGTTTATCGCTGATCAGGACTTTTCGTAAACGGCGCGGTCAAAATGATCGCGCCGTTGATCGTTTCTGAAAAGGCGGGACGCTTCATGTTCAACTATACATTCCACTGGAATCAGGCGCTGAAGGCTTTGCCGCAGCTTCTGGACGGTGCGGTGGTGACGCTGCAGATCGCCATTCTGTCGATGGTGATCGGTCTTTCTTGCGCCATCGTGCTGACGTTGTGCCGGCTCTCCGGCAACCGCATTCTCGGCGCTTTCGCCGCCGTCTGGGTGGAAATCGCCCGCAACACGCCGGCGCTGTTCCAGATTTACATGGCCCATTTCGGCCTTGGCAATTTCGGCATTCACTTGAGCCCTTATACCGCGCTTCTGGTCGGTATCGCTTTCAACAATGCCGGTTATCTCGCGGAAAATTTCCGCGGCGCGCTAAAGGCCATTCCCGATACGCAGACGCGGTCGGGCCGTTCGCTCGGCATGACCTCGATGCAGACCTTCCGGCTGATCATCCTGCCGCAAATGCTGCGCGTTGCGTTTCTACCTGCCACCAACCAGATGATCTGGGCGATCCTCATGACCTCGCTCGGTGTCACCGTCGGCATGAATACGGATCTCGCCGGTGTCACGCAGGCCTTGAACGCCCGTTCGTTCCGCACTTTCGAATTTTTCGCGCTCGCCGCGGTCATCTATTACGTGATCGCCAAAATCGTCACGCTCGCCGCCAGATTGCTGGCCGCGCGTCTGTTCCGTTATTGAGAGAGGTGAGCCATGTTTGAAACCGCTCTCACCTGGAGTGATCTCGCTTTCCTGGCCAAGGGTGCCGGCATGACGCTTGCCGTCACCGCCGTTGCCGTCACGGCCGGCACTATTCTGGGTATCATCTTCGGCATCATCCGTTTCCAGTTCGGACCCTATTGGTCGCTGCCGCTGACCTTCGTTCTGGATATTTTCCGTTCCGTACCGCTGCTGATCCAGCTTGTTCTCGGCAACGCCTTCCAGTCGATCGCAAAGCTCGGCTGGCCGCCGTTCACAACGTCCTGCGTGGTTCTGTCGCTTTATACCGCTGCCTACTGCACCGAGATCGTGCGCGGCGGCATCGAAGCAGTACCGTCGAACACCCGCCGCGCCTGCCGGTCGCTCGGCATGACCTGGTCCCAGGACATGCGCTACATTGTGCTGCCGCTCGCCACGCGCGTGTCATTGCCGGCGTGGATCGGGCTCACGCTCGGTGTCATGAAGGATTCGGCGCTCGTTCTTTGGCTCGGCCTCATCGAACTTCTGCGCGCCTCGCAGATCCTCGTCACCCGCCTGCAGGAGCCGCTGACCATCCTGATGATCTGCGGCGCCATCTACTTCCTTATCAGTTTCCCCATCGCCCGTTTCGGCGGGTATCTCGAAAGACGGTGGTCCCCCAATGATTGAGATCGAAAACGTCCGCAAATCCTTCGGCCCGCTGGAGGTTCTGAAAGGGATCAACCTCACCGTCAACAAGGGCGAGGTTGTCACCATCATCGGCGGCTCCGGTTCCGGCAAATCGACCCTGCTGACCTGCATCAACGGCCTTGAGCCGATCGACAGCGGCAAGATCGTCATCGACGGCACCGAGGTGCACGCCAAATCGACAGACCTCAACAAGCTGCGCCGCAAGGTCGGCATCGTCTTCCAGCAATGGAACGCCTTTCCGCATTTGACGGTGCTGGAAAACGTCATGCTCGCGCCGCGCAAGGTGCTCGGTATCTCGAAGGAGCAGGCCGAAGAGATTGCGGTCAAACAACTGACCCATGTGGGTCTTGCGGAAAAGCTGAAGGTCTATCCGAACCGCATGTCGGGCGGTCAGCAGCAGCGAATGGCGATTGCCCGTGCGCTTGCCATGTCGCCGGAATATATGCTGTTCGATGAAGTCACGTCTGCGCTCGACCCGATGCTGGTGGGCGAAGTGCTTGATACGCTGAAGATGCTGGCGGATGAGGGCATGACGATGATCTGCGTCACGCACGAAATGGCCTTCGCCCGCGATGTCTCGAACCGCGTCGCCTTCTTCCATCAGGGCGTCATGGCGGAAATCGGCACGCCGGATCAGCTCTTCGGCGCACCGCAGCATCCTGAAACGCAGAAGTTTCTGGCGAGCGTGCGGTAATGCCAGCCAATGATGTCATCGTCATCGGGGCCGGCGTTGTCGGCCTCTCGGCGGCAATCGCGGCGCAGGGCCGCGGCCTGTCGGTCACGGTCATCGACCGTGAAGGACCGGCGGCGGGCGCGTCCGCCGGCAATGCCGGCGCCTTCGCCTTTACCGATATCCTGCCACTTGCATCCCCCGGTATTCTCTGGAAAGCGCCCAAATGGCTGCTCGACCCGCTGGGGCCGCTCAGCGTGCCGCCGGCTTATGCGCTGAAGATCGCGCCTTGGATGTTCCGTTTCTGGCGGGCCTGCGCCGCATCGAAAGTCGAGCATTCCACCGCCGCGCAGACGGCGCTGATGGACCTTTCCAAAGCAGAGCTGGAGCCGTTTCTCAAAAAGACGGACACGATTGCGATGCTGCGCAAGGAGGGGAACCTTCAGGTCTATGAAAGCGAGGCGGAATTCGAAGCCTCGCTTGCCGGCTGGAAGGCGCGCGAACGTCACGGCATCGAGTTCCGGCATCTCAATGCCGAACAGATGGCCGAGATACAGCCCGGCATCGCGCCGCGTTTTACCTGCGGCACCTTTACGCCCGGCTGGTATTCCATCGCCGACCCCAAGCTTTATACGCTGGCGCTGGCCGATCATTTCCGCACCATCGGCGGGCGTATCGAATGCCTCGATATCGCTTCGCTTCGACCACTAGAAGACGGTGTCGAGGTGGTAAGCCATGATGGGCGCACCCGCAAGGCCGCCAAGGTGGTGCTGGCGGCCGGCGCCTTTTCGCATCGTATCGCCCGTTCGCTCGGGGAAAAAATTCCGCTGGAAACCGAACGGGGGTATAATACAACCCTGCCGTCTGGCGCCTTCGATCTGCGCACGCAGGTGACTTTTGGCGGCCATGGTTTTGTTGTTACCCGCCTTTCCTCCGGTATCCGCGTTGGCGGTGCCGTGGAACTGGGCGGGCTCGAGCTTCCGGCGAATTTCGCCCGTTCCGAGGCGCTGCTGACCAAGGCGAAAGCCTTCCTGCCGGGCCTGAAAACCGAAGGCGGCAAGCAGTGGATGGGCTTTCGCCCCTCGCTGCCGGACAGCCTGCCGGCCATCGGGCAAGCACGGCACACGGCGCGGGTGGTCTATGCATTCGGCCACGGGCATCTGGGGTTGACGCAATCGGCGGGCACGGCCCGCATCGTCGCCGATCTGCTGACGGGGCAAAAACCCGCTATCGATACACGGGCATTTTCGCCGCAACGGTTCTAGAGAATTTTGGCTTTTCTCCGAAACGCAAAAATTCTCGAGTTCTTTTTTTCACGCATTTTCCGGGCGTAGAACCGCTACGACTTTTACTGGAAATGCTTTAGGGAGATTTTCGATGTCTTCTTCCCTCTCGACAACAGCCGTTCCTGAAGCCCGCAGCATTTTGGCCGGTTCGGCCGAAGGTCCCGTGATTGCGACGACCGAAGCGCTGAGTTTCTGGGGTGGGGTCGATCCCGCCACCGGCAGGGTAATCGACGTGCACCACCCGTTGCATGGTGTCTGTCTTACCGGCGGCGTGCTGTTCATGCCAACCAGCCGCGGTTCGTGCACCGGTTCGGGCGTGCTGCTCGATCTTATCCTGACGGGCCGTGCTCCCTCGGCGCTGGTCTTCTGCGAGGCCGAGGACGTGCTGACGCTTGGCGCGCTGATCGCCGCTGAAATGTTCGGCAAGCCTTTGCCGGTGCTGCGGCTTGACGCGGAAAATTTCGCCCGGTTCTCCAAGGCAGCTCATGTCCGTATCGATGAGACTGCCATCGAAGCCGATGGCGTTTCCCTTGGCATTGCGCCGCCGGCGACGGCGCATCTCGATCTTGGGGATGACGACCGGGCCATGCTCGAAGGGCGCGATGGCGTCGCCGTGCAGCAGTCCATGCGTATCACCGTCGCCATGGCCGCCCAGCAGGGGGCGTCGGCGCTTGTCGATGTCACGCAGGGCCATATTGACGGTTGTATCTACGCCAGCCCCGCCAATCTCACCTTCGCGGAAAAAATGGCGGAGATGGGCGCGAAGGTTCGGGTGCCGACGACCATGAACGCCATTTCCGTGGACAAGGCGCATTGGCGTTCACAGGGCATGGCGGAGGATTTCGGCGACCCGGCCGCAAGGCTGGCAGATGCCTATGTGCGCATGGGCTGTCGCCCGACTTTCACCTGTTCGCCTTACCTGCTCGACAGCGCGCCGCAGGCCGGCGACATGATCGCCTGGGCCGAGTCGAACGCTGTGATCTTCGCCAATACGGTTCTTGGCGCGCGTACGGCGAAACATCCGGATTTTCTCGATCTCTGCATCGCACTGACGGGCAGGGCGCCGCTGGCCGGCGTCTATCTGGAGGAAAATCGCCGTCCTCAGCGCATCGTCAATGTGGCGTTGCCGCAGGGCGTGGATGATGCCTTCTGGCCGCTCGTCGGTTATTTGGCGGGCAAGGCGGCGCCCGATTGCATTCCCCTGTTGCGCGGCCTTGGCCCCGCAAAGCCGTCGCGGGATGATCTAAAGGCGCTTTGCGCCGCTTTCGGCACCACCTCCGCTGCGCCTATGCTGCATATAGAGGGCGCAACGCCGGAAGCCGGTCTTGCCCCTCTCGAAACTGCCGACACCGTCTCCATTTCGCTGGCTGACATGGCCGCCGGCTGGTCGCTGCTCAACGAAGGGCCGGAAGAGGTTCAACTCGTCGCCATCGGCAGTCCGCATGCCTCGCTGGAGGAGTGCCAAGCGCTTGCGGCTGAATTTGCCGGCCGCCGGCGTCACGCGGATGTCGCCGTCATCGTCACCGCCGGTCAGCATGTCATCGATGCTGCTGTGCAGGACGGCACGCTGCGGAGATTGAAGGACAGCGGCGTACAGGTGCTGCCTGATCTCTGCTGGTGCTCCATTTCCGAGCCGGTTTTCCCGACGAAGACCCGTGCGCTCATGACCAATTCAGGCAAATACGCCCATTACGGCCCCGGCCTCAGTGGTCGCGCGGTGCGCTTCGGCAGCCTTGCCGATTGCGTCGGCAGCGCGCTGACCGGCCATGCTGTTTCCCGTCTTCCTTCCTGGCTTTCGTGAGGATAAATGAATGCGCAGTATCAAGACAGTTCATGTGATTTCCGCCCATGCGGAAGGCGAGGTGGGAGATGTGATCGTTGGCGGGGTGAAGCCGCCGCCGGGTGAGACGATCTGGGAGCAGAGCCGCTTCATCGCCCGTGATGAAACCCTGCGCAACTTCGTGCTCAATGAGCCGCGCGGCGGCGTGTTCCGCCACGTCAACCTGCTGGTGCCGCCCAAACATCCTGACGCGGATGCCGCCTTCATCATCATGGAGCCGGAAGATACGCCGCCCATGTCCGGCTCCAACTCCATCTGCGTTTCCACCGTGCTTCTGGATGCCGGCATCGTGCCGATGCATGAGCCGGAAACCCATATGCTCCTGGAGGCTCCCGGCGGATTGGTAAAGGTGCGCGCCGAATGCCGCAACGGCAAGGCCGAGCGCATTTTCGTGCAGAACCTGCCGAGCTTTGCCGCACAACTCAATGTGGATCTCGAAGTCGAAGGTCTGGGTAAGCTCAAGGTGGATACCGCTTATGGCGGCGACAGCTTCGTCATCGTCGATGCGGAAGCGATGGGCTTCAGCCTGAAGCCGGAAGAGGCGCATGAGATCGCCCGCCTTGGCGTGCGCATCACCAATGCCGCCAACAAGGCTTTGGGCTTCGACCATCCCGAGAACCCGGACTGGCGGCATTTTTCCTTCTGCCTGTTCGCCGGTAAGGTGGAGCGCACGGCTGAAGGCTTGC
Source organism: Agrobacterium sp. 22-209-1 (assembly GCF_053522485.1). Classification (NCBI taxonomy): domain Bacteria; kingdom Pseudomonadati; phylum Pseudomonadota; class Alphaproteobacteria; order Hyphomicrobiales; family Rhizobiaceae; genus Agrobacterium; species Agrobacterium sp. 22-209-1. The sequence continues at coordinate 113,512 of NZ_JBNWCH010000008.1, forward strand.
GGGCAGGTGCGGCCGTCGCCATCCAGCCGGGCAAGGTGGATCGCTCGCCGACAGGCACAGCGCTTTCAGCCCGCATGGCCGTGCTGCATGCACGAGGCGAAATGAAGGAGGGCGAAACGCTGACGGCGGTTTCGCTGATTGGCTCTACCTTTACTGGCCGCATTCTCGGGACCACCAAGGTTGGCGACCGTCTGGCCATCCTGCCGGAAATTTCCGGCCGCGGCTGGATCACCGGCATTCACCAGCACATGCTCGATCCGTCCGACCCTTGGCCGGAGGGGTATCGGCTGACGGATACCTGGGGCGCGCGGTAGGGGCTTTACGGGTCACTCAGGGGAAATGTTGAGACCACGGCGGTGCCGCGTCTTTCTTCTCCCTGCCGGGGAGAAGGTGGCCCGAAGGGTCGGATGAGGGGGCACCGTTGCCGGATTTCGGAGAGCTTGCCCCCTCATCCCGCTGCCGCGGACTTCTCCCCCTCGGGGAGAAGAAACAAGCGGCTCCCGCTCCCTCCAATAGGGTTAGACGTTCAACCGCCTCGTCGTTTCCCGCACGATCAGCTCGAAACCGACATCCACCCGCGCCCCTTCGGGAACAGCGGCATCCTTTTCCGCTTCCAGTATCGAAAGCAGCAATTCGCCCGCCTTGCGGCCGATCATCTGGGCATCGACCCGGATAGTCGAAATCGCCGGATAACATTGCCGGCCGATATCGAAATCGCCGAAGCCGAGGATGGAAATGCGGTCTGGGACACTGATTCCCCTTCGATGACATTCCATCAGTGCGCCAACGGCGGAAATATCCGACACGGCGAAGATGGCCTCGACATCAGGCGCCTTGGCCAGCAGCGAGCCGAGGGTCTTTGCCCCGTGGTCATAGGAGACCGGGGCGCTGCCTTCGCGGATGATGAGATCGTCGGCAATGCCCGCTTCACGCAGGGCCGCACCGAAACCGAGCAGGCGGCTTTCGCCGCGCCAGTCCTTCACATCGCCATCGGCCCTGGAGCCGAGCGCGCCGATTCTTTTGAAACCGAGCGATATCAGATGTTTGGCGGCGGTTCTTCCCACTTCGTAATTGGAAAAGCCGACCGCATGGTCGATGGGATGTTCGGGAACATCCCAGATTTCCACGATCGGGATACCGGCGCGCATCAACACTTCGCTTGCCATCTTGGTATGCACCGTGCCGGCAACGACAATGGCGTCGGGACGGCGCTCCATCATGGTGCGTATGACGCGTTCTTCTTCCTGTAGATCGTACATGGTGTAGCCGATCAACAATTGGTAATCGGCGGCGCGCAGCGCATTGGCGAGCCCCTGCGCGCTGTCGGCGAAGTTGGAGTTGGTGAGCGTCGGCAGGATGGCGGTGATGAAATTGGTGCGCCGGGATGAGAGTGATCCGGCAATTCGATCCGGCACATAGCCAAGCTTCTCGATCGCCTTCATCACCTTCTGGCGCGTGTCTTCAGACACCAGCGCCGGGTCGGCCAGCACCCGCGAAACGGTCATCTTGGAGACGCCCGCGAGTTTCGAGACGTCGCTCATGGTTGCTTTTTTCGACGTGACTAACGCTGCGGCCAAGGGCGTGCGCTCCACCAAAGCATGTCTCCCTAAATTCGAACCGGTTCAGGACAAGACATACACGAAGATATCAAGGGAAAGCACGCCGCATGATTGCATATCGCTGCGGCGTGCACCGGATTTATGCGATGCGGCTATAAACCAGATGGTAAAAACGTCCGTCGCACATGCTCATCATCTCATCCGTCAGCACCCGGCCTTCCAGCCGGACCGGTGAAACCAGTGCTTCCTCCACAGCTTCCATCGAAGGATAGTCGATTTCCTGCACCATGATGATCGATGCCGCGTCCGGATCCGTGCGCTCGGTACGCATCACCCGCACGGCTTGCGCATTCGGCATGCGTTTCCAGACCGGAAGCAGTTTTTCCTCGACGATGCGGAAAAATTCCTCCTCCCGACCGGGGTGGATCCTGCCTTCGAAAATTGCCGAGCGTGTGTACATGTGTCCTCCCGAATGATTGCCGATCGAAACAGTTCTGTAGATCGGACTTGCAATGATACCGATAACATGCATTATTGATCCTGCCAAGAACGTGAGATGGTGTCGACCAGAGGAAAATCGACAACCGGCGGAAATTATTGAATTTCAAAGTAAATTCATCAGGTTTTTTGCTTTCGCGATTTCTTGGGAGGAGTTTTTTGTCTGTCGCGGTAGAATGTTATCGAGAACATTTTTCGCGTGGCGCAAGATCGCTGTTCCGCTTTGGGCAGCCACTTAAAAGGTTGGAGGAGAGACCATGAGCATATCCAGATTTCTGAAGAACATGACCGTTGCCGTTGGTGTTGCCGCAGCTTCACTTGCTGCCACCACGTCTGCCCATGCTGTCTCGCTCAGCGAGATCACGGCGCGCGGCAAGGTCAAGATCGGTGTTCTGACCGGCGCGCCGCCGATGGGCATGGTGGATGAGAAGGGCAATCCTTCCGGTTACGACGTCGATGTCGCCAATCTCATCGGCTCTTACCTGTCGCTGCCGGTGGAACTGGTGCCGCTGACACCGCCCGCGCGTATTCCGGCCCTTCAGACCGGCAAGGTCGATTTCCTTGTTGCGACGCTCGCTCCGACCGGTGAGCGCGCCAAGACCGTGATGTTCACGCAGCCCTACAGCGCGTTCAACATGGACATCATCTCGGGCAAGGATCAGAAGTTCGAAAACCTCGAAAGCCTCAAGGGCAAGCGAGTTTCGGTCAATCGCGGCTCCTCGCAGGAAACCGCGCTGCGCAAGGCCAATGTCGAAGGTCTCGAAATCGTCGTTTACGAAGACGATTCCACCAGCGCACAGGCATTGCTTGCCGGTCAGGTGGATGCTGTCGCCCTGCCGTCCACGGTTGGCGAAGCGATCATCAAGCAGCGCCCGGAAGCCGGTCTGCAGGTTGGTTTCACCTTCTTCCAGCAGGGCAATTCGATGGCGACCAAGCTTGAGGATTTCGAGCTGCGCCAGTGGCTGAACACGTCAATCTACCTCATGAAGATGTCGGGTGATCTCGACCGCATCTCGGTCAAGTGGACCGGCCGTCCGCTGCCGCAACTGCCAAGCTTCTGATTGAGCCTTTCAACGCGCCCGCCGGGAAACTTCCGGCGGGCCCGGGAAATGTCAACGGAGTGACGCATGTCCTATACATTCCAATTCGGCGCGCTCGCCCAATATCAGAATGAAATTCTGAACGGCATATGGCTGACGATCAAGCTGTCGGTCCTCTCCATTGTGCTCGGCTGCGCTTTCGGCATTCTATTGGCCTCGCTGCGGTCCATCAATGGCGGCATCGTCCGCATCATCGTGGACGGTTATGTGGAAGTCATCCGCAATACGCCGTTTCTCGTGCAGCTTTTCATCGTCTATTTCGGCCTGCCGGGCCTCGGTTTCAGGGTAGGGGCAGATACGGCGGCGCTGATCGGCATGACGATCAACCTTGCGGCCTATTCGACGGAGATCATCCGCGCCGGCATCGAAGCTGTTCACAAGTCGCAGATTGAGGCGGGCGAGGCGCTCGGCTTCACTAAATATCAGATCTATCGCCACGTCATCATCGTGCCGGCTATTGCGAAGGTCTATCCCTCGCTGTGCAGCCAGTTCGTGCTGATGATGCTGGCGTCGAGCATATGTTCGGCTATTTCCACCCATGAACTTGCGGCCGCCGCAGCCTTCGTGGAATCGCAGACCTATCGCTCCTTCGAGGTCTATATCGTCGTCACGCTCATCTATCTGGCACTGGCGCTTTCCCTGCGGCTTATTCTTGCCCTCGTCGGCATGTGGCTGTTCGGTCGCCGCGTGGCGCGCAAGACGATGACCGCTTTGCCGGAGGTGCAGTCATGACTCTTCGAACTTTCGGCTGGAACGAATTCGGCTTCCTCTTGACCGCCCTGCAATGGACCGTGCTTCTGACGATCATTGCGCTGATCGGCGGCGGCATCGTCGGCTTCTTCGTGGCGCTCGCCCGTACCTCGAATTTCAAGGCGCTGCGCATTGCCGCCGGCACCTATATTCAGGTGATCCAGGGTATTCCGGTGCTGATGATCCTGTTTCTGTCCTATTACGGCCTCAGCCTTGCCGGACTGGAATTGCCGCCGCTCTTCGCCGCCGGCGCCTCGATGACGATCTATACGTCGGGTTATCTCGCGGAAATCTGGCGCGGCTGCATCCAGGCGGTGCCGAAGCAGCAGTGGGAAGCATCGGAATCGCTCGCTCTCACCCGCGCCCAGCAATATCGTTACGTCATCCTGCCGCAGGCGATCCGCATTTCGCTGCCGCCGACCGTCGGTTTTGCCGTTCAGGTCGTCAAGAATACGTCCATCGCATCGATCATCGGTTTCGTCGAACTGGCAAGAGCGGGGCAGCTCATCAACAATGCCACGTTCCAGCCGTTCCGCGTCTTCGTTGCCGTGGCCGTGCTTTATTTCATCGTCTGCTACCCGTTGTCCCAGCTGTCGCGTTGGCTGGAAAGGAGGCTTCATGCCGGAAGTAATCGTTGAAAACGTTCACAAGAGCTTTGGCGCTCTGGAAGTCTTGAAAGGCGTGTCGCTTTCGGTCGGCCGTGGTGAAGTCTTCGCCCTCATCGGCCGCTCGGGTTCGGGCAAGAGCACGCTGCTGCGCTGCATGAACGGGTTGGAGAAGATCAATTCGGGCCGCATCGAAATCGCCGGTCATGCGATTGGCGAAGATGCCAAGGCGCTGCGCAAGCTGCGCACCGATGTCGGCATCGTCTTCCAGAGCTACAATCTTTTCCCGCACCTGACGGTCGGCGAAAACATCATGCTCGCGCCGCGCATCGTCAAGGATGTGGCAAAATCGGAAACGAGAGATATTGCCCGCGAGGTTCTGCAGCTCGTCGGCCTGTCGGAGAAATTCGATTCCTATCCCGACCAGCTTTCCGGCGGCCAGCAGCAGCGCGTGGCGATTGCCCGCTCGCTCGCCATGCGGCCCAAGGTAATGCTGTTCGATGAGGTGACCTCGGCGCTCGACCCTGAATTGACCGAGGAAGTGCTGACCGTCATGGAAAACCTCGCCAAAGACGGCATGACCATGATCCTTGTCACCCATGAAATGGCTTTCGCGCGCCGCGTGGCGACTGAAACCATCTTCATGCACAAGGGTAAAATCTGGGAGCAGGGCCGTTCTTCCGAGCTCTTCGCCAATCCGCAAACGCCGGAACTCCGGCAATTCGTCAAGGCCGATGTGAAGTAGTTCGCCGGCGCAAAGGAAACTCCATGACCACTGAAATCGTGCAACTGTGCCCGCTCATCCCGGCACTGGAAGACGAACTTGCGCAGCGCTTCACCGTGCATCGCCTGTTCGAAGCTTCGGACAAGGCGGCGTTGCTTGCTGAAAAGGGCGCGGCGATCCGCGGCGTCGTCACCGGCGGCCATATCGGCCTGCCGGCGGATATCGGCGCGGCGCTTCCCAATCTTGAAATCGTCGCCATCAATGGCGTCGGTTTCGACAAGGTCGATCTGACCGACGCGAAACGGCGCGGCTTCCGCGTCGCCAATACACCTGACGTGCTGACAGCCGATGTCGCCGACCTCGCCCTCGGTCTCGTTCTGGCGCAGGCGCGTAAGCTGCCGCAGGCGGACCAGCATGTGCGCACCGGCCAATGGCTGAAGGGTGATATGGGGCTTTCCACCCGTGTGGCCGGCCGCCGTTACGGCATTTTTGGTCTCGGCCGCATCGGCCAGGCAATCGCAAAGCGCCTCGAGGGTTTCGATGCGCGCATTTCCTACACCGCGAGAAGCCGCCGCGATGTCGCTTATGATTATTACGACAGCATCGAAGCGCTGGCTGCCAATTGTGATGTGCTGATCATTGCCGCCGCCGCCACGGCCGAGACCCGCCATGTCGTCAATGCGGATGTGCTGAAGGCCCTCGGTCCCCAGGGCGTGCTCGTCAATGTGGCGCGCGGGTCGCTCGTGGATGAGACGGCGCTTGTCGAGGCGCTTTCGAACGGCGCGATCGGCGGCGCGGCGCTCGATGTCTTCGAGGACGAACCGCGCGTGCCGGAAGCGCTTTTCGCTTTCGATAACGTCACGCTCGCCCCGCATGTCGGCAGCGGCACGCACCAGACGAGACGCGCCATGGCCGATCTGGTTCTCGCCAATCTCGATGCGCATTTCGCCGGCAAAGAATTGCCAACGCCGGTGGTGTGACGGGCAACGAATTGTCACCTGTATAAAGTGACGGCGCAGCTTCTGTTGCGCTGTTTGGTTTCAGGCGGGCAGGGCTTCGGGGAAGCTGCTGCAAAAGACGGAATTCCCGGCGATCTTTGCCCTGTCATTCATACTTATATAATATGTATAATCCTACTATTCTGCCTGATTATGAAGTAATGAGGCGGAGAGGTGCGTTCCAAAGGTCCGAAGACACCCGAAGAGAACCGGATGTCGCGAAAAAAGCGCGATGTCACGCCATCCGCCATTCCTGACATGGGCGAAAATGCCAATCCTTCCGACCGGCACGCGCTTCTGGAAGCGATGATCGACCACGTACCGGATTTTATCTATGCCAAGGATCTGGAAGGGCGCTTTCTTTTCGCCAATCGCGCCATAGTCACCGAAAACGGCTTTGATACGGTCGAGCAACTGATAGGGCTCACTGACTACGATATTCATGGTGAAGCGGCGCAGCGCGCCGGCATTCCCGAGACCGAAGCGCGGGTAATGCGCACCGGCGAACCGGATCTCGGTTATGAAGAACGTGCCATGCGCGGCGATATCGACCGCTGGCTCATGATGTCGCGTGTGCCGCTGAAGGACAAGGCTGGCAACATCATCGGCGTGGTCGGCGCTTCGCGCGATATTACCCAGAAAAAGGCCTCCGAGCGATTGCTTCAGGCGCAGGCGCGTATTCTGCAAATGATTGTGGCGGCGGCGCGGATCGAGGATTTTCTCGAGGAATTCGTCAAGGCCATCGAAAATCTCGCCACCGGCCTTGCCTGCGCGGTGCGGGTATTCGAGGCGGCGGAAGGGGAGCTTTCCGTCTACGCCTCGCCGGCGCTCGCGCAGCAGGAGGGGCTGGCTGCACTTTTCGCCAGTGTCAGTGATCCTGAGCGCCTCACCCATCCGGCAGAACACGTCGCCTTCAGTTTCGATATTCCGGCCAGCGAAGGCAAGGCGCATGGTTTCGTCTGGTGCATGCTGGCCGGCCGCGAGCCGGACGCGGCGCTGGTGGAGTTTATCGGCGCTGCGGCGCGCATGGCGGGCCTGGCAATCGACCGCAAAAGGGCGGCGGAACATATCGCCTTTTTGGCGGATCACGACATGCTGACCCGGCTGCCGAACCGCCGTTTCCTCGATACGAGACTGCCGGAAATACTGGCGGCGGCGGCAAAGGCGAACCGAAGGGTCGGTATCGGGTTTCTCGATCTCGATAATTTTAAGCACATCAACGATACGCTTGGCCACAGCATCGGCGATGCCCTGCTGTCGAAAACCGCCGAGCGCATTGCGAAAAGCCTGCGGAAAAACGATCTCGTTCTCAGGGTCGGCGGCGACGAGTTCGTCATTATTCTCGAAGAGCGCAAGAACGATGTCGAAAACCGCCTGCAGCGCATCCGGGCCGCAGTCTCGCAGCCCTTGCGCATCGGCAATTACGATATCAAGGTCACCTGCAGCATCGGCATGGCCTTTTTTCCGGAACACGGGGAAACCACGGCGGAAATCGTCGCGGCGGCCGATCTCGCCATGTATGAAGCCAAACATGCCGGGCGTGACAGCATCGCCACCTTCACCCCGAATATGGCGGATGATCTGAGGAAGAAATTCACCCGGATCGAGGAGTTGCGCAAGGCCGTGCAAAGGGACGAATTCGTCCTGCATTTCCAGCCGCAGGTCGATCTTGCGAGCGGCCGGATCAGCGGCGTGGAGGCGCTTGTGCGTTGGCAGCACCCGACGGAAGGTCTGCTCGGCCCCGCGGAATTCATCGGGCTTGCCGAAGAAACCGGACTGATCGTGGAACTCGGGGCAAACATCCTCAGAAAGGCCTGTCACCAGGCGCAGGCTTGGGTTGCCGCCGGCCTCTCGCCGGTCAAGATCGCGGTCAATATCTCGCCACGGCAGTTTCAGGGCGGGCTGGTGCAGCAGATAAGGTCGGTGCTGAAGGAAACCGGGCTAGCGCCCTCCCTTCTGGAAATCGAGATAACCGAGACGCTGATCATTCAGGATGTTGAGGCATCGGTGCGGATCATGCGCGCCATAAAACAGATGGGTGTCAGCCTGGCGCTGGACGATTTCGGCATTGGTTATTCTTGCCTTGGTATGCTCAAGACATTTCCGCTGTCCTGCATGAAGATAGACCGCTCGTTCCTGACCCATCTGCCGGAAAAAACCAAGGATAGCGCCATTGTCACGATCATGATCCAGCTTGCGGGATCGCTGGACATCGATGTCATTGCCGAAGGCGTGGAAACCGCCGAGCAGGCCGCGTTCCTGCGCATGGCGGGCTGTCCTTACGGCCAGGGCTATTATTTCAGCCGACCTCTGCCCGCAGGCGCGATCGCGGCAATGTTGCGGAACACGACGACATTCCCCGCCGGCCTTTCCAGCGACAGGCCATAAGCTCCCCCATTTGACGGTTTTGCCGCAGAGACGGGCAAGCCGCCCGTCCACCCCAATGTGCCGTTTATTGCCGCGCACATCTCCCCTTCACTCTGGGCTTCGCAAGGCAAGTCTTGGCCACCTTATCGCGCAGACGAGTGCGCTCTCGGCCTTTGCAGGATTGGGGGAGGGCGTCTCTACGTTTCTAGATATAATAATATAGTCACTTTGTAAGATTCAATCTTAGTAAGTTATAGAATTATTTTGAAATAAATGACAAAATTACTATATTTTAAACTGATTATTTGTTGTAATTTTACTACTTAATCCGAATGTGTACTTATATTGTATTTGGGTTTGTTCGATTTTAATTGCGACTCCATGGCGGTTTCTGTCATTTGCTCAATCAGCGCAAGGAAGCGGGCGGCAGGGAAAAGACCAGCCCTCAAATTTGCGCATTCGTTGAAAAATTTTGACTGGAGATTAAAAATGAACATCAAGAGCCTTCTGATCGGCTCCGCTGCCGCTCTCGCAGCAGTATCCGGCGCACAGGCCGCTGACGCTATCGTCGCTGCCGAACCCGAGCCCATGGAATATGTCCGCGTCTGCGACGCCTTCGGTAAGGGCTTCTTCTATATGCCCGGCACCGAAACCTGCCTCAAGTTCGACGGTTACGTCCGTTTCCAGACGGACTTCGGTCGCCGCAAGGCTGGCGACTCGGATTGGGACAGCTTCACGCGCGCTCAGTTTAATATCGATACTCGCAACGACACCGAACTCGGCGCTCTACGCGGTTACATCGGTTTCCGTGGTGATGCCGATCAGGACAGCAGCCGCGGCGTTGTCGTCGATCAGGCTTTCATCGAACTCAGCGGCCTGAAGGTCGGTTTCTACTATAACTGGTGGGATGATGGTCTCGCTGGCGAGTATGACCAGCTTAGCTCGAACAAGACCCGCCTGAACGCCGTCCGTTATACCTACGACGCCGGCTCGTTCTATGCTGGTGTTGCAGTTGAAGAACTCGAAGGCGTTATCGCTGGCAACGATGCTGATATTGCGGCTACAGTAACGTCTGGAAGGGTCAGCGGTGGTTACACCGCCATCAATAAGAAGAACAATCTCGGTGTAGCCCAAGGCAACTGGACCACCGCCAACGGAAAAAGCGCCACCGACAACAACGTCGGTATAAGCGCTATCATCGGCGGAAAGTTCGGCGCTGTTAAGGCAAACATTCTCGGCGGTTACGACACAAATGCTGAAAATGGCGCAATCCGCGCAATCTTGACGGCTGACCTCGGTCCGGGCACGTTTGGTCTGGCTGGCGCGTGGGCTTCCGGTGCAAACGCCTACTACGAAGAGTCCGAGTGGACTGTTGCCGCGGAATATTCCATCAAGGCGACCGACAAGCTGACCATCACTCCCGGCTTCCAGTATTTCGGTACATTGGATATCGGTACGGACGGCAAGTTCACGGGCAACCGCGATGCATGGCGCGCTGGTGTTGCTGCCGGTTACAAGATCGCTTCTGGTTTCTCTACCAAAGTTGCGGTCACCTATCAGGACGTGGATGGCAAGAAGGACGTAAACGGCGGCGGCGACAGCTGGACCGGTTTCGTTCGTCTCGAGCGTTCGTTCTAATTGTCTGCATAAAAAGCATAAACCGGGTTAGACAACTCAGATCCACCCCGTTTTTGAACGGGTGAGTCACTAGCTCCAGTCAAAGTTCCTGACATGATGTCAGGTTTGCTCCCCGGACCGCTCCAGGCCGGGGAGTTTTTGTCGTGAAGCTGTCGGGGTTATGAATGAGGATTTGCCGTGGCCTGTTGATTTATCGATCCTGATCGAGCCCATGCGCGCTTGCGCGGTCGCTCGCATCTTCCGGCGGACGGAGAGGGCACACCGGTTCGTCAAATGTGCGCAGCAGGCGGCCCCAGCCAGGATCATGCATATGTGCTTTCAGGCCGGCCCGCTCCGCCAGCGCCATCGCTTCCTGTTGGCCAAAGTCAATGGCGGCGTCGACATCTGCTGTCAGCACCCGCCCGTTTTCCATCAGCATTTTACCGTCCACAAAGACGGTATCGACATCGCTGCCAAGGACCTGATGCACCAGACGGTGCACCGGCATCCACATGGGCATCAGATGGGGCTTGCGCATATCGATGATGACGACGTCGGCCTTCTTGCCGATTTCGAGCGAACCGATCTCGTCTTCCATACCAATGGCGTGAGCAGCGTCGATTGTGATCATCTCGAAAATCTTGCCGGACGGCAACAGGTAGCGATCGTGATTGTGCAGGAGATGCTGGGTGAACTGCGCCAGGCGCGCCGTCTGCAACATGTCGAAATGGCGGCTTGGCGCCGCACCATCAGTGGTGATGGCGACGCGAATCCCTTTCGACATCATTTCCATGATCGGGGTCGCGCGGCCCGGTGGTGCGTGGGTCACTCGAGTGCCGGTCTCGGCCAATATGTCGATCTCGTCATGGGAGATGCCCCAGCAGTGCTGAAGGTGAATGTCAGGGCCGAGCAGGGCATTTTCCTTGTCTTGAAACGCCATGCGGATTTGCCCGGCAAAGGCATCGGAATGAAGCCTGATGCCTCTCTTGCGTGCCATCTCGCGTATCCGGCGGGCCTGCATCCTGTCGCCATCGGTCAGTTTCACAGCCTGATCAGGTGTGGATGCGTTGGAGGGTTCGACGGAAGGTACGATGGTGAAAGGTGTCAGGAAAACGTTGATGCGGCCATCGGCGCTTCCATGCAATGCCTCGATCACCGCTTCACTGCCCTCCATCATCTCGTCGAAGCTCACGTTGCGGCGTTCGGGCAGGCCGCTCTCCCATCGCGTGACAGGATGGGGCCAGGGCAGGCCCGAGGGCCCGACGCAGATGATTTCCCGAAGGCCGAGTTCGCTATAGGCGCGGGCATGGTTGATGGCGAAGACGGGGTCATCCGCGCGTGGCATCGAGGTGATGATGCTGGCCCCGGTCGTCACGCCGGCGCGCAGCCGTTCGATGCCGGAAATCAGCCCGTCGGCATACCAGTAGTCGCGGGTCACGTAGTGGTAGTATGTCGGGGTTATGATTTTCATCCACATCGCATTGGTATCCGCCGCAACGCTGCGAAGAAGCGCGTGGCCTGCATGGCCATGGGCATCGATCAGGCCGGGAATGATCAGTTTTCCCCTGCAGTCGATAACCTCCTTGTCTCCATGGCGAGGTTCCAGTTCATCCGCAGTGCCGATGTCGACAATCCTGTCGCACTCGATGGCCAATGCGCCGTCTTCGATAATGCGCCGCTCCGTGTCGACCGTGACGATCGTGCCGTGTATCAGCAGAAAGCCTGTCATATTCCGTCCTCCCTCTCTTTAACTCGTATCCAAAAACTTACAATTTTGAGTACGATAATTGTCAACAATATTATTGACAATAAGCCCGGGCGAAACAATACTCCCTTTGCCCGAGCGGACCGCCCAGCGGTCTTCCAACGATTTATAAAAAGGGGGGATCAAATGTCCCGTATCAGAAGTTTCGTCCTGGCGGCTATGGCTGCCGCCGCCATTGCCGTTCCCGCCAATGCCGAGACCCTTCGCTGGGCCGGTCGCGCCGATCTTTATTCGCTAGACCCATATTCGGTCCCGTCTACGTCCAACCTTGCTTTTCTGAATCATATTTATGAGGGTCTCGTTCGTTACGGGCCGGACTTCCAGATCGAGCCGGCGCTTGCCACCGAATGGAAGCTGATTGATGGAAAGACCTGGCGCTTTACCCTGCGCAAGGGTGTGAAATTCCATGACGGCGCAGACTTCACCGCTGATGATGTCGTCGCATCCTTTACCCGCGCTTCGGACGCGACCTCGCCGCTGCGGGGTAATATCCCGATTTATGCTGGCGTCAAAAAGGTTGACGATTTTACGGTTGACCTCGATGTCAATGCGCCCACCTCGCTCTTCCTGAACGATATCACCAACATCTTCATCTTCAATGCCAAGTGGTTGAAGGATAACAATAGCGAGAAGCCCACCGACTTCGCGTCGAAGGTCGATGGCTACACCACCATGCACACCAACGGTACCGGCCCGTTCAAGCTCGAAAGCCGCGTTCCCGATAGCAAGACTGTTCTCGTTGCGAATGAAGGCTGGTGGGACCAGAAAAAGCACAATCTCGACCGCATCGAATTTGTGCCGATCGCATCGGCGGCAACCCGCGTCGCGGCACTGCTGTCAGGTGAAATCGACCTGATCGATTCCGCCCCGATCCAGGATTTGCCGCGCCTCGAATCCTCGCCCGATATCACGGTCAAGAAGCGCACTGAGCTTCGCACGCTTTTCATCGGCTTCAACCGCCGCGAAAAACTGGAAAACGGCAAGCCGAACCCCTTCAATGATTTGCGTGTCCGCCAGGCCTTCGAAGCCTCCATCGATCGTGACCTCATTAACAAGAAAGTCATGCGTGGTCTCGCAAGACCGTCTGGCTCGCTGATCGCACCGGAGATTGCGGGCTATGCCAAGTCGCTCGACACGTTCGAGCCGGCCGATCCGGCCAAGGCGCAGAAGCTGCTTGCCGATGCGGGCATGAAGAACCTTGCTTTCACCTATACCTGCATGAATGATGAGAGCGTCAACGAAGAGGATATCTGCTCGGGCGTTGCGAATATGTTGAAGCGCGGCGGTTTCCAGCCGACCATCGATATCGCGCCACGTTCGGTGCAGTCACCCAAGCGCAATGGCGGCAAGGCTGACGTCTTCAACCTCAGCTGGGCGAACGAGCCAACGCTTGATGCCTTCTCCATGCTGTCGCAGATCCTCTCCACCCGCAAGGGTGCGATGGGCGTCTCCAATTACGGCGGCTGGTCCAATCCCGAGATCGACAAGCTTGTTGCGCAGGCGGCGCAGGAGCAGGACAATACGAAGCGTCTGGCGCTCGAAGAAGCCGCGCTGAAGATCGCCAAGGACGAGACCATGCTCGTGCCGTTGCATCAGCAGCCGATTGCCTGGGCGATGCTGGCCAAGGTCAAAAGTGTCGACTTCCGCGCCGACAACAAGCCACGCCATTGGCTGACTCAGCTCGACAAATAAGACGGAGAGCAAGCGAGGCGCCGGTCACTGGACCAAGCGCCTTGCCTGTTTCAGCAGACATTCGAGTACGCGCCAGTTCATTCGACTGGGTGTGAAGCCGAACGAAACCGTGTCAAAAATTGTCGACAAAGTTGCACCGTGGTCGTGGTTCTTGCACGCCGCGTAACCTTTGCCCCATCTCAGGAAGAGAATAATCGAACCTGAATGCCCGCCTGGCTCAGGCTCGTGTCCGAGAGGTAACAATGCTGGTTTTCATTATCAAGCGTTTGGGAAATGCCGTGCTGGTCATGCTTTCCGTTGCGCTTATCGCCTTTATGATCTTTCGGCTGGCGGGAGATCCTGTCGAGCTGATGGTCGGCGAACAGACCTCGCAGGAGGATCGCGCCGCGCTACGTGAGAGGCTCGGCCTCAATGACAGCCTGCCGACCCAATATCTGCGATTTGTCAAAGATGCGGCGGAGGGCAATTTCGGTGTTTCCTACCGCAACGGCCAGCAGGTGCTGCCGCTGATCGCCGAAAGGTTTCCCGCAACGCTCGAACTGGTGCTGGTTGCCACCATCATATCGCTTGTCGTCGGCCTGCCTCTCGGCGTTCTGACGGCAATCCGGCGCGGGAAATGGTATACGGAGGGCCTGCAATTCCTGTCGATTGTCGGCGTCTCACTGCCAAGCTTCGTTGTCGGCATCCTTCTCATTCTGGTATTTTCGGTGTCGCTAGGCTGGGCGCCTGCATTTGGTCGCGGCGATGTCGTCCAGCTCGGGTGGTGGTCGACGGGGCTTTTGACGTCTTCCGGACGAGCGGCCCTCATTCTCCCTGCCATTGCACTTTCTCTCTACCAGATCACGCTCGTCATGCGTCTGGTGCGGGCGGAAATGCTTGAAGTCTTGCGCTCCGATTTCGTGAAATTCGCGCGAGCTCGCGGCATACCGCGTTGGCGGATCTATTTCCGCCATGCGCTGCGCAACTGTCTCATGCCTGTTGTGACGCTGACGACGATGAATGTCGGCTCACTCATCGCCTTCGCACTCATCACAGAAACCGTGTTTCAGTGGCCGGGCATGGGCATGCTGTTTATTCAGGCTGTCACCTTTCTCGATATTCCCGTCATGGCGGCCTATCTCTGCATCATCTCCTTCATCTTCGTTGTAATCAACACGTTCGTCGATATCGCCTATGCGGTCATCGATCCGCGTCTGCGCACCGCGCGCTAACCGAAGGGAGCCGGTTTCATGACAGACCTTTCGCAAACGGAAAAACCCGCCCGTCGGTCGCTTTTCAGCCGCATGCGTGACAGCGACCTCTACTGGTCCTTTAGCCGCAGCAAATCGGCGAAGATTAGCGCGCTCATCCTTGCGATTTTGATCCTTGCCGCCATCTTCGCGCCGTGGATTGCGCCCCAGAACCCATATGACGGCGCATCGCTCGACATGTGGAAGGCGGAGCTGCCGCCGATCTGGCAGGAAGGCGGCGAATGGCCGTTTTTGCTTGGAACGGATACGCAGGGACGCGACATGCTGTCCGCCATTCTCTATGGCACGCGCATCTCCATCGTCATCGGTGTTGCCTCCGTGGTGCTCTCGCTCATCATCGGCATGACGGCGGGTCTGGTGGCGGGTTATTTCGGCGGTTTTACCGATGGTTTGCTGATGCGCATCGGGGATATCACGCTCTCCATCCCGACCATTCTCGTCGCCATCCTCGTGTCGACCGTCGTGCGCCAGATGCTGCCGGACAGTCTTCGTGAAGTCGGCGCATCCGCCGTGCTCATTCTCGCCATCGCGCTTTCCGCCTGGGTGCAATATGCGCGAACGGTGCGCGCTCAAGCCATTGTGGAAACCGGCAAGGACTATGTTCAGGCCGCCAAGCTGATCGGCGTGCCCGCCCGTCGCATCATGGCGGCACATATCCTGCCCAATACGCTGACGCCGATCATGGTCGCCGCGACGCTTAATTTCGGCATGGCGATCCTCACGGAAGCGACCCTGTCCTTCCTTGGCATCGGCATGCCGCCGAGCCAGCCGTCGCTCGGCACATTGATCCGCATCGGCAACCAGTTCCTATTTTCCGGCTCCTGGTGGATTGTGCTGTTTCCGGTCTTCCAACTCTGCCTGCTCGTCGTCACCGTCAACCTTCTGGGTGACTGGCTGCGCGATGCGCTCAATCCGAAACTGAGGTGAGTTCCATGCACGATCTTCTTTTGCGCAACGTACGGCCCATGGCGGGCGAAGCCTGCGATATTTTGATCAGGGACGGCAAGATTTCAGGCTTCGGAACTTTTGAAGCCGAACCCGAAATGCCGGTCGAGGATGGTAAGGGAGCAATCGCCATCCCCGGTCTCATCGATGCCCATACGCATCTGGATAAGACCACGTGGGGCATGCCCTGGCACGTCAACAATCGTGCCGCCATCCTTCGCGAGCGGATCGATTTCGAGCGGGAGAACCGCGTTCAGATCGGCATCGATCCGCATCGCCAGTCCATGCGCCATGCCATCGGGCTCGCAGCCAATGGCGGCACCCATATTCGCAGCCATGTCGATATCGACCCCACCCACGGGCTAAAGCTGGTCGAGGGCATCTGGGAAACCCGGGAAAAGCTTGATGGTATCATCGATATCGAGATCGTCGCCTTCCCGCAATCCGGTGTCATGGTCATGCCCGGCACGGTGGAGCTTCTCGATGAAGCCTTGAAGCAGGGCTGCGAAGTGCTTGGCGGCATTGACCCCTGCGGCATCGACCGCGATCCGAAGGGCCAGCTGGACATTCTTTTCCAGCTGGCGACAAAACACGGCGTCCCGATCGATATCCATCTGCACGAAGCCGCCGACCTCGGCGCCTTCACCATGGAACTCATCTTCGAGCGCATCCGGGCAAACGGCATGCAGGGCAATGTCGCCATCAGCCATGCCTTTGCACTCGGCATGAATGACTATCTGCGCGTCGGCAGGCTGATCGACGAGATCGCGCGGCTCGACGTTGCCATCCTGACCACGGGTGCGCCATCGGCAAGCGTGCCGTCGATCATGCGCCTCAAGGAAGCGGGTGTGCGTGTTGGTGGCGGCTGTGACGGTATCCGCGATACATGGGGTCCGTGGGGACAGCCGGACATGCTGGATCGCGCCAAGATCATCGGCATGAAAAACGGACTGCGCTCGGATATCGAACTAGCCCACGTGCTGCACGTCGTTTCCAAGGGCGGCGCCGATGTAATGGGTCTCGAAGACTATGGCATGGAGATCGGATGTCATGCCGACTTCACCCTCTTGACCGGGGAAACGCTGGCGCAAGCCGTTGTCGATATCGCGCCGCGGCCGCTGGTCGTCAAAGGCGGCCGTGTCACCGCGAGAAACGGCAAAGCCATCGTGGAGGCGCCGTGATGAGCGATGTTCTTAACTCGTTGCAACTCGGCGAAAGGCCGGAAGGACGGACGTTGCTGACAGCCAGCTGGGTTGTCGGACACAAGGATGGATCGCACCGCCTTCTCAAAAACGGCGAGGTTGTCTTCGAAAATGGTGAAATCGTCTTTGTCGGGCATGAATTTCCCGGAGAGGTCGCCCGGCGTATCGATTTCGGAAATGCTCTCGTCAGCCCCGGCCTGATCGATCTCGATGCGCTTTCCGATCTCGATACGACGATCCTCGGCATCGATCATCATCCGGGCTGGGCGAAGGGCCGTGTCTGGCCGCGCTCCTATGTCGAGGCCGGTCCTTACGAGATGTACTCGCAGGAAGAACTCGCCTTCCAGAAGCGTTTCGCGTTTGGACAACTGCTTCTCAACGGCATCACCACCGCAGCGCCAATTGCATCGCTGTTTTATCGCGCGTGGGGGGAGACTGTAACTGAGTTCGAGGCCGCGGCCGATGCTGCTGGTGAACTTGGCCTTCGCGTTTATCTCAGCCCGGCCTTCCGCTCCGGCGGCATGGTGCTCGAAGAGTCGGGCCGCATGGTGCCGGTCTTTGATGAGGAGCGTGGTTTCCAGGGCCTGAAAGACGCAATTGCCTTCATCGAGAAGCAGAGTGGGAGACACGGCGATCTGGTGCGCGGCATGCTCGCACCGGATCGGGTGGAAACCTCTACCCTGGGCCTGATCGAGCGTACAGACGCTGCCGCGCGCGAACTCGGCTGCAAGTTCCGTCTCCATATGGCGCAGGGCATCATGGAGGTCGAAACGGTCCGCAAGCTTCACGGCTCGACCGCACCCGTCTGGCTCGCCAAAGCCGGGCTTCTCAGCGAAAGGCTGATCGCGCCGCACGCCACCAATGCGACGGAAGAAGACCTGGCGCTTTATGCGGAAAACGGCGTCTCCATCGTCCACTGTCCGCTGGTATCGAGCCGCGGCGGCAGCACGCTCTCGTCCTTCTCTTCCTGCCGCAAACGCGGCATCAACATTGCGATGGGAACGGATACGGCGCCGGCGGACATGTTGATGAACCTGCTCGTTGGTCTGATCACCTGTCGCATCAATGACGGCGTTCCAGACCAGATCCGCTGTGCCGATCTTTTCGATGCGGCGACACTTGGCGGCGCGCGCGCGCTTGGACGATCTGACCTTGGCCATCTTTCGCCGGGTGCAAGGGCAGACATTGCCGTATTCGACCTCGACGATATCGTCATGGCGCCGAGCATCGATCCCATCACCACGCTGGTGACCGGTGGCTCTGGCAAGGTCACGCGGGCCGTTTTTGTCGATGGCCGTCTTTCCATGCGTGAGAGACAGGTCGCTCATATCGACGTGCGGCGTGCCCGCGAACAGGCGCAGGCGCAGTTTGATCGTCTGATTGCCAAATATCCCGAACGGAGCTGGGCAAATCCGCCTGTCTCCGAAATTTTCCCTCCGAGCTATCCGGTGGAGGTCGCACAACATGGTTGAAATGAACCAATCGGTCATCGATGTCCGCAATCTCAAGGTCGAGTTTCCCGGTCGGCGCGGCACCGTTACTGCGCTTTCCGATATCAGCCTTTCGATCAGGCCCGGCGAAATTCTGGGTGTCGTCGGTGAATCCGGTGCCGGTAAATCCATGACGGGACTTGCCATACAGGGCCTGCTCGAAAAACCCGGCCACATTGCCGGCGGTGAGATATGGCTCGGGTCGCGCCGTATCGATCAGCTGGATGACCGGGCGATGGAAAGCATTCGCGGTCGGGAGATCGGAGCGATCTTTCAGGACCCGCTGACCTCGCTCAATCCACTGTTTACGGTCGGTGCACAGCTTGTCGAAACGATCCGACAGCATTTGCCACTGTCGAAAGCGGATGCACGCGCTCGGGCCGTTCAACTGCTGAAAGATGTCGGCATTCCATCACCTGCGGATCGTGTCGATCATTATCCGCACCAGTTCTCCGGTGGTATGCGCCAGCGAGTCGTTATTGCGCTGGCGCTCGCCGCTTCACCGAAACTCATCATTGCCGATGAGCCGACGACGGCGCTCGATGTCTCGATCCAGGCGCAGATCATTTCGCTGCTGCGGCGGCTGTGCAAAGAAAAGCAGACCGCGGTCATGCTCGTCACCCACGATATGGGTGTGATTGCCGAGGCTGCCGACCGCGTGGCGGTGCTTTATGCTGGCCGGCTGATAGAGGTGGGACCGGTTGAACAGGTGCTGCACGAACCGCGCCACCCCTATACGCAGGGCCTGATGGCCTCCATTCCGTCGCTTGGCGCTAGGGTAGAGCGGCTCAACCAGATTGACGGGGCGATGCCGCGTCTCGATGCGATCCCGCCGGGATGTGCGTTTAATCCCCGCTGTGGTTTTGCCGGGCCGCGCTGTCTGCGGGAACGGCCTGAACTCGAAACAGTCGGCAACGGCGCCAGTGCATGCTGGCTGAACGCAGGAGGCACAGCATGACACAGTCCGCAGCTCAAAAAGCAGCACTCAGCAAGCCGGCTTTGACGGTGAAGGGTCTGACGAAAACCTTCGATGTTTCGGCTCCGCTTCTCAATCGCATCATCGAGCGCAAACCCCGGCAGTTCGTCCAGGCCGTCAACGATATCGATTTCGCCGTTCCGGCCGGTGGCTGTCTCAGCATCGTCGGTGAAAGCGGCTGCGGCAAATCGACAGTCGCCCGTCTGATAACAGGGCTTTTCCGGCCAAGCGCCGGTGAGTTTCAATTTGCGGCGGGCGGCAGGGGCAGCCCCCTGTCGGCGCAGATGATCTTTCAGGATCCCTATGCCTCGCTCAATCCACGTTGGCGCGTGAAGAACATCATCGCAGAGCCAATCCGCGAGCTGAAGCTGCGCGCGACAAAGGCCCAAACGATGGAGCGCGTGGAAGAGCTTCTCAAAACCGTGGGGCTGTCGGCCTCGGACGGCGAAAAGTTTCCGCATGAATTTTCCGGCGGCCAGCGCCAGCGTATCTCCATTGCCCGCGCATTGGCCAGCGAACCGGAATTCCTCGTCTGTGACGAGCCGACATCGGCGCTCGACGTTTCGGTGCAAGCGCAAGTGCTGAACCTCATGCGCCGCTTGCAGGATGAACTCGGCCTTACCTATCTCTTCATCAGCCACGACATGAGTGTTGTTCGTCACATGTCAGACCGTATCGCCGTTATGTATCTCGGGCGGATTGTGGAGGAGGGGGATACGGAAGAGCTTTTCGCCAATCCGCGCCATCCCTATACGCGGCTGCTTCTCCAGACGATCCCCAATATCAAGACGCCGCAGCGGGATCGGGAGATTGTGGCAGGCGAAGTACCGAGTCCTCTAAAGCCACCTTCGGGTTGCGCTTTTCACCCCCGTTGCCCGCTGGCGACGGCGCAATGTTCGGCAGAGGTGCCAAAAGTGAAAAGCCTCGCCAACGGCACGCGGGTCGCCTGTCATCTGGTCGAAGATGATGTGGAGTGGACGGGCCAGCGACAGCGCGCCTGAGAGGGGGATCAGCCGAGCGCTGCGCGCAGGTCGTGGGAAAGGTCGCGGATTTCGCTGAGATCGAGTTCCGCTTCCACATGCTCAAGGTGGTGGGTCATCAGGTGGATGGCCCGCGACGGATCGTTGTTGGCAATCGCATCGACGATTTCCGCATGTTCGTCCGGGCCGCAGTTGAAGCGATCCGTGTTACGGTAGACGGCGGTTATTAGCGACGAGCGGGAGATGAGGTCGCGCATGGTGGTAAAGAGGAAATCGGAACCGAGCGTTTCCGCAAGCAGCAGGTGGAACCCGCCGGAAAGCTTGATGATGTCGGTCGTGACGTTTTTGGTATTGGCCACGCGCTCTTTCGCCACATGGTCGCGCAGTTTTTTGAGATCGGTTTTGGTAGCGGATTTGCACAGTCTTTCGACGACGCATTGCTCGACGGTGCGGCGCACGAAGAACACATCGCGGGCTTCCTCGACCGATGGTTTGGATACAAATGCGCCGCGATTGGGAACAATCGTCACCAGCCCGTCACGCTCAAGAACGGACAAGGCCTGGCGGATTCTTGCACGACTGACGCCGAAGATTGTCGCCAGTTGCTCTTCCTTCAACTGCACGCCCGGACGCAGCCGGCGTTCGGCAATCGAAAGCCATACTTTCTCGACAATCTGCTGCGTGGACGGGCCGGCCTGCTCGCTCATTCGACATACTCCCCAATCGCGGTAGAGAAGCGCGATGTGAATGAAAAAGTCAACTGTATCAACGGGATTTTGGTTGCAACATTGTCAACAATATGAAAGATAATTGTCGACTAAATTAGGATGCCGATCATGGAATTCGATTTCAGCGCGCTTGAGCCCCAGAGCCGCTACCGCCTTTTGACGAATTTTATCGGTCCGCGACCGATCGCGCTTGTGACGACCCGTTCGCAAGCGGGCCATAACAATGCAGCGCCGATGAGCTTCTTCAACGTCTTTTCTCATGATCCGCCCATCGTCGTCCTCGGCATTCAGCCGAAGGTCAGCGGGGAGGAAAAGGACACGATGGCGAATATTCGCCGCACCGGCGAGTTCGTCGTCAATATGGTGGACATGGCGCTCTCTGAACAGATGCTGATCTGTGGTCTCGGCTTTGACAATGAAGTTGACGAGATGTCGATGGCAAAGCTCACGCCCACGCCATGCACCAAGATCGACGTAAGTTATGCTGCGCAATCGCCCTGCGCTTTCGAGTGCCGGGTGGAGCGACTGATCGATTACCCCCGCCGAACTCTGGTGTTGGGCGAAGTGGTGCACATGCATGTCCATAACGAGTGCCTCGATGAAGAGGGGCGTTATGTCGATCCCGATCGCTACCAGCCGATCGCCCGGCTTCACGCCGACAACTACATCACCTCGGACCGCCAGTTCGTTTTAAAGGCGCCACCTATCACCGATTTCACCGCGCCTGACGGCAAGTGACAGCTTTTCAGGATGTGTGCGATGCATATTCGTTTGATCAATCCCAATTCCACCGCTTCCATGACCGCGCAGGCACTCGATAGCGCGCTGCGGGTCAAGCAGAAGGAAACCCACGTCTCCGCGGCAAATCCGGTCGACACCCCCGTCAGCATTGAAGGGCAGGCGGATGAGGCCATGGCCGTTCCGGGGCTTCTGGCGGAAATCCGCAAAGGAGAGGGGCAGGGTGTGGACGCCTACGTGATCGCCTGTTTCGACGATCCGGGACTTCACGCCGCGCGCGAAGTGGCGCGGGGGCCGGTTATCGGCATCTGCCAGGCGGCAGTTCAGGTGGCGATGACGATCAGCCGCCGTTTCTCGATCATCACCACGCTTCCTCGGTCCATTCCGATCATCGAAGATCTGGTGGAGGATTATGGCGCTCAAAGGCATTGCCGAAATGTTCGCGCGATCGACCTGCCGGTTCTTGGTCTTGAGGAGGATCCGGAGGTCGCGGAAGCACTGCTCCGCCGCGAAATCGAGGCTGCCAAGCGTGAGAATGCGGCGGAGGCGATTATCCTTGGCTGCGCCGGCATGTCATCTCTCTGCGACCGCCTGCGGGAGGCCACCGGTGTGCCCGTCATCGATGGTGTCACGGCTGCGATCAAGCTTGCCGAAGCTCTGGTGGGCGCGGGTTACAACACCTCGAAGGTCAACGCCTACGATTATCCGCGCTTGAAGGGGCCGGCGCTCGTCGCCTGCGCTTAGCCGCAAGGAAAATGCCTGCAGCTATTTGCGGGCGCCGCCGCCGCGTTCTAGTGTTCTTCCGCGTGCACCGGTCTAAGGATCGCGCGCCGGGGGAGAGCATATGATCGACAAGCTGGAATTTTTCATTGCATTGGCGCGGGCAGAACATTTCGGCCGGGCGGCGGAGGAATGTGGTGTCTCCCAGCCCAGCCTGTCGGCGGCAATCCGGCAATTGGAGGATCAGCTGGGTGTCGTTCTCGTCGTGCGTTCGGCGCGGTACCAGGGGCTGACCCCGGAAGGCCAGCGTGTGCTCGAATGGGCGCGTCGCATCGTTGGCGATGCGCGCACCATGCGCGAGGAAATGCGCGCTGCCCGCAAGGGTCTTGCCGGACACATTCGCCTTGCCGTCATTCCGACTGCGCTGGCGATGGTACCGCGATTGACGGAATCTTTTCAGGCGCGCCATCCCGATGTGACGTTTTCGGTGACTTCACGAACCTCGTTGCAGGTCTTGAGCCAGATCGAAAACCTCGAGATCGATGCCGGAATCAGTTACCTCGACAACGAACCACTCGGGCGTGTGACGACTGTGCCGCTTTATTCGGAGCGATATCACCTCATTGCCGCGGCCGGAACGCCGCTCGCTGATCAGGAAAGCGTTACCTGGAAGCAAGTTTCCGGTCTTAGGTTATGCCTATTGACCCCGGACATGCAGAACCGGCGCATCATCAACAGGCACATGGCCGAAGCTGGAGTGGAGGCCAAACCGACACTTGAATCCAACTCCATGATCGTGCTGTTTTCCCATATCCGCACCGGACAATGGGCTTCAATAATGCCGCGTAACCTAGCTGAATCGTTCGGTTTTCCAAAGCAGATCAGGATTATCCCGATCACCGATCCTGACCCGGAACATCTCGTCGGCCTGATTGCCACACACCGGGAACCGCACACGCCTCTAGTTTCGGCGCTTCTGCATGAGGCGCGTCTCAGAGCCGCAGAAAAATCATTTGATAGGAATTTCCTATCACACGACGGAAACGACTTATTGACCTGACGAGCCGCACTTCGCCATTCTCAATGACATGAGGGGCGTGGCGATGAGCTTGATGCAAGTTTTGGTCGCCATTCCTGCCCCTGTCGGTTTGGGAGGACTGGCTTATGAATATCAGAGCGGTTGCCGCAGATGAGGCGGCCCGTATTTCCGCTGTCATTGGCGAACTTCTTCATCTGGAAGGGCCTCTGCTGCCCATCCTGCACGCCGTGCAGGATGAATTCGGCTATATCCCGGAAAGCGCCAAGCAGATCATCGCATCCGCGCTGAATATCTCGCGCGCCGAGGTCCATGGCGTCGTCACCTTCTATCCCGATTTTCGTGATCATCCCCACGGGCGTCATGTCCTGAAGCTCTGTCGCGCCGAGGCTTGCCAGTCGATGGGTGGCGAGCCTCTTTCAGAAACCGTCAAGAACCGCCTCGGTCTCGACTGGCATGAAACGTCAGCCGATGGTTCCGTGACGCTGGAGCCGGTCTTTTGTCTCGGGCTTTGCGCGCAGGCGCCAGCGCTGATGCTGGATGGCGAAGTCCATGCCCGTCTTGATGAGGACTGTCTTAGCGACATTCTGACGGAGGCGCGCCGATGAGTGTCACCGTATTTGTTCCCGGCGATTCTGCCGCCCTTGCCGTTGGTGCAAACCGCGTCGCCGATGCCATCGCCCGCGAAGCCACTGGCCGCAACCTTGACGTCCGGATTGTCCGCAACGGCTCGCGCGGCATGCTCTGGCTTGAAGTGCTGGTGGAAGTGCGCACCGAGCATGGCCGTATCGCCTATGGTCCCGTCAAGGCAAGCGATGTGGCCTCGCTTTTTGATGCCAATTTCCTGACCGGCGGCGAGCATCGCCTCTGTCTCGGGCCGACGAAGGACATTCCCTTCCTGAAAGGCCAGACGCGTCTCACATTTGCCCGGTGCGGCGTGACCGATCCATTGTCTCTGGAGGATTATCGGGCCTATCACGGCATGAAGGGCCTTGAAAAAGCTGTTGGGATGGCGCCGTCCGATATCGTTGCCGAGGTGACCCAGAGTGGCCTGCGTGGACGTGGCGGGGCTGGTTTCCCGACGGGTATCAAATGGAAGACCGTCGCTGATGCGGTGGCCGACCAGAAATATATCGTGTGCAATGCGGATGAGGGCGACAGCGGCACCTTCGCCGACCGTATGATCATGGAGGGCGACCCCTTTGTGCTGATCGAAGGCATGGCCATTGCCGGCCTCGCCGTCGGTGCGACCAAGGGGTTCATCTATACTCGCTCGGAATATCCCTACGCGATCAAGGTCATGGAAAAGGCAATCGAGATCGCAAGGCGTGAGGGTATTCTTGGGCCTTCCGTCCTCGGCTCCGGTCGCGCGTTCGACATGGAAGTGCGCATGGGCGCCGGTGCCTATGTGTGCGGCGAGGAAACGTCGCTGCTCAACAGCCTTGAAGGCAAACGAGGCACGGTGCGCGCCAAGCCGCCGCTGCCCGCGCTTCAGGGCCTGTTCGGCAAGCCGACCGTCGTCAACAATGTCATCTCGCTTGCATCCATTCCCGTCATTATGGATCGTGGCGCAGCGTTTTATCGCGATTTCGGTGTCGGCCGTTCGCATGGCACCATCCCGATCCAGCTTGCCGGAAACATCAAACATGGCGGGCTTTACGAGACCGCCTTCGGCCTGCCACTCGGACAACTCGTCAATGATATCGGCGGCGGCACGATCACTGGCCGTCCGGTCAAGGCGGTGCAGGTGGGCGGTCCGCTCGGGGCCTATTTCCCGGTTTCGCTGTTCGACACGATCTTCGACTACGAGGCGTTCACGGCCGCTGGTGGCCTCATCGGCCATGCGGGCATCGTTGTCTTCGATGACACGGCAGACATGCTGCATCAGGCGCGGTTTGCACTGGAATTCTGCGCGGTCGAAAGCTGCGGCAAGTGCACGCCCTGTCGCATCGGCTCGACGCGTGGCGTCGAGACGGTGGACAAGATCGCGCTCGGCATCGAGCGGGAGAAAAACACGGCATTGCTGGAAGACCTCTGTGAAACCATGAAATTCGGTTCGCTCTGTGCGCTTGGGGGTTTCACGCCCTATCCAGTGATGAGCGCACTGAGGCATTTCCCGGATGATTTTGCCCCCACCCCACATGTTGAAGCGGCGGAGTAAGACCATGGCCCTTGTGACAGAATTCGACTATGGAACCCCCAAGTCCCTCGCCACTGACATGGTGACGCTCACCATCGATGGACGTCAGGTGACTGTTCCCGCGGGAACGTCGATCATGCGCGCCTCGCGCGAAGCAGGTATCGATGTGCCGAAACTCTGCGCCACCGACATGGTGGACGCCTTCGGCTCCTGCCGCCTCTGTCTTATCGAGGTGGAGGGCCGCAACGGCACCCCCGCCTCCTGCACCACGCCGGTTGCTGCCGGTCTTGTCGTGCATACCCAGACGGAGCGGCTGAAGCAGATACGCAAGGGTGTGATGGAGCTTTATATCTCCGACCACCCGCTCGATTGTCTGACCTGCGCCGCCAATGGCGATTGTGAGCTACAGGATATGGCGGGCGCCGTTGGCCTGCGCGATGTGCGTTACGGTTACGAAGGCGACAACCACGTCAAGGCCCGCACCGGGGAGGGCGAACTCAATGCCCGCTGGATGCCGAATGATGAAAGCAACCCCTATTTCACCTATGATCCTTCCAAATGCATCGTCTGCTCCCGCTGCGTACGCGCCTGCGAGGAAGTGCAGGGCACTTTTGCACTAACGATCGAAGGGCGCGGTTTCGAAAGCCGTGTATCGCCCGGTGCGCATGAGGCGTTCCTCGATTCCGACTGTGTTTCCTGCGGCGCCTGCGTGCAGGCCTGCCCGACGGCGACGCTGACGGAGAAATCGGTGATCGAGATTGGCCAGCCGGAACATTCGCTGGTCACGACTTGCGCCTATTGCGGCGTCGGCTGCTCCTTCAAGGCGGAAATGCGCGGTGAGGAACTGGTGCGGATGGTGCCTTGGAAGGACGGGCAGGCCAATCGCGGCCATTCCTGCGTCAAGGGCCGCTTTGCTTATGGTTATGCCACCCACAGGGACCGCATTCTCAACCCGATGATCCGCGAAAAGATCAGCGACCCGTGGCGGGAAGTGACCTGGGAGGAAGCCTTCTCCCATGTCGCGTCGGAGTTCCGGCGTATTCAGGGCCAATATGGCCGGGAATCCATCGGCGGTATCACCTCGTCCCGCTGCACGAACGAAGAAACCTTCCTCGTCCAGAAACTTATCCGCGCCGGTTTCGGCAACAATAATGTCGATACCTGCGCCCGCGTCTGCCATTCGCCGACAGGTTATGGCCTCGGCCAGGCCTTTGGCACCTCCGCCGGCACACAGAATTTCGACAGTGTCGAGCAATCCGATGTGGTGCTGGTAATCGGCGCAAACCCGACCGACGGCCACCCCGTTTTCGGTTCGCGATTGAAGAAGCGGCTGCGTCAGGGTGCAAAACTGATCGTCATCGATCCGCGCCGTATTGATCTTGTGCGCACACCGCATGTGGAGGCCGCTTTCCATCTGCCGCTGCTGCCGGGTACCAACGTTGCGGTGCTGACGGCGCTGGCGCATGTCATCGTCACGGAAGGCCTGTTCAACGAAGCCTTCATCCGCGAACGCTGCGACTGGTCGGAATTTGAGGATTGGGCGGCGTTCGTTGCAGAACCCCAGCATAGCCCGGAAGAGACGGAACGTTACACGGGCGTTCCTGCAGAAGATCTGCGTGGTGCTGCCCGGCTTTATGCCAAAGGCGGCAACGGCGCGATCTATTACGGCCTCGGGGTCACCGAGCACAGCCAGGGTTCGACGACCGTCATGGCGATCGCCAATCTCGCC
This sequence comes from Agrobacterium sp. 22-209-1, assembly GCF_053522485.1. Classification (NCBI taxonomy): domain Bacteria; kingdom Pseudomonadati; phylum Pseudomonadota; class Alphaproteobacteria; order Hyphomicrobiales; family Rhizobiaceae; genus Agrobacterium; species Agrobacterium sp. 22-209-1. Next base: position 141,121 of record NZ_JBNWCH010000008.1, read on the forward strand.
ATGGTCACGGGCAACATTGGTCGTCCCGGTGTAGGCGTGAATCCTTTGCGCGGCCAGAACAATGTTCAGGGCTCCTGCGACATGGGGTCTTTCCCTCACGAGCTTCCGGGCTATCGGCATATTTCCGACGACGCCACGCGCGACATCTTCGAAAAACTCTGGGGCGTGAAGCTCAACAACGAACCGGGGCTGCGTATTCCCAACATGCTCGATGCGGCCGTGGATGGCAGCTTCAAGGGCATCTATATTCAGGGCGAGGATATTCTCCAGTCCGATCCGGATACGAAGCATGTTTCGGCCGGTCTCGCCGCGATGGAATGTGTCGTGGTGCACGATCTCTTCCTGAACGAGACGGCGAACTACGCCCATGTCTTCTTGCCGGGTTCGACCTTCCTCGAAAAGGACGGCACCTTCACCAATGCCGAGCGCCGCATCAACCGCGTTCGCAAGGTCATGTCGCCGAAAAACGGTTATGCCGACTGGGAAGTGACGCAGAAGCTGGCACAGGCCATGGGACTTGCGTGGAATTACATGCATCCGTCCGAGATCATGGACGAGATCGCGGCGACGACACCGAGCTTTGCCGGTGTTTCCTACGACTATCTGGAAGAAAAGGGCTCGGTGCAGTGGCCCTGCAATGAGAAATTCCCGGATGGTTCGCCAATCATGCATGTGGACGGTTTCGTGCGCGGCAAGGGCAAGTTCATCCGCACCGAATATGTGGCGACGGACGAACGCACCGGTCCGCGTTTCCCGCTGCTTCTCACCACCGGCCGCATCCTGTCGCAATACAATGTCGGCGCGCAGACGCGGCGCACCGAAAACGTCGTCTGGCATGAGGAGGATCGTCTTGAAATCCACCCGCACGATGCCGAACAGCGCGGCGTAAAGGACGGCGACTGGATCAAGCTTGCCAGCCGGTCAGGAGACACGACGCTGCGGGCGCTGATTACCGACCGTGTGGCGCCGGGCGTGGTCTATACGACCTTCCACCATCCCGGCACGCAGGCGAATGTCATTACGACTGACTTCTCCGACTGGGCGACCAACTGCCCCGAATACAAGGTGACCGCCGTGCAGGTATCGCCGTCCAACGGTCCGACGGAATGGCAGGAGGAATATGATGCGCTTGGTCGCCGTTCGCGGCGGATCAGCGGCAAGCTCGAAGCGGCGGAATAAGGAGGGCCGGGTGCGCCCGGCCTTGTCACACATAGAGGCGTCGGCCGGCAGCCGACGCGGGGAAGAGGTCATGTTGCTCAACCACACCGATGAAAAGCTGGTGAGAATGGCGAACCAGATCGCGACGTTCTTTCTGTCGCAGCCGGAAGATATTCGCATCGAGGGTGTCGCCACCCACATCAACAAGTTCTGGGAACCGCGCATGCGACGCCGGTTCTTCGAGATGGCGGATGCCGGGGCAGGTGATTTTCTGCCGCTTGTGCTTGCCGCGTCGAAGGAGATCAAGCGGCCCGACGATCCGGCGCCCGATGCTGTGGGGCTCGGCGACGATGCCAAGGGCGCGCCGGGTGGCAAAGGACCGGTTGCGGGAGAGTCCCTTTCAGAGCCGAGCGTCCCGGAAAGCACACAGGCTTGAGCGGCGTGACCGCATAATCACACTTTCGACCGGACGGGGGACGTTCGGCGATATCGGTGTTCGCCTGGCGGGGCGAACGTGACATGTCCAGACATCCACGAGGGAGGTAATGTCAATGGCAGTAGCAGGTGCAACAGCGGGAGAAGCGGCGCAAGCCGGCTTTTTGGACCGCGAACGAATAATCGCAAGACCGGGTTTCAATCGCTGGCTGGTGCCTCCGGCTGCCCTTGCCATCCATCTATGCATCGGCATGGCCTATGGTTTCAGCGTGTTCTGGCTGCCGCTGTCCAAGGCGCTGCCGGTCACGGACCCCAGTTGCTCCAGCCTCACCCTGCTGGGTGCGCTGTTCACCACTGAGTGCAACTGGCGCGTGGCCGATCTCGGCTGGATCTATACGCTTTTCTTCGTTCTTCTGGGCTGCTCGGCGGCCATCTGGGGCGGCTGGCTGGAAAGAGTGGGGCCGCGCAAGGCCGGCTTCGTTTCCGCCTGCTGCTGGTGCGGCGGTATTCTGGTGGCGGCAGTCGGCGTCATCACGCACCAACTCTGGCTGATGTGGCTGGGCGCTGGCGTCATTGGCGGCATCGGGCTCGGCCTTGGCTATATTTCGCCGGTGTCGACGCTGATCAAATGGTTCCCGGACCGTCGTGGCATGGCGACGGGCATGGCTATCATGGGATTCGGCGGTGGTGCGATGATTGGTGCGCCGCTCGCCAATCTCCTGATGAACAACTTCAAGACGGATGTCTCTGTCGGCGTCTGGCAGACTTTCGTCGTCATGGCGCTGATCTATTTCGCCTTCATGATGGCGGGCGCCTTCGGTTACCGCATTCCGCCATCGGGCTGGCGTCCCGAAGGTTGGACGGCGCCGGCTGCCAAAAGCGCCATGATAACCCATCGTCATGTACATCTGCGCGATGCGCACAAGACGCCGCAGTTCTGGCTCATCTGGGCGGTGTTGTGCCTGAATGTTTCGGCGGGTATCGGCGTCATCGGTATGGCCTCGCCCATGCTGCAGGAAATCTTCGCTGGCTCGCTGATCGGCTTGCCGGGCGTGGGCTTTGCAGATCTCGATGCCGGACAGAAGGCGCAGATCGCGGCGATTGCCGCCGGTTTCACCGGGCTTCTTTCGCTCTTCAACATTGGTGGCCGCTTCTTCTGGGCGTCGATGTCTGACAAGATCGGCCGCAAGAACACTTATTTCTGCTTCTTTATTCTCGGCATCATTCTTTATGCGCTGGCGCCGACGCTTGCGACGATGGGCAACAAGGCGCTGTTCGTTCTGGCCTTTGGTATCATCCTGTCCATGTATGGCGGCGGTTTCGCCACCATCCCGGCCTATCTCGCGGATATTTTCGGCACGCAGTTCGTCGGCGCAATCCATGGCCGCCTGCTGACGGCGTGGGCGACTGCTGGCATTGCCGGTCCGGTCGTCGTCAACTACATCCGAGAGGCACAGATTGCGGCGGGTGTGGCGCCAGGACCCGCGCTCTACACCAGCACCATGTACATTCTGGCAGGCATGCTGGCGATCGGCCTTGTGGCCAATGCCTTCGTGCGGCCGCTCTCGGACAAGTGGTTCATGCCGGATGCGGAAGTTGCAGCCCTGCAGGCAAAGACCGCTGCCGCCAATGCCGGCCCGACAGGCTCCTTCGGCATCGGACGGGGCGGACTGGACACCAAGGCGGCGCTTGCCTGGGTCGCCGTCGGTATTCCGCTTCTGTGGGGTGTGTGGGTTACCGTGAAAAGCAGCCTTGCCCTGTTCGGCTGACGTCCATCGGCCTCGGTCGTGCAGGATTGATGCACGGCCGAAAAACATATGCCGGCTCATGGCCGGCATATAAACTGATAAAAGCGAAAACGTGCAGCTTGCCGGCAAGGCTTCCATCAACGCCAGCTGGCAAGCAGTCCTTCAAGCGTTGCGCGATCTTCCTTGTCCAGACGGGCAAGCCCAGGCGCGCGAACGGGGCCAACCTCGAACCCCAGGATTTCCATGGCTTCCTTCACCACGGTCACGTTTGCGCCGTTGCGGTATCGTGTCCGTAGCCGTTCGAACAGCTCGATCTTTTCAACGATCTTCCGTGCCGCCGGGAAATCGCCGGCCGTCAGGGCGTCATGAACCTGCAGGGAAAATTGCGGTGCGACATTGACGAGACCGGAGGTGAAGCCGCGTGCGCCAGCCGCCGAAAAGGCCGGCGCCCAGCTTTCAGCCAGTCCGCAGACATATAGAGCGCCGTTCGGATCGGAAGCGGCAATCGCGCGCGACAGAAGCATGATGTCGGTCGTCGCAAACTTTATACCTGCGACATTCGGGTGGCCGGAAAGCCTTACCATGTCATTGACCGAGAAGCCGTCCGCCCGGACATACGCGACCAGCGGTAATTCGCTGCCCTCCGCAAGGCCGATAAAATAGTCGATCTGCGATTGCGGGGCTGCAAAAGGGTCGACCGGCTGATGCGACATGACGGCGGATGCGCCCATTTCTTTTGCCTGACGCGCCATGGAAAGCGCCTCGCGCTGCGAGCGTCCAATAGCCGCCGTGACCGGGGCTTTGCCGCTGACGCCATTTATCGCAGCCTCATAAACCTTCAGAATTTCTGCGGGCGTCAAGGCGTAGAATTCGCCGGTATTGCCTGCCGCGACGATATTGTGGATGCCTGCCTTTGCGACGCGGGCGTAAACCGCGGCGGTAACGCCGGTCTCCACTTCGCCGCCTGCATCGTAAGCTGTTACCGGAACGCCGGAGATGCCCTGCAGGGCCTGGCGAAAATCGAATGTCGTCATCAACTGGGTTCCTTAAGATCAAAAGTCATCTTCAGATGGAAAATTTGTGAACAGGCGCGCCGGAGACCGGGGCGTCGAATGCGACGAGCGTTCCAGCGGTGGTTATTCCGCCCGTCTCGGTCACGAGACTTGTGACGTAGATCGTCTTGAGGTCGGGACCACCGAAACACGGCATGGTCGGCCCCTTGAACGGCAGCCTGTAGACCTCGAGCAATTCGCCGTCCGGCGAAAAGCGGTTGAGGCGCCCCGCCTGAACGCCGGCGCTCCAGTAACAGCCTTCGCAATCGGTCGCTGCACCATCCGGCCTGCCTTCATCCGGCGCGAAATCGTGGAGCCGTTCCGCTGGGCCGATCCTGCCGGTCGCGGCGTCGAAATCGAATGCCTGATACATGAGGCCGCTGCTGTCGGAATGATACATGCGTGTGCCGTCCGGGCTCCAGGCAAGCCCGTTCGATGTGAACATATCGCCATCGATGACGCGTTCGATGCCGCCATCCGGGGCGACGCGATAGAGGCGTGCATTGCCTGTCTGTATCGCGGCCTCGTCGCGGGTCCCCACCCAGAAATGGCCGTCCGGACCAACCTTTCCGTCGTTGAGGCGGCTGTCAGGCCGCCCGTCGTCCGGGTCGCAGAGAAGATCGAGCTTGCCGCTCGCGGGATCGAGAAGATGCACGCCGGTCTTGAGGCCCGCCACGATCAAGCCATTGTCGCAGAGGCCGAGACAGCCGATCTGGGCGGGCATGTCGTATCGGTCGAGTTTTCCGTCGGGGAAGAGACGGAAAATGGCGGGTGCGAGAATATCGACAAACCACAGATCGCCGGTTCGCTCATCCCAGGCTGGCGATTCGCCAACCTTCAACGGGGTATCGATCAGGGAACGAAGCTTCGGTTCAACGATATGCGGCTGGCTCACTGGTTCCTCTCCCTCATCCGCGCTTTATGATTCTATTTTCGACATTGCAGGGTGCGGCCTAACTGCCGACGCCCTGAAACATGCGGGCGCGCGCCTTCAATATGTGGTCTTTCATCGCGTCATGCGCGGCCTGCTCGCGCCGCGCAAAAATCGCCTCCACAATCGCTGTGTGCTCGTCCTGCACCTCGCGCACATGCTGCGGGGTCCGCTTGAGGCTGAGGCTGCGTGTCACCGACTGGCCGATGGCGAAATGAGGCTTGAACCAGATCCGCACCGTAATGTGGAACTGGTTATGGCTCGCTTTCGCAATTGCTTCGTGCAGGGCGAAGTCTTCCTCCGCGCCGAGATCGTTGCGCTCGAGACATTGTTCCAGCGCGGCAATCGCCTGCTCTATGCGGACCTTGTCCGTTGCCTGCCAATTGCGGGCCGCAAGCTCAGCCGCGGAAGCCTCCAATCCGGCCCTGAACTCAAAAAAACGCTGCACATCTGCCAGCGAGCCGACCGGCACCTGCTGCAAGACCGAAGAGTCCGGCTGCTGGCGTACATAGGAGCCGGATCCCTTTTGCGAAACGATAAGCCCGTCGTTCCGAAGCCGCTCCAGCGCTTCCCGCACAACCGGCCGCGACGCGCCAAACAGCGATGCCAGATTCTGTTCCGATGGCAGCCGCTCGTTTACGGGAAACCGCCCGTCCGAAATCATGCCCACGATTTTTTCGTAGATGATGTCGCTCAGCCGAGTTTCGCCTCGAGCGGCGGCAGATGCAGTGTGATTGTCCATCAGCAGCCCTTCCGTTGCAAATCGCTGAAGTTAATGGGTTTCCTGCATTTCAATCGCAACAGAAATACCGGGTTTTTGTGAGCGAGGGGGCTGTCCTGACCGATTTTTCTTCAAGCCTGATCCTGAAAACCGGTCTACAAATAAAAAAGATGTAAAAATCTGTCAATACTTGTAATCATCTGAAAACGCCCATATGGTCTGCCCCTGCCGATGGAGGATCGGCGTGCTGGCTGGCCGGGAGGGCCGTCGCGGTTCGGTGAAAACCGTCTCGCTGCCGGTGATTTTTTGGGAGGATTGTCGATGCGCGATGGCGATACATTTTCACTGGGCGTAACGCGCCGAACCTTTATGGCGGGTGTTGGCGGCGTGGCCGCGCTCTCCGTCATCGGGACCTCGGCGCGGGCTGCTGCCGGCAAGCAGGCGCCGGAACTAGAGGCGCTGGTAAAGGAGGGCAAATTGCCGCCTTTGGCCGAACGTCTGCCGAAAAATCCGATGGTGGTGACGCCGCACGAGAAAATCGGCGCCTATGGCGGCACATTGCGTCGTGGCCTGCGCGGTTCATCGGACCATAACGGCATCCTGCGCATGGTCGGCAATCAGGGCCTTGTCCGCTGGAACATGGATTTTACCGAGGTTCTGCCGAACCTTGCGGTGAAATGGGAAGTCAACGACGATGCCTCGCAATTCACCTTCCATTTGCTGGAGGGCGCAAAATGGTCGGATGGCCACCCCTTCACAGCCGATGACGTGGTGTTCGCCATCGAGGACTGCATCAAGAACAAGGAGCTTTACGGCGCCACGCCGGCGCAGCTTTCCGTGGCCGGCAAGGCGGTCGATGTCGAAAAAGTCGATGATTTCACGGTAAAGTTCAAATTCGCAGCGCCGAATGCACTATATCTCGAAAATCTCGCCACGCCGCTCGGCCAGCATCCGACGCTATTTCCCAAGCACTATTGCAGCAAGTTCCTGCCGAAATACAATACGTCGCTCGATGCCGATGTGAAGGCGGCGGGTGTCTCGAGCTGGACGGAACTGTTCCGGGCCAAATGCGGCGATATCGAAATTCCGTCCCGCTGGTCGAATGTCGACAAGCCGACGCTCGATCCATGGGTGGTGAAGGAGCCCTATTCCGGCGGTGCGACACGGGTGGTCATGACCCGCAACCCTTACTTCTGGCAGGTCGATACCGAAGGCAATCAGTTGCCCTATATCGATGAAATCAATTTCGGCATTTCGCAGGATGTCGAATCGCTGATGCTGAACGTGATTTCCGGCAAGATTGACATTCAGGAGCGCCATATCAGCGTTCTTGCCAACAAGCCGACCCTGTCACAGAACATGAAAAAGGGTGATTACCGGCTGCTGACGCTGGTGCCGTCTGCCGCGCAGCAGTGCCAGATCTATCTCAACATCACCCACAAAGACCCGGCAATGCGCAAGATGTTTGCCGACAAATCGTTCCGTCAGGCATTGTCCATCGCGCTCAACCGGCAAGAAATCATCGACATCGTCTATTTCGGCCAGAGCGAGGGTTATCAGGCCGGGCCGCGCCCGACACATCCCTGGTACAATGAAAAGCTGGCGCGACAATTCACCGAATATGATGCGGACAAGGCGAACGAGCTTCTCGACAAGGCCGGTTATGACAAGAAGAACGGCAACGGCATGCGGTTGCGACCTGACGGCCAGCCGATCTTCTTCTCGATCGATGTCATCCCGACGCTTTATCCCGATTTGGTCGATGCGCTGGAACTGGTGAAGGCGCAATGGGCGCAGATCGGCGTCGACATCAAGGTCAACACCATCGAACGTGCGCTCTATTATACACGCGGTGATGACAACGCCCATGATGCCGCCGTCTGGCCCGGCCCCGGAGGTCTCGATCCGATGCTTGATCCGCGCGATTTCTTCGCTTTCCATCCGCAGGGGTCGCGTTACGCAATCCCGTGGGCGCTCTGGTACACCTCGAATGGCCAGAAGGGCGAAGAGCCGCCGGAAAGCCAGAAGAAGCGCTTCAAGCTTTTCGACGAGGCGCGCTCGACGGCCGACCTTGCCAAGCGCGGTCAGAAGATGAAGGAAATCTTCGATATCGCGGCGGAAGAGTTCGAGACGATCGGTCTTTGCCTCGCGGTGGGCGGTTTTGGCATCATCCGCAACAATCTGCGCAATGTGCCGGAAACGGAACCCGACAGCTGGAGCTGGCCCAATCCCGGCCCGGCGCTGCCGCAACAGTTCACCTTCACAAGCTGATACCGCCACATGGGCGTCGCTGCCGTAACGCGGCGACGCCTCTCAGGTTGTTTCGACCACCCGCAGCCCGCCTCCTTGGAAGGAGACGGGGCGTGCGGCACAATGTGATTGCGAGAACGATATGCTGCTTTTTATCGTAAAACGCCTGCTGTGGATGATACCGTCCCTGTTTGCCGTCAGTTTCCTTGCCTTTGTCCTGATCCAGCTGCCGCCCGGCGACTATGTGACGACCTATATCGCCACACTGGCCGCCTCCAACGAGGTCATCGACCACAACACGGCGGCGCAGCTACGCGAGCGCTTCGGCCTCGACGACCCGATGATCGTGCAATATCTCAAATGGATATGGGGCATCATCAGCCGCGGCGATTTCGGTATTTCGTTCGAGTGGCAGCAGCCGGTTTCGGGCCTTATCTGGGAACGCATGGCGCTGACGCTGGTTCTTGCCATCGCAAGCCTTCTTGCAACCTGGGCCATCGCGCTTCCGATCGGCGTCTTTTCCGCAGTGCGCAAATATTCGATTGGCGATTATCTCTTCACTGCTTTTTCTTTCTTCGGCCTCTCCATACCCTCGTTCCTGCTGGCGCTGGTGCTGATGTATGTGGCTGCGGTGGAGTTCGGGGCCGACGTCGGCGGGCTGTTTTCAGCCGAATATGAGACTGCCTCATGGAGCATCGCCAAGATGATAGACCTCATGGCCCATATCTGGCTGCCGGTCGCCATTCTTGCCGTGTCTTCCACCGCAAGCCTCATCCGCGTCATGCGCGCCAATATGCTGGATGAATTGCCCAAGCCATATGTCACCACCGCGCGGGCAAAAGGCTTGTCCGAGTTCAAACTGCTGACGAAATATCCGCTCAGAATTGCGCTTAACCCGTTCATTTCCACCATCGCATGGCTGTTGCCCAATCTTATTTCGGGCTCCGTCGTTGTCGCCATCGTGCTCAATCTGCCGACGGCCGCGCCGCTGCTTCTGCAGTCGCTGATGGCGCAGGACATGTATCTCGCGGGCGCTTTCGTGCTGTTGATCTGTGCGCTGACGCTGATCGGATCGCTGATCAGCGACATCCTGCTTGCGCTGGTCGATCCGCGCATCCGGCTCGAATAGGAGGGTGCCATGAGCGATATCACCATCACCGCCAATGCCCGGCAGGACCGCGCGGCCGTCGCCTCGCAGTGGCAGCTCATCTGGTGGGCCTTCAAGCGCCACAGGCTGGCCATGGCCGCCATGTTCATCACCATCGCCATGTATATCGTTGCGCTGGTACCGGGCTTCTTCGCCATCAACGATCCGGTATTGCAGAATGCCCGCGCCACCTTCCATCCGCCGCAGCGCGTGCATTTCATCGATACGGCCGAGGGTTTCTCGCTCGGGCTGCATTATTATCCGCTGAAGCTGACCCGTGACCCCGAGACACTGGCGGCGGTCTTTGTCGAGGATACGGCGAAGAAAATCCCGGTCCAGTTTTTCGGTCGCGGTTACGAATATTCCGTATTTGGCCTGTTCACCACGGATATCCATCTGCTGGCGTCCGCCGACAAGACGCGGCCGCTCTTCCTTTTCGGCGCGGATCGCCTTGGGCGAGATGTCTTCAGCCGCGTGGTCCAGGGGGCGCAGGTCTCCTTGTCGATCGGTCTTGTCGGCGTGTTCTTCTCGTTGCTGCTCGGCGTCGTTCTCGGCGGCATATCGGGATATTATGGCGGTCGCATTGATTTCACCATGCAGCGCGTGATCGACTTCGTGCTTTCGCTGCCCACCATTCCCATCTGGCTGGCGCTGGCCGCCGCACTGCCGCAGGGCTGGCCCGCCACGCTTCAGTATATGATGATCACCATCATCCTGTCCCTGACCGGCTGGGCGCAGCTTGCCCGCGTCGTGCGCGGACGGTTCCTGTCGCTCAGGACCGAAGAATTCGTGGCCGCAGCGCGGCTGGATGGCGTGCCGGAAGGGCGCATCATCTTCCGCCATATGCTGCCGAGTTTTTCGAGCCATATCATCGCCTCGGTCACGCTTGCGGTTCCGGCGATGATCCTTGCGGAAACCTCGCTGTCCTTCCTCGGCCTTGGCCTTCAGCCGCCCACTATTTCCTGGGGCGTGCTGCTTCGCGAGGCGCAGAACATCCGCTCGATCGCGACTGCGCCCTGGCTGTTCCTGCCCGGTGTGGCGGTCGTCATTGCGGTCATGGCTCTCAATCTGCTCGGTGACGGCCTGCGCGACGCAGCCGACCCCTATAACAAGTGAGGCCCCGGATGAGCGACATTCTCTCCATGAAGCCAGCCAAGCCGCTGCTTGAAGTCCGCAATCTGGTCACTGAATTTCCAGTGAGGAACGGCATTTTCCGGGCGGTCAACGACCTGTCTTTTTCCATCGATCCCGGCAAGACGCTTTGCGTCGTCGGCGAAAGCGGCTCGGGCAAATCCGTCACCGCCCGTTCGATCCTGCAGATCATCGACAGCCCCGGCCGCATTGCGTCCGGATCGATCATCCTCAACCGTGCCGACGGCACGTCCCTCGATCTGGCGAAGCTCGATCCGCGCAGCCGGGCCATCCGCTCGGTGCGCGGCGCTGATATCGCGATGATCTTTCAGGAGCCGATGTCGTCGCTTTCACCCGTGCATACGGTCGGGGACCAGATTACGGAGGTCCTGCGTCTGCATCTGAAGATGAGTAAGGCAGAGGCGCGGGCCGAGGCCATAGAGCTGTTGCGGCAAGTGGAGATCCCTAACCCTGAAAAGGCGCTGGATCGTTACGCTTTCCAGTATTCCGGCGGCATGCGCCAGCGCGCCATGATCGCCATGGCGCTGGCCTGCAAGCCGCAGCTTTTGATCGCCGACGAACCGACGACGGCGCTCGATGTGACGACACAGGCCGAGATCCTCGACCTTATATCGCGGCTGCAAAAGGCGCATGGCATGGCGGTGCTGTTCATCACCCACGACATGGGTGTGGTGGCGCAGATTGCCGATGACGTACTGGTCATGCATCACGGCGTCGCCAAGGAATATGGCACCGTCGATGAGATATTCCATAATCCGCAGGACCCCTATACACGCATGTTGATCGGCTCCGTGCTGAAGCTGGAGCAGAAGGCGGAAATCCGGCTTGCGCGGCCTCCGCTCGACCTTGCAGCTGCTCCCGTGCTCGAAGTGAATGACCTCTCCATGCACTTCGGCGAGATGAAGGCGCTGGATGGCGTCTCGATCAAGCTTCTGCCGGGCGAAACGCTCGGTATTGTCGGCGAAAGCGGTTCGGGGAAAACCACGATGGGCCGCTCCATCATGCGTCTATACGATCCGACCGGCGGCGAAATGCTATATCGCCGAGCGGATGGCACGGTGGTCGATCTGGCCAAAATCGAAGGTTCCGAGCTGAAAGCCGCGCGGCGTGAGTTGCGCATGGTGTTCCAGGATCCTTTCGGTTCGCTCAATCCGCGCATGACGGTGGCGCAGGTCATCGGCGAGCCGTTGCTGGTCAACGGCATTGCCAAAGGCAGAGAACTGGATGACCGCGTCTGCGCGCTGATGGAGCAGGTGGGACTGGATCCGGGCGGGCGCGAACGCTATCCGCACGCCTTTTCCGGCGGCCAGCGCCAGCGCATCGGCATCGCCCGCGCCATAACCCTGAAACCGCGCGTCATCGTGGCGGATGAGGCGACGTCGGCGCTAGATGTTTCGGTGCGTTTCCAGGTGCTGGATCTTTTGATGCGGCTGCAGGATGAGCTGGGCCTCGCCTATGTCTTCATCAGCCATGACATCGGCGTCATTCGCTATATGTGCGACCGTGTGGGCGTGATGTATCGCGGCAAGCTGGTGGAAGTGGGAGACGCCGAAAAGGTCTGCAACGCGCCGGACCATCCCTACACGCAGGCGCTTCTTTCCGCCATTCCGCGCCCGGATCCGCGCGACCGGGATCGCACGCGCAGATTCCGCTACGTCGAACCATCCGAAGCCAAGAACGGGGCCGTCGCCCGATAGCGCCGGGCATGCCGCACGCTGCAATTCATGAGGAAGACTGAAGCATGAAAATCGACCGCATGCGGGTATTCGTCACCCGCGACAAGGACCGCCCCCGCGTCATCGTCGCCCTCGATACCGATGACGGTTTGACCGGCTGGGGTGAATGTTACAATCACGGCCCCGATCTCGCCCTACCGCCGGTGCTGGACTACCTCTACGGCTTCCTAGCCGGGCAGGACCCGACGCGGGTGGAGTATCTCTATAACCTCCTGATTCAGCAGAACCGCTTTCCGCCCGGAGCGCTCGGTCTGTCGGCCATCTCGGCGCTCGATCATTGCCTGTGGGACCTCGCAGCCAAGGCGGCGGGCGTACCAGTCTACAAGCTGCTGGGCGGCGAAGTACGTGACCGTATCAAGGTCTATGCCGGTGTCTACACGGCCCCGGATGCGCCAGCGGCAAGGGAGGAATTCGACCGTCTTAACGAGGATTGGGGCTTCACGGCCTTCAAGCTCAGCCCATGGCGTGTCGATATCCATGCCCATCGCTGGGGCGAGGTGGTGCGCAGTTCCGCTGAATATTTCCGCTCCCTTCGCGAAACCGTGCGCCCTGACTACGACATCGCCTTCGACGCCCATGCCAAGATTTTCGAGCCCGCGGCCGCCCGCCAACTTGGCAACGCGCTTGCCCCTTACGATCCGCTGTTCTTCGAAGAGCCGCTGCGTCCCGAAAACATCGAGATGTGGGGAGACCTCAAACAGGGGCTGAACTGCACGCTGGCAACGGGTGAAAGTCTATATAATCGCAACGAGTTCCTTCGCCTTCTTCAAGTAAAAGGTGCGGATATCATCCAGCCCGATATCTGCGTCGTCGGCGGCATTTCGGAGATGCGCCGCATCGCGACGCTTGCGGAAGCCCATTTTGTCAGCATCGCGCCGCATAACCCTATGGGACCGCTCGCCACCGCCGTCAATGTGCACTTCTCCGCTGCCCAGCAGAATTTCCGAATTCTCGAATATCGCCTGCCGAAAGGGCAATGCTACGTCTATGGCGGCACCGATCTCGAAAAACGCGAGGATGAAACCCGTTATGTCGTCGACCCCTACCTGCCGAAGGACGGATATCTGGAACTGAGGCCGGACCGTCCCGGCTGGGGTGTCGAGATGGATGAAAAAGCCATGCAGGAGGATGGCTATGTTCATTGGCAAAGACGGGTGCCGAAACGGCCTGACGGCTCATATGCCTTCGCCTGAAACGGTTGCGATTGCCTGCGGGCGGCTCTCCGCGCGCCTGCGCCCCGCCTGGGGTGGCAGAATGACCCATCTGCGGCACTTTGACTACGGCGATATTCTGGTGCCGACAATGGAGCAGGAATTCGAGTCGTTCAACTGGCCAAGGGCTGGCGCATACCCCTTGTTTCCCTATCACAACCGGCTCTATGGCGGGTCCTTCATCCATGCCGGTATCCGCCATGACCTGCTGCCGCATCCGGCGCTTGCGCCTGACGCCATGCATGGCCCGGCTCACCGCCGGCCGTGGGCGATTTCAGATCTGTCTTCGGATCGGGTGTCACTGATGTTGGACTACGAGGCCGACGGGGAGTGGCCTTTTTCTTTTCGCGCCGAGCAGTCTTTCCTGCTGGAAGACGAAAGCCTCGCCGTGGAACTGTCGATAACCAATCTCGCGGATGTGCCAGCACCGATGGCGCTAGGCTGGCACCCCTATCTGGCGGCAGGGTTCGGTCGCAATGCCCGGACGGACGCCAAGCTGCAATATCCGCTGGATGCGCAAAACGTGCCAACCGGCCAGCCGGCGGCGCCTCGCCCGAAACCTGCCATTCCCGCCGCAACGGGATACACACTGCATTTCACCGATTGGTCAAGCGCGCAGGTCGACTTCGACCGGTTTTCACTGCGGCTCGAGGCCGATCCCGTTTTCGGCCATCTCGCCGTGCACCGCATGCAGCGCTACCTCTGTCTTGAGCCGGTTTCCATGGCCGCCGGAGCGCTTGGTTTGTCGCAGGCGCAGCGGGAAGGGCAGGGTCTCGGGACGGTTGCCCCCGGCGAGCGCCTTTCGGGGCGCATCAGGCTCTCCATCGATCTTTAGGAGGAGCGGGTGCGCCTGTGACGCCCAAACGCCCTCCGCCGAACGCCAAACTTCAAAAAATCGCCAAATGCCCATATTTTGAGCGTCAGTAATTATCGCTCAAAAATAGGCTTGACGTCGGCGAAAATTTCGAACCAAATGAACCAATGTGAGATTGGTTCAGTAAATGGTGCGACGTGACGGTGAACCCCAACGACAACTCCAACTATGCGCTAGGAAAATTGCGCGCGTATATTCAGGCGCAGGATCTTGCGAAAGACCGTCGCCTGCCGACGGAGCGGGCGTTTGCGGAAACCTTCAATGTCGGCCGGCGTGCGGTCCGTCGCGCTCTTGAGGTTCTCGAAGCCGAAGGTCTGATCTGGAGACGGCAGGGGGCGGGAACCTTTGTGGGCGAAAAGCCCGACGATTGGTCCGCCCAGGTTACGGAACTGGTGGCCGGCACGGATATCATGGAAATCATGGAAGTGCGTCTGCGCATCGAGCCGCAACTGGCGCAGCTTGCGGCCATGCGCGCCAAACCGGCCGAGGTGGAGCGCATGCGCGCCCTCGTCCATAAGACCGGCCAGAGCACGGATGCCGACGCCAAGGAGTTGTGGGATGGTTCGCTTCACCGCCAGATCGCCCAGAGCGCCGGCAACAAATTGTTCCTGTCCATCTTTGATGTCATCAACCGCATTCGCCAGGACGATGCATGGCAGTCGATACGGGAGCTGGCGCGCCGCAGCGGCACGAACGGCAAGGCTTCCTTCGAACAGCACATAGCGATCGTCGACGCCATCGCCGATCGCGACCCCGCAAGAGCTGGCGAAGCGATGCGCCAGCACCTGCTCATGCATCAGGAAAGGTTGATCCGCGCCACCTCGCTCGGCTTTCTGGAGGAGAAAACCGGACAAGAGATTGCCGCCCGCAGCACGGGCGATGCCGATAATCCGCTCACGCCGACCTCATAGGCGGCAGAGCAGACCTGCCGGACTTTCAGACCCGGCCAATGAAAAAACAAAGATAACCAGACCAGAGGATAGAACATGAAGAAGATCAAGACATTGACCGCCGCCCTGTTGGCCGGTGCATTCCTGTCCGCGCCGGCAATCTCGTCCGAACTGCGTATCGGCCTTAATGACGACGCCGACGTGTTAGACCCCGCGCAATCGCGCACCTTCGTCGGGCGTATCGTTTATACCGCCATGTGCGACAAGCTCGTCGATATCTCGCAGGACATGAAGATCGTTCCCCAGCTTGCCACCGAATGGGCCTGGTCCGACGGCGGCAAGGTGTTGACGATGAAAATCCGCGACGGCGTGAAATTCCATGACGGCGAGACGCTGGATGCGGCGGCTGTCGTGGCCACCATCGAGCGCAACATGACCTTGCCGGAATCCCGCCGCAAGAGTGAGCTTTCCTCGATCGAAAAGGTTGAGGCCACCGCGCCGTTTGAAGTGAAATTCACCCTGAAGACGCCGGATGTCACCCTGCTGGCGCAGCTTTCCGACCGCGCCGGTATGATCGTCGCACCGAAGGCGGCCAAGGAACTGGGCGCCAATTTCGGTTCGAAGCCGGTCTGCGCCGGACCGTTCAAATTCGTCGAGCGCATCCAGCAGGACCGCATCGTGCTCGAGAAATTCGCCGATTATTGGGACAAGGACAAAATTCTGGTCGACAGGGTCGTTTATCTGCCGATCCCGGATACGACCGTGAAGCTTGCCAATCTTCGCTCGGGAGACCTCGATATCGCCGAACGCATCGCGGCCTCCGATGCCGAGTCCGTCAAGAACGACGCCAATCTGACCTATGCGGATGTCATCGGTCCGGGCTATATGGCCATGTATGTCAACATCAACAACGGCCCCCGCGCGGATAATCCGCTCGGCAAGGACAAGCGCCTGCGTCAGGCCTTTTCTTATGCGATTGACCGGGAAGCGATCGGCCAGATCGTCTTCGAGGGTACGTCAAAAGCAGGCAATCAGGCCTTTCCGCCCACAAGCCCATGGTTCAACCAGAACCTTCCTGTGCCGGCGCGCGATATCGACAAGGCCAAGCAACTGATGAAGGAGGCGGGTTACGAAAAACTCGACGTCGAGCTTCAGCACGCTAACAACACGACGCAGACGCAGATGATGCAGGTCATCCAGTCAATGGTCGCGGAAGCCGGCTTCAACGTCACCCTGAAGGCCACGGAATTTGCCACGCTTCTTTCCGAGCAGACCGCCGGCAATTATCAGCTCAGCCGTTCCGACTGGTCGGGACGCATCGATCCGGATGGCAACCTGCATCAGTTCGTCACCTGCAAGGGCGGCATCAACGATGTGAAATATTGCAATCCTGAGGTCGACAAGCTGCTCAACGAGGCCCGCGCCTCGACCGAAGATGCAGTGCGCAAGGAAAAATACGATGCCGCCAGCGTCATCCTCAACGATGACATGCCGATCATCTATCTCGGTCACCAGCCCTATGCCTACGCCATTTCCAACAAGGTCAAGGGCTGGGCGCCATCGCCGGACGGTATGATCCGCCTTCTCGGCGTCTCCAAGGACTGAACACGTCGCATGCGCCGCACGGCCCTGCCGTGCGGCCCTCACGAATTGGCACGAACGAGGGCCACGCCATGCCTGTTTATATCGGCAAGCGACTGCTGGTCGCTATCCCGACGCTACTGATCATCTCCATTTTCGTCTTCTCGCTGCAAAAACTGCTGCCGGGAGATCCGGTTCTCGCCATGGCTGGCGAAGAGCGCGATCCGGCGACGATTGAATTCCTGCGTGAGAAATATCGCCTGAACGACCCGGTTCCGCTGCAATATGTCAACTGGCTGGGCGGCGTCGTGACGGGCGATTTCGGAATTTCGCTGCGCACAAACCAGCCAGTGCTGGAACTCATCGGTCAGAAGCTGCCGGTCACCATCCAGCTTGCGGTGATGGCGATGTTCTTTGCGATGGTCATCGGCATTCCAATCGGTATTCTCGCCGCCGTCAAGAAGAACACCTGGATCGATTACGCGGCCAATATTGTTGCGCTTTCCGGCCTCTCCATCCCGAATTTCTGGCTCGGCATCATGCTGATCCTGCTGGTGTCGGTCAAACTCGGGTGGTTGCCGGCATCCGGTTATGAATCGATCTTTGTCGATCCCGTGCGCTCCATCGAAACCATGATCATGCCCGCCTTCGTGCTGGGCAACGCGCTTGCGGCAACGCTGATGCGCCATACCCGGTCGGCGATGGTGGCGGTGCTCAGTTCCGACTATATCCGCACTGCCCGAGCCAAGGGTCTTTCGCCGCGCGAGATCATCCTGTCGCATAGTTTCCGCAATGCGCTTCTGCCCGTTATCACGCTGCTGGCGCTGCTCTTCGGCGAATTGCTGGCCGGGGCGGTGCTAACGGAGCAGATTTTCACCATTCCCGGCTTCGGCAAGATGACGGTCGATGCGGTGTTCACCCGCGACTATGCCGTCGTGCAGGGCATCGTTCTTTGCACCGCCGTCGGCTTCATCCTCATGAACCTTCTGGCCGACATTGCCTATGTCCTGCTCAACCCCCGCCTCAGGGCGACGATCTGAGGCACCGATATCATGACCGTTCTCGATCAAAACCTCTCCGTAGCGGTAACGCGGCAGGAAAGCCGCGCCTGGAAAAAGATGAAGCGCAACAAATCGGCGCTTGCCGGCATGGCTATCGTGCTGTTTTTCGCCGTTCTTGCCATTGCCGCGCCGATCCTTCCGATTGCCGATCCGGTGGCGACCAGCTGGTCGGCCATCCGCAAGGCCCCCTCGGCCGCCCATTGGCTCGGCACCGACGATCTCGGCCGAGACATCCTTTCCCGCATGATCTATGGCGCGCGCGCCTCGCTGATGGCGGGCGTGGTCTCGGTGATGATCGCCGTGGTCATCGGCGTGCCCTTTGGCCTGATTTCAGGTTATTTCGGCGGCTGGGTGGATATGGTCATATCCCGCATCACCGAAGCGTTGCTGGCCATGCCGTTCCTCATCATGGCAATCGCGCTTGCTGCCTTCCTTGGCCCGAGTCTTACCAATGCGATGATCGCCATCGGTCTTTCCGCCATGCCGATTTTCGTGCGCCTGACGCGCGGGCAGGTGCTGGCGGTCAAAACCGAAGACTATGTCGAAGGCGCAAGGTCCATCGGCCTCAACCACATCGACATCATGACGCGTTACATCCTGCCGAATGTTTTTGCCCCTATCATCGTGCAGGCGACCCTGACCGTTGCGACCGCCATTATCGCTGAGGCGAGCCTCTCTTTTCTCGGGCTTGGCCAGCAGGCGCCTGCGCCCTCCTGGGGCTCGATGCTGAATACTGCAAAGAATTTCCTCAGCCAGGCGCCGTGGATGACGATGTGGCCCGGCATCGCCATCTTCCTCGTCGTCATCGGCTTCAATCTTCTGGGCGACGGCCTGCGTGATGCGCTCGATCCGCGCGAAGCATGATTTTTTACAAGGAATATCGGAATGAATGAATTCACCACACGCCCTGAAATCCTTGGAACCTTCGGCGTCGTCACCTCAACCCACTGGATCGCGTCGGCCGTCGGCATGGCGATCCTCGAAAAAGGCGGCAATGCTTTCGACGCGGCCGTCGCCACCGGTTTCGTCCTCCAGATCGTCGAGCCGCATCTTTGCGGTCCGGGCGGAGATATGCCCGCTGTGTTTTATTCGAAAAAGAAGGACAAGGTGGAAGTCATCTGCGCACAGGGCCCGGCCCCGAGCGGTGCGACGATCGAACACTACACGTCGGAAGGACTGAAGCTGATCCCCGGCGATGGGCTGCTGGCCACCGTTATTCCCGGTGCCTTCGACGGCTGGATGCTGATGCTGCGCGATTATGGCACCATGAGCGTGCGCGACGTGCTGGAACCCGCCATCTATTATGCCGAGCAGGGGCATCCGACATTGCCGCGTGTCTCCGCCACCATCAAGGGACTGGCCGATTTCTTCGAGAAGGAATGGCCGACCTCCCATGAGACGTGGTTGCCGGGTGGTGCCGCACCCGAGCCTCACGCCAATTTCCGCAATCCGGTTCTGGCTGCGACCTATCAGCGGATTATCACCGAAGCCGAAGCGCGTTCCGGCCGCGAAAACCAGATCGAGGCGGCGCGCGACGCCTTCTATCGGGGTTTCGTTGCGGAAGCTATCGACCGTTACGTGAGGACTGCGGAAGTCATGGACGCCAGCGGCGCGCGGCACAAGGGCGTGTTAACGGCGCAGGATATGGCGGACTGGAGCGCGACCGTCGAAGCGCCCCAGACGCTCGACTATCAAGATTGGACGATTGCCAAGACGCCGGCCTGGGGACAGGGTCCGGTTCTGCTGCAATCGCTTGCGCTTCTGAAAGGCTTCGACATTGCGGCCATGGACCCGTCCGGTCCCGATTTCATCCACACCATAGTCGAAGCCATGAAGCTCGCTTATGCCGACCGCGAAGTCTATTACGGCGATCCGGAATTCGGGCAGATCCCGACGGAATATCTCCTGTCGGAAGGCTACAATGCCGGACGCCGCGCGCTGATAAGCGGCGAGGCCTCGCTGGAGCTGCGCCCCGGCACTGTGCCGGGTTACGAAAAGCAGGTGGACGCCACGATGGCCATGCTGGCCGAGATGAGCGGCGCCGGCACGGTCTACGAGCCGACCATGTCGCATCTGACGGAGAAGCGCGGCGATACGGTGCATATCGATGTCATTGACCGCTGGGGCAACATGGTCTCCACCACGCCGTCGGGCGGCTGGCTGCAATCCTCGCCCATCGTGCCCGGTCTCGGTTTCGCGCTCAATTCCCGCGCTCAGATGTTCTGGCTGAAGGAAGGTCTGCCGACCTCGCTTGCACCGGGCAAACGCCCGCGCACCACGCTGACGCCTTCGCTTGCGCTTCATCAGGGGCGTCCCTCCATGGTGTTCGGCACGCCGGGCGGCGATCAGCAGGACCAGTGGCAATTGCCCTTCTTCCTGCGTTATGCCCATCACGGCAAGAACCTGCAGGCCGCCATCGACATGCCGCTGTTCCACACCGCGCATTTTCCGGGGTCGTTTTATCCGCGCACCCGTTCGCCGGGCGAAATCACCGTGGAAAGCACCGTGGGCGAGGCGACCTTGCAGGAGCTTCGCCGTCGAGGGCACCGCGTCACGGTTGCCGATGCATGGTCGGTCGGGCGGCTCACCGCCGCGCGCCGCGATGCGGACGGCCTGCTGCGCGCCGCCGCGACACCGCGGCTGATGCAGGCCTATGCGGTAGGGCGGTGACACCATGGAGACAAGACCCGTCCTTTCCGTCCGTAACCTCACCACCTCCTTCCTCGTGGATGGCGCGTGGAAGAGCGTCGTGCGCAACGTGTCCTTCGATGTCGCGCCTGGCGAAACCGTCGCGATTGTCGGGGAATCCGGCTCCGGCAAATCGGTGACGTCGCTGTCTCTCATGCGCCTGCTCGCCCCGGCCTCCAGCCGGATCGAGGGGGAGGTGCTGCTCAACGGGCGCGATCTTCTTGCGCTTTCCGAAAGGGAAATGCGCGGTGTGCGCGGCAACGATATCTCGATGATCTTCCAGGAGCCGATGACCTCGCTCAATCCGATCTTCACCATCGGCCGCCAGATTTCTGAAGTACTCATCCGGCACAAGGGGCTTTCGAAGCAGGAGGCGCGGGCGGAAACAGTGCGGCTTCTGGAAAAGGTTCGCATTCCAAACGCCTCCGGTCGTTTCGATGAATATCCTCACCAGTTTTCCGGCGGCATGCGCCAGCGGGTGATGATCGCCATGGCGCTTGCCTCACGGCCGAAACTGCTGATCGCCGACGAGCCGACGACGGCGCTCGACGTCACCATTCAGGGGCAGATCCTCGATCTGATCAAGCTGCTGCAGGAAGAGGAGGGCATGTCGGTCCTTTTCATCACCCATGACATGGGCGTGGTGGCCGAAATCGCCGACCGGACGATCGTGATGTATCGTGGCGATGAGGTCGAGACCGGACCGACGGAAGACATCTTCCGGTGCGGTAAGCACCCCTATACACGGGCGCTGCTTTCGGCGGTGCCGAAGCTCGGCTCGATGCGCGACCGGCAATGGCCGACACGGTTTCCGGTGCTCGACATGAAAACCGGCCTTTCAAGCGAGCCGCAGGAAGTGGCCGGGACAGTTGCGAGTGGGCAGACGCCGGTTCTATCGGTCAAGAACCTGGTGACGCGTTTTGCCATCCGCTCCGGCCTACTGGCGCGCCAGACGGGCGCGGTCCATGCGGTGGAAAACGTGTCCTTCGATCTGTTTCAGGGGGAAACGCTGTCGCTGGTTGGGGAATCCGGCTGCGGAAAATCAACCACCGGCCGCTCGATCATGCGGCTTGTGGAGCCGACGGCCGGCGACGTGTCGCTCGACGGTTACGATGTGATGCGGCTCGATACGGTTGGCCTGCGCAATATGCGCAAATCCGTGCAGATGATCTTTCAGGACCCGTTCTCGTCGCTCAATCCGCGCATGACGGTGGGCACGGCGATTTCCGAGCCCTTTATCAAGCACAAACTGGGCAACACCAGACAGGCGAAGGAAAAGACTGCCGATCTTCTCGAAAAGGTGGGTCTGTCCGCCGATATGGCCAGCCGCTACCCTCATGAGTTTTCCGGCGGCCAGCGCCAGCGCATCGCTATTGCCCGTGCGCTGGCGCTCGATCCCAAGGTCATCGTTGCCGATGAAAGCGTCTCGGCGCTCGATGTTTCGATCAAGGCGCAGGTCTGCAACCTGCTGCTCGACCTGCAACAGAGCCTCAACCTCGCTTTCCTGTTCATTTCGCATGACATGGCGGTGGTGGAGCGCGTCAGCCATCGTGTGGCGGTGATGTATCTCGGGGAGATCGTGGAGATCGGGCCGCGTGCGGCGGTTTTCGACAATCCGCAGCATCCCTATACGAAAAAGCTCATGGCCGCCGTGCCCGTGCCTGATCCGGCAAGGCGCGGGATAAGGCGCGGCATATCCAATGACGAGCTGAAAAGCCCGATACGGGCAGTGGGATATGAAACACCGGTGCGGAACTACAGGACCGTTTCGCCCGGCCACCTGGTGCAGGTGGCCTGAGAAGAGGCACTGAACGCTTCGAAAAAGAATTCGTTCGTCAGGGGTTCTTGGGCGGAACGCCGCGCAGATGCTCCATGAGATAGGCATGGGTCGCGGCATTGGCGACGATTAGCGTACCGGTCTTTTCATAGAACTCCGGTCCGCGGCCCCACCAGTCGGTCACGATGCCGCCGGCCTCCTGCACCAGCAGAATGCCGGCTGCCGTGTCCACGAAGCCCGTTTCCTCGTAATAGCCGGTCAGCCGGCCGCATGCGACGTAAGCGCAGGAATTTGCGGCGCTGCCGACCACGCGGACCGCGCCGATAGGCGCACGAATGGCGTCGAGGCGCTGATAGGCGCCGGGATAAAGCTGGAGATTGGGCGTGGGCAGCCCGGTGCCGACGCACATCAGGGCGACATCGGTGCTGGCATTGACCTGCAGGCGCTCGCTGTTGAGATAGGCGCCGTCTCCCTTGATCGCGGTGAACATCTCGTCGGAAACTGGATTATAGACCAGCCCGCAGATCGTTTCATTACTGCGGCGAAGCGCGATGGTGATGGTGTAGTGGTGGCCGAAGAGGAAATTGGTGGTGCCGTCGATCGGGTCGACCAGCCAGCGGTGATCCTGATCCGCCCCTTCGACGGGTGCGAACTCCTCACCGGTCAGTCCCCAGGGATATTGGCCGAGCAGGCGCTCGCGGATCAACGTTTCGGAATCCCGGTCCGCATCGGAAACGAAATCCCCCGGTCCCTTGACGCCGATTTCGATGTCGCGGAAGCGCCTGAAATGGTCGAGCGTCAATGCGCCGGCCTCGCGGGCGGTTGCGACCATATGGTCGAGGATGGTGGTATAATTGACTATCATCGGTTGAAAACCTCGGCGAGCCCTTCCGGATCATCGGTGGTGATCTGGTCCACCTTAAGCCGCAAAAGGCGTTTCACCTGTTCTATGGATTGCGGTGTGACGCTGTTGATCGTCCAGGCGTCGACCCGGCGGCCGGCGGCATGTATGGGGGCGATGATATCGACACCGGCATCCTCGGCAGCAAGCACGATCTCGTAGTCGAGATAGATCATCCCGGCATTGGGCGCCGTGGCAAGGGCGTCTTCGATGAAGCCCGGATAGTTTCCGCTTGCCTTCAGTGCAGCTAGCGTGCCGCGGTGGCAGGGATCGTATCCGGTGCGAAGTCCCGGCGCTGAACCGGCCAGCATGGCGATGGCGTCGAAATCGCCGCCCGACAGGATCACCGAGCTTGCTATGGGCGAAACGCTCGCCCCGAAACCGGCGACCACCTGCGGGGTGAGCGCCTGCCGGTCTTCCTTGAAATCGAGCTGGAGCAGGGCGTCGGGATGAACGGCGCCCTCGGCAAGCAGGGCGCAAAGGTCTTCGAGCAGCATGACCTTCGCATCGATGGGGTGGCCGTCATTGTCGCGCAGGTGGAGCTGGCGCAGGGCGGCGGCGGATGTATCGCGCACCCGGCCGGTGCCGGTGGTTTCCCGCTCCAGCGTCCGGTCATGCAAAACGGCGCAGCCGTGATCAGCATGGATGACGAGATCGACCTCGATGCTTGCGCCAAGCCGCATCGCCTCGATGATACGCTCGCCGGTAAAGACCGGATCTTCGGCACGACGCCGGGCGCGATGCCACTTGAGCCATGTTCTGTGGCCGTCGCGGTCGATAAGGATCGGCTGGTTCATGTCAGCTCCGGTAGATTGGGCGGTTGTCGCGATAGGCCGTGACGGCACGGGGCGAAATCTGCACGCCCTGTCCCGTCTGGAACATATCCGGGTGGGCGACCATGGATTTGATCCTTGTACCATCGGCGAGATCAAGGTCGACAAGCCCGTGGGTGCCGTAATCCGTCACCCGGTGCACACTTGCTTGCCGCGTTTCGGAGATCGTCAGATCGATGGCTTCCGGGCGAACGGCGAGAATGGCCGGTCCGTCGGAGACGGGAAGCGGCAAGCTGAAATCGGCCCGCATGAAATTTCCGTCTGAAACTGCGCCTTCGATCAGGTTCATGGTGCCGATGAAGCCGGCGACGAACGGGGTCTGCGGTTCGCGGTAGATCACATTCGGCCGGTCGATCTGTTCGGTCTTGCCGTTCGCCATCACGACGATGCGGTCGGCCATGGAAAGGGCCTCATCCTGACCGTGGGTGACGAACAGCGTGGTGATACCGAGGCGCTGCTGGATATCGCGCACTTCCTCCCGTAACCGCTCGCGCAGATGCTGGTCGAGGCTGGCGAAGGGCTCGTCGAGCAGGAGTATTTTCGGTTCGAGAACCAGCGAGCGGGCAAGCGCCACCCGCTGCTGTTGGCCGCCGGAAAGCTGGCCGGTGGCGCGCTCGCCAAAACCGGAAAGCCCGACGAGTTCGAGCACCGCCTCCACTTTCTCTCTGATAACGGCAGCCGGCATGCGGCGCAGCTTGAGGCCGAAAGCGAGGTTCTTGAAGACATTCATGTGGCTCCAGAGCGCGTGGCTCTGAAACACCATACCGGTCGGCCGTCGCTCCGGCGGCAGATGCGTGACATCTTCGCCATCGATGGAGATCTGTCCGCCCGTCGGCTGCTCGAAACCGCCGACCATGCGCAGCAGCGTCGATTTGCCCGAACCGGAGGGGCCGAGAAGGCATACGAGTTCACCATCGGCGACATCGAGCGAAAAACTGTCGACGGCATTGGTCTCGCCGGAATAGGTTTTCGTAACCTGGCGGATGTGAAGTACGGACATGATGATTTCCTAACCGCCGAAACCGCGGGCGAATGCGCCGCCACCGATGACGCGGCGGGCGAACATGAGGGCAATGAAGGACGGCGCCCACAGCAGGACGGACAGGACCGCGCCATACTGGATGACCATCTGGTTGTTGATGTAACTGATCATCAGCACCGGCATCGTTCGAATGCCCGGTGCACCGATCAGCCATGCGCCTTCCGTCTCGTAAAAAGTGCCAACGAAGCTCAGCAGCACGGCGGCAGCGATGGTCGGTCCCGCCTGCGGCAGCGTAATCGACCAGAAGACCCTGAGCGGACTGGCGCCGACATCGCGGGCCGCCTCTTCCATGCGCCGGTCGACGGCCTGAAATGCCGCCACCGGAATCCAGATCATGAACATCAGCGTGCCGACGAGCTGGATGAGAACGACGCCCCAGAAGGTGCCGATGAGGTTGAGCTGGAGGAAAATGGCGGCAATCGCCACAAGAAGCCCGAATTTCGGGAAGGCGTGGCCGGCAAGAAAGGAGAAAAACAGCAGGTTGCGGCCGGGAAAACTCATGCGCGCAAAGGCATAGGCGGCGGGAAGGCAGATCACCGCTGAAAGCAGCGTTACCACCGTTGTCAGCCGCAGGCTCAGCATCAACGCGTTCCACACATCGGCGCGGCCCAGCGTCTGGCCCCAGAAGCGGAAACCGAATTGCTGGGGAATGACGTTGGGAAAACGCCAGACCTCGGTGAATGCCCAGGTGCCCACCACAAGCAGCGGCCCGACGATGGCGACGGTTAGAAGGGTGGCGAAAAATATGCCGGGCCAATCCATGCGCGTTCGCGCCGGTGAAAGGGTCGTCATGTTATTTCCCCTGGTTGCGTGCGACCGAACGCACGTAGAACAGGCCGAAGGCAATGCAGAAACCGAAAGCGATGACGGCCTGGGTCATGGCGCCGATGGGATCCTGCACTTCGCGCAGCGTGCGCTGCATGAAGGGGCCGAGCATTTCGGGAGAAGCCGGTCCGAGAAGATAGGGCAGGGTGAAGGAGGAAAAAATACCGAGCACTGAAAAGGAAAGCGCCACGAGAATGGAATTGGAAATGCGGGGCAGGATGATGTGCCAAAAGACCTGAAGCGCGTTTGCGCCCACATCCCGCGCCGCCTCCACCGACTGGTTGGCGACGCTGCCGAGTCCCGCGAGCAGGATAAGAACGGTCAGCGGAATATTATCCCAGACAAGACCGATGACCGGCCCCCACGGAGTGAGATAGGGCGTGCGGATTTTCGGCAGGTCGACCGCATTGAGCAATATGTCCACCATGCCGTTAGGCCCGAGGACGCGGATGAAGGCGAAGGCGAGGATGATAGAAGGCACGAACATGGGGAAGATGGCGAGCGCCTGCACATAAGCCGAAAGGCGGCCTTGCGAAAAGCGCAGGTAAAGCGCGATCGGCAGGCAGATCATTAGCAGGAGGATCGCGCAGACCATTGTCGTCCACAGCGTCACGGCAAGATTATCGAGGCTGTAGCGGTCCGAGAAGAAGAAGATGTAGCTCGAAAGGTCGAAACCCGTCTCGCCGCTCGCTCCGGTGCGCCAGACGGTGCGGCCGATGGCGTTGAGGGCAGGCCAGATGACCAGCCAGACGATCAGGAAGACGGGGATGGCGACGAGCAGGAGGCCGATTGGCCTCCTGCCTGCCGTATTGTCTATGAGCGGGCGAACCGCTCCTTCCGCAACCTCGGTCACGACTTGCGGTCGACGTTGGGAGCGACGTTGCGATACCAGCCGTCATTGATGGCGGTTTCCCATTTTCCGGCCGGGAAGGTCGGGATGGTCTGCGGGATGATGTCGGCGAAGCGCTTGCGCAGTTCGGCCGGCACATAGTCCCAGGAAACACCGGGGAAACCGCCGAGTTCGGTAAGGATCGCGCCCTGAATTTCTTCCGACAGCACGAAATTGGCGAGCTTTAGGGCAGCGTCGCGATTGGCGCCGTTTGCAAGCACCACGGCGCGCGAGAAATCACCGCAAAGCGCCAAGTCCTGAAGCTGGACGAGGCCTGTTTCTTGCGGCAGAACGCCCTGATCGATGGCCTTCAGCACCTGATCGGACCAGACGGGGGTCATGGTGACGACGCCCTGCGAAAGAAGCTGCAGCGACTGCGTGTTGCCGGAGGAGTATGCACCTTTGTCATAGAGCGACGGGGCGATATCGTTCAGCAGCGCCCATGCCTTGCCGAGAGCCTTGTCGCCGGCTTCCTGGGTGTAATTGTCGACCGTGAAGGCCTTGGGGTCGAGGCCGTTGGCCTGGTGGATGGCGCGGCGGACGAAGTTGCCGCCGGAGCCGCCCTTGTCGGGACGGTTATAGACAAACTGGCCGGGATTGGCCTTGATCCATTTGACGAGCTCATCCCAGGTCTTCGGCGCGTCCGTCGGCTTCAGTTTGCTGGTGTCATAGGCGAGCAGCACCTGGCTGCCGCGATAGGGCAGGCTGTATTCGCTGCGGATGGCAAGCGGATTGACGCGCGAATAGTTGGAGAGGTCGGCTTTCGCCATGTTCACATAGATGCCGGCCTCGATGGCGCCGGTGGGAAGCAGCGGATCGGCCGTTTCGAAATAATCGGCCTGCGGATCGGTGCCCGTTTGCTTTGCGGCGATGGCGCGCTCACCGATGGCGATAATGCCGGCGCTGTCGCCTGCATCGACGAGATTGAGCTTCATGCCGGGATTGGCGGCTTCAAAGGCGGGCTTGATTGTATTGGACCAGAAATCGAGGATATTGGTATCCGAACTGGTGTACCAGTCGATCGTGCCCGGAGCGGCGAAGCTCATGCGCGGTGCAAGGGCGAGACCGGCGGCGGCGCCTGCGGCGGACATCATAAAGGTGCGGCGTTTCATCTATGTCTCCGATGTTTTCGGCGCGAGTGGACTGCTGAGCGCTAACTCCGCAAAGATGGGGAAGGCTCTGGCCGGTCATTGCACAGCCATGCATTTTTTGAACGGGCCGGCGGCGTTTCTAAAGTCTTTACATAACGCTTTCGTGACGGTTGCCGCCGACAGACACCTTAACCCTTCGCGAAACGCATTCTCCGGGTGGTCGTTCAAAAGCGCGCGGGCTCTACCATAGGCGTTGCCGGGCAGGTAGGATGACCGCGGTAGCATTGGAGGGAGGGAAGTTGTGATCGCAACCTATAACGATGAATTCATGATGTTTAGCGCCGGCCTGTGGATGACGTGTGTCGGCTTCGGCTATCTGCCGCTGTCAATAAACACAGCCGCTCAGCCGCCAGTTGTTCGTCACTTCAGATGGATGGGGCCTCTGCTGCTCGTCATCGCCGCCGTCTTGGCTGTTGCCGGCTGACAGGTAAATTCCGCGCAAAGAAAAACCCCGCCGAAGCGGGGTGCCGAAGCGGGGTCTGATCTTACCAGCGCTGACTACCATACCAGTCGTCGATATCTTTCCGTGCCTGGTCTTTTTCGTAGCCGTAGCGCTCCTGAATCTTGCCTTCCAACTGCTCGCGTTTGCCGTCGATGACGTCAAGATCGTCGTCGGTGAGTTTGCCCCACTGCTCCTTCACCTTGCCCTTCATCTGCTTCCAGTTGCCTTCAACGCGATTCCAATCCATCGGTGCTCTCCCATTTTGTTTGGCTTGCACCTGTAAATGTCCGAGCGTGCGCAGGGTTCCGTCCAGCGGTCGTTATGTTCGGCGCAACTGTGGCCTGCTGCCACGAAAAGATCACGATTCATTCAGCGGCAGTTCACGCGGCGGGGCGCTAAATCCTCTCATCCCACAAGGAGGGAGATAAGATGCGCAAGATGATTTTAACCGCCGGACTGATTTTGGGCGCCCTGTTTGGCACCGGCGCGAACGCCATGCCTGTCGGTCAGCCGTCTGCACCTTCGGCGACCTACATTCAAAAGGTGGACTATGCCTGCGGACGCGGTTTCCATTTGACCCCGCGCGGCTATTGTCGTCCGAACGGGCAGCGTTATGAGCGCGGCTGGGACAGGCGCGACCGCTGGGAAGCCCGCCGTGAATGGCGCGAGCGTCAGGCCAGACGGGAATGGCGCGACCGCAGGGATTATCGCGACCGACGCGACTATTACCGATACTGATCTGGCAAGGCCCTCCCCACCTCGGGAGGGCCTTTCTCATAGGGCCCGGTGAGGTCCTTACGATCCGGAAAAGAATCCCACACCGATTTCGCCGCTCCGGCGGTTGTCGCGCGCATGGCGTATTTTCAGCGCCAGGATCGTCGTCCTTCGCTGGATGAGCTGAAGGCCCACCTTGCGGTGGAAATCGCCAAGTGGGGACCGGTGGTCAAGGACACGAATGCGCAGATGGAACGACCGGTAATGGCCGATACCATCTCGACTTTCCGCTTGCGCATCCAGCTGGTGTGGTGTTTCCGCATCATTCACCAGTCGGTTGCAAAAACCCGCTTGGCAAGCTCCGGCCGTTGAGTTACAAGTGTCGCTACCGCGTCAGATCGAACAAAGGGAGGCGTTGCATGACACCGGCATTCTTCGAAACCCTCCCGCAGGGAATGACCCGACACTAGGTCATATCCATTCGCGGCCCGCCGATTGCGCGCCCGACATGCGGTTTTATTTCCCCCATAGCCCGATTGATCTGACGGGATCACTTCGTCTCCCGCGCGGGCTGTGCCATCCAACTTCCGTTTTGAGGACCGGTCGCCGAT
The DNA here is from genome assembly GCF_053522485.1 of Agrobacterium sp. 22-209-1. Lineage (NCBI taxonomy): Bacteria > Pseudomonadati > Pseudomonadota > Alphaproteobacteria > Hyphomicrobiales > Rhizobiaceae > Agrobacterium > Agrobacterium sp. 22-209-1. The sequence continues at coordinate 170,941 of NZ_JBNWCH010000008.1, forward strand.
TATAGGGCGCTGGGCTGGTAAAAATGACTCGCAAGAAGCTCGATTTCCGCGCCGATGCCTATCGACATGTGCTCGGCTTTGTTTTCAACCATTGGCGTCATCGGCCGGCGCTGGTGGGTTTCATCATCGTTCTGGTGATTGCCAGCACGCTGGCTGAAGTGATGGTGCCGGTCTTTTCCGGCCAGATCGTCGATGCCATTGCCGGTGGAGACGAGGCCGGCAACGGGGCAGATAAGGCGCTGCGCGCCTTTGTCATCGTGGTGTCTCTGGGGCTGGTGAGCGTTGTGCTGCGCTGGTTCATCTTCAACGGCATCATCCGGCTGACGCTGAAAATCATGGCGGATGTCGCCAATAACGGCTTCCACAAGGTGCAGCGTTTCTCCACCGACTGGCATGCCAACAGCTTCGCCGGCTCCACGGTGCGCAAGATCACGCGCGGCATGTGGGCGCTGGATTCGCTCAACGACCTTCTGCTGGTCGCACTTCTGCCTTCCATCGTCATGCTGGTGGGCGCCACCATTGTGCTCGGCAGCTACTGGCCGGTCATGGGCCTGATCGTCGGTCTCGGATCGCTGATCTATATCGGCGTGACCGTGGGGCTTTCGATGGGCTATGTTTCGCCGGCGGCAAGGCTTGCCAATGCCTGGGATACCAGACTTGGCGGCGCGCTGGCGGACGCGATCAGCTGCAATTCAGTGGTCAAGGCCTTTGGCGCCGAGGCCCGCGAGGAAACGCGCCTGGGCCATGTGCTGGTGAAGTGGGATCACCGCACACGCAGGACATGGAAGCGCGGCACGCTGAACGGCACGATCCAGAGCTTCATGATGGTCTCCATGCAGGCCGGCATTCTGGGTACGGGCCTCATCATGTGGCAACAGGGGCTGGCGACGCCGGGCGACATTACCTTCGTGCTGGCGATGTTCTTTGTGTTGCAGGGTTATCTGCGCGATGTGGGGCAGGATATCCGCAACCTGCAACGCGCCGTCAACGACATGGAAGAGCTGGTGCTGCTGGACAAGATGCCGCTCGGCATCGAGGACAGGCCGGACGCCGGACCGATCAGGATCGGAAAGGGCGAGATCGTCTTCGATCACGTCACCTTCCAGTATGGCGCGCATCCCACGCCGCTTTACGATGACTTTTCGGTCACCATCAAGGCGGGTGAACGGGTGGGCCTGGTCGGCCATTCCGGTTCGGGCAAGACAACCTTCGTCAAGCTCATCCAGCGGCTTTACGACATCAAGTCGGGCGAAATCCGCATCGACGACCAGAATGTCGCCGGGGTTACGCAGTCCAGCCTGCGCGGCCAGATCGCCATCGTGCAGCAGGAGCCCATCCTGTTCCACCGCACGCTGGCGGAAAACATCGCCTATGGCCGGCCGGACGCCACGCGGCGTCAGATCGAGCAGGCGGCGAAACAGGCGAGCGCCCATGATTTCATCATGTCCCTTCCCAAGGGATATGAGACGATGGTGGGTGAGCGCGGCGTCAAGCTGTCTGGCGGCGAGCGTCAGCGTGTCGCCATCGCCCGTGCTTTCCTTGCGGATGCGCCGGTGTTGATACTGGACGAGGCCACTTCCAGCCTCGACAGCGAAAGCGAAGTGCAGATCCAGCAGGCGATGGAACGGCTAATGGTCGGCCGCACCACGCTGGTCATCGCCCATCGGCTGTCCACGGTCAGGGCGCTGGACCGGCTGCTCGTCTTCGACAAGGGCAGGATTGTCGAAGAGGGTGACCACCAGGCGCTGATCCGCCTCCATGACGGCATCTACCGCAGGCTGTTCGAACGGCAGGCGCTGGAGCTGACCAAGGGCCTGGTGGCCTGAAAAAAACGAAACGCCGGGGGGGGGTCCCCCGGCGTTCACTACCCGAACATTGGACCTACGCCATCAGCGCGCCGCTTTTTTTGCGTAAGGGCGTGTTTCGCGCAACACCAACAGGACGGTGAACCATGGATTTCCACCCGATCGCAAAGCCACAACGCCTTGTCATCAGGGGAACCCATATCCATGTCGCATTCCATCACGCTTTCAGACCTCTCGTGGTCCACACCTGACGGTCATCCGCTCTTTTCCGACATCAACCTTCACTTCGGACCCGAACGCACCGGCCTTGTCGGGCGCAACGGCGTCGGCAAGACGACGCTGCTGAAACTGATCGCCGGCGAGTTGTCGCCGTCGGCGGGCACGGTTTCCGTTTCGGGCTGCGTCAATCTCCTGCGCCAGAGCGTACAGGTTGTGTCCGACGAGACTGTCGCCGACCTGTTTGGTGCGCGCGAGGCGCTGGACGCGCTCGCCCGTGCGCAGTCGGGAACGGCCACTGTCGATGAGCTTGAGGACATTGACTGGATGCTGGAGGAGGAAATTGCCAAGGCGCTCGCGCAGGTCGGGCTGGACGCCTTGCCCTCCACGCCGCTTTCGGCGCTTTCCGGCGGGCAGCGCACGCGGGCCGCACTTGCGGCGCAAATCCACGCCGCGCCGGATTTCCTGATCCTTGACGAACCGACCAATAATCTCGACCGGGAGGGGCGCATTTTCGTTGCCGAATTTCTGGCGGCCTGGCGCGGCGGAGCGATCGTCGTCAGCCACGATCGGGAGCTTCTCGAAACCCTCGATGCCATCGTCGAAATGACCACGCTCGGTGTTACCCGTTACGGCGGCAACTGGAGCCACTACCGCGCACAAAAGGCGCTGGAGCTGGCCGCCGCCGAACAGGACTTCGCGAATGCGGAAAAGCGTCTGTCCGAGGTCAGGCGCCGTTCACAGGAGGCGTTGGAGCGTAAGGCCCGCCGTGACAGCAGGGGTGCCGCAAAAGCGGCGAGGGGAGACATGCCCCGTATCCTTGTTGGTGCGATGAAGAGGCGTGCCGAAAAGACGAGCGGCGACAACGCCAATCTGGCCAGCCGCCTGACGGCCGAGGCGACGGACGATCTGAAGACGGCGCGGGAACGGATCGAAATCCTGCAGGGCGTCAGTGTTACATTGCCGCCCAGCGGCCTGCACACGACAAAAACCGTGCTCAGCCTGCAGAACCTGACTGCGGGGTATCGGGCCGAACACCCCGTGCTTCGCGACCTGTCCTTCGAAATTACCGGGCCGCAACGCGTTGCCGTAACCGGCCCGAACGGATCGGGAAAAACGACGCTGCTTTCGGTGATCACGGGGGACTTGCCGCCGTCTGAGGGGGTGGTACATGTCGGGGTGAAGTCCGTGTTTCTCGATCAGCAGGTCAGCCTGCTCGACGCGAGCCTGTCCATCCGCGACAACTTCCTTCGGCTTAATCCGAAGGCGGGGGACAATGCCTGCCGCGCCGCCCTTGCGCGCTTCATGTTTCGTGCCGATGCCGCCTTGCAGATCGTTGCAACACTCTCGGGCGGGCAGATGCTCAGGGCAGGTCTCGCCTGTGTTCTGGGAGGCCCGCAGCCTCCGCAATTGCTGATCCTTGATGAGCCGACCAACCATCTGGATATTGATTCCATCGCCGCCGTGGAGGTTGGCGTTCGGGCCTATGACGGCGCCTTGCTGGTCGTCAGCCATGATGAGGCGTTTCTCGCCGGCATCGGCATCGATCGGCGGCTGGAACTTGGAAAGTCAGAGGTGCGTTCCGGCCCTCAGTAGTTCACCGTCACGACGACCGTATCGGAGTAGTTCCCCGGCGCCGGCGTGGTCTGCGCCGGGACGCGGCCATAGACGGTCAGTGTTTGCAAGCCGCCTGTTCCGGTGCCGGTGGCTATCTCGCCTGCCGCACTTCCCCAGACATTCGTGCGGTTTGCGTCGCGGTAGAGACCATAGATTATAGATGCGCCTCCCTGCACCATCTGGCGCGCGGCCGGCGGGCTGTTGCTCAGGCCGCCATTGAGCGCGACACTATAGTTCAGATTGGTGGTGCAGGTCAGATTGATCGCTCCGGTCGCATTGACTGCCGTGTTCAAGACGCCATGACTGCCAAAATCGATGTTCTGGGCCGAGATGATGCATGTGGGCGCCACCGCGGCCGACACGTTGAACGGCACCTGCGTGGGGTTCTGGGTCACGGAAGAGCAACTTGGTGCAAGCAGGGTAAAGGTCGTATAGGTGAAGCTCGTTTCCGCGCCGGCAAAGCTGGAGAGGTATAGGCCGCGCGCTGCCGAGGCCTGACCGGCGTTGATCCGGCCATAGACCGTGCGGCTCGTGGTGTTGATCAGGAGCGGCAACGCCATATCGATTGGCGGAGGCGAACCGAGTGCGGGCTGCGTGACCGATCCCCAGGAGGTCGTTCGCGCCGAGTTCTGGTAAAGCTGGTAGTTGAGGATGTTGCTGCCCTGAAGCATGCGACGGATGCCGCCCGACTGTCCGCCGCTTCCGGCATTGATGTTGGGGCATATGCGGATGGAAAGCCCCAGCGACAACGGGTTGGAACAGGTGACCGACAATGTCGCCGTCGTGTCCACGGCGCTGCCGCTTGCGAGATTGACGAAACCGAAATTCATGTCCGACATGCTGAAGGTGCAGCTTTGCGCCAGGACCGGTGAAGCCGAGAGGAAGGCTGCGATGGCAAGGGCGGCACGGGTCAGGGCCTTCATTGGATGCTCCTGCATAGGGCTTCGAAAGTTGCGCGCGTCTCGCCGGCAGAGGGGTCGGCAGAGGGCACGGTGATCTGTGCTTCGCAAGCGCCCTTCGTCGGCTGCTTGATGCGGAGCCGATGCGTTTCGCTGATATTGTCGAGATAGGCCTGTCCGTCATAACCGACGATAAAATCGCGCTTGCCGTCAATTTTGCCGGTCGATCCGGTTTCGATGAACTCGCCGCTCTCGCCTTTCAGCGTCACCAGCGCCACCTGTCCCTCGGTTTCCACCTTGAAATTGACCACGGCCCCCGCGCGGTCGGTCGGCGTCACGGTCTGTTTCGTGCGGTCTATGCGGGCGTCGACCGGAAGATTACTGGGGTCGAGCGTGATGTTATTGACGTCGTAGGAACGAAGGTTCGGAAGCAATATCTTGCCGCGGCGGTTGGTCTGCCCGATGGGGCGGTTTTCCAAAAGGATATCGACGCCGGGCGCGCCCGCATCCACCACGGCGAAAGCGTCATCGATCCGGTTGCCGACAAAGACATCGCCGCCGGCGAGCGCTATCGATCCTTCGATCTGCGCATAGGCCTGTGTCGTGCGGTTGAATTGATCGACGCCGGCCGAAACGCGGGCGGTGCTGCCGCGGTAACTGCCGGAAACGGAGGCGATATCGTTGCCGCCGGTCGAGCCGCGCAGGCGCCAGCCATAACTTCCCTCGGCCTGTTCTTCGGATTTTCCGACCTCTGCTGTCAGCGAATAGCCATCCGCATCCGACGACATGCCGGCCGAGCCGGAGACGCCACCGCCGAACGACCAGGACAGGCCCGCGAAGACGCCGTAGGATTGGCTGTCCTCAAGGTCCTTATAGGCGGTGATGAAGATATTGCCGTTCTCGCCGAACGGCCGCGTGGCAGAAAGGCCGAGCAACCGGGATTTTCTTTCATCGAAGGTTTCCACCTGCGTATAGGAAAAGTTCAGGCTCGTTTCATCGAAAGCAAGCTGTGTGGAAACGGAAATCTGATCCACGGCACGCGGCGGCCGCGCGCTCAGCAGGCCGGAGATCGTCCTGAGTGTCGAGCTATCGGCGGAGACCGACGCCATGTCGTGATAATCGCCGAATGCCCGTTGCGACCGGGCGTGAAATTTGAGCCCGAGCAATTCGGCTTCGACGCTTGCGGAGAGCTGGTGGCCGCTTTCCTCGCCAAAGCGGCTGGATGCACCGGAAATCGCCGCCAGCCCATGGGCTCCAAGCGTGAAGACGCCGCCAAAGCCGATATTATAGAAATCCTCGCCGCCTTCCGCATGGCCCTCAAGCGTCAGGCCATCAGACAGGCCGTAACGAACCGTCGCCGATCCGAGCAATTTTTCGTCGTAATCGAAGGAAGAGGCTCCGTAATTGCGCCGGGCAAAACCGAGCTCCGCTGAAAAATCGACGAGACCCTCCGCCAGCAGGTCCGGCGACGTATAAAAGGGCGTTTCGGATACGGTTTCGCGGCCCAGCGCATCCCGCACCACCAGCCTCGCATTGCCTGCGCCGCTGATAACGGGAAGATTGGTGATGGAAAACGGCCCTTCGGGAACATCCTGCGACAGACGGCGGATGTTGTTGACATAGACGTCGACAGTGGAGGGCACGGCCGCTGAACCTGCAAATTCCGGCATCGGCATGGTGACGATATCCGGCCGCAGGTCGAAATTGCGGCGGATCTGCAGGCCGCCGAGCCGCGTTGGGCGTGTCCAGCTCAGCCCGCCGGTAATGAGATCGCCGGCCCGGTAGCTCGTCAGCGTTTCTTCGTCTGAATAGCTCCAGGTGGTATCGAGGCGCTGGGTATCGAACTCCGACAGGCGCGATGTGCTCAAAACCTGCGATGAGGAGAGCACGCCGAGCGGACCGAAGGCCCTGCTTTCCAAAAGGGCCGAGACACCGTTGAAATCGGCGATGTCAGACCATTTGTTGCCGCCGGAGGAACCGTAGATCGTGTAATTCACCAGACCTCCAAAATCGCTCGTGGCCTTTTCCCGGGTCTCTTCGTGTTCTTCCTGCGCAATCTTGCCGGAGGCGTCTATCACCCTGTTTGCCCGCGCCGCCATCGGCAGGGTGAAATGCATGGACTGGCTGCCTTCATCGTAACGCGCCACCACATCCGGCAGCCGGGAAATATCGATCCAGCCATCATCGCCGGTAGCGCTTTCAACCGGAGAAATCCCGATATTGTTCAGCTGTTCCGGTTCGATCAGAAACGATCCGGCGTCGTTTTGACGAAATGTGGCGATCAGTTCTGTCGAAACATCGTTGATGTAGACTTCGAGCTGCAACTGTCCCGCTTCTTTTGCGGCAAAAGAGGCCGGTTGCGCCGCAGGAGGTATATCCTGCGCCACGGAAAATTTGCCCGATGAAATGACCGTCAGAGCGGCAATCGTCAAAACGGCGAGATCAGCCGCCCGAGACGCGCGCCGTCGCATTGACGGGGCCGCCTTCGCTGTCTGCCGAAATCTTCAGCGTGCCGCCGCCTCTCTTGCCGCCCGTTGCCGGAACCACAAAGCTTGCGGCGGATCCGCCAAGCACATATCCCACCAGCCCCTGCTGCCGGGCAATCGCCTGCCCGTTGCCGCCGGAAAGCATCAGGTTGGCGATCCTTATCCGCCTCTCGCCCGTATTGGACACCGACACCCGGTAGCCATTGCCCTGCGGTGTTATCTTCCAGGCCGGTTCCGCATCACCTGTGGAAGCGGGCGAGAAGAAAACGGGTATGGAGTGGCGCACCACCAGATTAACCGTGCCGGATTGCGGTCTTCCCGCCGGCGGCAACTCATCGACGATGACGCGGTAGCTCTCTTCGGCGCGCAGCGGGGCCTTGGAAAGCCGGACGATGCGGATAAGGTTCTCCGCACCGCCCTTCAGCTGCGTCATCGGCGGGCTGGCGACGACGTCCTGCGCCGCCGTATAGACGTCCTGCCCATTTTTCTGGGTCCAGCGGAATATTCTGACCTGAACGTTGATCGGGGTTTTCGCATCGTTCCAGATGCGGAGGCTGGAGGCCGCCGTGGGCGCTTTAAGATCCAGAAGTACGGGGGCGACCCGCAGCGATGCAGCCTGTGAAGATGAAACAGTCAAACCGGCAAAAAACGCAGCCGCTAAGGTAAAAACACGCATGCGCGATCCTCCCTGTGGCGATCAGTAGTTGAGCGTGGCCGTCACCGTATCGGTATAGACGCCGACCGCAGGTGTCGTCTGGGCAGGAACGCGCCCATAGACAGTGAATGTCTGCGGCGCTCCGGTTCCCGTTCCCGTTTGCCGGTCCGTTCCCACAGTGTTGCCCCATACCGTGCTATGCGCCGCACTTGTATAAAGGGAGTAGGAAATGGTCGCGCCGCCAGGCGATGTCATCAGACGGTTGGCGACCGTTGCGCCCGAGCCAGCGCCGGCGCTAAGGCCGAGACTGAAAGGGGTACTGGCTGTGCATTGCACGACAATGTCGCTGGTCGCATCGATATTGCTGCCGATCACACCATTCGTGCCGAAGTCAAGGTTGCCGGCGGAATTGATCTGGCATGCGGCCTGAATGGTGATCTGGACGTTGAAATTCGTCGTGGCGACCTGGGCGAGGCCGGATGCCGGGGTGAGAACCAGCGCCGCAAATGATAACAAATAGCCTGATGCTGCAAACTTCATGCTGCCTCCCCAAGCTGCTGCGCTGCCGGTTTTTCGATGCGCAACATGCAATTACGCCAATAACGGGTAATTAGAATAAGCTAATACTCGTCCCGATTTGGTTAATAAACCCTTAAAGCTGACGTCTGAAAAACCACTGGCTGAAATGCAGCGGCTGCCACAATCAAAAGTGCCGCGGCGTGATCGCAAAGCACACGATCGGCGCTAAAAACCGTCTACGGCTTTTTTACTGAAATGCGACATCTTGTCAGCCGGCCCCGGTTGGCGTACTCGAAATCGACAGAAACCCGGGCCGATCAACAGTACCGTTCGGTGAGGCTGTGTTCGGCTCCATAGACACCATGACGTTGGGATTGCGATGAACCTTTACCTGGATTACCTGGCTGAAATCAAAAGCAGAGAAACACTGGGTCTCGCACCCAAACCCATTGATGACGGCGCGCTGACGGCCGAAATCATCGAGCTCATCAAGGATGCCGGCAGCGAATACCGCGCCGATGCGCTGAAGTTCTTCATCTACAACACCCTGCCCGGCACCACGAGCGCCGCCGGCGTCAAGGCCGCCTTCCTGAAGCAGATCATCCTCGGCGAAGCGATCGTGCCGGAGATCACGCCTTCCTTTGCGCTGGAGCTGCTGTCGCACATGAAGGGCGGCCCGTCGATCAAGGTGCTGCTCGATATCGCGCTCGGTAACAACGCTGCGATTGCCGCCCAAGCCGGTGAAGTGCTGAAGACCCAGGTCTTCCTTTACGATGCCGACATGTTCCGCCTGCGTGACGCCTACAAGGCCGGCAACGCCATCGCCAGGGACGTTCTGGAAAGCTACGCCAGAGCAGAATTCTTCACCAAGCTTCCCGATGTCGAAGACGAGATCAAGATCGTTACTTTCATCGCCGCCGAAGGCGATATTTCGACCGACCTTCTGTCTCCCGGCAACCAGGCGCATTCGCGCTCGGACCGACAGCTGCACGGCCAGTGTATGATCTCGCCGGAAGCGCAGGCGGAAATCGTCGCGTTGCAGCAGCAGCATCCGGACAAGCGGGTGATGATGATCGCCGAAAAGGGTACGATGGGTGTCGGCTCGTCGCGCATGTCCGGCGTCAACAACGTGGCGCTGTGGACCGGCAAGCAGGCCAGCCCCTATGTGCCCTTCGTCAATTACGCTCCCATCGTCGCCGGCACCAACGGCATCTCGCCGATTTTCGCCACCACCGTCGATGTGACCGGCGGCATCGGCATCAACCTGAAAAACTGGGTGAAGAAGCTCGGCGAAGACGGCAAGCCGATCCTCAACAATGACGGCAACCCGATCCTCGAACAGAAATATTCGGTCGAAACCGGGACCGTGTTGAAGATCGATACCAAAAACTACAAGCTTCGTGACGAGAACGGCACGGAACTGGTGGACCTCGCCTCTTCCTTCACGCCCCAGAAGATGGAGTTCATGAAAGCCGGCAGCTCCTATGCTATCGTCTTCGGCAAGAAGCTCCAGACATTCGCGGCTGAAACGCTTGGTGTCGAGGCCACTCCGGTCTTCGCGCCCAACAAGGAAATTTCCATCGAAGGCCAGGGCCTCACTGCGGTTGAGAAGATTTTCAACCGCAACGCCGTCGGCGTCACACCCGGCAAGGTGCTGCATGCCGGCTCCGACGTTCGCGTCAAGGTCAACATCGTCGGCTCGCAGGATACGACCGGCCTGATGACCGCGCAGGAACTGGAAGCAATGGCGGCCACCGTCATTTCGCCGCTGGTGGACGGCGCCTACCAGTCGGGCTGCCACACGGCCTCCGTCTGGGACAAGAAGGCGCAGGCCAACACGCCGAAGCTCATGGCCTTCATGCACAATTTCGGCGTCATCACGGGTCGTGACCCGAAGGGCGTCTATCATTCCATGACAGATGTGATCCACAAGGTGCTGAACGACATCACCGTGGATGACCGCGCAATCATCATCGGCGGCGACAGCCACACCCGCATGTCGAAGGGCGTCGCCTTCGGTGCCGACTCCGGTACCGTCGCGCTGGCGCTTGCAACCGGTGAAGCGACCATGCCGATCCCGCAATCGGTCAAGGTTACCTTCAAGGGCACGATGCAGCCCTATATGGACTTCCGCGACGTCGTGCACGCCACGCAGGCGCAGATGCTTCAGCAGCACGGCGACAACGTCTTCCAGGGCCGTATCATCGAAGTCCATCTCGGTACGCTGCTTGCCGACCAGGCCTTCACCTTCACTGACTGGACGGCCGAAATGAAGGCCAAGGCGTCGATCTGCATTTCCGAAGACGAGACGCTGATCGAGTCGCTGGAAATAGCCAAGTCGCGCATCCAGATCATGATCGACAAGGGCATGGACAATTCCGCACAGACCCTGAAAGGTCTGATTGCTAAGGCAGATCAACGTATTGCCGAGATCCGTTCAGGTGAAGTGCCAGCCTTGAAGCCGGACGCGAATGCGAAATATTTCGCGGAAGTCGTGGTAGATCTCGATGTCATCAACGAGCCGATGATCGCAGACCCTGACGTCAACAATAACGACGTTTCCAGACGCTACACGCATGACACAATCCGCCCGGTTTCCTATTACGGCGCGACAAAGAAAGTCGATCTCGGCTTTGTCGGCTCGTGCATGGTGCATAAGGGTGACGTGAAGATCGTTGCGCAGATGCTGCGGAACCTCGAAAAGGCCGAAGGCAAGGTCGAGTTCAAGGCACCGCTCGTCGTCGCTGCACCGACCTACAACATCATCGATGAGTTGAAGGCGGAAGGAGATTGGGAAATCCTCCAAAAATATTCCGGCTTCGAATTCGATGATATCAATCCGAAGACCACGAACCGCACCGAATACGAAAACATCCTTTATCTCGAGCGTCCGGGCTGCAACCTTTGCATGGGCAACCAGGAAAAGGCGGCAAAGGGCGATACGGTTCTTGCAACGTCGACTCGCCTCTTCCAGGGCCGCGTGGTTGAAGACAGCGCCGAAAAGAAGGGTGAGTCGCTCCTGGCCTCCACCCCGGTCGTCGTGCTCTCTGCCATCCTCGGCCGCACGCCGAGCATCGAGGAGTATCGTTCTGCTGTCGATGGGATCGACCTGACGAAGTTCGCTCCGCCGAAGGTAACGCCGATCGATTCCCAGTCGGTGCACTACTAAGATTGTGAGCGTCGCGGCGGGCGGCTGTAAGACGCCCGCGCTGGCGCTGCATCAACCAACGAGAAGAGCGGGGAGAAATCCCCGCTGTTTTTATGGGCCGGTGGTGTTGCGATGTAAGCGACGCGAGACCAAAAACGTTTCACGGCTTGGCCGTCGCGGATTTTTGCGTTAACTAGGCTCGATGATAAAAACTTCGAGTATCACCTGCATCTAGCTCCCGCCGTTGCGTGAGGAGCATCGAGCGAAAAGCCGACAGGCTTGGCGCTTGGCGTCGGTTTGCCTTGAGGCAAGCCAGTGCGAACATATGCAGTGAGATTACCCCAATGGAAAACTACTTCGAAAGCCCGTTCCGGGGCGTCACGCTTGACAAGCAGGTCAAGAACCCAAACCTCGTGGTCGGGAAATACAGCTATTATTCCGGTTATTATCACGGCCACAGCTTTGAGGACTGCGCCCGTTATCTGTTGTCGGATGAAGGCGCGGACAGGCTGATAATCGGGAGCTTCTGTTCGATCGGCTCGGGCGCCGCCTTCATCATGGCGGGCAATCAGGGTCATCGCAACGAGTGGATCAGCACCTTCCCATTTTTCTTCATGCCCGAAGTGCCGGAGTTTGAAAACGCCGGCAACGGTTATCTGCCGGCGGGCGATACCGTCATCGGTAACGATGTCTGGATAGGCTCGGAAGCGATCATCATGCCCGGCATTACGGTTGGTGATGGTGCAGTGATCGGAACGCGGGCGCTGGTGACGAAGAATGTCGAACCTTACGCCATCGTTGGCGGCAATCCCGCAAAGGCGATCCGCAAGCGGTTCGATGACCACAGTATCGCCATGCTGATCGAGATGAAATGGTGGGATTGGCCGGCTGAGCAGTTGCAGGCTGCAATGCCGCTCATGACCAGCGGCAATGTCGCGGAGCTTTATCGGTTCTGGCAATCCGATAAGTCCCAGTCGTAAAAATTACCCGGCCCACCGCATTGCGGCGGGCCGGAATTTCCTCAGGATCAAATTGGCGAACCGCTGGCGATTTTTGACAGCTCCGACGTGTTGAGAGGAAGTTCGCCTCTTGGCGCGATTGGAGTATCACAATCAGCTTGGCCCATTACAGGACCCTTTCGGCAGTTGCGACCTCATCCGTCGCAGCCTCACTTCCAGCTGCCGTCTGACCTGCGCGTCGCCCTGGGCCGTGGCAACGGTGATGGCTTTTAGCCAAGCCGCCGTGGCCCCTTCATTGTCGCCCAATCGCAACAGGTTGAGGCCAAGCTCCGCCCAGGCGGCGGAATAATCCGGTTTTTGCCGGACCGCTTCCTGAAGATGCCGCACAGCTTCCGGCAATTCCCCGGAGGCTGCAAAGGACTTGGCTAGCGAAAAGCGCAGAAGCGCGCTGTCTCGGCCGCTGTTCAGAATGTTCGTCAGCTGCTGTTTCATCAAATTATCCAGGACCATTTGTCGGGTTGGGTTTGGGAGAGCAGTCGTGCCCCCCGCATCAGTCGAGGTTACGGGATACGGCCTCGAGAGTGGTTGAGGTCAACAGAGATCGTTGATGAAAAGTTGTCGCGTCGTATTTGGTTTTGTTTAACCGCGTCGTTTGAAAAGCCCAACCTCCGGTTTTGTAGGCCTAGCTTCCTCATGGCTTTTCCAGCAAGGAGCGAGTTCGCCGTTCTTAATCGCAAGCAAGGCCAGCATGCCCCTCCAAAAAAACAAAGACCGAGAGGAATACTCACAGCATCTGCTTCTTCTGTGCCGCATCGCAGCATGGCTTGGCCTTGCGCTTGGGGCGGGTTGGTTCGTGTTCTTTGCTCTGACGGGACGGTGGAATATCGCAATCAGCCTTCTTGTGCTCGGTGCAGCGGTCATTCCTTGCTGGCTGATTTGCCTGAAGGGCCATTTTTCATGCGGTCTTATCCTCGCCCAGATCGCTTGCACCCTGTTTGTGTGCTGGTATTCGGTCTCGATCGATGTGCAGGACGCGGCAGTGCCCAGAACGACACACCTTTACCTGCTCGTCATCGTCTTCGTTGGCTATATGAATTTTCAACGCCAGCGCTCGATCCCCCAGTTCATGGTCATTTCGTCCGGTCTCATAGCTTTCATTTTTCTGTGTGCCTCCGCTGCGAGCTTCCCTTTCCATATCTCGATCTCGCAGGAAGTGAGAAGCGTCAGCGCATGGTTCAACGGTATTTTCGCGACGAGTATGTTGTGCGGAGGCGTCGCGGCGATGCAGGCTCAATTTCGAAGCCAGACAAAAAACGCATTGGAGTTGCGGACTGCGCTTTCCAACGGGCAATTCGAACTTTTTTATCAGGCGCAGGTGCGTGCGGACGGCTCGGTGAGCGGAGCAGAAGCGCTTTTGCGCTGGAACCATCCGAAACGGGGCAAAATATCACCGGCGGAATTCATTCCACTTGCCCAACGCACGGGCTTTATGCCGACAATCGGCGAATGGGTGATTGTTGAAGCTTGCAAGACCCTGGCAAGATGGCAGGAAAACGCTTCGACCCGTCACTTGACGCTTTCGATCAACATCACTGCGGATCATTTCGTGGATACGGGATTTGCCGCTCAGCTTCTCGAAGCCGTTTCGTCTAATGCCATTGACGCACGGTTACTCAAGCTGGAGTTGACCGAAAGCGTTTTTCTTTCTGATATAGACACCGCCATCGGCAAGATGAAGCTCCTGCATCGCGCGGGGTTTGCGATCGCGCTTGATGATTTCGGAACCGGCTATTCGTCTCTCAGTTATCTTCGTCAATTGCCGTTGAAACAGCTCAAGATTGATCGCAGCTTTGTAAAGGGCGTGAGCGAAAACGGGCGTCTTTCCGCAATTACCAAAAACATTGTCAGAATGGGACACGACCTCTCTCTGGAGGTCCTTGCCGAAGGCGTGGAAACAGAGGCCGAATTGCGCATGATGTTGTCATACGGCTGCGAGTTTTTCCAAGGCTACTTTTTCGCAAGGCCCATACCACTGGAGGAGTTTGAGCAGTATGCGGCTCGCGCTCGAGCGCATTGAACACTTTTATCCCGAAATCCTGTGTTCCAGCAGTCTGAGGGCGGTCTTCATCGTGCCATGCGACGCAATGCAACAGGGTCCCATATGTCGTCGAGCGGGCCTTCGAGAGCGGTTCGCGGTGGAATGAGCTTCGGTTCGATGATGGTGACTTCCGGCTCGCTCCGGTTCTCTTCCAGCAGGTCGAACCCCTTTTCCAGCATCTGCGCGATATCGGGTTTGATCATATAGACCGGGAAGGGAAGGAACGATGCGAACGGGTCGTAGTCGAAGCAGCCGACGACGATGTCGCCGAAGGCTTCGCCGTCATGACGCCCCATGAAGCGAAGCAGTCCTTCGAAATTTATCGATGAATTGACGAAGAAACAGCGGGGCAGGCGGCCTCTGCGCTCGAAGAAACGTTCAAACGCCAACTCCGTCATATGCGGTGAATAGCCCGTGATCTCGATATCGTCTCCGCTCTCCGCCTCAAAATATGCGGCCTTGGCGGCGTGAAAGCCGTCAATACGCTCGCGGCTGGCGTGGTCGTCGTGACCGCCGAAGAGGATGACGTCATCCGGGCCGAGAGGCCCGTCTTTCGCCGCATGGGCAAGGATCGCCGCCGTCAGTATTTCCGCGCCGTGCCTGTTGTCGGAGATGACCGAGGATGCAAACTTGCCGGGAAGGTCGATATTGACGTGCGGCAGCGACGCACGGGCGCAGACCTGGTGCACGCCATCGGGATCGGTCACGCCGGCAATGAAGAGGGCGTCGATTGAATAGGCAATGAGGGTCTCGACGGTACGTCGTTCCTCCTCGGGGTCGCGCCGCCCGGAAACGACCATGGGCGACAGGCCGCGTTTGCGCGCTTGGCCCTCAAACGTCTGCGCCATAGAGGAAAAGAACCGGTTGTCATAAACTGGAACCAGAAGCCCGACGAGCCCGGATTTTGAACTCCGCAAGCCGCGGGCTTGCAGGTTGGTGGTGTAACGTTGCGCCTTGGCAAGCGAGAGAATCTTGTCGGCAGTCTCTTCCGAAATCCGCCGCTTGCGCCACGATCCGTTCAACACGGCGCTGACCGTCGAGGCTGATGCCCCGGACAATATCGACAAGTCATAAATAGTGGCTTTCTTGGAATTTATGTCCGTCACTGTGATCTCCCCAACTGATTCCGATTATTAGAGCAGGCGTCCCCTTGACGGAAGGGAGCTTCATGATATGGTTATTGCACCATCGATTGTGCAACTCGGCAATATCGATTGTGCAAGATGGTTGCTGTGGGAGCGGCAAGGGAGAGTCTCGAATAAGCGAGATGAGAAATTTTGAACGCGCCAGATGAAAAATGGTCGCGGCGGGTTTCGTTTGCCGATTTTTTGAGGAGGAACATTATGAAGAAGATTATTTGTGCAGCGGTCGGCCTGTCGCTCGCGCTGCTCTCGTCCGCCGCCTTTGCCGAAGGGCCGAAGGTGGGCGTTGTCGTGAAGATCGGCGGTATTCCGTGGTTCAACGCCATGGAGGCCGGTATCAAGGAGCAGAGCAAGAAGCTCGGCGTTGACGGCTTCATGGTCGGCCCGACCAGTGCCGACCCGGCGCTGCAGGTTCGCGCCATCGAGGACCTGATCGCCCAGAAGGTCGATTTTATCGGTGTTGTGCCGAATGATGCAAAGGTGCTGGAGCCTGTACTGAAAAAGGCCCAGGCCGCCGGTATCAAAGTCATCACCCATGAATCTCCCAAGCAGCTTGGCGCTGACTGGGATTTCGAACTCGCTTCCGCCAAGGGTTTCGGAGAAGCGCATGGCAAGCTTCTGGCGGAAAAGATGGGCGGCAAGGGTTCCTATGCCGTGTTCGTCGGCTCGCTCACCGTTCCGCTTCATAATGCCTGGGCCGATGCCGCCATCGCCTACATCAAGGCCAACTATCCGGACATGAAGCTCGTCGGTGACCGCTACGGTGTCGCCGAAGATCTCGACAAAAGCCGTTCGACTGCGCTTGACCTGATGTCCGCCAATGCTGACCTGAGTGGTTTCCTCGCCTTCGGTTCGCAGGGGCCGATCGGTGCGGGCCGCGCCGTCGAAGAGCGGCGCAAGGATGGCAAGGTCTTCGTCATCGGACCGTTTTCACCGGGGCAGGGCGCAAAGCTCATCAAATCAGGTGCGCTGACCGGGGGCTTCATGTGGAACCCGAAACAGGCCGGGGAGGTCTTCATCACACTTGCTGACCGTATCGCCAAGGGCGAGACACCCAAGGCCGGCGACAATATCGAAGGTCTCGGTACCATCAATCCCGAAGGTAACACCATCGTCGTCGACCAGCTTTTGAAGATCGATAAGGAAAGCATCGACAAGCTCGTTTCCATGGGCCTCTGATCCTCCCCAAGGCCAAGGGCGTCGCGCGGGTGCGATACGCGCGCGACGCCTCATCTGGAAAACATGCCGAGCGCCACGTCTGCGATGCTTTCGCGGCGGAAGGAGATTTACGTTATCATGAGCGCAGAACCGCTCCTGTCCCTCAAAAATGTCAAAGTCACCTTTGGCGGCGTCCGCGCGCTGAAGGGTGTTTCTTTCGAGGTCAATCCGGGGGAAGTGCATTGCCTTGCCGGCGAAAACGGCTGTGGCAAAAGCACGCTGATCAAGGTCATAACAGGCGTCTATACGCCCGAAAGCGACGCCGAACTCTATTTCGACGGCAAGCCGATAGCGGCGATGACCCCGACGCATGCGCAATCGCTTGGCATCCAGGTTATCTGGCAGGATCTGGCGCTGTTCGATGAAATGACCGTGGCTGAAAATATCGGCTTCCAGTACGCGGTGAATGGAAAATACGGGCTGGTCGACAAACGCGCCATCGGACAGGCGGCCGAAAAGGCACTGGCCCGGCTTGGCGTCAAGATCGACCTTGATAAGCCGCTCAAGGAACTTCCCATTGCCCAGCGTCAGATCGTGGCGATTGCCCGCGCGCTGGTCGGGGAAGCGCGGCTCGTTTTCATGGATGAACCGACCGCGTCGCTCACGCAGTCGGAAACAGATTATCTGATCGACATCGTCCGCAACCTGTCGGCCTCGGGTGTGGCGGTAGTCTTTGTCTCGCATCGCCTCGCGGAAGTGCTGGAAATTTCAGACCGCATCACGGTGCTGCGGGATGGATCGCTTGTCGGTGTCTTTCCCGTTGAAGGGATGACCCAGTCGCGGGTGACCGAGCTGATGACCGGGCGCAATTTCGACAGCGCCGTCATCGCCGCTGACCACGATGACAAACCCGTTGTTCTCTCTGTGCGCGGGCTGAGCCGGGCCGGCGAGTTCGAGGACGTTTCGTTCGATCTGCGGCGGGGAGAAACGCTCGGCATAACCGGCCTGCTCGGAGCCGGCCGCACGGAACTGGCCTTGACGCTGTTCGGCATGCATCGGGCGCAATCGGGTGAAATCCTCATCGATGGAAAGAAGGTGGATTTTCATTCCAACCGCGATGCGATCCGGGCGGGCGTCGCCTATCTTTCCGAAGATCGGCTTTCCCTTGGTCTGAACCAGCCGCAATCCATCGCCGACAATCTCGTCATGGCCTCGCTGGACCGGTTGTTGAGCGGCGGCCTGATCTCGCCGTCTAAAAAGGCGGATGTCGTTTCGCGCTGGGTTTCGGCTCTCGGCGTCAAGATCGGCCTGCCGGAAGATCCGATCCGCACGCTTTCGGGCGGTAACCAGCAGCGGGTGGCGATTGCCAAATGGCTGGCGATCGGCCCGAAAATCCTCATCCTCGATTCGCCGACCGTGGGGGTCGATGTCGGCGCCCGCGCCGGCATCTTCGAAATCGTCCGCAAGCTCGCCGCAGAAGGTCTCTCGATCATCGTGATCTCCGACGAAGCGCCGGAAGTTTATTTCAATACAGACAGGGTCATACACATGGTCGAAGGCCGGTTCCACGCAACCTATGATCCGCGACGCCTGTCGCTTACCGAACTGGAGTCCGCCATCTATGCGTAGGCTCATCCTCGGACATACGACCGAATTCACCCTGGTTGTGGTCATGGTGCTGCTATGCACGGGACTGTCCTTTGCAACCGACCGCTTTCTCACCATTTCCAACGCCTTCGACGTGCTGAATGTCTCGGCGGTCAACATCATCTTCGCGGTTGGCCTGCTCGTGGTGCTGATAGCTGGTGGTATTGACATCTCCTTCGCAGTCGCGGCCTCCGTCGGCCAATATGTGACGGTGCTGGCGCTTAATGCGCTCGGCGGCGGCAACTGGGCGGAAGGTTTCATCATTGCCGGCGCGGTCGGCCTTAGTCTCGGTTTCGTCAACGCCTTCCTCGTCTGGCGGCTCAACATCATCTCAATCGTCGCGACCATTTCCACCTTCAACATCTTCTTCGGGCTGTTGATGTTCTTCACCAAGGGCGTGTCGATCTACGACCTGCCGGAATGGCTGTCGACGCGGGTGGTATTTTATGAGCGTGAAATGTCTGATGGTTCCTGGGTCGAGCTGACGCTGCCAGTCGTGGTGATGATCCTGTGCTGCCTCGCCACATGGTTCATGATGTCGCGCACCACTGTCGGTCGCAAACTCTATGCCTTCGGCGATAACCCGGAAGGCGCACGTCGCTTCGGCATCAATATCGGCGCCATGCACTACATTTCCTTCGGCTGGCTCGGTCTGATGGCGGGCATTGCCGGGCTCATGCAGGCGCATTACGCACAGGAGGCGGTACCAAACGCGCTTTATGGCCGCGAGCTGGATGTTCTTGCGGCCACCGTGCTCGGCGGCGCGCGGCTCGGCGGCGGCAAGGGCTCGGTTGTCGGCTGTGTGCTCGGGGTGCTGATGGTGTCGATCACCCAGAACGGCCTCAACCTGATGGGCGTTTCTCCCTTTGCTTTCAAGATGATCGTGGGCGCCATTATTCTCGTCGCCATCACGCTCTCCTCCACCCGCTTCGACAAGCTGCTGCCGCGTACCCTTCGCACATCCACGAAAAAGGGGAGCGCCCAGCGATGAACAGACTCATTCGGAAATTCAACGCAATTTTGGGTGCCGACATGGCCGGGCCGATGATTGCCTTCATCGCGGTTGTGCTCATCTTCGGTCTGTTTGCCGATAACTTCCTTTCGCTCGCGACTTTCGGGTCGGTCGCCTTCCAACTACCGGAGCTCGGCCTGCTCACGCTGGCGATGCTGCTGCCGCTTCTGACGGGCGGCATCAATCTGTCCGTCACCTTTGCCGCCAATCTGTCGGGTCTTGCCGCAGCCTGGGTATTGCAGGCCCATGGCGGGCTAGATGCGCCGCCGAGTGCATTCCTGTTCGCCTGCCTTGCCGCACTTGCAACCGGCGGTGCTGCCGGAGCAACGACCGGAGCGGCGATTGCCTATACCCGTGCGCATCCGATCCTTGTGACGCTGTCGATGATGATCTTTCTGCGCGGCCTTGGCGAGTTCCTCACCCGTGGCGGAGACGTTTCCGGTTTTCCTGCCTATATGGCGCCGCTCGGTCACGGCACCCTTCTCGGTCTGCCGATCCCGCTTCTGATTTTCATCGTCTGCGTCGGGCTTTGGCATGTGCTGCTGACGCGCACCAAGCTTGGTTTCGGCCTGTTGATGATTGGCTCGAACATCGAATCCGCTCGCTATTCGGGCCTGAATACGCGCAAGATCCAGGTTCTCGTCTACACGCTCTCGGGCCTGATGTGCGCGGTTGCCGGCATCATCATGCTTGCCCGTTTCAATTCCGTCCGTGTTGGCCACGGGGAATCCTATCTGCTGATCACCGTGCTGGCAGCATTCCTCGGCGGCATCAATCCGTTCGGCGGTTTCGGTCGGGTGCTGCCGGTTTTCGTCGCGCTCATTGTTCTCCAACTCCTGTCGTCGGGCCTCAATCTTCTTGGCGCCAATCAGCATTTGGCGACGGCGCTCTGGGGCGTGCTGATGATTGTCGTCATGGCGGCGCGCGGCCTGTTTTCAGGCTATTTCGCATCTCTCAGAAAGAAGGTATGACGTGAAAGGCTTCGGTGTTCACGCAATGATGTGGTCTCTGAATTGGGACCACGAAAACGCCAGACGGTCCATCGCCGCTGCCGCGGATTACGGGCAGGATTTCATCGAGATTCCGCTTATCGACATCCCCTCTGTAGATGCAAAACACACGCGCGCCCTGCTGGAGAAGTACCGCCTGCGCGCCGTCTGCTCGCTGGTGCTGCCGGAGCCCGCCTGGGCGTCCGTGCGTCCCGATGCGGCAATCGACCATCTAAGTGCCGCGCTCGACATGGCCGCCGATATGGGGGCGCAGGCGCTGACGGGGGTCACCTATGGCGGCACCAATGAGCGAACCGGGTTCCCGCCAACACAGGGTGAATATGACAACGTGACAAGGGCGCTTTCGCGGGCTGCCGGTCACGCCAAAACGCTAGGCCTGCAATTCGGCATCGAGACCGTCAACCGCTACGAAAACCATCTGCTCAATTCCGCCGAGCAGGCGGTGGCGCTGGTGGAGCGCATCGGTGCGGACAACGTCTTTATCCATCTCGATACCTTCCACATGAACATGGAGGAAAAGGGTATCGCAAACGGCATCATCACCGCCCGCAACCACCTGAAATACATGCATATGTCGGAAAGCGACCGCGGCACGCCGGGGTTTGGCAACGTTGCCTGGGACGAAGTGTTTTCCGCACTCGCCGCCATCG
The DNA here is from genome assembly GCF_053522485.1 of Agrobacterium sp. 22-209-1. Lineage (NCBI taxonomy): Bacteria > Pseudomonadati > Pseudomonadota > Alphaproteobacteria > Hyphomicrobiales > Rhizobiaceae > Agrobacterium > Agrobacterium sp. 22-209-1. The sequence continues at coordinate 191,962 of NZ_JBNWCH010000008.1, forward strand.
GTTTCAAGGGCGTGCTGACGCTCGAGAGTTTCGCGGCGATGCCGAAGGACGTGGCGGGCGCGATTTCGACCTGGCGGCCGATTGCGCCCAGCGCCGATGAGGTTCTCGACAGGGGCCTGGCATTCCTGCGCGACAAGGCGAACCAGTACCGGATTTTCTGACAGCACCCATTATCGAGGCGAGCATCTTGAACACTATTGACGATAATGCCCGTGAAGTTGCGGGCCTGACCCTCAAGCGTCTTGTCGGCGCCAATGGGCGGCGTGTGATGATTGCGATTGCCGGTGCGCCCGGATCGGGAAAGTCCACCATTGCCGAGCATGTGGTTGACCTTTTGAATGCAGGCGAAGGCGTGTCTGCGGCGCTCTTTCCGATGGATGGCTTTCATTATGACGATGCCGTTCTGGAAGAAATGAAGCGCCGTGCCTTCAAGGGCGCAATCGATACGTTTGATGCTCACGGCTTGCGCCACATGCTTGAGCGCCTGAAGGCAAACGAGGACGACGTCGTCGCTGTCCCAGTCTTTGATCGCGCGATTGAAATTGCCCGGGCTGGCGGCCGTCTCATCCAGCAATCCGTCGATATCATTGTCTGTGAAGGAAATTATCTCCTTGCCAGCCAGTCGCCCTGGGATCGTCTCAAACAGATTTTCGACCTGACGGTCTTTGTAAATGTCGATGAGGACGACCTGCGTGCACGGCTGAGAGAGCGTTGGCGCAGCTTTGGCCTCGGTGAGGACGAGATCAATCGCAAGGTTGAAGAGAATGACCTTCCGAACGGCCGGTTCATCATCTCCGCGAGCACAGAGCCGGACCTTCATATCGGAAATCCGGGAAGCAAGCCTACTTCCTGAAGCCGGCTGAGCCGCTGTCCCGCCCAAATTCAAATTCAGCGAAACAGAAAAGCGAAAGAGACCCCCATGAAACACGGCATCTATTATTCATACTGGGAACATGAGTGGAGCGCCAAGTTCGGCCCCTATATCGAGAAGGTCGCCAGGCTCGGTTTCGATATCATCGAAGTCGCCGCCCACCACATCAATGAATACAGTGACGCCGAACTCGCCTTCATCAGGGAGAGCGCGAAGGATAACGGCATCATCCTCACCGCCGGTATCGGCCCTTCGAAAACGAAAAACCTGTCGTCGGAGGATGCTTCCGTGCGCGCAGCCGGCAAGGCGTTCTTTGAACGCACCCTTACCAATGTCGCCAAGCTCGACATCCACACCATCGGCGGCGCATTGCATTCCTATTGGCCGATCGACTATTCGCAGCCGGTCGACAAGGCGGGTGATTATGCGCGCGGCGTCGAGGGCATTCACGGCATTGCCGATTTCGCCAATGATCTCGGCATCAATCTGTGCATCGAAGTCCTCAACCGCTTTGAAAACCACGTGCTCAACACGGCGGCCGAAGGTGTTGCCTTCGTCAAGGATGTCGGCAAGAACAATGTGAAGGTCATGCTGGATACCTTCCACATGAATATCGAGGAAGACAGTTTTGGCGAGGCCATCCGCACGGCCGGCCCGCTTCTCGGTCATTTCCACACCGGTGAGAGCAATCGCCGCGTACCGGGTAAGGGCAGGATGCCCTGGCACGAAATTGGTCTGGCCCTTCGCGATATCAATTATACCGGTGCTGTTGTCATGGAGCCCTTCGTCAAGACTGGCGGCACGATCGGCTCCGACATCAAAGTGTGGCGCGATCTCAGCGGCGACGCTGATGTCGCGAAAATGGACGAGGACGCCCGCAATGCCCTGGCATTCTCCCGTTTCGTCCTTGGTGGCTGATACCCCATAAGCGCATTGACCGGGCGGCCGCCATCCGTCGCCCGGACAGCCACCTCTATGTCCGTCCGCCATCACCGAGTTGAAAAGACTGCGGCTTGTGGGGTAAAGCACTGATGTCTCTTCAGGATCAAAACGATCCGCCCAAGACCATTGGTTTGCATGATCCCTGTCGCACTGCCCTCCATCGAAGCGCTGCTTCTTCTTGCCTTCTTGGTCGCCACGACCTTCATATGGGTCGTCTGGACGCTCCTGCTGTTCGTACGACGTGTGTCAGGCCACTGGAAGCGCCCGATGATCCTGCCCTATGGGCTTGTAACCGCCGTTGCGCTTTTCACCCTCTTTCGGTTCGGTGGTTTTTATCTCCAGATGCGCGCCTATGACAAAGAGAGGGCGGCAAACTATCGGCCGGAACTGCTAGAGCCAGCGCGCCTTGGCCAGATCGATATGCCCAAAGGCACGACACTCAAACTGGCCATTGCCAATAACAGGGAATCCTTCGACCGGGTCGTGTTTCCGCATCCGGTGCGGGTGGTGGATATCGATGCCGTCGAAATTACCCGTTATATATCGATAAAAACCAACGAGAATTACGAAACGGTGGGCTTTACCCCGCAGACCATGCAAATTACCGGCAAAGGCGTGACCACCCAGAGTGGCTGGCGCTGCGACGCGACGCAGCCGGTGGAGTTCGATCTTTCGCCCGATGGCGGCATCTCCGCTTTCAGTAACTGCACTCTTTCCGATGGCAATGTTGTTGACGGCATCACCCTGCCGAAAGGCGCGTCATTGCGTGCCTCCACCGGCAATGTCTATACCGATGGCTTCGTCGATGCCGATAGATGGGTTATCGATACGGCCAATGGCCAGACCGTTCATCTCGGCAGTTTCGATCTTTCCGAGGTAACGCTTGCCCTCGATGGCGAGCGGAAACTCCACGAGGTCAAAAGAGGTGTCCTGTCAAAAGATGCAACGTTCGGGAAGCTTCACTATGCTGCCGGAACCAATATTCGCTACAATCCCAGGCATCTTCGCAAGGGCTATCCTGGCGCGTGGTTGACAGTCCCGCCTCTGCCTGCTGCCGATGCTCCACCGGTGCCGTCGCATGAGATCGTGCAGGGCAGAGACGGAAAGGTTCTGGCCAGCCCTGCCGACTGATCGCGCCACGGTTACCGTAAGACAGAAGCGAGAAATTCGCGTGTGCGGTCTTCTTTCGGCTGACCGAAAATCTCGTCCGGTTTCCCCTGTTCGCAGATGCGGCCCTTGTCGAAGAAACAGACGCGGTCCGAGACTTCCCGGGCAAAGCGCATTTCGTGGGTGACGAGAAGCATCGTCAGGTCATGCTCATGGGCCAGGTCGCGGATGACGGACAGCACTTCGCCAACCAGTTGCGGGTCGAGCGCCGATGTCGGTTCATCGAAAAGCAGGACACGCGGACGCATGGCAAGCGAGCGGGCAATGGCGACGCGCTGCTGTTGCCCGCCGGAAAGCTGCACTGGATAATGATCCTTCTTATCCACAAGCCCGACCATCTTCAGCAATTCGATTGCGCGCGCCTCCGCCTCTGCGCGGCTGATGCCCAGAACCCGCACCGGCGCCTCCACGATATTGCGAAGGACGGTCATATGGGGAAAGAGATTGAAGCTCTGGAACACCATGCCGACGTGATTGCGGATCTGGCGAAGATGCTTTTCGGAGGCTTTGAAAGGTCCTTTGCCGCCCGGCTCCTGGTAGGACATGTCCGCAAGCCTCAGTCTTCCCTCCTGGAACGGCTCCAGCGTCATGAGAATGCGCAGGACCGTTGATTTGCCGGAGCCGGATGGACCGATGAGGGTGACTTTTTCGCCCTTCGCGACGCTGAAATTGAACCGGTCGAGGACTGTCAGAATGCCGAAGCGTTTCGTGACATCGGAAAATTCGATCAGTGGCTTGTTGGTGGTGTTGGTCATCGCAAGGGAATTCCTGCTTTTGGAAGCGCTCTTTGCAGGCGGCTGAGGCCTGCTGAGCAGATTATGGTCAGGACAAGGAAGATCAGGCCCACAAGCGTCAGCGGCACCAGATATTCGAAGGTGCGCTCGCCGATCATATTGGCAAGCCCCATCATTTCTAGAACCGTGACGACGGATAGCACCGGCGTTTCCTTGATCATGGCGACAAGATAATTGCCCATGGCCGGGACGATGCGCGGAATGGCCTGCGGGATGATGATGTCCCTATAGGTCTGCATGTGCGTGAGATTAAGCGCCGTCGCCGCTTCCCATTGGCCGTGATGCACCGCCTCGATACCGCCGCGATAGACTTCGGACGTATAGGCGGCATATTGCAGGCCGAGCGCCAGTGCGCCGGTGAGAAATGCCGGCAGGACAATGCCGAAATCCGGAAGCACGTAATAGAGAAAGAACAGCTGCACAAGAAGCGGCGTATCGCGCAGGAATTCGACAATCAGCGCGGTTGGCCAGGAGATCATCCTGACGCGGCTGCGGCGTAGCAGTGCAAAGACGAGCCCCAGAACCAGCGCAATGGCAAAGCCGGCGGCGGCGGCCTTCAGCGTCACCGTGAGCCCGATCAGAATGATGGGCAGGATGGAGGTCGTGTAGGTGAGCCAGGTGGTCGTATCCCATTCGTAACCATACATCATGAGCAGATATCCTTACGAATGGCGCGTGCGCGGGAAGACGTTGCCGCGCCGCACGAAGCGTTCGATCACCCGGATGACGACCATCAAGATGAGCGACATCGCGAAATAACAAAGCAGCGTAATCGAATAGATGCTGGCGCTATCGAGCGTCAGGTTGCGGATCGACTGCGCCGCAAAAGTGAGATCGGCAATCGAGATCAACGACACGAGCGATGAAAGCTTCAGCGTTTCGATGGCGAGATTGCCGAAGGCCGGCATCATCTCGACAACGGCCTGCGGCAGCAAGATGCGAAACAGCGTCTGCATCCGCGTGAAGTTCAGCGCGCGTGCGGCCTCCAGCTGCTGCACCGAGACGGAGGACAGCGCGCCGCGAACAATTTCCGCGCCGTAGCCTCCGGCATGGGCGGCAAGCACCAGCACCCCCGTCGTGATCGGATCGAAGCTCAACCCGACCAGCGGCAGGGCGTAGTAGAACCAGAAAAGCTGCACCAGCAGCGAGGTGCCGCGGAACACTTCCGTATAACAGAGCGCGATTGCCGACAGGATCGGTCCACCCTCGACGCGCAGGATGCCAAAGAAAAAGGCGAGCACCGTGCCGACGGCAAGGGCTGCGAGCGTAATCGTCATCGTGACGACCGCGCCTTGCCATAACATCGGCAGATATGCAGTCATGTCCATCTGGAGATTTCCCGAATTCCCGAGGAACGGCGCCCGGTTATGCCCGGGCGCCGGCTGGCATTATTTGCCGGCGCAGAGATCGGCGACCTTCTTTTCGGCCGCTGCCGCAATACTCTGTTCGGACAGGCCGTATTTGGTGAGGATTTTTTTGTAGTCGTCCGTCTTGCGGAATTCCACGAGCGCCGCGTTGAAGGCGTCACGCAGCTCCTTGTCTTCCGGGCGGAAAGCGAAACCGCCGTAATTGCGCACCGGCGCATCCTTCACGACCGGATCGGTGAAAGGCGTCACCTGCTCGACGTTCGCCTGACCCTTGGCGAGTTCCGAAACCGTCAGTTCGGTGGCCGCATAGGCGTCGACTCGGCTCTGCACGGTGGGAATAGCGTCGGCATTGGCAGGGATGAACACGATCTGCTCTTCCTTGACACCGACTGCGCGCAGGAAATCGACGTTGTTTGCGCCGGAAACAACGGCGACCTTCAATGAGGGGTCCTTGGCGATATCGGCGTAGGTGGTAAGCTTTTTCGGATTGCCTTTCTTCACCAGTAGTCCTTCGCCATAGGACGAGTTCGGTTCGGTGAAGGCGACCTGCTTGCAGCGCTCCGGCGAGATGTTCTGTTCGGCGGCCGCAAAATCGAAGCGACGGGCTTTGAGGCCGGGGATCAGCGTGCCGAAGGGCGTCACCGTCCAGTTGACCTCTTCGATACCCATCGATTTCAGAACCGCATTGGCCACATCCGGGCCGATGCCGGCGGAGGTGCCGTCTGGCTGCATGTAGGAATAGGGCACTTCATTGGCCGTGGCGGCGCGGATATAGCCTTGGCTTTTGACTTCTTCGACGGTGAGCGCGCTGGCTGACGTCACGCCGATGGTGAGAGCGAGGGCGGAAAGCCCGGCTAGTCTGATCATACGCATGTTCTTACTCCTCTGGTTGGGTTGCGTGGTCCGTTTTCGGATCTCACGATGTTTCTAGTGACTAGGTATTCTCCGTGACCGTGGCGATGACGGAAAGGCAGTCTCCGGCCTTGATGAGGCCGGGAACGTGGCGTGCGGCAAGCACGCCACTGAGGGAGGCGCGATAATCGACCGGTGCAAGGCCGGTTTTGCCGATCGGATAAACCCGGGCGATTGTCTCACCCGCCGTGACCGCGTCTCCCAGATCGCAGACGAAGACAACGAGCCCGTCGTCTTCAGCAAAGGTGAAGCAGTCGCTGGAGGGCATATCCAGCCAACGGCTTTTTGCGAGAACGGGTGAACCGGCCAAAATGCCCGTGTGGCGCAGCAGATTGACGATGCCTTTCCGCGCGATATCGATCGATTTCGCGCTTGCCGTGCCCGCGCCGCCCAGCTCCGTTGTGACAAAGACCTTGCCCAACTCCTCGACGGTCGTGTCCAGCATGCCAACGGCGTCGATTTCGAGCATCCTCATTGAATAGGGGGCGGCAAAAGCCGCCACCGCTTCAAAACACCGGCCCTCCTGCGTCTTGTCGGGCAATTCGTGAGCCGCCGCGTATGGCAGGAAATCAAGTGTCCTGCCGCCGGAATGGAAATCGAGAACGATATCCGCAAGCGGTATCAGATGGCGGGTCACGTAATCGGCGATCTTCTCCGTCACCGTGCCGTCAGGGCGGCCGGGAAAACTGCGATTGAGGTTTCCCCGGTCGATGGGGGAGGTGCGTGTGCCTGCGCGGAAAGCCGGGTAGTTGAGCGCCGGCACGATGATGATACGGCCCTTCACTTCGGCCGGATCGAGCGTGTGGGCGAGTTCGAAGAGTGCTGCCGGTCCCTCATATTCGTCGCCATGGTTTGCGCCGGTCAGAAGCGCCGTTGGCCCTTCGCCATTGGCGATGACGCAGATCGGGATCATCACCGAGCCCCACGCGCTGTCATCGCGGCTGTATGGCAGCCGCAGATGACCGTGTTGCACGCCCTTGGCGTCAAAATCGACGGAGGGCGTGATCGGTGAGGGGCGAAGCGCGGTGCTCAACATCGTCTCAGCCTTTCACGAAGAGTTGCCGCGGCACATTGGAAAGGCATTCGACACCGGTTTCGGTGATCGCAATGCTTTCGGTGATTTCGAGCCCCATGTCTTCAAGCCAGAGGCCGGTCATAAAGTGGAATGTCATGCCGGCCTTCAACTCCGTGCGGTCGCCGGGTCGAAGGCTCATGGTGCGCTCGCCCCAGTCCGGCGGATAGGAAAGCCCGATCGGATAGCCGGTGCGGTTGTCCTTGATGATCCCGTATTTTTTCAGCACGGCGAAAAAGGCATTGGCGATGTCCTCGCAGGTGTTGCCGGGCTTGGCTGCGGAAAGGCCGGCCTCCATGCCCTCAAGCGTTGCTTTTTCCGCATCGAGGAATGCCTGTGTCGGCTTGCCGAGAAAGACCGTGCGTGACAGCGGGCAATGATAACGGCGGTAAGCGCCTGCGATTTCGAAGAAGGTGCCTTCGCCTGATCGCATCGGCTTGTCGTCCCATGTCAAATGCGGCGCGGAGGCGTCGGCACCCGAAGGGAGGAGCGGCACGATGGCTGGATAGTCGCCGCCGAACTCGGCGGTGCCACGAATGCCGGCATCGTATATTTCGGCCACCAGATCGCATTTGCGCATGCCCGGCTCAACGACGTCGACAATACGCTTGTGCATCAGTTCGACGATCTTCCCAGCCTTGCGCATATAGTCGAGTTCGGCCGGGCTTTTCACCGCGCGCTGCCAGTTCACGAGACCAGCGGCGTCCTTGAAACGGGCGTTCGGCAGATGTGTCTGCAGCGATGCAAATGCGGCTGCCGAGAAATAATAATTGTCCATCTCGACGCCGACCGTCAGGCCGGACCAGCCGCGCTCCTCGATGATCTCAGACAACAGATCCATCGGGTGCCGTTCGGTCGATTGAACGTAGTGATCGGGGTAGCCGATGATATTGTCGTGGGCGAGATAGGCCGTGCGCTTTGCACCGTTGGCATCCTGCTTGCGGCCATACCAGATCGGCGCGCCCTCCGGCGGCACCAGCACGCATTGGTGGACGTAGAAGGACCAGCCGTCATAACCGGTCAGCCAATGCATGTTGGACGGGTCAGTGACGACCAGAAGATCGATCCCGGCTTTCTCCATAGCCTTGCGGGTTTTGGACAGGCGCGCGGCATATTCCTCGCGCGTAAAGTTCAGCGTTACGCTCACGCTGCATCTCCCATTTTTATGGTGTTTTCGATTGTTTGACCGCTCTTGGCTTCCTTTGCGCGGGCAAAGGCCAGATTGGCGATAGCCGTGTCCTGTACGCCGGCGCCGGTCAGATCGGCAAAGGTGATGTCCTTGCCCGATACGCGGCCCTGCACTTTGCCGGCAATGACGTCGCCAAGTTCCGCGAAGTGCTGATCCGACGCGGTGCGCCCGGCGGCGATGGCGTGATGCAACTCACCGAGAATACGGGTCTGCGAGATGCGGTCCGCGACATAGCGCGCTCTGGTGAACACGGCCGGATCTATCTCGTTCTTGTGTTCGGCATCCGATCCCATGGCTGTCAGATGCTGGCCTTCTTCCAGCCAGTCGGCAAAGAGGATCGGGCTTTCGGCGGGCGTCGTTGTTACAATGATATCGGCACGCCGCGCGGCAGCCTGCGGATCGGCCACAGCTGCGATCTCAATGCCGTGTTCGCTGGCGAAATCGCCCGCGAGTTTCTCGGCCTTCTGGTGGTCCCGCGCCCATATCCGCGCCGATCTGATCGGGCGCACGAGCATCAGGGCTTCGAGCTGCAAACGTGCCTGCATGCCCGCCCCGAAGATCGCGGCGACGGACGCGTCTTTGCGGGCCAGGTGCCGCGCCGCGACAGCACCTGCCGCGGCGGTCCGCACATCGGTAAGATAGCCGTTGTCGAGGAGAAGGGCCTCCACCAGCCCGGTCCTTGCGCTGAAAAGGATCATGAGACCGTTGAGGCTCGGCAGACCGAGTTTCGGATTGTCGAAGAAACCGGGGCTGACCTTGATGGCGAAACCATCAAAGCCCGGCACATAGGCCGTCTTCACATCCACTTCGCCGCGGAACTCCGGGATATCGAGCCGCATGATCGGCGGCATGGAGACGGTCTGCGTTGCGAGCGCCGCAAAGGCCCGCTCCACGCAGTCGACCGCCGAGAGATCGAGCTTGATGACGCCGCGCAGGTCTTTCTCGGTCAGAATGGTGATGCGGCTCATGCGGCTCCCCCGTCGATGATGGTCTTATGGACCGCCGGGTCGATATTTCCGCCCGATACGATGATGGCGGTCGGACCGCTAATGTCGATCTTGCCGGACAGGATTGCAGCGAAACCAACGGCGCCCGCGCCCTCGACCGTCAAATCTTCTTCGCGTGCCGCATGGCGGATGCCGGCTGCAATCTCGTCTTCGGAAACCAGCACGATCTCATCAAGGAGTTCCCGGCAAAGTGCGAATGTCACGCGGTTCTTCAGTCCAATTCCGCCGCCCAGCGAATCCGCCAGCGTTCCTTCCTCCCGTATTGCGACGGGCCGGCCGGCTGCAACCGACGCATGCATGGCCGCGCCCCGCTCCATGGAAATGCCGATGACCCGTGCCCGTGGCTTCAGCGCCTTGACCGCAACGGCGATGCCGCCTGCAAGGCCGCCGCCGGAAAGAGGAACGAGCACCGTCGCCAGCTCAGGCATGTCTTCGACGACCTCGAGACCTATCGTACCCTGGCCGGCCACAACGTCAGCATCATCGAATGGCGGGATTGCGGTAAGACCATGGCTTGCAGTCAGGCGCTCCATCTCCTCTTGCGCGTCATCCTGTGACATGCCGACGATCTGGATTTCCGCACCGAGCACGCGGATCGCTTCAACCTTGTTCGCCGGTACGAGTGCCGACATGCAGATCGTGGCGGGAATTCCGAGCTTGCTGGCCGCATAGGCCACAGCGCGGCCATGATTGCCGGTCGAGGCGGTGACAAGGCCTCGCCTGCGTGCGTCGTCGTCAAGCGACAGTATGGCGTTCATCGCGCCGCGCAGCTTGAAGGCGCCGATGGGCTGAAGGGTTTCAAGCTTGAGATGAACGGGGTGGCCGCAGCGTTCGGACAGGAGGTCCGAGCGGACCAAAGGTGTGCGCTCCACCTGTCCGGCAAGCCGCAATGCTGCCTGCTCTATCGCGGCCAGCGAGACCGGAAGCGGATTTTTATCTGCGGATATGGACAGGTTTGCGCTCTTCATGATTGTCATGTTGTGAGCGAAGTAAAATCATGTCAATTATTATATTGTAATGATTCAATGATTTTCGAGCGACTGCCTCAGCCGATTGAACCGATATCGTAGACCGGCGGCAATTGCTCGAAGGTCTGCCGCACGGTGGTCAAGGCTTTGACGAGGCTTGGGTGATTGAGCCGTCCACCGAGACATATGCGGATGCCGCCGCCATGGCCGGGACCGGCAATGAACGGCTCAGACGGCGTGACCGCGACGTTCTGGTTTGTGAGCGCGCGCACCAGCCCGTCCTCCGTCCAGCGCGGTGGAACCTTCAGCCAGGCGCAGAAGGAGAGGGGGTGGGTCGAGGCGATATGGTCGCCCAATATGTCCGTGGCAATCTTTTGCCGCGCACGTACTTCGGCGCGCTGGACATCCAGCAGCCGCCGTGCGGTGCCGTTTTCGACCCAGCGCGTGGCGATTTCGGCGGTGAGATAGGTTCCGCTCCAGCTCGATACACGCAGGATAGAGGCGGCGCGGATGGAATAGGCAGGCGGCACGACGAGATAGCCGACGCGCAACCCCGTCAGCACCGTCTTGGTAAAGCTGGTGACGAAAAAACCAAGATCAGGCAGCATTTCGGTGATGGATGGCAGATCATCCTCGATGATCGGACGATAGACTTCGTCCTCAATAACAAAGACGCCGTACCTTTCGGCAATCGCGGCGATCGCCTGTCTGCGTGCAACGCCGGAAACATGTCCCGTGGGATTGTTGAGAGTGGGAATGAGCACCAGCGCCTTGACGCCCCCGGCTGCGCAGGCGGCCTCCAGCGCGTCCGGCACTATACCTTCTTTGTCGGTCGGCAAGCCCTTGAGGCTGAAGCCCAGAATGTTCGACAGGCCGATGATGCCGTGGTCGGTGAGGTTTTCGCACAGAACCACGTCGTTCGAGCGAATGATGCAGCTCAAGGCGAGAAATATGCCATGCGCAGCGCCATTGGTGACGAGAATACGTTCCGCGCCGGCGGTGACACCCATCATTCCAAGCCAGATCCGGGCGGTTTCGCGATGGCTGTCGAGGCCCGCGACCGGACGGCAGGGGCGCATGAAGTCCGAATTGTCACTATCGGCCAGTTCGCGAAGGACGGTGCGCGAGGCGTTTTCATGGTCGTCGAGATAAACGCCGCGGATAATGGAGAGGTCGAGCACCTCGGTCGGGCTGTGATCGAGCATCATGCGTCCAGCACGGTCCGTCACCCGTGTTTTCACGAAGGTGCCGCGGCCGATTTCGCCGCTGAGATAGCCCAGCCGTTCAGCCTCCTTGTAGGAGAGGCTGACGGTCTGGACCGATAGGCCGAGTTCGCGGGCGAGATCGCGGTGGGTCGGCATGCGGTCCATCGGCTTCAGGACGCCGGCGTCGATATCGGCGATGATCCGTTCCGTCAGCGCGGAATGTTTCGTTTCGCCCTTCTGTTTGGCCAGGATCGGCCGCCATGCCGCCGGTCTGGTTGCGGACACCGGATCGGGGTTTGACGAATTGGCTTGACGACGCATGAAATTGTCTCGTTTTTGACGATATTGATTTCATGACATTATGCATGGTTCTGCAAAAAGATGAAGCCTTATGCAACGCCGACGGCAACTGCGCCGCAGAGAGGCGCAGTTGCCGTCGAAATGAGCAGTATTTGCGATCGTTGAACGCCGTGCTGACGATCAGATTTTTTCGCCGGCCCGCACCAGATCATCCATGACGCTGCGGACTGCTGTTTCGGCGATGGCGATGATCTCGTCCACCTCCGCCCTCGTTGTGACGAGCGGCGGTGCAAAGCCCAGGATATCGCCATGCGGCATGGCGCGCGCAATAAGGCCGTCATTGCGTGCCGCCTTCGAAACGCGTGCGCCGACTGTGAGACCGGGGGCAAACCGCGTTTTCTTTTCACGATCCGCCACGAATTCGATGGCGCCCATGAGGCCCACACCGCGCACTTCGCCGACGATTGGAAGCTGGGCGAACTTCGCCTTCAATTGCTCCTGAAAATAGCTGCCGACAGCCCGGGCATTGCCGGGCAGGTCTTCCTTTTCCACGATGTCGAGCACGGCATTTGCCGCCGCCGCGCCGATCGGATGGCCGGAATAGGTGTAGCCGTGGGAGAAGGCGCCGACGCGCTCAGCGCCTTCCTCCATGACCTTGTAGACTTTTTCCCCAACGATGGCGCCGGAAAGCGGGAAATAGGCCGATGTCAGACCCTTGGCGACCGTGATGAGGTCCGGCGCGATGCCGTAATGTTGCGAGCCGAACATGGAGCCTGTGCGGCCGAAGCCGGTAATCACCTCATCGGCAATCAAAAGGACATCGTATTTTTTGAGAACATCCTGTATCGCCGGCCAGTAGCCTTCCGGCGGCGGCGTAATGCCGCCGGTGCCGAGCACGGGCTCGGCAATGAAGGCGCCTATCGTGTCGGGGCCTTCGCGCAGAATGAGTGCTTCCAGTTCGTCGGCGCGGCGTTTTGAGAATTCCAGCTCGGTTTCACCGGCTTCTGCGCCCCAGTAATGGTGCGGAGCGCCGGTGTGCAAAATGCCGGCGCGCGGCAGGTCCATGTGGTCGTGATAAAAGCTCATGCCGGTCATGGAGCCGGAAACTACGCTGCAGCCGTGATATCCCCTTTCGCGGGAGATGATTTTCTTCTTCTCTGGTTTGCCGCGCAGGTTGTTGTAATACCAGACGAGCTTAGCCTGGGTCTCGTTGGCGTCCGAGCCAGACATGCCGTAGAACACCTTGCTCATCTTGCCGGGTGCCATCTTCACCAGCCGGTCGGAAAGGATCGCCAGTTCGTCCGTCGTGTGGGCGGCATAGGAATGGTAATAGGCAAGCCGATAGGCCTGACGGGAAATCGCTTCCGCCACCTCGGTGCGGCCATAGCCGACATTGACGCAATAAAGACCGGCAAAGCCATCGATCAACTGCTTGCCGTGGGCGTCCTGAATGCGGATGCCCTTGCCGGTTTCAACGATGGTCGGTTCGCCGAGCTTGCCGCTGGCGTAGTCCTTCAGCTGGGTGAATGGGTGCAGAACGGCGTTGCGATCCATTTGCGCGATGTTTTTAATGTCGATGGTCATAGGCGCGTTCCTTTCAGGCAGCCAGATTGCCGAAGCAGACATATTTGGGTTCGAGATATTCCATGAGACCGTGACGCGAACCCTCGCGACCGAGGCCGGATTGTTTCCAGCCGCCGAAGGGTATGGGCGCGCCGGTGAATTTCGGTGTATTGACGGCGACCATGCCGTATTCCAGCTGGTCCGTCAGGCGCATCGCCCGGCCGAGATCGTTGGTGTAGACATAGGCCGCAAGCCCCATCTCCGTGGCATTGGCGCGTCGCACGACCTCCCGCTCGTCATCGAAGGGCAGGATGGCGGCCACCGGCCCGAATGTTTCTTCGCGCGCGATCAGCATGTCGTCGGTCACATCGGCGAGCACGGTGGGGGTGACGAAATTGCCGCCGAGCGGGCTGTCCTGTCCGCCGCAGACGAGACGTGCACCGGCAGAAAGCGCCTGCGCGATCTGCTGACGGCACTTTTCGGCGACGGACGGCCGGGTCATTGGCCCAATGTCGATGCCCGGTTCAAGGCCGTGGCTAACGGTCAGTCTGGAGGTCGCCTCGGCGAACCGCTCAATAAAACGGTCATAAAGCTCGCGCTGAACATAGATGCGGTTTGCCGCAAGGCAGTCCTGTCCGGATGTGGCGAATTTGGCGGCGAGGCAACCTTTCACGGTCTGGGAAAGGTTCGCATCGGCAAAGGCAATAAAGGGGGCATGGCCGCCAAGTTCAAGCGAGGCTTTTTTGATGGTCGCCGCCGATTGCGTGAGGAGTAGCCGTCCCACCTCGGTCGAACCGGTAAAGGAAAACGCCCGAACCTCAGCATGCTCCAGCAGGCGGCGCGCAAGCGGCGCGGCTTCCCCCGGTAAAACCTGCAACACACCGGCCGGCATGCCCGCCTCCTGTGCCAGTTTTGCCAGGGCCAGTGCCGAAAGCGGTGTTTCAGGCGCCGGTTTGACGATCATCGTGCAGCCGGCGCCAAGGGCGGCGCCCGCCTTGCGGGCGATCATGGCTGAAGGGAAATTCCAGGGTGTGATGGCAGCCGTGACCCCTATCGGCTGCATCCGTACGGAGAGGTTGCCGCCTTTGAGATGGCTTGGAATTGTCTCCCCGTAGGATCTTTCGCCTTCGCTTGCAAACCAGTCGAGAAAGGCTGCTGCATAGGAAATTTCACCGAGCGATTCCGAAAGCGGCTTTCCCTGTTCGGCGCTGATGATAACCGCGAGATCGCGGGCATTGTCACGCATCAGCCGGCCCCATGTCCGAAGGATGTCGCCGCGTTCGACGGGCAGCATGTCCCGCCACCGGAGGAATGCTCTGCCTGCGGTTTCGACCGCCGCGTCCACGTCGTTCAGGGAGCAGGAAGAGACATCGAGCAGATGATCTCCGCTTGCCGGATCGACAACGCCCAGCGTCTCCTTACGCGCCACCCATTGCCCATCCAGAAAGGCACGATGCTCGACCAGCTCCGGTCGGTGAAGGTTTTTAAGCGCTGCGCTGGCGATAGCTTCCATCGGCAAGATCCCTTTTCATTTGCCAGAAGCTTAACTGCGCTGCACGATTGATTGACGGCGTTTAAGCGTGCCTTTACGCAGGAATTATGCTTAGTTTTTTATTCAGATGCAGGAATCCCGCATGACCCAGATAGATCGAGCCGACCGGGCGCTGCTTGACGCCGTGCAGAAGAACAATCGCCTGACCTCGGAAGACTTGGCCAAAATCGTCAATCTGTCGCCAACTGCGTGCCAGCGCCGGTTGAAGCGTCTGCGTGATGAGGGGGTGATCGAAGCCGATGTGGCTGTCGTTTCGCCCAAAGCCGTCGGGCGCGGCATTACCATGATCGTTCTCGTCTCGCTGGAGCGAGAAAGGGCCGATATTGTCGACCGTTTCAAAGCCGCCATTCGCGCCACGCGGGAGGTGATGATCGGTTATTATGTGACGGGCGATGCCGATTTCATCCTGGTAATCACGGCAAAGGACATGGAGGACTACGAGGCCTTCACCCGCCGGTTTTTTTACGAGAACCACGATATCAAAGGGTTCAAGACGATGGTCGTCATGGACCGCGTCAAGGCCGGCTTCGCCTTTCCAATCGACCCATGACTGAACGGAAGGGGCTCCCGGTGTCAGACCAGGGCCAGAATACGGGCTGGGCCGCCCGTTCCGCCGCGGTGTGCCGGCGCGCCGACGATTATGGTCGCCCCCTTGACCGGCAGAGCCTCGAGGTTGTTCAGCCCTTCGATACCGTAGCGTCCTGCTGGCAGCCAGGAATTGTGAACCGCGAAATCTGCGGAGTTGCCCGGATCCAGAGAAAGTGTGTCGACGCCAATGGCGACCGTGTCGAGCTTGAGCAGAAGGTCGGTCGCCGATTTGCCGAAACCGGGGAAGGCGAATTTTCCGGCGTCGTCATTGCGGAATGAGGGGCTCTTCACTTTGGTTGCCCATCCGGAGCGTAAAGCCACGATTGCACCTGTCGGGATGTCGCCATTCGCAGATATCCAGCGTTCGATGTCTTCGGCTTCAATGGTGGAATTGGCATCCTCTTTGGCGCGGTCGGTGATGTCGACGATGACAAGCGGCGCGACAAGTTTCTGCGGCTCCAGCTGGTCGACGCTCGCGCCATTCGCGCTGAAGTGGAAAGGCGCATCGATATGGGTGCCGGTATGTTCGTAGATGGTGAGTTTGTGGAGCTGATAGCCATCCTTGGCGATCTCCGCTGCCCACTCATATTCTATGCCCGGTTTGCCATCGAATGTAGGAAATGTGGAATCATAGGTATGGGTGAGATCAACGACCTGCCGGGGCGATTGCGCCAGCACCGGCGCCGCCAGACTGCCCGCCGTCATGGCCGTCAAACCGGCCGCGGCGCCCTTGAACAGCAGGCGCCGTGACAGCATGTTCTTTTTTACGTCCTCGATCACGCAGTTGTTGCACATGCCTCAGTCCCTCCGTTGAGAAATCCCTGTTCCCAAGCGTAGCGCAAAGGTGGGGTGACGCAAGGCGGGACATCCCCTGATTTTTGACCCGTGCTCACGTGGCGGTTTCGGCAAGCCGCCGGCCGTCAGGTGGCCGCAGGCAAACGCGTTGCCTGCTGCCCCGGAAAGGCAGAGGGATCAATCACGACGCTGCAGCAAGGCCAGAGCGACCGTGGATGCGGCCAGTATCGCGGTCAGCGCCAGCGGCGCAGTGGCGCCGTAGGAATCGACGATATAGCCGCCGAAGACCGCACCGATACTGATGGCCACCTGAAAGGA
>NZ_JBNWCH010000009.1:0-195487 GCF_053522485.1 Agrobacterium sp. 22-209-1
CACGGGCGCGGACTTCAGGGGAGAATTTGTTCGTCGTCTTGCTTGTCATAGACCCTACTTCTCACGAGTTGGGGTCTCCGGTAAATCCGGTGCGGTTCAAGATCGATGACGGCGCAAGCATAAAATCGAATAAATCGGAATATTTTTCAGTGTAGTTTTTGTTGCAGTAGTAATTATGAGGATCTGTAAACAAACTTTTTACGATCGGATCCGCCGGTATGTCGCCCTGCAGAGCCGCCTGGTGGCCAGATTCCGCCGGCGGTTGGTCATCGGTTCTGATGACGCGCTAAAGCAAACCCTCAAAATATGCTGACAAATTCGCCTGTTATCGCCCCAGAACAGCTCATTTCCGGATGTCGAAATTTCCACCGGCGCAATCGGCCGGCGGTAAAACGGGGTCATCGACTGCAGCGGCAAGGGATGACGGAGTTATCCGTTGAAATGCTGACAATAAATGACACAAATCTTGTCATTTCTTCCGCTGCACTTCACGCCAGTCCGCCGTCATGAAGACGGTGATGAGAATGCTCAAAAAGCGGGTCAAGAAGTGGCCTCTGAGAATTCTCCTGATACCGAATGCCGGAATGGCGCCAGAGGCTCTGTATGCCCCTTGTAATCGATTGATGAGGCATTCGAGGATACTGGACGGCAGGCGGATCCGAAATCGACGTCGACCGTCGAAGGGATACGAAGAACGCACCCGAACACGCATCGGCGCCTGCAGGCACACCCGACCACACCAGCACATGCACACAGACAGTCCAGCGCAGCCGCCCACAATCCTGGGCGAGAGCGCGGAACCCGCAACCCCGCCGGCGCAACTGGTATCGGCATCGTTGACAACAAGCCGGGCGCGCATAATCTACGGCGGGCAACTCGGGGGAGATGATGGGGAGCAAGTCTCAGGTCAGATCGATGCAGCGTGGCGCCCAGAAGCGTGATCGGGCGCCGATGTCGAAGGAATCCGACTACGGCAAGCTTCCGCCAAAGAACCGGGAGGAGGATCGCGCCCATCTTGGCCTGACGGAGGCAGCCGCGGCGAAGATGGCCACGACGCTGACGGAGAAGATCAGAGGATACGCCCGGGCGGGCTTCCGCAAGCCGGCCGATGTCTCCCGGCTCCTGAACAAAGAAGGCATCAAGACCGCCGCCGGAGCCGAGTGGAATCCGAGAACCGTCTATTTCCTGCTCGGCCGCATCTTCGGGGACAGCCCCCGAAAGCCGACGGCGCCGCAGTCGACAACATCCAAGCTGCCGGAGCAGAACAAGTTCGAGCAGGCGCGGCAGAAGGCTCGGAAGCAGCGCGTGAAGGAAGCTGTGGCCACACCGAAGCCGGAGCGGCCTCCGAAGGCGATCAAGGTGCGGGCGCCGTCAGCTCCAGTGCCACTCACCGCTGACGAGATGGCGGCGAGGCTGAAGGCGCTGCGGGATCATTTCAACGCTTGATGCAGCCGCCGTTGATCGGCACCGCACGCAGGAAATCCATCAGTACGATGTCATCGTCGTAGTCCGGGCGGCATGGGATCGAGAAGCGCGGCCGCTCATCGAGGGGCAGCCGTTCTCCGTCTGCAGCGGCGATCAGTCGACTGGCGGCTTCGATGGCTCTGTCTCAAGATTCGGGTTCGGTCATGCGTCCTCCTTTCCGGATCTGCATGATGCTCGGCAAGCAAGATGTATTCCTCGCTACCGAGTGGCCGATAGAATGCCCTTGCAGCGGGGAACTGCACCCGGATCCGGCTGGTTTCAGTTTATTTGTCGCGAGGTAGACGGTCGCTGTCGGAGGGCTTCACGTCCGGCTCGTGGCGCGGATCCATGTTAGGACCGACATCGATGTGGAAGTCACTGGCCTCTTCGTTCGGTGTCTCTGGCGCCCAGCGTCTGCGGAGCTTCGTTTTGCCAGAGGATTCGGAAGGCGCCACGTCGGAGACATCGGTAGCGTGCGGGCGGCGGCCGAAGTCTGGCATAACCGGCTTGGGCTTCTCGCCCTTCTTCAGGATCTTGCGAGCGTATTTCGAAGGCGGCCGGTCGGACATGTATTCGTGGTAGAGGCGCAGCGCGGCGCGAAGGTCGGACTTCTGCCGCACATCGAGAGTGGCGAACTCC
Organism: Agrobacterium sp. 22-209-1; assembly: GCF_053522485.1. Classification (NCBI taxonomy): domain Bacteria; kingdom Pseudomonadati; phylum Pseudomonadota; class Alphaproteobacteria; order Hyphomicrobiales; family Rhizobiaceae; genus Agrobacterium; species Agrobacterium sp. 22-209-1. The sequence continues at coordinate 2,104 of NZ_JBNWCH010000009.1, forward strand.
ACCGTGTCTTCCAGATCGGCGAGTTCGAGGGCGATGTCCTGGTATGTCCTGCCGTGCAGCAGTCGCCGGGCGCGGTTCACGCGCGACTTGACGTTGGCAATGCTCGCCGGAGTGAAATCCTTATCAGGATGATCCTGCAGGAACTTCTCGAATCCCGGGTCAATCGCTGGAATGGATCTGCCCTCGGCCCGGGCGAGGATGACTTCACCGAGCTTCTCGGCCAAAGGCGGCGGTACGGCGTTGGCGATCATCTGCATGACGTCACGCTTCGAATATTCCTTGCCCGTCCGTCGAAGACGATATCCGCCCATGTCAAAGTCGGCGGGAAAGCCCTGAATCCGCATGGCCTGGTGCTCTTTGAGCTGGAAGGCTTCGTCATAGGTCATGTGATCTGTTCGGTGCGGGTTCTCGCGATAGGCCTTGTTCGGCTTGCCCGTCGACGACCTGATGATCGTTGGTGCTGGCCTGTCGAGCCGATGAACGCCCTTTCCATTCGTGTAGGGCCGAACGAAGTATCCTCCTCGGCGGATCAATTCAGCGTCGTCGGGGAAGCGATCGGGATCAAGGATCGATCGGACAGGCACAGGTGTTTTCGAAGCTGCATCCCGGATGGCGGACTCCAGGAATCCGTCCACTTCGCCAAGACGACCGATGCAGAAAAAACGCTTTCGGGCCTGTGGTGTGCCGTAGTGCGAAGCCATCACCATGAGTTCCGTAAGACCATACCCCGCTCTTTTCCATATCGCCCGGGCCTGGCGGTAGTTGAGGCTCAGTGGCGCGCGCTGAGTATTCTCGAAGATGAACCATTCTGGCCGAACGACGACGATCGTCATCGCGAAAGCTTGTGTCATCGCTGCGTTCTTGCCGAGAACGCCTTTGCCAGCGGTCGAGTAGTCCTGGCAAGGCGGACCTCCCACGATCATCCGTGGCGAGGATCCCATGATATGCAGAGAGGCCGCGGCGACGTCGCCGAGGTCGACCTGGAACGCCTTGGACTTGTTGTTGAATTGCCAGACATCGATCGCCTTGTCCCACTTCTCATAGCCCGTCAGCGGCTGGAGACCAGCTTGTTCCAGTCCTAGGCCAAGCCCGCCGATTCCGGCGAAAAGTTCGATAAAGCGCATGTTCGGATCCTTCACGGTTCCCTCCGTGAATAAGGACCGTATCTGAATCCTTCGTAAAGCCCTATCGATCAGCTCAGATGGCAGATCTCGCGGCAGAAGTTTGAGGCGTGATCGGCTGCCGATTTAAGGATTCGAGGCGCGGCGGAGCACTGATCCTTGGCAATGGCGACCGCGAGCTGCGCGCAGCCATCCTGAAGATCGTCGAGCAGGAAGTCGCAGATGTCGACATAGCCATGATCATCATCCTGGTCGGAGATGTAGACGAAGGATTCGTGGCGGGCGCCATTCACCAGCCGATCGGCGAGGAACGAAAGCCCGTCGGAAACGATCAGGTTCGTGCAGCCGAGAACCGTGAACACCCGGGCGAGGATTTCCATCTCCCACACCTGACCGATGTGGACGAACGATGGCTCCTGGCGTGTCGCTGCCGTGTATTCCGGAAATGTCTCGATATTCATTCTGTCGTCCTCCCAGAATGATGATCGATCACCGGCGAGAACCGCACAACGAAAAATGGCCGAGCAGTGCCCGGCCAAAGTCGTACGAGATAAGAACATGAAATGTTCGATATGATGATGTGCTCCGCCTTCGCCGGCCGCAAGGCCGTCACAGAAGATCCATCTGCCTGAGGCGCAGCACCTGCCGCCTGTATCGGGCGGCCATCTTCAGGATTCGCTCGGCGAGCTGGTCGTCTTGCATGGCCCGCTCGATCGTCGCTTCGCTCAGCATGTGGCCGGACGAGGAATCGGACTTGCTGAATCCTTTACCGTTCTGTGTCCGGGCGTAGTCCGCGTCCCGATCCGCCACGATCTTCAAAGCCTCCAGGGCCGCCTTGATCGCCTTGCGGCGTGGGTGGTGTGTCGGCGCGCGGAACTTTAGCCTTAAGACAGGTCGGATCGTGACGGGCGTGGCGGTCGGGCCGTCACTACGGAAATCCGGAGATTCCTGATTCTCAAGTGAGAAGTAATGGGAGGACGGCGATGAATCGAGACTGGTCATAGTGATGCTCCTGTCGGCGCCTCCGAAGACCCGGAACGGTGAATTTCGCGAAGCTGGTGAAGATCGGAGCGCAGGAGGATTCTGGACTGGATCTTCAGCTTCGTCTCGCGCGTGTCAAAGCCTCGTTGCTTCAGGAGGTCCTTCGCCAGGCGGATGATGCCCTGCATTTCAGAAGACGGATGACCAAGGCCACAGAACACCGCAACGGCGGCGGCCAGCGCCCGGTCAACGTCCGATGCTTCGGGTCGACCCTTCGTCTCTTTGGCACCCAGAGCCGCCTGCGCCTTGCGATACGCCGCGGTTCTCCGGCGACCCACCTCGTTCTTCGGATTAGCAATCCTCGGCATCCCGTCCTCCTTTCCGCACTAACCTGCACTACGCAAAAGATCGGGCGTGGCGTTGCAAGGGACAAAAAGGCCGGCACTACTCCAGTAGGTGGAAACGCGGTAGCTGGTCGAGCGGAGCGGGAGCGGAGCGCTCACGAGAACCGTCAGGTTTGTCGCATCCTGGAGAGTCGTAAGCCCATCCGGAACATCGCGGCGGTGATGACCCTTCCGAGGTCGCGCGCACGCCCACACACGCAAACTCTCTTAGGGTTGTCCAGAGTTGACAATTTGGACAGGCCCACAGCTCCCGCGTCGCAAGGATTTGTCCATTTTGTTTTCGTCTCAAAAATCCCGACTTTAGCATCGCCTGAAATACGTCTTCGTCTCAAAAATCCCGACTTTTCCGCTCGTTCTCGTCCAGTGTGCGGGATTTCTGGGACGAAGACCTTCATCGCCATCACTACCGCGTCTTCGTTCAGTCTGTAACGAACACAGGACGAAGACGCTGAAACCCCTGCGGCGCAAGGTTTCGTCCTGTTTCCATCGCGAGGTGGACGAAGACGTTGCACCGTTCTCCGCCGGCGACAATCATAGTTGCAGGAGGACGACACATGAGACCACACCGCCAGAATTTCAGACCGAAGCCACGCGGCTCCCTTTCAACCGCTCTCGCGAAGCCGAGCAACCTGGAGCACATTGCTCCGGAATCTCCGAGGCCGGTCGAGCTGCTCAAGGGAATGACGGTCGACGGGAATTCGAAGCTGACATCAGACGATGCCGCGCTGCACGATCTGCTTCTGTCCTCGGCCTATGAAGCCGATCGTGGTCTGACCGCCGATATGCACACGATTCCTATGTCGCATGTCCTGCACTACTTCGGTGCGGAAGCTCGCCGGGATGCCGTGAAGGCATCATTGAGGCGCCTACTGAAGAACACGGTGTCCTTCGGCACGGACGACGGCCAGCGTTATCAACAGGTACCGCTGCTCGTCTCCTGGCTCTCCAGCAAAAACGACGTCGAGACCATCCACTTCGGCCTGCCGGATCCAATGCGCAGGATCATGACCGAGAAGCGGGAGTTCGCGTATCTCGAACTCGCTGCGCTGCCGAAGATGAAATGCAAGTTCTCGCAGCCGCTCTATCGTGTCCTCCTGGCAAAGGTGTGGGAGTCCGGCCGCGTATGGTTCCCGGGCGAGGACAACACCGTCGTCGTGACCGCCAGCGTTGACGAGATCGGAACATGGGTCAGTTTCCCGCGGGAGAAGGATGGCAGCATCCACAGCGGCAAGCTGCGCACGCGAATGCTTGAGAACGTCGCTCGGGACTTCGAGCGCATTCGGGCCTTCAAGATCGCGGTCAATCCGATCAGGGGCACGACCCGGGGCAACCCGATCGTCGAAGTCGAGTTCGAAATCACGCTCGCCGCTCCCGACCACCGCCGCATCCGCGCCAGCTACGACGGCGCCGGGATCAAGCAGTTCGGCGGCACGGATATTGAAGAGTATCGTGTCCGATCGGACATCTGGTTGAAAGCCATCAACCAGCTCATCGCCACCGACACCTCATATGTCAATCTGAGCCATCAGGTCCTGTTCCGCCTCTGGACGGCCGCCATTAATGAAATGCTGAACGGGGAGCCGATCTCGGAGGGATACCACAACCGTATCTTCCGCGGTGAAAGCCTCCGCGATCAGATCGACAGGCTCGGCCCAGATGCTGCCGCGTGGGGCTTTGTCCAGGAAGAGGCGGAGGATCCGGATCTGCTCAGCAGAAGCAAGCAGGAAAGGATCGAGATCGCCAGCGTCGGCGAATCTGCGCGCCGCAGTCGCGTCTGGGGGGATGACGCGAAGCCGGTCGCTAGCTTACCCGGGAACTCTCTGGTTCAGCACGCTCCCGCGGTGCTCTTCGAATCCTGCAGCGATATCAGGCTGACGCTCAACGATACGCTGACGACGATCGATGCGATCGAAGAAATGGTTCTCGATCCGATCCAATACTACCGGGCCTGGAGTGGTGAGCAGGAGAAGACCTTGAAAGTGCAATGGCGGCTGGACGGAGCCGAGGATCACATGATCTTCCGGAAGAGGATTTCAGAAGGCGATGCAATGGAGCTTGCCAAGCGCCTGTCGAACCACATCGAAGGCTCCATGGAGTACGCCGCATGACCGAGACCATTGATTTCCATGAGGTCCGGCCGCGCCTCCGCTTCCTGCTCTCGAACGAGGCGAAGGAAGAAGGCAAGAAGCTTGCGAACCTCTTCTCGACCTATTCTGCCAGCAAGGATCCCAGCCGGACGAGCAACCAGTTCAGCTACATCATCGGCACCATTCGAGGCGGACGGTTTCCGAACGTCGCCCGCGCAGATGAAATTATGAAGGGCATCCTCGTTGCATCCCTGCAGGTGATCGTTGATGGCCGGCGGTTGCCCGAGTGGCTGATGTGGAGACAGACCTGGGCCAATGACCTTGCCGACGGCCGGCCGCAGCACATGCTCGCTTCCGCGAACTACATGGTCGACTACCAGGACAAGCTGGAAGAACTGCTCGATACGAGCGGACAGGAGCCTGATGCCGATGAGGCCAAGAACCCTCAGGCATTCTTGTCGGGCGTTCGTTCGCTATCCGACGTCGCAGATCCCGTCCTTCGCGAGCGCATCCGGAAGAAGATGAACGACGAAGCCACGCTCGCCGTCTACAGCAACAGAAAACTCTACCGAGATGGCGAGATCGGCGATCGTGCTAGGCGCTCGATGATCTCGATGATCCGCCACGAAATGAACATGACCGAAGAGGAGAAGATCCGGGAAAAGGCTCGAGCGCGCGAGGACGAGGAAAAGCGCTGGCTCCGAGTTCACGCGAGGAATCTGATCTCCGAATTCGAACTCGTCACGGGGGAGAAATTCGACCGCAAATGGAAAACCAAGGAGGATCTCCATGCTGCTCTTCGCGAGCAGTTCAGCGATTACCATGATGAAAAGCTATCGATCCGCACGCTGATGCTGGGTGGATGCAAATAACGGATATATCCGTTAAATAATCCTTTACCACTTCCGCAGGATCCGGTACACGAAGGGCTCACAACCTCTCCGGGTCCTGCTAAGTCTTGTCCCGGATAAAGGAAACGACGTCAACATGACCATGGAACTCCTCATAGCCCGAATAGACGATTGAACCGCCCACGAGGCGGCCGCTCTTCTGTGTCTATGTTTCTGGAGTTTCCACATGTCCTTCGTCCGCAAGTTCTACATTTCCGACACTCACTTCCTGCACGACAATATCCTGCAGCTCTCCAACCGCCCCTTCACGTCGATCGAGGCGCACGACGAACATCTGATCCAGCAATGGAACGCGGTCGTCGGCGAGCAGGATATCGTCTATCACCTCGGCGACTTCGCCTTCAGCTTGAACGAGAAGGCCGACAAGATCCGCTGGATCTTCTCCCGCCTGAATGGCCGCAAGCGTCTGTGCATCGGCAATCACGACCTCCGCCATGGCGAGCTGCATCCCACGATCGCCGGCCTGCCGTGGGACAAGCGCCCCGAAGGATTCATCTTCGCCGAAGACGAAGGCCACAAGCTCGTCCTCGCACACTACGCCCAGCGGTCCTGGCAGTGGGAGCGCAAGGGCGGCTACCATTTCTACGGCCACGCTCATGGCGCGCTGCCCGGTATCGGTCGGTCCCGGGATGTTGGTGTCGACATGCCGGACGTTCGGTTCACGCCGTCGACGTTCAAGGAACTGACGGAAGGGATGAAGTGATGTCTGACACCGCATGGCGAGACGCTCTCTTCGCTCGGTACGGAGATGCTGTTCCTGCTGCCGACCGCATCTTGGTCAGGGCTGAAATGGAGCCGTTCATCGAACAGATGCTCGCCGCGCTTCACGAAAGAGGCTTCCTCCACGACATCGAGTTCACCGGCTTCGAGGAGCGCGCACCGGGCTGGCTGATCTCGCACTTCCGTTATCGGCACGATGGGTTGTCCAAGCGCCGGAAGCGCCTGATCGAGGATGCCATCGCCGACTGGAGTTTCTATCTGCCCGCTATGAAGGAGACCGACGAATGACCATTGACCTCGACCTTCTCCCAAGAGGCTGGCGCGCGATGGCGCAGGAGCTGCTCGAAAAGGCGCGCAAGCAGTTCGGCGGCATTGTCTTCACGAACATCTCCGCTAACCCTGGTGGCTGGCTCACCGTCGACTTCGACAAGCATTCTGTCGGTGTAGAGCAGAACTGGCGGGCTTTGAAATTCTGCGAGGGCTATTCATCGATGTCCTGGCACATCTGCTCCGAGTGCGGCAGCCACCGCGCACAAGTCCATCCCGGCCGCGTCTTCGCGATCTGCGATGAATGCCGCAACTGATTCCCATCAACCCACAGAACCGCTTTTCCGATCAACAATGTGGGTGACACATGTCCGACGAAACGAAATCCATCGATCGCTGGATCGCCGAATTCCATCTGCATCGCGCGCTGCGTCCGTATCGCACCAACCGCGCGTTTGTCCTTGTTGTCGTCATTCCGGGCGACGATGGTGCTGGCCACTGGCAGCAGGCGGCCTACGACATCCTCAAGGCAATGGCGACGGAGAGCGAATGCGAGGATGAATATGACTTCTCTCGCCGCAACGACTACCGCGCGGACTTGTTCGAAATCACTCCGCGCAAGGTGAACGAGAAGGTCATTCCCAACAAGGATGATCCCTGGACGACGGTGACCTTCGCCAATTTCCGTTCGGTCTTCATCTGCCGCCGCGGTGACAAGGAGGCCGTCCTCGCTTCACGCACGTCCGCCATCGCCGATGCCGTCATCGACGTCGCCGATCTGGACATGGCGCTGGTGCAGCGCGCCATCATGGAGGTCACGGGCACCGAGGTCACCGTCGACGAGGCCAGCGAGATCATGTCGTTGCCCGCCGAAGTCCGTCTGGTGCTCCGCAAGACCGGACGCGGCGTGAAGAACGTCCTGCAGCGTATGCGCGGATTCCAGCCGCCCCAGGCGGAAGCTGCTCCCGTTCTGCCGCAGAAGACGGACGATGGCCCGCGTCTCGAGGATTTGCACGGCTACGGTAGCGCGAAGGAATGGGGTCTGGAGCTGAAGCGTGATCTCGAAGACTACGATGCGAGCGTCATCGGGTGGGACGACGTCGATTCCGGCCTGCTCCTGTCCGGCCCGCCCGGCTGCGGAAAGACGACGTTCGCCCGTGCGCTGGCGAAAAGCCTCGGCGCGCACCTTGTCGTCGGCAGCTATTCGACCTGGCTCGGCACGCGTGACGGCCACCAGGGAAGCCTGCTGCGCGCGATGCGTGACGCTTTCGATGAAGCTCGCAAGAATGCGCCGGCCGTCATTCTCATCGACGAGATCGACAACTTCCCGCAGCGCGGATCGCTGGGCAAGGCCTCCCACGACGACTGGAATCGCGGTGTCGTGAACGGCCTTCTCGAATGCCTCGACGGCGCTATCGACCGCCCCGGCGTGATAGTCATCGGGGCGACCAACCATCCCGGCAACATCGACGCTGCGCTGCTGCGCCCGGGCCGTCTCGACCGCCACATTGCCATCGAGCTGCCCGACGCTGCCGCGCGCTCCGCGATCCTGCAGTATCATCTGCAGGCAACCGTGGATGTCTCGTCCGTCGTCGCCCGCGCGGAAGGGTTCTCCGGCGCAGATCTGGAGCGCATCGCTCGCGATGCGCGCCGTATGGCGCGCCGCAAGCAGGTGCCGGTCAGCGTTGAGCATGTCTCCGCGTCGATGCCGGAAATGCGCCCGCTGTCGCGCGAGCAGCGTCTGGAGACGGCCATCCATGAACTCGGCCACGCGGTTGTGGGCATTGCTTTGGGTCACCGCGATCTCAAGAACATCGTCGTCCACAAGCAGGTTTTCGCCAACGTCGCGGCGCAGGCGGCTGGCTACGCCGAGTTCTCCGGGAAGTTCGGAGAGCGCAAGAGCAAAGGATGGTGGCAGAACGAGATCGCGATCTATCTCGGATCCGTAGCAGCCGAGACGCTGCTCATCGGGGATCACTGCGACGGTGCCGCTCATGACCTGCAGCAGGCCACCGATGCCGCCCTGCACATGCTCGCGGTCGCCGGATTCGGCGCCGGCCTGATGTCGGACGGCTATGGAGCGGACATGTCGCTGCGCCGCCACCGCCTCGAACCCGAGGTCAACGAGATCTTGCACGAGCAGCTCCTGCGCGCGAGCCAGCTTGTGGAACGCTATCGCGACGTCATCGAGCGCCTTGCTGAGGAGCTGGCTGACAAGGGCGAGATCTCCGGCGAAGTGGTGGCGGCTGCCGTTCGCGATCACAGCAAGCCCCTCCAGCCCGTGCTGGCGCAATCTGCAGAAATCACCCGGACACAAACCCCGCGTTCGGTTAATGGGGATTTTACAAAGGATTCACCGCAACCGTCAGCACAGCGTTAAGGCGCCGACGATAGGTTGCCGGGTTGAACAACAGAACAACAACGGAGGTATCCGTGATCGACAACATCGTTAGTCTCAAGCCGTTCATCGACCGCCTGCAGGCTGCCGAGCGCAACGAGCGGGAATACTACGCCGAACGGGACGAGCAGCAGCGCGAGACGGAAGAGCAGTTGGATAACTGGGATCGCTATCTGGCATCGCGCGGCCTGACCGAGCACGACGGACCTGAGGATCCCGACGGCGGCTTCATCAGTCGTATCGACCGCGAGGTCAACCGGGTGATGGCGGAGTTCGAGGATCTGGTGGATCGTCAGGTTCGTGACCAAGAGGATGCCCTGGCGGCGCTCGACGACATCCGCCGCGTCCTGGATCCGAAGTCGTCGGTTCCAGCTCGGAAGGTTCGGGATCCGCATCCGGATGAGCCGCTGACCTTGTTCGAGGTCGTGTGCCTGCCGGAGCTGGGCGGCCAACTCTATGTCGGCAAGGACCTCCCGGGAACGCCCAGTCCAAACTTCACGGTCAAGACGCTTCGCGGGGCCATATCGCGTGGGCAGCTAGCTGTCCTCCGGCCGAACGACAAGAACATGTACGTGACGAGAACGATGATAAAGGAGTGGCTGGACGGATGCCGAGAGAAGTCGACGAACCCCACATTCTCGAACGAAAGCCCCGCTACGACAAAGCGGGCAAGCTCACCCACAAAGGCACCTGGTTCATCAAGCACGGAAGCAAGCAAGTTGCGACAGGATGCAGTTTCTCAAATGCTGAAGAAGCTAAGATAGCGAGGCAGGAAGCGCTTCTGAAGCTCCACGAATACAATGTGGAGCGCTACGCGAAGGTCGAGATCAAGGGTGGTCTGCTAGCTTCCGAAGTTAAGGTTGGGGATCTGATCCTGTACTATTTGCAGGAGCAGGCGGAGATCATCGAGGCTATGAAGCCTGCTAAGAAGCGTGAACTGCTCGGCATGATCGAGCGGCTCAATGCATTCTGGGGTGAGTTGTTCGTCTCCGAGATCAAGCGCAAGAAATCTCAGGAATACCAGAAGGGCCGCAGCCAGTCGGTTGTCCGCAATGAGTTGATCCAGTTCCGTGCGATCGTGAACTTCTGCGCCTCCGAGGGAAAGGTAAAGAAGTATGACGGCGAGCTGAACTACGCCATCCCTCCAAGCCTTCCCGCGCGCATGCACTACTACTCGTTGGAGGAGTTCCTGAATCTCTACAAGGCTGCGCGCCGCAGGCGCCACATGTGGCATGGCAAGCCCACCCACAGGGTCGCCACCCACATCGCCCGCTTCATGGTCGTCGCCGCGCTGACCGGAAGCCGGACGGCCGACATCATCACGGCATCGTTCTACGACGAGCCGGGGCGCCCGTGGGTGGATCTCGACAACCAGATCTACTATCGCGCTGCCGACGGCGAACGGGTTCCCCACAACAAGCAGGCAAACCCGTGCCGGATCCCTGACCGCCTCGTCGAAGTCATGAAGCGCTGGCGGGACGGCTACGGGAAGGTGAAGCCCTCACGATACCTAGTGGAGTTCGCAGGAGAGGCTGTCGACTGCAAGAAGGCGTTCCTTCGTCTTCGTCGCGAAGTCATGTCCGAGGAGCGTGCTGCGCAGCTCAACCGACACTCCTTCAAGCACACCTGCGTTACGTGGCTGCTTCAGGCCGGGGTTCCGATCGAGGATGTCTCGACCTACGTCTCCACCGATGTCCAGACGCTCCGGAAGACCTACAGCCATGTGATTCCCGGGGAATACTCCCCAGTCAACCAGGCGTTCGCCCGAAAGAAGCGGGTTGGATCGGAAACGCGCCGCGACCGCTTCCTTGCGGAGGAGAAAGCGGCTTGACTCCTGTCGGGAGTCGGTCCATTCAGCAGTTGTTCCGGTGGCAATTTACCGCCAACGAACCGCCAACGGAACAACGGAATTTAACGGGAACGAACGGGTATCAACGGGCGTTCTCAGATATCAACAATGCTTGTCTTGCCGTCCGAGGCGCTGGTTTGGGACCAGAGGGTCGGGAGTTCGAATCTCTCCACTCCGACCATTTTAAAGCAAAACATCAGCTTTCCGGCGTAACGTCTTCCAAATAGCTGTGATTTATTCCGTTGATGGACCGGCCAGGGTGCTTTCTGCCGTGCCGATTGTCATGACATTGCCGCGCCATGCCACCGCGCTGCCGATCCAGCTGCGCGCCCAGACGATGGGCATGATCATGTCGCGGGCGATCATCGCCGGCAGTGTGTGGAGCGATACCGGCCAGCGGTTTAGGGCCGCGAGCGCAAGTTCCGGCACGTACATGAGGGCGAGGACGGCAAAGGCGGTTGCGGCGAGGTTTACATCCATCATCGCCGCGGCGGCAAGCGCGAAGAGGAGCGGGGGAAGCGCCCCGGTGAAGATTTCCGGCGCGAAATATTGCGGGAAGGTCACGCGTCGCAACCGCGCCCAGCGGGTCTGGCGCGACCAGATCTCGCCGGCATGACGCTGGCCGAGCGGCTGCTCGAACGGGGCGCTGACCAGATGCACCTTGCGGCCGGCGTTTCGCACCAGTTTCGTCGAGGCGGCGTCCTCGGCGATTTCTGCAGCAAGGGCGCGAATGCCGCCGTGGTCTTCTAGAAACGGCTTGTTCCACAACATAGATTTGCCCTGCGCGAAACCGATGCCGATCGCTTCCGCCGCATATTGCCAGCGTCCCTGCGAGCCATTCAGGAAGGCGCATTCCACATTGGCCCAGAAACCGGCCGGACGGGAGCCGAGCGGCGGCGAGCAGACCAGCCCGCTGTCCGGCCGCCAGGCCGACATCATGGTGGCTATATAGGACTTCGGCATCAGCACGTTCGAATCGGCGAGAATCACCCATTCATGTTTGGCGGCGCGCCAGCCCTTGACGCAATTGTTCAGTTTCGGATTGGCGCTGATACGGTCATCGCCAATGAGCAATTGCATGGAAACCGAGGGAAAGGCGGCTTGCGCGGTGCGAACTTCCTCGATCACGGGATCGAATTCATCGGCGACGCAAAACAGCAGCTCATAATTGGGCCAGTTGAGTTCGAAGGCGCGCGACAGGGTCAGCGACGTGAAGTTTTCCACACCGCGCAGCGGCACCACAAGCGAGACAGCCGGTGTTTGCCGGACAAGATCGTTTTCCGCGTCGGGTCTCGTCAGTCGCCAGCCGGCCAGAACGATGCCGAGAAGATTGAAGCCGAGGAGCAGAATTGCGCAAAGGGCAAAGACAGTTTCCATGCTGGCCAGTTCCACTCCCAAGCTTCGGCGGTCTGCGCGCCAATCGATTCCATGGAATTCGTCTCTGCCGATTATAACGTTTGCGTGACAGTTACATGTCATCATCGGCTTGTGGGGAGGCAACGCCGTGCATCAGGGCGCCGCAGAAGCTGCGTGCGCAAAAGAAAAGCCCTCCGCATGGAAGGGCGCAATCGTCATGACAGTCGATAAATTTTAGTGGACGTTCAGGATATGGGCATGACTGCTTGCGACGAGAAACGATTCCCGTGCTTTCTCGATGTCGCATCTGCCCGCGATGGCATCGAGGCAGTTCCTGCGCGCCTCTTCATATTCCGGCCCGTGTTCCTCGGGCCAGCGGTACATCAGCATGTCCAGCGCCACCAGCGGGCTGTAGATTTCTACGGCGACGCACAGCGGCAGGTGAATCGCCACCGGTTTCATCCACGAGGCGTGGTGACACGGCTCTGTTCTGTTAATCAGCATATCATTTTCCTCCCTGTTTTAGCTGTCTTGGAGGTCGTTCTCTCTCCTATGCGCGAAATGCCTGCCTCACGAAATGGTTCCCGATCACCAAAAATGTGATCGGTCAGGGGGTTCCAATTTTCCAAGATGAATGGAAGATGAACAAACAGATGAACCGGAGATGAACAAAACCGCCATCAGGGCGTTGTTATGTCCATAAGAAGGAGAACGCATATGTTCAATTTGTCAGGCATTCAGGAAAGCTTCTTCGGGGACCGCATGGCCGGCGTATGTCAGGCAATCACGTCGGCTCTGGCTTTCGAATCCGGGTTAGAGAAGTCGCGGATTTCGGCAACTGTCGAAAATGATGTGATCTATCTGGAAGGTACGGCCGATTCGGTAGAGGCGATCGACATCGCCATCAACCTTGCCTCTTCCATTTCCAATTGCCGGATTCTGAGCCATATCGAGCCGGTCTACTGACCATTGCGCCAGCCGGGCGAAACCTCGTCCGGCTAATTCTAACGCAATGACGCGGCAATGTCATTTCCGGTTGCCGATTTGCGCGCTGCGAACCATATCACCCGGCTTGATGCCATAGCGCTTCGCAGTGCCTCCATTGAGTTCAAGCACAAATTTTACTGGCCCGCGGGAGCTGATGATTGCCTCCGAATGCGGAACCGCGTTTTCGTGAATATGGGTAATACGGCCGTCACGGCCGATAAAAAGCATGTCGAGCGGAATAAGCGTATTCCGCATCCACATGGCCACATCACGCGCTTCGCCGAAATCGAACAACATTCCGTTTTCAAGCGGCATGCTCTTGCGGAACATCAGCCCCTGTTCGCGCTGGGCATTGTTCAGCGCCAGTTCGGCAGTGAAATCGTGGCTCTTTCCCCCGGCGGTCTCAATCTGCAGCGGTTCGGACGTGAATGTCTGCTGTTGCTGGGCCTGCGCTGCGGCGGCCAGCGTAAAAAAAAGAAGCGCCATAACGGCGCTTTTCACCATATGGGGCAGGGCGGACATCAATGCGACATCCCGATGGAAACCGGGTTGTCGGGGTGGATTTCCGCCGCCATCAGGCCCTTGTCGCCATCGCCGTAACGCACCAGCACCACCTGGCCGGGGCGAAGCTCCGTCAGGCCGAAACGGCGCAGCGTTTCCATATGCACGAAAATATCTTCCGTTCCTTCGCCGCGCGTCAGGAAGCCGAAGCCCTTGGTGCGATTGAACCACTTGACGATGGCGCGCTCCAGCCCGCTGGACGGCGTTACCTGCACATGGGTGCGCACCGGCGGCATCTGCGAGGGATGGACAGCGGTCGACTGGTCCATGGAGAGAATACGGAACGCCTGAAAACCGCGGTCGCGCCGCTGTATGAGGGCAACGATGCGCGTGCCTTCAAGAATTGTCTGGTAACCGTCACGGCGTAGGCAGGAGACGTGCAGCAGCACATCCTGTGTGCCATTGTCGGGCACGATGAAGCCGAAACCCTTGGCGACGTCGAACCACTTCACCACGCCGGTAATTTCGGTCAGGTCCACGGTATCGCCCGAAAGGTCCTCGACATCGACTATCGTTTTCGATGACATCCTATCAGCCATATCCTGCCAACCCCTCAATTACGCGCCATACACCGGTCAACTGATTCCTGTGCGCCAGATTAACATCTTGGTAACGGTTTCACGCAAGCCCTAGTTTTTGATTTACGCAGCTGCTTTTATGTCGCCGTCCTTGTCCGGGGCTTGCCGCCACGCGTTTAACGGCTCCGGACCCGTGTAATGGAGAGGAAGAAAATGCGGTATCTGCACACAATGGTTCGCGTCAAAGACCTTGGCGAATCACTGAAATTCTATGTCGATCTGCTCGGCCTTACGGAAATACGCCGAATCGAGAACGAAAAAGGTCGGTTCACTCTGGTGTTTCTTGCGGCGCGCGATGACATTGCTGCGGCGAAGGAAAACAAGGCTCCCTGCCTAGAACTCACCTATAATTGGGATACCGAGGATTATACCGGCGGCCGCAACTTCGGCCATCTGGCTTACGAGGTCGACAATATCTACGATTTCTGCGCGCATCTGCAGCAGAACGGCATCGTCATCAACCGGCCGCCGCGTGACGGGCACATGGCCTTCGTGCGCTCGCCGGATGGTATTTCGTTCGAGATTCTGCAGAAGGGCGAAAGCCTCGCACCAGCTGAGCCCTGGATATCTATGCAGAATACCGGTTCCTGGTAGGGACTTTCCGGTGAGCAGCGGCGTTTTCGGGTGCTCTTGCCTTGTCCCGAGGGGATGAGGCATAGTCCGCGAATCAAAACGGCCAGTCCCGTTTTGGGGAAGCACACGCGCCCGTTCCCGTGTTGCTGTTGGAAATGCAAGATACGGAGGCCACCCATGAAAACTGTCGAGAGCGCGAAAGGACGTCTGCTTCGTCAGCGTCTTGTCATCGCGGTTTCACTGTTTGGGCTTTCCGGATGCGTTTCGGCGGTGACCGACGACGAGATGGCCGGCACGACCAAAAAGCCGGAAATTTCCACACAACAGAAGCCGCAGACCGCCGCTTCAACTGCGGCGGCCGGCGCGCAACCGGGACATTATGTGGATCCGGCCGTGGCGTCGGCGGCTGGAGCGGCCGCGCCGGTCCAGCCTCAGGCAGCGGGCGGCCCGGCGCAGGCCTATGGCGCCGCCCCCGATATCGCCGGGTTGACGACGCAGCCAACGGCGATCTCGGCAGGTACGGCAAGCATTTATTCGACCGCCTCCGCCGCAGCAGCGCCCGCCGGTGCCGCAGGGGCACCGGGCGGCGCCGTCGCTACGGGTGTTCCTTCCCAGAGAATCACTCCCGCCGTCAGCAGCGTCTATTCGGCGCCGGTGCAGGCCGCACAGCCGCAACCGGCGGCAGCGCCGGCTCAGGTCCCGCCAGCCGGACAGGCGTCGGCGGAGCAGCACAGCGAAAATCTTCAGCCGGCTCCCGTACCCCTTCCGCAATCGGCATCTGGACAGCTCGCGGCGGCTGCCGCGCAACCAGCCGCCAGCGCCGGAGCGACCGGCGAGAAGCAGGGAGCCGATGGGCAGGGCATGACGCTTGCGGCATTTTTTGCCGGTGCGGCCAAGAAACGTCTGCCGAAAATGATTGAAAGCGGGACTGCGGGCAATACGCAGGTCGCTGCGCTTCCCGGAGCTACGGACGGGACGATGGGCATTGCGCTTTCCGGCCGCTCGGTGATGTCCGACGAATTCGACGATGCCCATCTCGATGAAGAGGATGACCAGCCGACAGGCCTGATGAAACTCGCTTCACTCTCCGGCCTCACCCGCGTCGCCCCGAACGGGCTTTTCCTGCAGACGGACCGTGTCGAAGTCGGCTGTTTCAAGCCGGAACTGGTGCGGATGATCAAGGATGTGGAGCGCCACTACAACAGACCGGCGATCGTCACCTCGGGTTATCGTCCGCCGAAGGGCATAAGGCGGGGCTCCAAGCACTATACCTGCGATGCCGCCGATATCCAGATCAAGGGCGTCTCCAAATGGGAGCTTGCGACCTATCTGCGTTCCCTGCCTGAACGCGGCGGCGTCGGCACCTATTGCCACACCGAGTCGGTCCATATGGACACGGGTGAGCCGAGAGACTGGAACTGGCGTTGCCGCCGTACTGCCGCGCGCAAGTGATTTCCGGGTTTGGCCCTTAGCCTGAGGAACTATTCCTAGCGATCGAAAGCGACTGGCCCGGTTTTGCCGGGGTGCTGGTACGTGAGCCGGTGACCTTTGTCGCTGCGGCTGCCCTGAAACCAGGCTTGCGCTGGATATCGCTGGCTGCATTGCGAAGACTGCGAGCGAATCTTTTCCGCTCCCATGGGAGTTTGATCACCTTCAGTGATAACTCTTTGTGAAATATCAGGAAATTGGACTTGAGGTGGTGAGAGCGCAGGGATTCGAACCCTGGACCTACTGATTAAAAGTCAGTTGCTCTACCGGCTGAGCTACGCTCTCCCGTGTCGGGGCTTGGTTGCCCTTCGGAAGTGCGCGGAACATAGGTAGAGCGATCCGTTCGGTCAACCCAAAAAAAGCGGTTTCGACAATCAATCCGGTTTTTTTTGTCGCACCCCCGAAAAGGTGATTGGAGAGAGGGGGCGGCTGGGGATAAAACCGGCTTCAGACATGTCGGCTGGACGGGTGAAATCCTTTTGCAGCAATGACATGCACGAAAATGAAGCGTGAAGCGGCGGCGCAGCTTGAGAATCGCGGCGGCTTTGCGGGATGCGGAGTTCTTTGTTGTCGATTGCCGATATTTCCCTGTTCAGCGCGCTTCTGGCCGGCGCTCTTTCGTTTCTGTCGCCCTGCGTCCTGCCGCTGGTGCCGCCTTATCTCTGTTATATGGCGGGTGTTTCGGTCGAGCAGTTCAGGACGGAAGATACCGCGCCGCGGCCGGAGATTCGCAGGGCCGTGCTGTTTTCAGCCTTCTTCTTCACGCTCGGTTTCGCCACGGTCTTCGTGGCGCTTGGGGCAGGCGCCTCGACGATCGGTACGCTCCTGCGTCAGAATCTGGATATTCTCGCCAAGGTCGGTGGTTTCATCATCATTCTGATGGGGCTGAATTTCCTCGGCGTGTTCCGCATCGGCCTGTTTTCGCGCGAGGCGCGGTTTCAAGGCGCGGGCAAGCCGGCCACGCTGTCCGGGGCCTATGTCATGGGCCTTGCCTTCGCTTTCGGCTGGACGCCCTGCATCGGTCCGGTTCTGGGGGCTATTCTCGGCGTCGCCGCCGCACGCGATACGGTTGGCGACGGTGCGGCGCTGCTTGCGGTCTATTCTCTTGGCCTTGCGGTGCCGTTCTGGATCGCGGCGGCGTTTTCCGGCTCCTTCATGCGTTTCCTCGTCCGCTTCCGCCGCCATCTTGGGCTCGTGGAAAAGCTGCTGGGCGTGTTGCTGGTGCTGACCGGTCTCGCTTTCATGTCCGGTTTTATCACCAATGTGGCGATCTGGTTCCAGGAGACCTTTCCGATCCTGATGCAAATCGGCTAAGCCTCCCGCTGGAGTTGCTTGCGGGGGAAATATAGTGACGGATATCGTCGGATTGCTGTTGCCGTTTTTCGGCCTGATCTTCATCGGCTACGGTGCGGCGCGCATCACGAAGCAGCCGGTCGAGGCGATGGGCTGGCTGAACACTTTCATCATCTATGCGGCGCTGCCGGCGCTGTTTTTCAAGCTTGTGTCTAAAACGCCGGTGGAAGAGCTGGCGCGGATGGATTTCGTCGCGGCCAGTCTCGCCTGCACCTATGGCGTTTTCCTGGCTGTGTTCCTGATCGGCCGATTCGTACGGAAAAACAGCCTTTCCGAAACCACGATCCAGAGTTTCGCGGCCAGCTACGGCAATATCGGTTATATGGGGCCGGGCCTAGCGCTTCTGGCGCTTGGCGAGAAGGCGGCGGTGCCGGTGGCGTTGATCGTCTGCCTTGAAAACGCCGCCCATTTCATCGTCGCCCCGGCGATGATGGCGGTTGCCGGCGGCGACAAGCGTTCCCCGCCAAGGCTTGCGCTGGATGTGGCGCGCAAGGTCATTACCCATCCCTTCATCGTCTCCGTCATCGCCGGCTTTCTGGCCGCATCGCTGTCGTGGCAGCCGCCGGAGGCGGTGCAGCGGCTGGTGGATTATCTGGCGCAATCGGCGGCGCCCTGCGCACTGTTTGCCATGGGCGTGACGCTGGCGCTTCGGCCGATGAAACGTGTGCCGGTGGAAATCAGCTATATCGTGCCGGCAAAGCTGATCCTGCATCCGCTCGCCGCCTATCTCGTGCTGTCGTCGCTCGGGCGGTTCGAGCCGGTGTGGATCTATTCAGCCGTGCTTTTGGCCGCGCTGCCGACCGCGACGAATGTCTTCGTCATCGGCCAGCAATATCACGTCTGGCAGGAGAGGGCGTCTGCGACGATCCTGATTTCGACGGTTCTGTCTGTCTTCACGCTGACCGGCGTGGTTTATTTCATCCAGCCTTTTTGAAGCTGCCGAACAGCAGCGAGGGCAGGGCCTTCAGCCCGCGACCCGGCTCGATGCCTTCGCGCATGACCATGCTTCTAAGCGTGCCGATGCCGGAAAGCACATGCAGTCCCGCCGCGCGCGCCATCTGTACCGGCAGGAGATCGGAAAGCAGCGAGCGGTTCAGGAGATCGACGCTCAGCGTGCGGCTATAGACATCCGCTCGCCGCTTGCGGTCGAATCTATCGCCGGCGTCGGCCGCAATCGGCCGGTCGGAGACGGCGCTCAGCAATTCCGTCAGCGCGATGATGTCGCGCAGGCTGAGGTTCAACCCCTGCGCGCCGATGGGCGGAAAACCGTGCGCTGCCTCGCCGATCAGGGCGACGCGGCCCTTGCCGAAGCGGTGCGCAGTCATGGAAGAAAGCGGCCAGGCCTGAACGCTGTCCTCGACAGTGACCGCTCCCAGCATGGATTGCATGCGCTCCTCGACGCGCAGGCTGAGCGTCTCCAGCGGCAGCGCCGTCAACTCTTCCGCCTGCTGCGGGGTAACGACCCAGACGAGGCTGGAGCGGTCGCCGGGCAAGGGAACCTGTGTGAAAGGCCCGGTGGGTGTGTGGAACTCCGTCGAGACATTGCCGTGCGGCCGGCTATGGCCAAAGTTCAAAACAATGGCGGTCTGCGGATAGGACCAGGATTTGACGCCGATGCCAGCTGCATCCCGCACCATGGATTTGCGACCATCCGCGCCGATGAGGAAATCGGCGGAGAGCGTTTCGCCATTCGCAAGGGTCACTGTCATGCGGTCGTTGCCGATGTCGATTGTCTCGGCGGACGTGTCGAGGCGGGAAATATTGTGTTCCTGCTCGACCGCTTCGCTCAGGACGCCGAGCAGCGCCTCGTTGGGGATGTTCCAGCCAAAGGCGTCCAGCCCGATTTCGGAGGAACGGAACTGCACGGTGGGTGCACGCAGCAGGCGGTCGGTGCCATCGATGATCTGCATGGTGGAAAGGCGTGCGGCCGAAGGCGCGATGCGCGACCAGAGGCCAAGGCGGTCCATGAAACGGATGGACTGGTCCATCAGCGCGGTGGTGCGCTGGTCCTTCCTGTCGCTGGAAGGTGCGATGAGCGCCACGTGGCGGCCCGCCCGCGCCAGAGCGATGGCCGCGATCTGCCCCGCAAGTCCCGCACCGGTGATGGCGATATCGAAGTGTCTCATGGTCGTGATCCGTTGTTATTTCCAAACCATCATAAAGGCTTCGGTTGGGTAAATCCACTTCGGTCCCGGAACATCCGGTTGCGAAGATTCGTTAGTTGTGCCGCTATATTAGTCCTAGGATAAGCGGATTGAGCCGGTTGCAAAGCGTGGTGAATGGCCGCATACCGGAACAAACAGGGCGGATGAAAAACGGGGCGCAGACGCTGACCATGAAAATTTTCAACTATAAGCGTGTTCCCTACGCGGAAATCCGCGCCTTTTCCGTCCACATGCTCACGGCCTCCGGCTCGTTTCTGGCTTTTCTCGGTGTTGTCGCCGCAGCCGAACACCGCTTCGTCGATATGTTCTGGTGGCTGGGGCTTGCGCTGCTGGTGGATGGCATCGACGGTCCCATCGCCCGCAAGGTCAGGGTGAAGGAAGTGCTGCCCAACTGGTCCGGTGATACGCTCGATAATATCATCGACTATGTCACCTATGTGCTGTTGCCCGCCTTTGCGCTTTATCAGAAGGGCATGATCGGCGAGCCGCTGTCCTTCGTGGCAGCCGGCATGATCGTGGTGTCGAGCGCCATTTATTACGCCGACATGGGCATGAAGACGGACGAGTATTTCTTCTCCGGCTTTCCGGTGGTGTGGAATATGGTGGTGTTCACCCTGTTCGTCATGGACGCCAGCGCCACGACGGCAATGGTTGTCGTTACCGTTTCGGTGTTTTTGACATTTCTGCCGATCAACTTCCTGCATCCGGTGCGGGTGAAGCGATTGCGGCCGCTCAATCTCGCCGTGGTCTTCATCTGGTGCGCGCTTGGCGGTTATTCGCTGCTGATGCACTTCGAAACCCCGAGCTGGGCCGTGATCGGCTTTGTGGCAAGTGGCCTCTATCTTTATTGCATCGGTGGAATATTGCAGTTTTTCCCCTCGCTCGGCGCGAAGTAAGAACGGGTAAAGCCGTTTATTGTTTGTGCAAATTGCATTTAAGCGGCTTCTTTTTCAGTTGTGCGCAGCAGCAAAACCGTTATCAATAAGTCTTGATTGGATGAGATTGCATACGCATTGGCGTCCGATTGGGAACAATGACCACGATCGTTGGAAACGCTTCGAAGAAGGCGCGGCGGTCGGTGAGAGAGGGAACTCGTGACTGGAACTTTGGCGCCGGAGGCCGTGCCTCTCCTGTCCGTTCGCAAGCTGACCAAGCTGTTCGGCAATTTCGCCGCCTGCAACGGCATCGATCTCGATATTGCGCCGGGCGAAATCCACGCGCTTCTGGGTGAAAACGGCGCGGGCAAATCCACGCTCGTCAAGATGCTGTTCGGTGTTCTCGCGCCAAGCGAAGGCGAGATTGTCTGGCAGGGCCAGCCGGTTTCCGTCGCCTCGCCAAGCGAGGCCCGCAGGCTTGGCATCGGCATGGTGTTCCAGCATTTTTCGCTCTTCGAAGCGCTGACGGTGGCTGAAAACATCGCCCTGTCGCTCGACCCGAAAATTTCACTGAAGGAAATCGCCGGGCAAGCGGAAATGTTGTCGCGCGCCTATGGCCTGCCGCTCGATCCCAATGCGCATGTGGCCGATCTTTCGGTCGGCGAGCGCCAGCGCATCGAAATTGTCCGCGCGCTTTTACAGAACCCGCGCCTGATCATTCTCGATGAGCCAACCTCGGTTTTGACGCCGCAGGAGGCCGACAAGCTGTTCGAGACGTTGGAGAAGCTGAAGGCTGAAGGCCGTTCTGTGCTTTATATCAGCCATCGTCTCGAAGAAGTGCAGCGCATCTGCGACCGTGCCACCGTCCTGCGGCATGGCAAGGTGACGGGCGCCTGCGATCCGCGCAAGGAAACGCCAGCGTCGTTGGCGCGCATGATGGTCGGCAGCGATGTCGCAAGCGTTTCGCGGGCCACGGGCGAGACGCTCGGCGCGCCGCAGATCGAGGTCAGTGGGCTCTCGGTGGCGCCACGCACGCCTTTTGCCGTGGCGCTGAAATCGATATCCATGCAGGTGCGCGCCGGCGAGGTGCTGGCGATTGCCGGTGTGGCCGGCAACGGCCAAGGTGAGTTGTTCGATGCGCTTTCGGGCGAATATCCGGTCTATAACAATGACGCCATTCGCCTGCGCGGCAAGCCAGTCGGTCGCATCGGCATCAATGGCCGCCGGCTGATGGGCGCGGGTTTTGTGCCGGAAGAGCGCCACGGCCACGCCGCCGTTCCCGGCATGAGTCTGTCCGACAATCTGCTCTTGGCGCGGGCGCGCTCCGACCGCAAGGCGTTTCTGACCGGCGGTTTCCTGTGCATCGTGCGTGGCTCAGTCATCAGGGCTGCGGCGCGACGCATTTCGGAAACGATGGATGTGCGCAAAAGCGGGGCCGATCCGCTCGCCGGGTCGCTGTCTGGCGGTAATCTGCAGAAATTCATCGTCGGGCGCGAGCTTGACCGCCAGCCTGCCGTGCTGGTGGTCAACCAGCCGACCTGGGGCGTGGATGCGGGTGCGGCGAGCCGCATCCGTCAAGCGCTTGTCGACCTTGCCAAAGCGGGCTCGGCCGTCATCGTCATCAGTCAGGATCTCGATGAGATCTTCGAAGTCGCCACCAATATCGCTGTCATTTCCGACGGCAAGCTGTCAGAGACCCATTCGGTGGAGGAAATGACGCTCGAAAAGATCGGCCTGTTGATGGGCGGCATTCACACGTCACATTCGGGAGCCGCCCAGTATGCGCATTGAACTTGAAAAACGCGCAGGCGTCTCCCGGCTTTTCACCCTGCTTTCGCCGCTTCTGGCGCTCACGCTGACGCTGCTTGTCGGCGCCATCATGTTCGCCATGCTCGGCAAGAACCCGTTGGACGCGCTCTATGCCTTTTTCGTCGAGCCGCTGCTGGAAGTCTGGTCGCTCCATGAACTGGCGATCAAGGCCGCACCGTTGATCCTGATCGGCGTCGGGCTATCGATCTGTTATCGCTCCAACAACTGGAACATCGGCGCGGAGGGGCAGTTCACCATCGGCGCGATCACCGGTTCCATCCTGCCGGTGCTTTATCCCGATTGGCATTCGCCGCTGCTTTTGCCTTTGATGCTGGTGATGGGCGCCGTGGGCGGCGCGCTTTATGCGGGTATTCCCGCACTTTTGAAGACGAAGTTCAACACCAACGAAATCCTCGTCAGCCTGATGCTGGTCTATGTTGCGCAGCTTTTCCTCGACTGGCTGACGCGCGGCATCTGGCGCGATCCGGGCGGCTACAACTTCCCGCAGACCAAGCCCTTCAACGAGAGTGCCGTGCTGCCGGAAATGCTGGCCTCGGGCCGGGCGCATTGGGGTTTCGTTTTCGCCATCGTTGCGGCCATCGCGCTGTGGTTCATGATGCGCTACATGCTGAAGGGCTTCGAAGTCACCGTGCTTGGCCAATCGGCGCGGGCAGGGCGTTTCGCCGGGTTTTCGTCGAGCCGCATGGTGTGGTTTTCGCTGCTGCTTTCCGGCGCGCTGGCGGGGCTTGCTGGCATATCGGAGGCCTCCGGCTCCATCGGCCATCTCCAGCCCAGCATTTCGCCGGGTTACGGCTTTACCGCCATCATCGTCGCCTTTCTCGGTCGTCTCAATCCGCTCGGCATCATCCTTTCCGGGCTGGTGCTGGCGCTGACCTATCTCGGCGGCGAAGCGGCGCAGCTTTCAATCGGTGTGTCGGACAAGGTGACGCGCGTGTTTCAGGGGCTGATGCTGTTCTTCGTGCTGTCCTGCGATACGCTGATCTTCTATCGCATCAGGGTGTTCTTTCCCGGCAAGGCGCATCGTAAAGAAGGAGCGGCATGATGGATATGCTTCAGGCCATTCTCCTCACAGTCATCACCGCCGCCACGCCGCTCGTCATCGCCGCTTCCGGCGAGCTGGTAACGGAGCGCTCCGGCGTCCTCAATCTGGGTGTCGAGGGCATGATGATCATGGGTGCGGTCTGCGCTTTCGCGGCCGCGCATATGACCGGATCTCCCTATCTCGGCATTCTGGCCGGCATTGCCTCCGGTGCGGTTTTTTCGCTGCTCT
The DNA here is from genome assembly GCF_053522485.1 of Agrobacterium sp. 22-209-1. Classification (NCBI taxonomy): domain Bacteria; kingdom Pseudomonadati; phylum Pseudomonadota; class Alphaproteobacteria; order Hyphomicrobiales; family Rhizobiaceae; genus Agrobacterium; species Agrobacterium sp. 22-209-1. Next base: position 25,878 of record NZ_JBNWCH010000009.1, read on the forward strand.
TCGGTTTCCTGACGCTGACGCTCGTTACCAACCAGGTGGCGACGGGTCTTGCGCTTACCATTCTCGGCCTCGGCGTTTCGGGCATGCTGGGTGAAAGTTTCGTCGGCCTGCCGGGCATCAAGCTGCAGCCCATCGTCTTTCCGCTGCTGTCGGACATTCCCTTCCTCGGTCCGCTGCTTTTCCGGCAGGATTTGATCTTCTACCTCTCCATCGCGCTTGTCGCCGGCATCAGCTGGTTTCTGTTCAAAAGCCGCATGGGTCTCAAAATCCGCGCCATCGGCGATAATCACGCTTCGGCCCATGCGCTCGGCATCAATGTCATCCGCACCCGCTATCTGGCCGTCATGTTCGGCGGCGCCTGTGCGGGGCTTGCGGGGGCGCAGCTGTCGCTGGTCTATACGCCGCAATGGGTGGAAAACATGGCGGCCGGGCGCGGGTGGATTGCGCTGGCGCTCGTCGTCTTCGCCTCGTGGCGCCCATGGCGAGTGCTGGCGGGCGGTTATCTGTTCGGCGCCGTCACCATCGGCCAATTGCATGCGCAGGCGTTCGGCATCGGGGTGCCGTCGCAATTGCTGTCGGCGCTGCCCTATGTCGCCACTATTGTCGTGCTGGTCATCATCTCGCATAATCGCCGCACGACCTTGATCAATACACCGGCCTCGCTTGGCAAGTCCTTCGTGCCGGACAGGTGAAGCATTCTCACGTCTCCAAACCAACAGGGGTAAAAATGAAAAAACTGGTCATCGCACTCGCCGCTTCCGTTGCGGCTCTCGGCGGCGTCGTTTCCTCGGCTGAGGCCGCCGACGCCAAGAAGGTCTGCTTCATCTATGTCGGTTCAAAGACCGACGGCGGCTGGACACAGGCGCACGATATCGGCCGTCAGGAACTGCAGGCGCATTTCGGCGACAAGATCGAAACGCCGTTCCTCGAAAGCGTTCCGGAAGGTCCGGATGCCGAACGCGCCATCGAACGCATGGCCCGCTCGGGTTGCGAACTGGTGTTCACCACCTCCTTCGGCTTCATGGACGCCACCATCAAGGTTGCCCAGAAGTTCCCCAAGGTGAAGTTCGAACACGCTACGGGCTTCAAGACCGCCGAAAATGTCGCGACCTACAATTCGCGCTTCTATGAAGGCCGCTACATTCAGGGCCAGATCGCCGCGAAGATGTCGCAGAAGGGTCTCGCCGGCTACATCGCGTCCTTCCCGATCCCGGAAGTGGTGATGGGCATCGACGCCTTCGTGCTCGGCGCGCAGTCCGTTAATCCGGACTTCAAGGTGAAGGTCGTCTGGGCCAACACCTGGTTCGACCCCGGCAAGGAAGCCGATGCCGCCAAGGCGCTGATCGACCAGGGCGTCGATATTCTGACCCAGCACACCGACACCACCGCGCCGATGCAGGTTGCCGCAGAACGCGGCATCAAGGCCTTCGGTCAGGCGTCCGACATGATCGCGGCCGGTCCGAAGACGCAGCTTACCGCCATCAAGGACACTTGGGGCGCCTACTACATCAAGCGCACGCAGGCTCTTCTCGATGGTACCTGGAAGTCCGAATCGGTATGGGACGGCCTGAAGGACGGCATCCTGACCATGGCGCCTTACACCAACATGCCTGATGACGTGAAGAAGATGGCTGAAGACACCGAAGCCAAGATCAAGTCGGGCGAGCTGCATCCCTTCACCGGTCCGGTGAAGAAGCAGGACGGTTCGGAATGGCTGAAGGCGGGTGAGAAGGCCGAGGACGGCGTTCTGCTCGGCCTCAATTTCTACGTCGCCGGTGTGGACGACAAGCTGCCCCAATAATGCTTTTTAGCCATCGTTACTGAAGCAAGGCCGCACATATGTCATGTGCGGCCTTGCTTATTTTCACGCGTTTTATTGCAGGGATGAAGTTTACCTTTGCTTTTCATGCAACTTGATGTTTTTCACTATAATCTGACTTGAGATACACACGTCTGGCGCGATTTTTTCAAGATCGCCAACCGAACGGAAGGATATGGCACTTGCAGCGCGGAATGCTCGATGCGGCGATCGGTTTTCGAAAGCTGCGGACAAATCATGCACAGGTCGTTCACAAGCTCGGTCTCGATATCGTGTCCGGCGTCTTCAAGACGGGTGATATACTGCCGGGCGATGCCGAGCTGATGGACCGCCTGAAAGTATCGCGCACAGTGCTGCGCGAAGCGATGAAGACGCTGACCGCCAAGGGTATGATTTCCCCCAAGGCGCGGATCGGCACCCGGGTGACGGAGCGCGAAAGCTGGAACATGTTCGACAGCGAGGTGCTGCTCTGGCATTTCGAGGCTGGCGTCAGCGACGAGTTTCTGTTGCATCTTTACGATATCCGTCAGGCCTTCGAGCCCTATGGCGCGGGGCTCGCTGCCATCAGGGCGCAGGACGCCGATATCGCCAAGCTCGCCGCTTACGCCAACGAGATGGGCAATACGGCCTATTCCAAGGAAAAGCGCGCGCTTGCGGATATGAATTTCCATGTGCTCATCACCGAAATGTCCGGTAATCCGTTCATGCGCACCGTCGGTTCGCTGATAAAGGCGGCTCTGGTGGGCATTTTCCGGATGAGCAACCCGGAAACCGATCCCAATGAGATTTCCGACGTGTCCGCCTCGCATCTGCGGCTCGTGGAGGCGTTTCGCCTGCGCGATGAGGGTGCAGCGCGCCGCGAGATGGAAAGGCTGATCGAAAACGGCCGCCAGCAGGTGCTGGAATTCACTGCCCGCAATCCACGGCGATAAATCAGACCGAGGGAACGGGATGCGATACCGTTGCAATCACGTTTGATGAAAATCGGTGCGGAAATTTGGTGCAGATTTGCATGGTTTCTTAAGTGGGCCGCCGTTATAGCAATTTCGGAATGAAATTACCGATGCGCCCGTTCGTTTTGCCGGACGGCGTGAAGTCAAACATATGCCGCCGTCCTGACCGTCCTGCGGTCGGTGACGTGGTGTTGGAGGTCTTATGGAGCGCAGCTCTCTAGCCGTTATTCTCGCAGCGGGCGACAGCACGCGCATGAAATCGTCGAAATCCAAGGTGCTGCATCCGGTCGCCGGGCGTCCGATGATCGCCCATGTGGTGGGGGCGGTGGCTGGATCTGGCGTCAGCACGGTGGCGTTGGTGGTTGGGCGCGATGCCGAGAATGTCGCTGCGGCCGCAAGCCTGCCGGGCCTTGAGGTGGAAGCTTTCGTGCAGACGGAACGCAAGGGCACCGGCCATGCGGTGCTTGCCGCACGCGCAGCTATCGAACGCGGTTTTGACGATCTCATCGTTGCCTATGGCGATGTCCCGCTCATCACGTCTGCAACGCTCGACCGGGCGCGTGAGGCGATTGCCGCCGGCGCCGATGTCGCCGTCATCGGCTTCCATACCGACCGCCCGACCGGTTACGGCCGGCTTCTGGTCAAGGATGGCGAACTTGTCGCGATCCGCGAGGAGAAGGACGCGACCGATGCGGAGCGTAAGGTGACCTGGTGCAATAGCGGATTGATGGCCATCAACGGCCGCAACGCCCTTGATCTGCTCGACCGCATCGGCAACAGCAATGTGAAGGGCGAATATTATCTGACCGATGTGGTCGAGATCGCCCGTTCCCTCGGCCGCCGCGCCGTCGCCATCGATGCGCCCGAAACGGAACTGGTCGGCTGCAACAACCGTGCCGAACTGGCCTTTATCGAGAAGCTCTGGCAGGAGCGCCGCCGTCATGAGCTGATGGTCGATGGCGTCTCGATGGTCGCGCCCGAGACAGTATTCCTTTCCTTCGATACGAAGATCGGGCAGGACGTATTGATCGAACCGAATGTCGTGATCGGTCCCGGCGTCACCATTGAGCCGGGCGCCGTCATTCATGCGTTTTCGCATCTGGAAGGGGCGTATGTTGCGCAAGGCGCGGCCGTTGGTCCCTATGCGCGGCTGCGTCCGGGCGCGAACCTGCACGCCAATGCCAAGGTGGGCAATTTCTGCGAGGTCAAGAAGGCTGAGATCGGTGAGGGCGCCAAGGTCAATCATCTGACCTATATCGGCGATGCCTTCATCGGCGCGGGCAGCAATATCGGTGCGGGCACGATTACCTGCAATTATGACGGTTACAACAAGGCGGAAACGCGGATCGGGGCCAACAGCTTCATTGGCTCGAACTCGTCGCTGGTTGCACCTGTCACCATTGGCGAGGGGGCCTATATCGCTTCCGGCAGCGTCATCACCAATGACGTGCCTGCTGAGGGCCTGGCTTTCGGGCGCGCACGGCAGGAGGTGAAACCCGGTCGCGCGACCGTGGTGCGCGAGCGGGCAAAAGCGCTGAAGGAAGCGAATAAAAAGTCGTCCTGACGGACGTTACCAAACGATACCGAAAGTGACCGGCGCCATAATTGCGGATTGTTCGGGAACGGTTAGTAGTTTCGGCGAAGAGATCGCCGTCTGGAGAAATATATGTGCGGAATTGTCGGAATTGTCGGAACCCAGCCAGTTGCTGAACGGCTTGTCGATGCGCTGAAGCGTCTCGAATATCGCGGTTACGATTCGGCTGGTGTCGCCACCATCGACAATGGCGCGATGGATCGCCGCCGGGCGGAAGGCAAGCTGTTCAATCTCGAGAAGCTGGTCTCTGAAAAGCCGCTGCCGGGTGTGGTCGGCATCGCCCATACGCGCTGGGCGACGCATGGTGTTCCGAACGAAACCAATGCCCATCCGCATTTCGTCGATGGCGTTGCCGTGGTCCACAATGGCATCATCGAAAACTTCGCCGAACTGCGCGAGGAGCTGACAGCCGAGGGTGCGAGCTTCACCACCCAGACCGATACCGAAGTGGTGGCGCAGCTCCTGGCGAAATATACCCGCGAGGGTCTCGGCCATCGCGAGGCGATGCTAAAGATGCTGAACCGCGTGACGGGTGCCTATGCGCTGGTGGTGATGTTCAAGGACGATCCCGGCACGCTTCTCTCGGCGCGTTCCGGCCCGCCGCTTGCCGTTGGTTACGGTCGGGGCGAGATGTTCCTGGGGTCTGATGCCATCGCGCTGTCGCCGTTTACCAATGAGATCACCTATCTGGTGGATGGCGATTGCGCCATCGTGACCCGGCAGGGTGCTGAGATCATCGATTTCTCCGGCAAACCGGTGAAGCGCGAGCGGCAGATATCGCAGGCGACGGCCTATGTGGTCGACAAGGGCAACCATCGCCACTTCATGGAAAAGGAAATCTACGAGCAGCCGGAAGTCATTTCCCATGCGCTCAGCCATTACGTGGACTTCGCCTCCAAGACCGTGAAGCAGGCCGACACGGCCATTGATTTCGCCAAGCTTTCCGGCCTTGCCATTTCCGCCTGCGGGACGGCCTATCTTTCCGGCCTGATCGGTAAATACTGGTTTGAGCGTTATGCACGCTTGCCGGTGGAAATCGATGTCGCCTCGGAATTCCGTTATCGCGAAATGCCACTTCAGCCGTCCCAGGCGGCGCTGTTCATCTCGCAATCGGGCGAGACCGCCGATACGCTGGCGTCGCTGCGCTATTGCAAGGAAAACGATCTCAAGATCGGCGCCATCGTCAATGTGCGGGAATCGACCATCGCGCGGGAATCCGACGCCATTTTCCCGATCCTTGCAGGCCCGGAGATCGGCGTCGCCTCCACCAAGGCTTTCACCTGTCAGCTTGCGGTCCTCGCGTCTTTGGCAATCGCCGCGGGCAAGGCGCGCGGTACGCTGAAGCCGGGCGAGGAAAAGGAGCTGGTGCAGCAGTTGATCGAGATGCCGCGCATCATGAGCAAGGTGCTGAACCTCATCCAGCCGCAGATCGAGGCGCTGTCGCGCGATCTGTCGCGCTTCAAGGACGTGCTTTATCTCGGCCGCGGCACCAGCTTCCCGCTGGCGCTGGAGGGTGCTTTGAAGCTCAAGGAAATCTCCTATATCCACGCTGAAGGTTATGCTGCCGGCGAGCTGAAGCATGGGCCGATCGCGCTGATCGACGAGAACATGCCTGTTATCGTCATCGCCCCGCATGACCGTTTCTTTGAAAAGACCGTTTCGAACATGCAGGAGGTCGCCGCGCGCGGCGGCCGCATCATCTTCATCACCGATGAGAAGGGGGCTGCTGCCTCCACGCTCGACACCATGGCGACGATCACGCTCCCCAATGTCGACGAGCTGATTGCGCCGATGGTCTTCTCGCTGCCGATCCAGCTGCTTGCCTATCACACCGCTGTCTTCATGGGCACGGATGTGGACCAGCCGCGCAATCTGGCGAAGTCGGTCACGGTGGAATGATCGTCCGGCCGGAGCGGCAGGGTGATGAAGAGGCGATTGCTCGCGTAACGGAAGATGCCTTCCGTGACGTCGATTACAGCGACAAGACGGAGCATCTCATCGTCGGGCGGTTGCGCAGGGCAGGTGCGCTCACCGTTTCACTGGTTGCCGAGGACAGCGAAGGCATCATCGGTCATGTCGGCTTTTCGCCGGTGACGCTTACCAGCGGCGAGACCGGCTGGTTCTGCCTTGCGCCGCTTTCCGTAACGCCGGAACGGCAGGGGCAGGGTGTCGGCTCCAGGCTGGTGCGGGACGGGCTTGCCGCCCTGGAGCGTCTGAATGCTTCCGGCGTGGTCGTCGCGGGCGATCCGGACTACTATGGCCGCTTCGGTTTTCGCCATGTCGATGGGGTGAATGCGGAAGGGATTCCTGACGAATATTTCACAGTTCTTCGCTTGCATGGTGGAACTCCATCCGGCATTGTCGGTTTTCATCCGGGTTTCGATGGCGACAACGCTTAATTCCGAACGGTAAATGACCGATATTCCAGTAAAAATTTCATTCGCAGCCCGCCTGCGCAACAGTTTCCTCACGGGCGTTCTGATCCTTGCGCCTGTCACCATCACCATGTGGCTGGTGTGGAGCTTCCTGCAATGGGCGGATAGCTGGGTGAAGCCCTATATTCCGGCCCGTTACGATCCGGAGCAATATTTCGATGTGGCGATCCCCGGTTTCGGCCTGCTGATCGCCGTCATCGGCATCACACTCATCGGCTTTCTGGGCAACAACCTGATCGGCAAATGGATCGTCGGCGTCGGCGAATCCATCCTCAACCGCATGCCGCTGGTGCGGCCGATCTATAAAAGCATCAAGCAGCTGTTCGAATCCGTTCTGAAAGAGCATTCGAACTCCTTCAAGAAGGTGGGCCTGATCGAGTTTCCGTCATCCGGCACCTGGGCGATGGTCTTCGTCGCGTCTGAGGCCAAGGGCGAGCTTGCCCATCGTTTCAACGAAATGGGCCAGCAGATGGTCGCCGTGTTCCTGCCGCCCACGCCGGTGCCGACGGCGGGCTTCCTGCTGTTCGTGCCGAAAGACAAGATCGTGATGCTGGACATGACGCCGGAAGATGCGGCGAAACTGCTGATATCCGGCGGTTTGGTGGCCCCGGATTTCACGCCGCCGAAAATGATTGCGCCGGTTTGAGGATTTGTGACGCACTGGGTTCGTTGCTCTGTTCTCCCTTGAGTTTTCATGCCCACGGTTGACGAACCAATATGGTTCACCGATAATCATAGTGAACCACGAAAGGTCGCAACCATGACTGCATTCACGGTGCGCTTGCCGGACGAAGTTGCCAACAAGCTTGAACAGCTGGCGGAAAAGCTTGATCGCTCGCGGTCCTACATGGCGGCACGGGCGATTGAGGACTTTGTTGCTCGCGAAGAGTGGCAGCTCGCGGAAATCGAGGCCGGTTTGGCGGAAGCGGATCGCGGCGAGTTTGGAACGCAAGACGATCTGGCAAACATTGTCGGGAAATATGTAAAGTCCGCTCGGCCGTCATGAGCGACCGGAGAATTCGCTGGACTGTGCGGGCGCTGCGACGGCTCGATGAAATCGGTAGGCATATCGAAACGGACAATCCTGCAGCTGCCGCCCGCGTGATTTCCCGTATTGTGTCAGCGGCCGACATGTTGGTGGATCAACCAGCTATGGGACGGGTCGGGCGCATTAAGGGAACGCGGGAAGCCGTGCTGTCCGACATTTCCTACATCGTTGCCTATCGTGTTGGCCGGGATATCGAAATCCTGACGGTTATTCACACCTCGCAGCGATGGCCGTCGGCACTTTAACCAAACTATTTCTCAGGCGCCCCGATCAATCCTCGTCATCCAGATCGTCCATCTCTGTCCCCGTCGTGGTCGCGTGGAAAACCGGAACGAAAAGCCGCATATAGACCAGCCGCACGGTCCAGCCCTGTTCCAGTGCCTCCGTCCATGCCTTCTTGCGGCCTGGTTTCTTGAAGGCCTTGCCGATGGCTTTTTTCTCGCTTTTCGCAAATGTCTCGGGCTGCAGAATATTCTGCGGCGAGCAGAGCGCGTAGCCTTTCCTGAAGGCGGGCGGTGGGCGGCGCGGGTCGATCATGTTCATGGGCGTTCACTTTCAGCCAGCGTGCAGGAAACGAATCGCTTCGTCGCGGCGGTGCAGGTAGAGCAGGGTGCGTAGGGCATCGCCGCGTGGACCTGTCAGTTCGGGATCACGCTCGATGACATAGGCTGCGTCCTTGCGGGCGATTTCGAGAAGATCGGCATGGGCCTCGAGGCTGGCGATGCGGAAGCCCGGCGTGCCGGACTGGCGGGTGCCGAGCAGCTCGCCTTCACCGCGAAGCTTCAAATCCTCCTCGGCGATCAGGAAGCCATCCTCGCTGTCGCGCAGGATGGAGAGTCGTGCGCGGCCGTTTTCGCTGAGCGGGCCCTTGTAGAGCAGGATACAGGTGGAAGCCTCGTCGCCGCGTCCGACGCGGCCGCGCAGCTGGTGAAGCTGAGCAAGACCGAAACGTTCGGCATGTTCGATGACCATGATCGTCGCATCCGGCACATCGACACCGACTTCCACCACGGTCGTCGCCACCAGCAGCCGGGTTTCGCCGCTCTTGAAAGCGAGCATCGCAGCATCCTTCTCCGGGCCGCTCATGCGTCCGTGGATGAGGCCGATATTGGCGCCAAGCATCTGCGACAGAACCGCATGCCGCTCTTCTGCGGACATCAGGTCGGATTCTTCCGTCTCCTCCACCAGCGGGCAAATCCAGTAGGCCTTCTTGCCGTCTTTTAGCGCTGCGCGCAGCCGTTCGACGATGTCGCCGATGCGTTCGGTGGGGATCGTCACGGTCTGGATGGGTTTGCGGCCGGCCGGTTTTTCGGTGAGCTTGGAAACGTCCATATCGCCGAAGGCGGCCAGAACCAGTGTGCGGGGAATGGGCGTGGCGGTCATGACCAGCATATGCGGCGTGATGCCCTTGGCGGTGAGGCGCAGGCGCTGGTGCACGCCGAAACGGTGCTGTTCATCCACAACGGCCAGCACGAGGTTCCTGTAACTCACGCTGTCCTGAAACAGCGCGTGGGTGCCGATGACGATCTGCGCTTCGCCCGAGGCCACCCGCTCCTCGATCTCGCGGCGCTCCTTGCCCTTGGTGCGGCCGGTCAGCACTTCGACGGTGATGCCGGCTGCCTGAGCGAGTTTGGAGATGGTGGCGTAATGCTGGCGGGCGAGGATTTCGGTGGGCGCCATCAGCACCGCCTGTCCGCCGGCCTCGACCGCAGTCGCCATGGCCATCAGCGCCACCAGCGTCTTGCCCGCACCGACATCGCCCTGCAGCAGCCGCAACATGCGGTCTTCGCCGGCCATGTCGGTCAGGATATCCTTGACCGCAGCGCTTTGGCTCGCCGTCAGCGAGAAGGGCAGCTGAGACAGGATTTTTGCGGCGACATCACCCTTGGCGCGGATCGGCTGGCCCGCCACCTTGCGCAGTCGCTGGCGCACCAACGCCAGTGACAGCTGTCCGGCGAGGAATTCGTCGTAGGCGAGCCGCCTGCGCGCCGGGGCCTGCGGTTCGATATCGGCGCTGTCGCGCGGATCGTGCAGTTCACGGAAGCTCGAAGCAACATCGCCGAAACCCTGCCTGGTCTTGAGCGTCTCGTCGATCCATTCCGGGAAGGCCGGCAGCTTTGACAGCCCGCCCTCGATGGCGCGGCGCAGCACCTTGGGCGATAGACCGGCGGTCATGGGATAGACCGCTTCCACCAGAGGCAGGTTTTCCGCCTCGGAAAGCTTCACCATGAAATCCGGATGCACCATGGAGGCGCGGCCGTTAAACCAGTCCACCTTGCCGCTGACGAGAACCTCTTCATCGACGGGCAGGGCCTTGGACAGCCAGTCGCCCTTGGCGCGGAAAAAGGTCAACGCCAGTTCGCCGGTCTCGTCATGCAGGAAGACGCGATAAGGCGCGGAGCGGTTTCCCGGCGGTGGCGGCTGGTGGCGGTCGACGCGTCCCTGAATGGTGACAATGGCGCCGGGGCTGGCCAGCGCAATGCCGGGGCGGTTGCGGCGGTCAATGACGTTGGATGGCGCGTGGAACAGGAGATCGATCACGCGGGTGTCGTCGGCGCTTTCCCGGCTCAAGAGCTTGGCCAGAAGATCGGCAAGCTTCGGCCCCACACCGGCAAGGGTGGCGACGGAGGCAAACAGCGGATCGAGAATGGCCGGGCGCATGGGTCAGCAAAATCGGGGAAGGGGGCGGCTTATGCAAGACTTCGCTGGTCACAAAGGCGGGTTATCACCGGCAGATTTTCACTACTTCGGCATTATTTCGATAAAAACCGGTTCCCAAGCGTTCGCCTCCTGTTCTATAGGAGGTCGCAGTCAACAATTTGTTGATTAATCAACCGAAAGGTGAATGCGATGACTGGACTGGTGCGCACGAGTGCCGACCTCGATCCGAGACGCCGGCGGATTCTTTACCGCTGCTGGCACCGGGGCATTCGCGAGATGGATCTGGTGCTCGGGCAATTCGCGGAAGACAATATTGCCGGGCTTTCCGATGAGCAGCTCGATGAGCTGGAAGTCATCATGGCGGAAGAGGATAACGACCTCGTCAAGATGGTGACCGGCGCGCTTGCCATACCGGAAAAATTCCAGACCCCGTTGTTCGAGAAGATCGCCTCCTACCGTCCCGATTTCGATCTCGTCACCACTGACACCCTGAAAGCCTGAGAATATGATAGCCGGATTCGATGCAAAGCTGGTGTCGTCGGCCGATACGCCGCTGACCATCGGAAACGTACCATCAGGCATGGAAGCCCTTTTGCTTGCTGACATGGCACGGGCGGGCACGTCGGTGGCCTATGTGATGTCGGACGGCCAGCGGGTCGCCGATCTCGAACAGATCCTCGGTTTCGTCGCACCGGATATTCCTGTTATGACGCTGCCGGCCTGGGACTGCCTGCCCTATGACCGCGTGTCACCGAGCGCCGACACCTCTGCGCGCCGGCTGGCGGCGCTCTCCGGTCTGATCTCTCACGCCAAGAAGCCGCATCCGGCCATCGTGCTGGTCACCGTCAACGCCATGCTGCAGAAGATGGCGCCACGCGACATTATCGAAAGCCTGGGCTTTTCGGCGCGCCCCGGCAACCAGATTCGCATGGAGGAGATTGCCGCGCGGCTGGAGCGCAACGGTTTCGACCGGGTGGCAACGGTGCGTGAGGTGGGCGAGTTCGCCGTGCGCGGCGGCATTCTCGATGTCTTCGTGCCGGGCACGGAAGAACCGGTGCGGCTCGATTTCTTCGGCGATACGCTGGAAAGCATCCGCACCTTCGATCCGGCCAGCCAGCGTACCATCGGCCAGGCGCGCTCGCTCGATCTGAACCCGATGAGCGAAGTGACGCTGACGCCGGATACGATCAGCCGGTTCCGCAAGAATTACCTGTCGCTGTTCGGCGCGGCGACGCGTGACGATGCTCTTTATCAGGCTGTCTCCGAAGGCCGCCGTTATGCCGGTATGGAGCATTGGCTGCCACTGTTTTATGAGCAGCTGGAGACCGCTTTCGATTATCTGAAGGATTTCCGCATCGTCACCGATCATACGGCGCGGGAGGCGGCGAAAGAACGCTCCAAGCTGGTGCTCGATTATTACGATGCGCGCCGCAGCTCCGGCGAAACCAAGGGCTCGACGCAGGGTGCGCCCTACAAGCCGGTTTCGCCCGGCCAGCTTTATCTCGACGGCAAGAGCTTCGATGCCGCGCTTGCTGCCGTCAATGCGGTGCGTCTCACGCCCTTCAACGAGCAGGACAGCGAAGGCCGCCCGGTCGCGACGCTCGATGCCCATGTCGGTCCGCGCTGGGCGCGTCCGCCAACCGAAGGCGAGAGCAAAGAACGGGTCAATGTTTTCGATCTGGCCGTGAAGCACATTGCCGAACGCCGCGCCAAGGGCTGGAAGGTGCTGATCACCGGCTGGTCGGAAGGTTCGCTCGACCGGTTGTTGCAGGTGCTGAACGAGCACGGGCTTGAGAAGATCAAGCCGGTCACCTCGCTGAAAGAGGTGGAGAAGCTCGGCAAGGGCGAGGCGGCCTCGGCGGTGCTGAGCCTCGAAGCGGGTTTCGAGACTGGAAACCTTGCCGTCATCGGGGAGCAGGATATTCTCGGCGACCGTATGGTGCGTCGCTCGAAGCGTCGCAAGCGCGGTGCCGATTTCATCTCGGAAGTGGCCGGGCTGGACGAGGGCTCGCTGGTCGTCCATGCCGAACATGGTATAGGCCGTTTCGTCGGCCTGCGGACCATCGAGGCGGCGGGTGCGCCGCGTGCGTGTTTGGAACTGCATTATGCCGATGACGCCAAGCTGTTCCTGCCGGTTGAAAACATCGATCTTTTGTCCCGTTACGGTTCCGATGCGGCGGAAGCGCAGCTCGACAAGCTTGGCGGTGGCGCATGGCAGATGCGCAAGGCCAAGCTCAAGAAGCGCCTGCTCGACATGGCCGATGAGCTTATCCGCATTGCGGCCGCGCGTCTGGTGCGCCATGCGCCGGTGCTGACAGCGCCGGATGGGCTTTATGACGAATTCGCCGCCCGTTTCCCCTATGACGAGACGGAAGACCAGCTGAACGCCATCGAAGCCATCCGCGAGGATCTCGGTGCCGGCCGGCCGATGGACCGGCTCATCTGCGGCGACGTCGGTTTCGGCAAGACAGAAGTGGCCCTGCGCGCCGCTTTCCTTGCCGCCATGAATGGCGTGCAGGTGGCGGTGGTGGTGCCGACGACGCTGCTGTCGCGCCAGCATTTCCGCACTTTCTCGGAACGTTTCCGCGGGTTGCCCATCCGGGTGCAGCAGGCATCGCGCCTTGTCGGCTCCAAGGAACTGACGCTGACGAAAAAGGAAGTGGCTGATGGCAAGACCGATATCGTCGTCGGCACCCATGCGCTGCTGGGTGCGGGCATCAGTTTTGCCAATCTCGGCCTGCTCATCATCGATGAAGAGCAGCATTTCGGCGTGAAGCACAAGGAGCGCCTGAAGGAGCTGAAGAGCGATGTGCATGTGCTGACGCTTTCTGCAACGCCCATTCCGCGCACCTTGCAGCTTGCCATGACAGGCGTGCGCGAACTATCGCTCATCACCACACCGCCGGTGGACCGCATGGCGGTGCGCACCTTCATCTCGCCGTTTGATCCGCTGGTGATCCGCGAGACGCTGATGCGCGAGCATTATCGAGGCGGCCAGAGCTTTTACGTCTGCCCCCGTCTTGCCGATCTTGCCGACATTCACGCGTTCCTGCAATCGGATGTGCCGGAGCTGAAGGTAGCGGTGGCGCACGGCCAGATGCCGGCGGGCGAACTGGAAGACATCATGAATGCCTTCTACGACGGCAAATATGACGTGCTGCTGTCGACCACCATCGTCGAATCCGGCCTTGACGTGCCGACTGCCAACACGCTGATCGTGCATCGCGCCGATATGTTCGGCCTCGCCCAACTGTACCAGCTACGCGGCCGCGTCGGCCGGTCCAAGGTGCGCGCCTTCGCGCTCTTCACCCTGCCGGTCAACAAGGTGCTGACGACGATGGCCGAGCGGCGGCTGAAGGTGCTGCAGTCGCTCGATACGCTGGGCGCCGGCTTCCAGCTGGCGAGCCACGACCTCGATATTCGCGGTGCGGGCAATCTGCTCGGCGAGGAACAATCCGGCCATATCAAGGAAGTCGGTTTCGAGCTTTACCAGCAGATGCTGGAAGAGGCGGTTGCCGAAGTGAAGGGCGATGAGCAGGTGCAGGATAGCGGCTGGTCGCCGCAAATCTCGGTCGGCACCTCGGTCATGATTCCGGAAGATTATGTTCCCGATCTGCATCTGCGCATGGGGCTTTACCGCCGCCTTGGCGAGCTTGCCGACATCAGCGAGATCGACGGTTTCGGCGCGGAAATGATCGACCGTTTCGGCCCGCTGCCGAAAGAGGTGCAGCATCTGCTCAAGATCGTCTACATCAAGTCTCTCTGCCGCATTGCCAATGTCGAGAAGCTGGATGCCGGGCCGAAGGGCGTTGTCGTGCAGTTCCGCAACAAGGAATTCCCGAATCCGGGCGCGCTGGTCGGTTACATCGGCAAGCAGGGATCGATGGCGAAAATCCGCCCCGATCACAGCCTGTTCCTGAACCGCGATCTGCCGACGCCGGAAAAGCGGCTGACGGGTGCGGCAATGATCATGACGCAGCTTGCGGAACTGGCTCGGTCGTAGATTTGAGCTTCAGGGGGTGCCCGTTCGACAACTGACCGAAGGTGGGTGGGGTTTACCCCCTCTGCCCTGCCGGGCATCTCCCCCTCAAGGGGGGAGATCGGCAGGAGGCCCTTTCCTCGCTTCATCCTCAAACGTTGAGAGGGGCGAAACCTAGCCGCAGATCGATCTCCCCCCTTGAGGGGGAGATGCCCGGCAGGGCAGAGGGGGGTAAACCCCACCCACCTTCGGCCCGCTAACAAATGGCCAATCCTCGGAAAACCCAGCCCGCAAGGCTCAGCGAGAATTACCGCGATGTAACGAAACGGACATGCGCCGGTAGTCTTTGCGGGCGTAATCTTTGCCTCATACCCGGTGCGGCGGATCGTGAAGCCGCCGGGTGATGAAGGAGCAGGACGATGTTGACCAATATCAACAGGTTTGCCACCGCTGGTCTGGTTGCTTTGACAATTGCGGGCACCACAATTGCCACCACCAGTCAGGCGGAAGCGCGCAATAATTTCGGCCGCGGCCTTGCCGCCGGCATCGCAGGCACGATCATCGGCGGAGCGCTTATCGCCGGGGCAAGACACCCGGGCTACGCTTACAGCCCCGCCTATTACGCGCCGGCTTACGGTCCACCCGTCTACGCTGCGCCGGCTTATGGCCCGCCGGTTTATCCGCGCTGCCATGTGGCTTGGAGGCAGAATGCCTGGGGTGACATGTATCGGGTCAGGGTTTGCGATTGATCGACTGGCAGACCGGCGGTGTGCAGAGCGTCGTCGGTTTTTGCATGTTTTTAGCTAGCGGCTGTCTTCCGGGGTGATGCCAACAGCCACATTCTGGTCGGTAGCCGCAATCGAGGCGGGAAGCGGTACTTTTCTCTGTTTTTCACGGATCAGCGTCAACAGGCCGGAGCCGACGATGAGGGCGATGCCGATCAGCATCCATCCGTCGATACGGTCGCCGAATATCAGATAACCGAACAGGATGGCCCAGAGCATCTGGCTATATTGCGTCGGGCCGATCATCGCGGCCGGCGCATATTGGGCGGCATACATGACCAGCACGTTGCCGAGCGCGCCGAGCAGGCCGTATCCCGCCAGCAGCAGCCATTGCTCGCCGGCTGGCATGATGAAGGTCGGGACCATGGCGATGCCGCTTATGGTGAGACAGCCGAGCACACCAGCACCATAAAGCGAGACATTCTTTTCCGACGGGCCCATGGCGCGGAAAATGACAATGCTGAGCGCGCCGCTGAAGCCGCCTATGATGGCGCCGAGATGGCCGATGCCGAGTTCGCGGAAGCCCGGACGCAGGATGACCAGCACGCCGAGGAAACCGATGATGACGGCCGACCAGCGCTTGATGCCCACTTGTTCTTTCAGGAACACCACCGACATGATGGTGACGAAGGAAGGCAGCAGGAAGATCAGCGCGAAGGCTTCGGCCATGGAAAGATGGGTAAAGGCGGTCACGCTGCCGACGGCACCCGTGCCGGCGGCAAAAAAGCGGATGATCCACAAGGGCCGGTTTGTCGTCTTCACCACATCCAGCCAGCTGTCATTGCGCTTGCGGATGAATGGCAGGGCGACGAGGCCGAACACGGCGCCGAAAAAGACCGATTCGATCGGCGAAATCTGGCCTTCTATGAGTTTAACGCTCGCATCGCTCCAGGCGTAGGCAGCGAAGGCGGCAAAGGCGAGCAGAATGCCTTTCAGGGTCTGGTCGGACACGGAAACACCGGCGGAAAATCGAGTTGCAGAAAACCGCCGGTGGTTTGGCCGTCAGTTCATCGATCTATGCTCGTCCGCCTTGATTTTTGCAATATCCCGCAATGCAGCAATCAGGATGTCAGGCGTTTGTGCACCGCTTATGGCGTATTTCTGGTCGATGATGAAGAAGGGTACGCCGGCGACGCCCATCTGCTGCGCAGCGTCGATTTCGGCAACGATCGTATCCTTGTCCGCGTCGGAGGCGAGCAGCCGCTCGACCACTTTCGCGTCCATGCCAGCCTTTGCGGCAATGTCTGTCAGCACAGCATGATCGCCGATATTGCGGCCTTCCTCGAAATTGGCCTTGAAAAGGCCGGTCACGACCTTCTCCTGGAGATCGCGGCCTTCAGAATGGGCCCAAAGCGACAGGCGGTGTGCGTCGAGCGTGTTCGGCCCGATCTCGATCGCGTCGAAATCGTAATTGATGCCGACTTCCTTGCCGAGTTGCACCAGGGTGGCATGGGCCTGTTCCAGGCGCTCCTTGCCGAGCTTTTCCTCGAGAGCGGCTTTCTGGTCGACGCCTTCCGGTGGGTAGTCCGGATTGAGGCGGTAGGGACGCCAGTTCACGTCGACGCTGATTTCATCCTGCACTTCGGCAATGGCGAGATCCAGCCGCGCCTTGCCGAGGTAACACCACGGGCAGACCATGTCCGATACGACGTCAACAACGATTCGTTCCATGGCTGAGGTTCCTTATATGATCGACCTGACGGGGGCAGGTTATTGCGCCCGCGCGTCCCACCAGGTCTGTTTCTGATTGCCCTGTATTGGTGTCATATCCGGGCGGTCGATATATTTCCAGCGTGCGATCCATTGGGCGCCGATGTAATAGAGCGGAATTATATAATGGCCGGCCACAAGCAGGCGGTCGTAGGCGCGCACGGCTGCCTGAAAGTCTTCCGTCGAGCGGGCCTGCAACAGCGCCTCTATCATCCGGTCTATGTCGGGATTGGCAACACCCGCATAGTTGAAGCTCCCCTGCGCATCACGCGAAAGCGAATTCCAGCGGTTCAGTTGCTCCATACCAGGCGAAAGCGACGAGGGCAGGGAGCGGATGATCATGTCATAATCGAAGCTGTTCGAGCGGGACTGGTATTGTCCGTCATCGACGGAGCGGATGCCCATCGCGACGCCGATCAGGTTCAGCGAACGCTGATAGGCAAGCGCGATGCGTTCCTGCGCCGGGTTCTGCGTCATGATCTCAAAGGCGAGCTGGCGCCCATTGGCATCGGACATCTTACCGTTCTTGATGCTGTAACCAGCCTCTTTCAGCTTGTCGACGGCCATCTTCAGCACCTTGCGGTCGGCACCCGTGCCGTCGGTTTCGGGCAGGGCGTAGGTGCCGGCCAGCAGTTCCGGCGACATGGTCTTCGCTGCGTCGCCCAGCAGCGCCAGCTCGCGCTCGTCGGCGGCGTTGCCGTAAGCGCCGAGCGGCGAATTCTGCCAGTAGCTTTGGGTGCGCTTGAAGGAGCCGCCGAGGATGTTTTTGTTCATCCACTCGAAATCGAACGCATAGGTGAGGCCCTCGCGCACCTTCTCGTCGGCGAAGACGGGACGTCGTGTATTGAAGACGAAGCCGAACATGCCGGTCGGCAGGCGCGGCTGGAACACGTCCTTGACGATATCGCCGCGATGGACGGCCGGGAAATTATAAGCCTGGCCCCAATGGGAGGTGTCGGAGGTGCCGTTGATGGCGTCACCCTCTGGGTAGATGTCGATATCGCCCTTCTTGAAGGCCTCGAACATGGTCGTGACCTGAAGGAAATAGGTGATGCTGATTTCGTCGTAATTATCGAAGCCGACTTTGCCGGGAATATCCTTGCCCCAGTAATCGGGGTTTCGCTCCCAGATGATTCGTTCACCCGGGCGCAGCGTTTTGATTCGGTAGGGGCCGGAGCCGATAACATCGCCAAGGCCCGCCTGTTCGAATTTTTCCGCATCGGTCGCATGTTTCGGCAGGATCGGCGTGGAGGAGGCGAGAATGAGCGGGGTTTCGCGGTTGGCCTTGTCGTTGAAGGTGAAGCGCACACTGCGATCGCCAATTTTTTCCATCTTGGCCACGCCGTCGAGGCGGCTGTTGAAAGGCGGGCGGCCTTTGTCCTTAAGCAGGTTGAAGCTGAAAATCACATCGTCAGGTGTGACCGGCTGACCATCCGACCATTTCGCCCTTGGATTGATGTTGAATTGAACGAAGCTGCGCTCATCGTCCCATTCCACCGTTTCTGCAAGCAGGCCATAGAGGCTGAAGGGCTCGTCGCTCGAGCGCAGCATTAGCGGCTCGTAAAGCAGATTGCCGAATTCCGGGTCCCAGACACCACGCGCCGTGGTGCGCATTCCCTTGAGAACAAAGGGATTGAGGCTGTCGAAGGTGCCCACCACGCCGTAGGAAATGCGACCGCCTTTTTTCACGTCCGGATTGACATAGGGCAGGTGCCGGAAATCGGCAGGAAGGGCAGGCGTGCCATGCATGGAGATGCCGTGTAGCGGCTGTGCCTGCGCTGCCCCAGCTGGAAGCACGGATGATCCCAAAAGGAACAATGCGGGGATGAGGGCCGCAAGGTTGCGCATGTCATTATCCTGTCTAACTATCCGTCCGATGATCGTTACGATGGTTTATCGTCATGATTCTGGCAGATATGTAGCACAGGGACATTGCAGGACCCATGCGAGTGCGGGAAATCTTGGGTCCGCTCAAGAAAAAGTTAAAGAAGTGCTGGATATCGCCGCGATCGGCATGTAACAGGGTGGCCGGAAGAGACGGGTCACGCATTTGCCTCATTTAAACGACAGTTGAACGGGCAGAAGGATACCGCCATCGGCGAACAGGATCTTGCGGTTCTGTTCTGGCAGACATTCAGGAGACGGAACTCTTATGATGCACAAGGCAAACACATTCACCCGGACAGCTCTGTCCGCTCTGGTCCTTTCTCTCGGCGCAATGTCTGCTCCGGCAATCTCGCAGGCGCAGGATGCTGCTCCCGCCGCTCAGGGCGCTGGCGCTCCGCCGCTCGGCTGGTTCAAGACCTGCTCCAAGCAGGAAGACAACGACGTCTGCGTCGTGCAGAACGTGGTTCTTGCCCAGAACGGCCAGATGATCACGGCTGTCGGCCTCATTACCGTTGAAGGTAAGGTCAACCGTAAGCTGCTGCAGGTCTCGGTCCCCACCGCGCGTCTCATCCCTCCGGGCGTGATGATGCAGATCGACGGCGGCAAGGGCCAGAAGCTCGATTACGCCGTTTGCCTGCCCGACAAGTGCACGGCCGAAGTTCCGCTGACGGACGCCATGATCGCTTCGCTGAAGAAGGGCAACGAGGTGGTCTTCACCTCCATCAACTTCCGCCGCGCACCGAACCCCATCAAGATCGCGCTCACCGGTTTCACCGGCGCTTTTGACGGTCCGGCCATCTCGCAGTCGCAGCTTGCCGAAAGCCAGCGCAGCTTGCAGGAAGGCATGCAGAAGAAGGCTGAAGAGGCCCGCAAGAAGCTGGAAGCCGCACAGGACGCCGCCAAGGGCGCGCCGAAGCCCTGATTGCAGCGTAAGCTTCAGGAACAGAAAAACCGGTCTGGCGACAGACCGGTTTTTTTATGTTCCGGGGAGGGCGGGAGAAAGTTGGCGCGGCGTCAATGCGCCGTCGACATTTTCGGTCGCCATTCGCCGTTCGGTGCTTTGTCGAAGATGCGGCCGATATTGGGATTTCTCAGCGGCGTCTCGTTTTCGTCATGGACGAGGTTCTGTTCGGAAACGTAAGCGACATATTCAGTCTCTTCGTTTTCAGCCAGAAGATGATAGAAGGGCTGGTCGCGATCCGGCCTGATTTCCGCGGGGATGGCGTTCCACCATTCCTCGGTATTGGCATATTCCGGGTCCACGTCGATCACCACACCGCGGAACGGAAACACCTTATGGCGAACGATCTCG
The DNA here is from genome assembly GCF_053522485.1 of Agrobacterium sp. 22-209-1. Classification (NCBI taxonomy): domain Bacteria; kingdom Pseudomonadati; phylum Pseudomonadota; class Alphaproteobacteria; order Hyphomicrobiales; family Rhizobiaceae; genus Agrobacterium; species Agrobacterium sp. 22-209-1. Next base: position 46,061 of record NZ_JBNWCH010000009.1, read on the forward strand.
CCAAGCGTGAATTTTGCGTCTCTTTGTTTCATGGCATGAACTTCCTTTCCCAATACTAGTTGGGTGCGTAATGCGAAATATCAAGACCTAGCGGTTTGAGGCTGTCTGCCGGCCGGCTCAGCGTCTTCTGCCGATCGGCGCGGTGGCCAGAATGACGCCCCCGGTGACCAGCACAATTCCCACCGCGTGATAGGCCTCGAAGGTCTCCCCGAGGAACAGCGTGGCCATGAGGATCGAGACCGGCGGCATCATATAAAGCGTGACCCCCGCCGTGGCGGGACCGAAGACGCGTACGGTATGGGTGAAGCAATAAAAGGCCAAGAGTGAGGCGAACAGGATGATGCCTCCGATCTTGGCCCAGGCCATTGGGGTGGCGGGCAACATGCCGCCCTGCGCCAGTTCCAGCGCCGCCGGCGGCAGAAGCACGAGCGCGCCGGAAAAGGCGATCAGGCCGAAAAGGCTGAAAGAGGCCATCTGTCGCGCGGCGGGATCGCGCAGCAGCAGCGAGTAGATCGCAAAGCAGATGGCTGCGGTCAGGATCGCGAAATCGCCAATGTTGAAATTCAGGCGCCAGAGGGCGGACACATCGCCCTTCAGCACGATGGCCGCCACGCCGGCAAAGGCGATGACCATGCCAGCCACTTCGAGCCTGCGGATCGGGCGGCCCTGAAAGACGCGCTGGAACAGGATGATGAACAGCGACGACGTCGTATAGATCAGTGTGCCGTTGGCGGCCGTCGTCATGGTCAGCCCCCAATAGACCACGCCGCCGCAAATTCCCATGCCCAGAATGCCGAGGACGAGCCAGAGCAGGGTTTTCCGCCGCACGAAAGCAAGGCAGTTGCGCCAGTCCGCGATCATGAAGGGGGCGATGATGAGGGTCGAGCCGATCCAGCGAATGAAGGCGGCGATGAAAGGCGAGACTTCGCCGACGACGCCACGGCCGAAAATGACATTGCTGGAGAAAAAGAACGGCACCGCCAGAAAGATAAGCCAGTCCGTGAGGCGCGTTTGCTGAGAGGCTGGCTTGTTCGACATTCTTCGCAATGATGGCTGGGTTCCAAAAGAAAACGGCGGCTTTCCGGGGAAAACCGCCGAGATGGATCGAGCGCTCCTGTAGAGCGCTCGCAGGGCCGATCAGGCCGAGTAGTACATGTCGAATTCGACCGGGTGAGGGGTCATTTCGAAACGCATGACTTCCTGCATCTTCAGTTCGATGAACGAGTCGATCTGGTCGTCGTCGAACACGCCGCCAGCGGTCAGGAACTTGCGATCCTTGTCGAGGCTTTCGAGCGCTTCGCGCAGCGAGCCGCAGACGGTCGGGATCTTTTTCAGTTCCTTGGCAGGAAGGTCGTAAAGGTCCTTGTCCATCGGCTTGCCGGGGTGGATCTTGTTCTTGATGCCGTCGAGGCCGGCCATCAGCATGGCCGCAAAACCGAGATAGGGGTTCTGGGTCGGATCCGGGAAGCGGACTTCGACGCGCTTTGCCTTCGGGTTGGAGCCGAAGGGGATACGGCAGGAAGCAGAGCGGTTGCGCGCGGAGTAGGCGAGCAGAACCGGCGCTTCATAACCCGGCACCAGACGCTTGTAGGAGTTGGTGGTCGGGTTGGTGAAGGCGTTGATCGCCTTGGCGTGCTTGATGATACCGCCGATGTAATAGAGGCAGGTCTCGGAGAGGCCGGCATATTCATCGCCTGCGAAGGTCGGCTTGCCGCCCTTCCAGATGGACTGGTGAACGTGCATGCCCGAACCGTTGTCGCCGAAGATCGGCTTCGGCATGAAGGTTGCCGTCTTGCCATAGGCATTGGCGACCTGGTGCACGACATACTTGTAGATCTGCATCTTGTCGGCGCTGGAGACCATGGTGTCGAACTTCACGCCCAGCTCGTGCTGCGCAGAAGCGACTTCATGGTGGTGCTTTTCGACGACGACGCCCATTTCGGCCAGAACCGTCAGCATTTCGGAGCGCATGTCCTGCAGGCTGTCGATCGGCGGAACCGGGAAATAACCGCCCTTGACGCGCGGGCGGTGACCGAGGTTGCCGGTCTCGTAATCGGTGTCGTCGTTGGAGGGCAGTTCCGACGAATCCAGCTTGAAGCCGGTGTTGTAGGGGTCTGCCTTGTACTTCACGTCGTCGAAGACGAAGAATTCCGGCTCGGGGCCGACGAAAACCGTGTCGCCGATACCGGATGCCTTAAGGTAAGCTTCGGCCTTCTTGGCGGTGCCGCGCGGGTCGCGGTTATAGGCTTCGCCCGAGACCGGGTCGAGAATGTCGCAAAGGACGACGAGGGTGGACTGGGCGAAGAACGGATCGATATGGGCGGTGGCCGGATCGGGCATCAGCACCATGTCGGACTCGTTGATGGCCTTCCAGCCGGCGATCGAGGAGCCGTCGAACATGACGCCATCGGCGAACATGTCTTCGTCCACACAGACAACATCCATGGTGACGTGCTGCAGCTTGCCCTTGGGGTCGGTAAAGCGCAGGTCCACGAACTTGATGTCGTTATCCTTGATCTGCTTCAAGATATCGTTTGCGGTCGTCATTTAAACATTTTCCTTGAGTGTGATGATGACGAGGTGAAAACCCAAGCCTCCCCGGCTCGGGACGTTCTTGATTATATGGCGTCAACGCCTGTTTCACCGGTACGGATGCGGATGACTTCCTCGACATTGGAAACAAAAATCTTTCCGTCGCCGATACGTCCTGTCTGGGCCGCATTGCGGATCGCCTCAATGACGGCTTCCGCATTCTCATCCGCCAATACGACTTCGACTTTCACTTTCGGCAAAAAGTCCACAACGTACTCCGCACCGCGGTAGAGTTCCGTGTGTCCCTTCTGACGACCAAAGCCTTTTGCTTCCGTGACCGTGATTCCCTGAAGTCCGACTTCCTGAAGGGCTTCCTTCACTTCATCGAGCTTGAAAGGCTTAATGATCGCTTCGATCTTTTTCATGAGAAAATATCTCTCCGCTTCTCCCGTTAAAGCAGGTAACTCCCGCTCTGCCACAAGAATGCACGTATTGTGCCAGATCGGAAGCGGGCTTGAAGAAAAAACTTCGATCCCCCGGCCTTCCGGCACAAAATGCATTCGCTTTTTGCGCTTTTCCAGCCAATTTCTCGCCGAAACCCGAAAAATCGACCAGCATTTATGCGCATTTGTATTATTTTAGGAATCCTTGATATTTGAAGGCGCGCAGATGTGGCTCGGATTGATTGTCTATATTTTATGCATTTGATTATTATTTCATCGCACAAAATTGCTTATTTTTGTATCGATTGCCTTTTCGGCGTTTTGAAGGGATGATCGGGCATGAAATTCCTGTCTCCGTTTTCCCTTTTCGATCCTGCTACGATGGCGCTTGTCGATGCGGCGGCCGGGCAGTCCGGCATTCCGCTCTATGATCTGATGGAGCGGGCGGGTCAGGCGGTCGCCTCTTCCGCGTTGCGGCACTATCCGCAGGCGCTGCGTTTCGTAGTGCTCTGCGGCGGCGGCAATAATGGCGGCGATGGTTATGTGGCGGCGCGGGCGCTTTTGCACAGCGGAGCGGTCGTCGCGGTTCATCATCTCGGCGATGTCGGCGCGCTCAGGGGCGATGCGCGGACGGCATTCCAGCGAAGCGGCGTGACGCCGCTGCCGCTCGGCGACTATAGGCCGTTCTCGGGCGACGTGGTGATCGACGCGGTATTCGGGGCTGGATTGTCCCGCGATGTTCCGCAGGAACTTATCCGCGTGATCGAGGCGGTCACGCAGGCGAAGGCGCCGGTTCTCGCCGTCGATCTGCCCTCGGGCCTCTGCGGCAGACGGGGCGTGCCTCTCGGTGCATCGTTCAGGGCTGAGCGTACGGTGACCTTCATGGCGCGCAAGCCGGGTCATCTGCTGATGCCGGGGCGGGCGCTTTGTGGAACGCTCGAGGTGTTCGATATCGGCATTCCGTCCCGTATCCTCGATGCCCACGCGGGAGCGGTGGCGGAAAATAGCCCGCCGGTCTGGCGGGATGTCTTGCCTCATGCCGATATGGAAACCCACAAATTCCGTCGCGGGCACCTGACCGTGTTTTCCGGCCCGGCCCATGCGACGGGTGCAAGCCGCATGACCGCGCTTTGTGCACTGAAGGCGGGGGCGGGGATCGTCACCATCGCCGCGCCGAGGCAAGCGCTCGACGTGCTGTCCGTCACGCTAACGGCGGTGATGAACGCGCCGGTGGACGATGCCGACGATCTGCGGTCGTGGCTGGATGATAGGCGTCATGGCACTTTCGTTCTCGGCCCGGGTTTCGGCGATCTCGAAAAGGCGCGGCAATACGTGTCCCTGCTTGGAGACAAGGCGGTGGTGCTGGATGCCGATGCAATTACGGCTTTCAGCGATCATAGGGAGGCCCTGTTTGCGCGCGTCGGGTCGGGCGCGGGCAAATTCGTGCTGACGCCGCATGAGGGAGAGTTTGCGCGACTGTTTCCCGATCTTGTCGCCGACAAGATGTTGAGCAAGATCGAAAGGGCGCAGATCGCCTCGGCGCGCAGTGGCGCGGTGCTGGTCTATAAAGGTGCGGACACGGTGATTGCCGCACCCGACGGCCGGGCGCTGGTCAACACCAATGCGCCAGCGAGCCTTGCTACGGCTGGATCAGGCGATGTGCTGGCCGGCGTCATCGGCGCGCTTTTGGCGCAGGGTACGCCGGCCTTCGAAGCGGCTGCGGCCGGGGTCTGGCTGCATGGAGAGGCCGGCCATAGGGCAGGTGACGGCATGACGGCGGAGGACCTTGGTCATGCGGTTCGGCCGTTTTTGTGAACTGTTTTCCGGTTGAGGCCAGGCGCGTACGATCGCGCCTGAGAGGTTAGAGCCGCCTTCTCAATGCGCGGCCTTACCCGCCTGATTCGCCATAGCCATTCTCGATGCGCTGATCAGGAGCTTGCGTTCGGCGCGCTCCTGCTGCGGGGTGCGGTTATAGATTTCGCGATAACACTTGGAAAAATGCGAGGCGGAGACGAAACCGCAGGCGACGGCGACTTCGACCACCGGCATGGCCGATTGCACCAGCAGGTGGCGGGCGCGGTCGAGGCGGATTTCGAGATAATAGCGGGCGGGCGAGCGACCCATCTCCTGGCGGAAGAGGCGTTCCACCTGCCGGCGCGAAAGATCGGCCGCGTCGGCGATGTCGAGCAGCGACAGCGGTTCGGCGAGATTGCCTTCCATCAATTCGATGATCGACAGGACCTTGCTGTTCTGGACGCCGAGGCGGGCGCGCAGCGGCAGGCGCTGACGGTCATTGGGGCTGCGCACCCGGTCGGTCAATTGCTGTTCGCAGACGCGGTTGACGAGGTTTTCACCGAAATCCTGGCCGATCAGGCTCAGCATCATGTCAAGCGAAGCCGTGCCACCGGCGCAGGTGTAGATGTTGCTATCGACTTCGAAGAGGTCGGCATAGACTTCCACCTGCGGGAAGGCCTCGGAAAAACCGGGCAGGTTCTCCCAGTGGATCGCGCAACGCTTGCCGTTCAAAAGGCCGGCCTGTGCCAGAATATGGGCGGCGGTACAGAGGCTGCCTATGGCGATGCCACGATTATAGGCTTCGCGCAGCCAGGCGTTGACGGACTTGTTGATGTGTTGGTCCACATCGATGCCCGAACAGATGATCGCCATTTCCGGGCGGTTTTCGCCGCTGACGTAACGCCGCTCATCGGCAAGACAGGTGTCGGCCTCCAGACAGATGCCGCTTGATGACATGACCTTCTGGCCATCAAGCGAGGAGAGGCGCCACTCATAGGCCTGATAGCCCAACATTCGGTTGGCGATGCGAAGCGTTTCAACCGCTGCAGCGAATGGCAGCATGGTAAATTGCGGAATGAGAAAAAAGACGATTGAGCGTTTCTTCTGGGAGTTCCTGCTCATTTGCCCGTGCTCCGTTGCGAATACGCAATTCCTCTCTTGGAATTGGTCTTCTGGATGTCCTGCCTACGACATCTTTAACGAAAAATACGCCGTGGAATCGGGGCTGTCAAAAAATCGCTTTTGAAATATGCAAATTTTGCGACAAGTCTTAAAAAAAGGCGGTGTGTCGCATGTAAAACAGGCAGGCTGTTTTGCGCGCTCGTCCTTGCACTAGACGGGTTGGCGGGGATGGCTCGCACATCTGAAAACGTTGCGAGCCATCGTTTGAATGTCATCTGCGGATGACGTTTATGCGGCTGTTGTCCGTCGTCGGCCATCCGATATCCTTCAATGTTTCAGGAGGCAGTGCTTCCAGTGCACGAAGCATTTTTTCGCGACGCCATGCCGCATAACGGGTGGAAACATGGTCGGACAGGCGATGAAGCCAGCCGCTGGATGACGGACGGTGCGAGGAACGGTTCGCCACCGGTAGATAATGTATCATGGTCATGTCTTGATCCTTTCCTGAACCACGATCCTGTTTGCGATTTCTATAGTCGCCGCCGACGAGGCTCGATGCTCCCCGTCAATCGATGTCCCGGATGGTGCGCGCTTGTTGACATTCAATCAAACGAAATGATATCCATCTATAAATCAAAATATTTGAAGGTGCGTGCCATGACCGTGACTTTCCGCCAGCCGCTGCCGTTGCTGGATAACGACATATTGAGAACCTTCGTCGCCATCGCGGAAACGGGAAATTTCTCCACCGCCGCGGAAGTGGTGTTCAGAACGCCTTCCGCCGTTTCCATGCAGATCAAGAAGCTCGAAGAGCAGTTGAAAACGACGCTTTTCCTGCGCGACGCCCGCTCGGTGACATTGACGGCGCATGGCGAGACGCTTCTGACCTATGCGCGGCGGATGATTGCGTTGTCCAACGAGGCCGTGTCTCGTTTCGTCATGCCCGAGCTTTCCGGCGTCGTCCGTCTCGGCGCGCCGGAGGATATTGGCGAGCGCGGCCTGCTGCCGGGCATTCTCAAGCGCTTCGCCGAGGCTTTCCCCGGCATCATGATCGACGTCACCATCGATTCCAGCTCCAATCTCTACAAACGCATGGATGAGCAGAGGCTCGATCTCGCCCTCGTCAACTGCGCCTCCCATCCCTTGCGGGATACGGGCGAGGTGCTGATGCGCGAGCGGCTCGTCTGGGCAGGCGCCAAATGCGGCGCCGCCTATTTGCGCGATCCGCTGCCCATCTCCATCTGGGAAGACGGCTGCATCTGGCGTTCGGAAGCGATTAATTCGCTTGAAAAGCGAGGGCGCAATTTCCGGGTAGCCTATCTCAGCGGTCATACCATGGCGCAACGTGCGGCGATTGTCGCCGATCTCGCCATCGCGCCGCTGCCGCGATCTTATGTGCAGAACGACATGGTCATTCTGGGCGAGAAGGAAGGCCTGCCGGAGCTTGGGTGTTTCGATATCCGCCTGATCATGGGCGACAAGGCGTCCCGTCCTGTTCTTGCCGTCGCTGAAAGCATTCGCAATGCGTTTCTCGAGGTTGCCAAGGCGGCTTGAGGCCTCGGGAGTACGCGGCGGCCATGGCCCGTCGCGCCGCCGGAATGGCGGCTTTTAGAGTATTTTTGGCGCATTTCCGGACGGAAACCGGGGTCCGCTTTTCCCGGAAATGCTTTAGCCAGCCCTTGAATCCGGCGATGCAGAACGGTCCGCTGCGCCGGTTTGCCAGCTTCCACGTTTGACCAGCCAGTCGGCCGAATTCTGCAATCCGCCGAAGGGAAAGACGTGAATTTGCCGTATCGGCCCTTGCGGATTGGCCTGCCAGTGCCGCTCGATCGGCCCGACGATGCTTTCCGGCGAGTGTCCTCTGGCAAGCGTCGTCAGGGAAAGCGCGTTTTTCTTCAGATAGGCAATGGAATTGCCGACGCCGCAGAGTGCTGCATATTTCAAGAGCGTCGTGATTTTGGCCGGGCCGGAAACGCCGATATGCACCGGGAGCTCAATGCCAGACGCGATAAGCCCTTCCGCCCAGGCGATGAAACGGGCGGGATCAAAACCGAACTGCGTGACGATGCGCATGGCGGCGTCGCTTCTTTCCGCAAAATCGCGTTTCAACCGGAGTGCGGCCATTGCCGTGTCGTCGTTGAAGTCCGGGCTGCCTTCGGGGTGGCCGGCGATGGCAATCTGATTTATGCCGCAACGGTCGAAAATGCCGGTGGACAACATGTCCATGCTGGATGCGAAGGGGCCGACCGGCCGTTCGACGCCGCCGCCGACAACCAGAACATCTGTTACGCCCGCTTCTCCGGCAAGCCGTCTGACCTGTTCTACAAACGCCGCGCTTGAAGGGATGCGTCGTGCTGCAAGATGCGGCACCGGTTCGTAACCGAGGTCGCGCAAATGTGCTGCGGCTTCAACGAGCCGTTGCTGCGAGGCTGCTCCGGTGTCGGTGAGATAGACGCGCACGCCCTGCGGAAAAAGGCCAGCAAGGTCGGTTGCGCCAAGCACCTGCGCGGGCGAGGCTTCGATGGAGGCGGGAATGATGGGAGCAGCGGAAATATCGGGCAATTTGTGCGTGATCCTTTTTATTACCATGCACCTATTTCGCGGCGAAGTCTTTGCCTGTTGCGGCAAGACAGGCTTGCATCTGCGACGAAGCTCGCCCCCAATTCATTGACGTGCGGTTTTACCAGATTCGTTTCGTCAGGCCATTCCACAGCCAGGTCCAGATGGTTGGCGGGAAGCGCAGTACCGATTTGCCGGGCGAAGGCGGCTGCGGCGCAAGGCTGCCGGAAAGGGCGTCCTCTATGGCGCTGACGGCGATGTCCACCGAAGCGGCGGTCAAGAGCAGCGGATAGGTGGCAATCGTGTCGGAAGGCGAGGGTTTCAGCCGCTTTTCGTAGAGCGTGGCGCCGGTATCCACACCCTTGTCGACCAGATGCACGGTCGCGCCGAAATTGCCGCGGTCCCTTTCCACCAGTGCCCAGTAACCGCCCATCTGGCCACGATATGCGGGGTTGATGCCGGCGTGGAAATTGATGACCGGGCATTGCAGGGCTTGCAGCGTGGCTGGCGTCAGCAGGCGGCAGGAAATGGTGAAGATCGCCGCCGGTTTCAGCAGATTGGCGGCGTTGCGGCATTCTTCATCGTTGAGCGAGGCGAATTGCGTGACGGGAAGGCTGTGGTGGAGATCGGCGGAAAGACCGTGTTCGGCGATGATCTCAGCGCTTCTACGCACCGTGAAGCGTTTGCCGAGCCGTGAGGCGATCATCGTCGCCATCTGGCCTGCGGCGATTATCCAGCCCAGTCGGCGCGCACGCCGCCGGAAAATCACCGACTTGCTTTCCGGCTGTTCCATGAAAACATGGATATCGGGAAATCGTGTCGCCAGCGCATTGATCATGACATTGGGGTTTGCGCCCCCGGCCGTCATCACCAGAAGCCGATTGTTGATGTCAGTCATATCACCCACGGGATTTTCCTAAGCCATGATCCAGATGCCGAGTTTCACGCGTGAACTTCAAAACCATGTTAATTTTCATCGACGGGATTTTTTGAAATGCCGCTGGAACCGTTTTTTCGGACTCACGTTATTGTGACGCATATCACATCGGCGCTTGCCTTTGGACGGCAAGTCATAGGGGAGTAGTTTCACATGATTACACGTATTCTTTCGACCGTTTTCGTGGCCTTGCTGACCGTTGTCACCCTGAGTTCCTGCGGCAACACCATTCGCGGCATGGGCCGGGATACGGCAAACGCCGTTGACGCGACGCAGGATGCCGGCCGCAGCGTGGACCGCGCAGCGCGCCGTTAATCGACTCCCCTCCCGGAAAGGCGTTGCCTGAAAACCAGGGCGGCGCCTTTTCTTTGACCGAATTTCCCTGCGAATGTTCGCCTGATGAGAATCAAAGGGGCGGGCATGATTTTATCGATGAAGAAACTGGCGCAGTTGCTGCTGCCGTTGCTTTTGCCATTTTCCGCGCAGGCCGGCGGGCAGGCGGATTTCTGCAAGGCCATCGACCATGCGGGTGGGCGCTATATCGTCTGCAGTTTCGATCCGGCGAAGAACACCATCCGTATTTATGATCGCGACCATATCTCCGGGCAGGGATATCGGAGTTTCGCCGATCTTTCTTCAGCCCTGTGGCGCCAGCATATGTTCAGCATCTTCGCCATGAACGGCGGCATGTATCATTCCGACTATTCGCCGGTCGGCCTCTACATTGAAAATGGGGTGGAGCGCTCATCGATCAGCACGCGGGGCGGCTGGGGTAATTTTCACCTTCTGCCGAACGGTGTGTTTTATCTGAAGGGGGACAAGGCTGGCGTATTGGAAACCGGGGCCTATCTGGCGGCGGATCCGAAACCGGATTTCGCCACGCAATCCGGGCCGATGCTCGTCATAGACGGCGCGCTGCATCCGCGCTTTCTGCCCGATAGCGACAGTCTGAAGCGGCGCAACGGCGTCGGCGTTTCCCGCGACGGCATGGTGCATTTCGCGATTTCGGAAAATACCGTGCGATTTTACGATTTCGCCACGCTGTTCAGGGATGTGCTGGATGCGCCGAACGCGCTCTATCTCGACGGCACGATCTCAAGCGTCGATATTCCCGCGATGAAAAGGCGGGACTCGCTCTTTCCGATGGGGCCGATTATCGCTGTTGTAGACAGGGTGCCGGACTAGGCGGGCCGATCAGATCGGCGCCTTGGGATAGGCTTTTTCGAGACCGGCCGATGCCGTCAACCCCTTGCGGAAGGCGATATAGGCGGGGTGCTGGCTGGCCCTTGCGGTTTCGGTGATGCGAATCTGCAGCCGGGCAGGGGCATTGCCGCCAAGCCATTCGCCCGCCGTTTCCAGTTTCAGGCTGTTGAGGATACGGGCATTGGCCTGCCGGTCGAGATAAAGATTGAGGCCGGCCAGCAGGTTTTCGTCCTGCAGGGCGTTTTCCATCAACAGCAGCACCCAGGCTTTATCCTCACTGCCAAGCGAAGTGAGTTTCGACGCGACCGTTTCGCGATCAGGAAAGGAGGATGCCTGCTGCATGGAAAGACTCGCATCGTTGTCGTTGCCATCGTCGATAAAGCAGCAATCGCGGCCTTTCAAGACTCGGCGCTTCGGCAAAAGAAATTCGACTCTAAGGTGTTTTACCGCATGAGTTTTCAACAGGTGTTTGTGGGAAAGCTTTAAATAACGGTTACACTTTAGCCTAAATTGCGGCGATCGCCAAAATGGCGCTTAAACACACATCGCGCTAACACCTTGTTTTTTCACATACCTATGCATACCGCGAATGGCAGCCTGTCAAAAACGCCTTCATTTAGCCGCTTTTTGCATTTGCCTTCGCCGCCGGATTTTAATAAATGCTTGGCTCAACGGGCCGGGTCTTGAAGATCCCCCGGAGAGTGAATAGCTGGAGTAATCATGGAAGAAACCGCTCAGAAATCCTGCTGGGGCGTCACTTTGCGCGCACTTGCAGGCTTTGCCGCTTTTCTCGCATTGACATACATTTTTGGCAGCCCATAAGCACTTCTCCTGAATGACGGGTTTTGAAACGGCGCGGTTTTCCTCTGGAAACCGTGCTGTTTTCGTTTCCGCGACGCTCATGTCGCAGCTGCGCAAACCGCTGACGCTCTTTTGTGGCGATCCGTTGCCGCTTTGGATATGATGGTGGAGGAATCCATTCTTATTCAGGGCGAACTTCATGTTTCTTTCGGTCTTTGACGTCTTCAAGATCGGTATCGGTCCTTCGAGCTCCCATACGATGGGGCCGATGACGGCGGCTAACCGCTTTCTGGCGCTGATCCTTAGCGATGAGTGGCCGCGGCCGGCAGGCGCGGCCGTTGCGCAGCTGAAGGTCAGCCTGCACGGTTCGCTCGCCTTTACCGGCATTGGCCACGGTACCGGGCGTGCCGTCATCCTCGGCCTGACCGGCGAGCGGCCGGACCTTGTCGATCCCGATGCCATGGATGCGATCATCGACACGGTAGAAAAGGCGGGCACGGTCACACCGCCCGGTCACCCGTCCTATCTGTTCCATCCGGCCGAGGATCTGGTCTTCGACAAGAAGAACCCGCTGCCCGGCCACGCCAACGGCATGACTTTTTCCGCCTTCGACAATCAGGGCAGGCTTCTCATCAAGCGCATCTATTATTCCGTCGGCGGCGGTTTCGTCGTGACCGATACGGAACTGGAGGCGATCAAGCAGCGCGGCAAGTCCATCGATAACGGTCCGCGCGTGCCTTATCCCTTCGGGACGGCGCGGGAAATGCTGGATATGGCGGCCCGTTCCGGCCGCACCATCGCCCAGATGAAGCGCGCCAACGAGGAGACGGTGGTTTCCCGCGAAGAACTGAACGAGCGTCTCGACCAGATCTGGGAAGCTATGAATGGCTGCATCGAGCGCGGTCTGAAAGTGGATGGCATCATGCCTGGCGGTCTGAAGGTGCGCCGCCGCGCCCGCTCCATTTACGAAAAGCTGAATGCGGAATGGCGCAGCAACCGGCTGAACCCGGTCATGGCCAATGACTGGCTGAGCGTCTACGCCATGGCCGTGAACGAGGAAAACGCCGCCGGCGGCCGTGTGGTGACCGCGCCGACCAATGGTGCGGCTGGTGTCGTTCCGGCCACCGTCAGATATTTCCGGCATTTCCATGAGGATGCGACGATTGACGACGTGCGGGACTTCCTGCTGACGGCCGCCGCCATCGGCGGCATCATCAAGCACAATGCCTCGATATCGGGCGCGGAAGTGGGCTGTCAGGGCGAAGTCGGATCGGCTGCGGCCATGGCGGCGGCGGGTCTTGCCGCGGTCATGGGCGGATCGCCCGAACAGGTGGAGAATGCCGCAGAGATCGCGCTCGAACATCACCTTGGCATGACCTGCGATCCGATCGCGGGCCTCGTGCAGGTGCCGTGCATCGAGCGCAACGCGCTTGGCGCCGTCAAGGCGGTAACAGCGGCTTCGCTGGCGCTGAAGGGTGACGGCCAGCATTTCGTGCCGCTCGATGCCTGCATCGAGACCATGCGCCAGACCGGCAACGACATGAGCGAGAAATACAAGGAAACCTCCACCGGCGGCCTCGCCGTCAACGTTGTGGAGTGCTGAGCGGGCAGGGCGGCAGGCGTCGTGCAGATGCTTGACGCCCGTCGCAAAAAGGCATTGATAGAGGCATGCCTCTACATCTCATCAAACTTTGCGTTGGCGCGGATTCGATCCAGGACTTGCGAGACTGGGTCGCGCACCGCGCGCTGACAGCAATTGCCGCTGGCCTTGAGCCGCATAGCGTCCACACCACCCGGATGATCCCAAAGCGCGTCGAGGAACTGCTGGAAGGCGGCTCTCTCTACTGGGTCATCAAGGGACAGGTGCAGGCGCGGCAGACACTTCTCGATATCCGCTCCTTCAAGGGCGAAGACGGTATTTCCCGCTGCGATCTCATTCTCGGCCCAGAGGTCATCGAAACCTCACCCGCGCCGAAGCGCCCGTTTCAGGGCTGGCGTTACCTGAAGGATGACGAGGCGCCACGCGATCTCGGCGGCGGCACGGGCGGCGAGGACATGCCTTCCGATCTCAGGCGGGAACTGGCGGAGCTTGGGTTGCTCTGACGCTTAACGGATTTGAACATGAAAAAGCCGGCATCCTTGCGGAGCCGACTTTTTCGTTTGGGGAGACAGGTCGTTTGTTGGTTCAGTTGATGCCGCCGACCGCAGTGGTGGCACGACCATCCTGAATTTTCACCCAGCGGCCGGGATTGGCGGTGTCCTGGCGCTTCAGATAGGTATATTCGGTTTCCGACCAGTTCATGACCTTGTTGCGCATGTTGTCGAGAACAAAATCGCCACGATCGGTGCGGACGGTCAGAACGGCATGGCCTTCGCCATTCGGCTGCAGAACCACGGTGATCAGGAGGTTGGAGGCGGAGAAGCCCTTGTTCATCAGCATCTTGCGCTTCAGGAGCACGAAGTCTTCGCAGTCGCCGACCGTGGTGGGATAGGCCCAGCGTTCTTCGACGCCATAGATTTCCATGTCGGTCATCGGCGTGATGGTGGTGTTGACGGTGTAGTTGACGTCGAGCATCGTCTTCCAGCGCTCTTCGGTCAGCTTCATCGGGCCGTTGTCCAGCGAGGTCGGCTGGCATTCGCTCTGATAGGTCTGGCAGAATTCATAGTGGCCGATCGGCGGGTTGGCTTTGCCGATGACGCGCATGACGGCGGCCGGCGAGGCGCTTGCCTGATGCGCGAAGGCGCTGACGATGAATGCGATCAGAGTGAAAACGAAACGGTTGTTCTTGTTCATTGCTTGTCTCCCCGTGGTGAGGAGACATTCGCAGGTATATTTTGACCCGGCGGAAATTTGCGAAGCGCAATTTGAGCTTAAATTTCAGCAAATTAGCCGTTGTTTTGAACTGTATTTGAACTAGTTTTTATGCGTGTTTGAAGCAAATTTTATTACAATTTTACGCGTCTTGGCCTTAGGCTTTTGGTAGCCATCTAGACCGCTGTATTGACAGCGATTTTCCGCATCCTGCGGTTTTCATGGCGGCGCGCGGCCGGTTCACGGCGCTCAAGGAAGTGGTGGATTTCCCGTTTCGGGATGGCTGTTTCAGGCTGGGACAGGCCGGAAAAAGCGGCAAAAAAACTTCAAAAAAACTGCATTTTTTCCGGAAAAAAGTTTTGCGGAGCGCTTTTCGTCCCAGTTCGCGCGGCGGCTGACCTGAGCGAGGGCGCTAAATGGTTCGCGGCGCTGTCTCGGATCAGAGCCGGCGCGGTCATGGCGTGAAAGTGGAGGTTCGGCGGCGAGAAGCAGAGAATGGAGTGTCGGACGCCATGAGCGATGTGTGATCGTGACGCTGCCGCGAAGGGCAGAGCATAGACCGCCACACCGCGATCAGGGAATCTTCTCAATTATGAGACGATGGGGCGAGCGCAACGCGCGCTGAAGACGCCGCCGTATTCTTACGGGCGCAAAACCTGCCGCGTTCGATGGAACGTCCTAGAGAAATTCAATCAGCGCATCGGGCGATTGCACCCGGTCGAATTCGACCGCGACGCCTTCCATGAAGTGGCGCACGATCTTGCCGCTCATATTCTTGCCGAGCTGGACCCGGCTTCCGAGCGGCGGCCGGTTTTCGATCTCAATGGCCGCACCTGACAGGGAAAGGTCGATCAGCCGGCAGGCGACGAGCACGCCGTCTTCCAGAACGAGCTGTGCCTTGGCGTTACGCGGCGTCAGACGGTCGTGGCGGCGGTCTTCCGGCAGGCCGAGCAATTGACGCTTGGCGATCCAGGCGAGCTGCGCGGCGAGTTTTTCCCGCTTGCGCTCCGGCGCGTTGATGGCGATGAGGAATCCGGATGCGATGAGTGATGTCACCGTGCCTTCGATCCGACCGATATGCTGGAGATAGGCGATGACGCGATCACCGCGGCGGGCAATTCCTGGGCAGGTGAACTGCGCCCTTTCGGCAGTCATCTCGGTTGCGGTGCAATCATATTCTTCATGATCGGGCAACATCAGGCGGCCGGTGAAGGACACACGGACGGCGTCGTCGAGGTGAGCTTCCTCAACCGGACGCAGGATTTGGGCGGTGTTGGCCGAACGAGACGAAAACATGGGCAGCGCAATTGTAATGAATGATGACGGTAAGTTTCTACCTTGCGCGAGTTAACAGACTGTATTGTTTAATCTCTACAATTGTTCTGATCGGCAATATCGTTACAGTTCTGACGTATTTTTTTGAGATTCGGGTGCTGCCGGACCTCTCCTGGAGGGGCGGGGAGCGTTGGAACAGGTCCGTCAGCGGCTTTCGGCGCGCGGTGTATCGGCGGCCATCCCATTCACCGGATACCCTGCCGGCGCGATGTCCAGGAGCAGAAGGCGGCTGCTCTTTATGGACAGGCACTGGATGGGCGCGGCGAATTCGTGTCGCGGCCGCTCCGCAAGCAGCGCCCCGAGCAGCCTTGGGGCGGCGTCGGGATCGGTGCGCAGCGGCAGGAGCAGCATTTCGAATGCCAGCGGCGCCGCGCCATAGCTATCCTCCGCCTCGACATCGAAGACCACGGGTAACTGGTGGTGCAGGATGCCGCGCGCGACGCGGCAGGGGAAGACGGCGTTCGCCGGCTGCCATAACTCCGAAAACGGGCGATCCCGCAATTCCCGGCCGAACAGGTCGCAAAGACGTGTACCGGCAAGGCGGAAAAACGGGGTGTTCTCTCCCTTGTCCGTGAGGATAAAAAGATCGCCGAGGTGATGTTTCAGCTTTGCGGGATCGATGTCCTCGCGTCGCGGGGCCGATCGCTTGCCGCGCAGTTCATCCCAATAAGCGTATATCTCCAGTCCGGCCATGCTCTTCATAGCATCTCTCCATGTTCGTTTTTGGGACATCATGTCCATCCGAACGTCTGTATCTGGAGGTCTAGCGATTTTCGTGCCAAGTGGATTTATTAAGGTTAACAAAGGGTTGATATTGCCCGGTGGCGATAGTCGTGGCATCGGAACGGCCATGTCGGGGAAAGCTCCGTCAGCACAATTCGATGGCGTCGCCTGTTATTTCAAGGCGGGCCCGCAAGCCGGACCGTCTGCGGCCCGGCGTCCTTGCCGATAGCGGTTGGGCGTCGCGCGCTTCGAAGGCGGGACGGCTTTTTTTTCGTTCGGGCTTCCTATATTGCTCGGGGAACGCAAAATTCGACCAAGACAGGGATGGGATCATGTCCTACGGGGACGGCGAACAGCCGCCGGTTTCGGAAACGCCGGAGCCGAAAGACGACACGAACAATCCCGTCTTCAACTTGCCGTCGCTGCTGGTCGGCATTCTGGCCGCGCTGATCGTCGCTTATGTCGTTCCCGCCTATCTTCTTTCGGAGGAAGGCAATGGCTGGTTTATCTTCACCTTCGGCTTCATTCCGCTGCGTTATGCGGTGCCGTTTTCCCAGCAGGGTCTGGAATGGCTCTGGACGCCGGTGACCTATTCTTTCCTGCATGGCGGCATCGAGCATATTCTCTTTAACGGCCTGTGGCTGATGGCCTTTGGCGCGCCGGTTCTGCGCCGGATCGGAACAGTGCGCTTCGTGCTGTTATGGTGCATTTCCGCCGCCGTTTCCGCCTTCGGCCATGCGGCGCTGAACTGGGGCGATGTGACGGTGCTGATCGGGGCGTCCGGGGTCGTTTCGGCGCTGATGGGGGCGGCCTGCCGCTTCGCTTTTCCTGCGCGCGGTGGATATAGCGCCTCCTTCGGGCATCTGATGCCGAGACAGAGCATTCTCGGGGCGCTTTCCAACCGCACCGTGCTGATCTTCACGCTGATGTGGCTGTTCGGCAATGTGCTGATTGCGGTCGGCGTGCCGCTGTTCGGCGATGTCGGCAGCAAAATCGCCTGGGACGCGCATGTCTTTGGCTTTCTGCTCGGCTTCCTGTTCTTCGGGCTTTTCGATCGGCGACTGGTCTGAGCCGATCACACTCCTTGTCGGCCGTGGCGCAAATTTGCTTTCGCGCGTCCCATCCGGGATTGCATTCATGCGGGCCTCAGCGCACCATATCCATGATTTGCAACCGCCGGAGGAGACTGCGGCGCTGCGGGTCGCTGCAAAGAGGAGGAAGGCATGGCAACATTCGTAAAGGATCTTCTCGACCGCAAGGGCCGGGACGTCGTGACTGTCGGTCCGGAGGTCAGCATCGGTGAGGCGGCGGGAACGCTGCACGCTCACAAGATCGGTTCCGTCGTCGTGACAGACGCCGATGGCGTCGTTCTCGGCATCTTCACGGAGCGCGATCTCGTAAAGGCTGTGGCGGGCAAGGGCGCCGCCTCCCTCCAGCAATCCGTGTCGGTGGCCATGACCAAGAATGTCATTCGCTGCCAGCATAATTCCACCACCGATCAGCTGATGGAAATCATGACCGGCGGACGCTTCAGGCATGTGCCGGTTGAAGAAAATGGCCGCCTTGCCGGCATCATTTCCATCGGTGACGTGGTGAAGGCGCGGATTGGCGAGATCGAAGCCGAAGCGGAGCAAATCAAGGCCTATATTGCCGGGTGATTTCGTTCGCGACGCGAATCACGTCCCTCATTCCTGTGCTCGCCACAGGAATCTAGTCAGCCCAAGTCCTTGGGCTGAAAGGAGTCCCTCCGCCAAGCAGATGCGTCGGCTGGATTCGTGTGGCAAGCATAGGAATGAGGGTCTCGCGCATCAGCGCCGGAATGCCTGCTGCATGCGCTCCAGTTCCGGAATGCGGGAGCGTGTTTCCTCATATCCCCGGTCGATGGCTTCGCTGGCGCGATGGAATTCCGAGAGGCCGATATCGTTGATGCGCGGATGCAGCATCAGATCGGGCGGATCGCCCGCCAGGCGCGAGCGCGAAATCCTGTCCTGAATGATGTTGAAGGCCTGCACCATGACGCCCGGCAGGCCGGGACGCGGCGGGCTTTCCACAGCCGGCGCAACGCCGCCATGCGATGGCGACGCGGAGTGCTTGACCACGGCGGAGCGGCCGAAAAGATCGTAATTCAGATTGACCGCGACGACCAGCGCCTGCTCATAGGCCCGGCAGACCGAAACCGGTACGGGATTGACGAGCGCGCCGTCGATCAGCGTGCGGCCGTTGCACTGCACGGGTTCGAAAATGCCCGGCAGCGCATAGGAAGAGCGCAGCGCGGTGACGAGATCGCCCTGGTGAATCCAGACCTCGTGGCCGGTGCGCAGTTCCGTCGCGACCGCGATGAAGGGATGGTCGAGGTTTTCGACGCGCAGGCCTTCCAGATGTTCCTGCATGCGCTTGGTCAGCCGCATGCCGCCGAAGAGCCCGCCGCCGCCGATGGTAAGATCGAGCAGGCCGGCAATGCGGCGCATCGTCAGCGAGCGGGCAAATTCTTCCAGCTCATCGAGCTTGCCGGCGAGATAACAACCACCGACCAGCGCGCCGATCGAGGTGCCGGCGATCATGCCGATCTTCACGCCTGCCTCATCCAGCGCCCGTAGGACGCCGATATGGGCCCAGCCGCGCGCAGCCCCGCCGCCAAGCGCGAGCGCTATGCGGTGCTTGTCGACGATCTGGGTGACCGGCGGTTCGTTGCCGAAGGATTCGGGATTGCCAGCCGAAAGTTGATTGTGACGATTTCCCCATCCCAACATGACTGCACTCCCTGCCAGTTCCGTCAGGCTCCGTCCTATCCCCGGAACCCGCTATATTGGTAGCAAATTGGTGCGGCCGATGGAAGGTAGCCGTTCAAGTTGCGGAATAGGTGGTCGCCGGATCGAAATGGCGGGTATCGTCGGTGATCTTCGTCACCGCCTGGCCGTCGGAGAGTTCGACTTTGCGATAAAAGCAGGAGCGGCGGCCGGTGTGGCAGGTCGCGTCATGGCCGGCGACGGAGACCTTCAGCCACACGGCGTCCTGATCGCAATCGGTGCGGAATTCCTTCACCGTCTGCAGGTTGCCGGAGGTCTCGCCCTTCTTCCAGATTTTGTCGCGCGAGCGGCTGTAGTAGTGGGCAATGCCGGTTTCGAGCGTCAGCGACAAAGCTTCAGCGTTCATATGGGCAACCATCAGCAATTCGCCGTCACGCGCATCGGTGACCACGGCGGTAACGAGGCCGTGAGCATCGAATTTCGGCGAGAACAGGCCTGCGTTTTCGAGCACTTCCTTGTCCGCAGGCGCGGATGGAAAGGGAATGGACATGGTAACCCCGGAAAATGGCGGAACGACTAGCGGTTCCGCACCATGGTCATGAAGCGCACCTGCTCGGCCGGATCGTTCTTGAACGTGCCGGTGAAGCTGGTGGTCAGCGTCGTGGACCCCTGCTTGTTGACGCCGCGCATGGACATGCACATATGTTCGGCGTCGATCATCACGGCCACGCCGCGCGGTTTCAGCGTTTCTTCGATCGATCTTGCGATCTGCGCGGTCATGTTTTCCTGCGTCTGCAGGCGGCGGCCGAAGATTTCGACGACACGGGCGATCTTCGACAGGCCGAGCACGCGGCCAGCCGGAAGATAGGCGACATGCGCCTTACCGACGATCGGCACCATATGGTGCTCGCAATGGGAGAAGAACGGGATGTCGCGCACCAGCACCACATCGTCATAACCGCCGACTTCCTCGAAGGTCGTGCCAAGCACGTCCTGAACATTCAGCTCATAACCGGCAAAAAGCTCGCGATAGGCCTTGGCGACGCGCTTCGGCGTATCCAGAAGTCCTTCGCGGGCGGGATTTTCTCCTGCCCAGCGCAAAAGAACGCGCACTGCTTCTTCCGCTTCGGCCTGGCTTGGGCGAGCTTCTGCCACGTCGGGTTTTGCGCCAGCGCCGGGGAAATTCTTCACGATCGCATCCATTCCGTCTCTCCCGATGCGGGTAAAGGCCGCACCTGAATTCGTTTTTCATCGCGAACTCATGTTCGCAGTTGCTGCTATCTGGTTGTTTTACAGCATTTTGGCAAGACCGGTGCTGTTATTTCGGTATCGGAGCCGTTAATTTCATCACGGCTTGATGTCCAGAAAGCTCGTTAGCATATAATGAGAATGAAGGGCAGGAAAGCTTCACTGCGACAAACGCTGTGTTTGAAAAATCTGACCTGTCCTGTTTTTGGGCATTCTTGAGCGCGCCGGGCACCTGACGATGGACGATATCTACAACAATCGCATTCTGGACTTCGCCGGGAATATTCCACTGACGGGAATTCTCGAGGATGCCGATGCGAGTGCTGAAAAACACTCGCGACTATGCGGCTCTAAACTCAAGGTCTATCTGAAGGTTGAAGAAGGCATAGTGACGGCTTTTTCGCACGAAGTCCGTGCATGTGCACTGGGGCAGGCCTCGGCCTCCATCATGGCGCATCACATTGTCGGGGCTTCCAGCGGCGAAATCCGGCAGGCGCGGGAAGACATGCTCGTCATGCTGAAACAGGACGGTGAGGGGCCGACGGGTCGTTTTGAGGACATGCGAGTGCTTTTGCCCGTCCGGGATTTCAAGGCCCGCCACGCCTCCACCATGCTGACCTTCGAAGCGGTGGTCGATGCGCTCGACCAGATTGAGGGGCGGCCTGCTCTGAACGTTGCGGGTTAGGCGATGTGTGGCGAACCGGGCTGCCGGCACCAGCAGACAGCGGAAAAAGCGAGCCGATCCCGCAATTGGGCGGGCAGCTTCGCCAAAACGCCGGGGCGGCTTCTGGGCGTGGGTTTCATCCGGCTTTATCAGCTGACGCTATCCGGCTTCATTGGAAATTCCTGCCGCCATATCCCCACCTGTTCCGAATATGGCTATGAGGCGATTGCCCGCCACGGGCTGTGGGCCGGCGGGTGGATGACGCTGTTTCGCGTGGCGCGCTGCGGCCCGGGCGGCACCAGCGGGCTGGACCCGGTGCCGGAAACGCTCGGCAGCACGCGGCGCTGGTGGGCGCCGTGGCGTTACTGGAGCCTGCATCGATGAATGATTATGTTGCCCTGCTGCACAGTATCGTGCTCGGCCCCGGCAAGCGGCTCATCATGGCCGATCTCAGGGCATTGGCGGAACAGCTGGGGTTTACCGACTGCAAGACGCTTGTCGCGACCGGAAATCTGGTTTTTCGCGCCGAGATGGCACCTGTTCGCGAGATCGAGGACAGGCTGGAGCGCGCCTTCGAAAAGCGTTTCGGTAAACATGTCGATATTCTCGTTCGCGCGGGCGACGACTGGCTGAAACTGGCGGCGGATAATCCGTTTCCGCAAGGCAATCCGCCGGATGTCTGCGTGAGGGTCATGCGGGCGCCGTTGGACCACAGCGTCCTCGAATTGCTGGAGAAATATCGGGGCAGGGAGAAGATCACGCTTGCCGGTGGCGATCTATGGATCGATTTTTGCGGCAAACCGAGCGAGAGCCGGCTGTTGCCTGTCCTGACCACCAAAAGGCTTGGTGTCGGCACGACCCGTAACGCCAATACGGTCAATGGCCTTGCGGAAATGCTTCGCTGAAGCACCCTTCACCTTTGACTGCAATGGCAAAAGCCTTTATCAGCCTGCGTGCCGGCCTGTTGCGGGCAAATCATTATTCCAACACCACCCGCATTCGTTGGCGGGACTGGACAGGAGCACGAGACGATGTCTGAAGCCATTTCCCTTACATTTCCCGATGGATCCGTGCGCAGCTACCCCGCCGGTACGACCGGCCGTGAGGTCGCCGAATCCATCTCCAAATCGCTTGCCAAGAAGGCCGTCGCCATTGCGCTTGATGGCACCGTGCGCGATTTGTCCGAGACCATCACCGATGGCAAAATCGAGATCGTCACGCGCGACGACAAGCGCGCGCTGGAGCTCATCCGCCACGATGCCGCCCACGTCATGGCCGAGGCCGTGCAGGAACTGTGGCCCGGCACGCAGGTGACGATCGGCCCTGTTATCGAGAACGGCTTTTATTACGACTTTGCCAAGAACGAGCCTTTCACGCCGGAAGATCTGCCGAAGATCGAAAAGCGCATGAAGGAAATCATTCTGCGCAACAAACCGTTTACCCGCGAGGTCTGGTCGCGCGAGAAGGCCAAGGAAGTTTTTGCCGCCAAGGGTGAGAACTACAAGGTCGAGCTGGTCGACGCCATTCCTGAAGGCCAGGACCTGAAAATCTATTATCAGGGCGACTGGTTCGATCTTTGCCGCGGTCCGCATATGGCCTCCACGGGACAGATTGGCACGGCCTTCAAGCTGATGAAGGTGGCCGGCGCCTATTGGCGTGGTGACAGCAACAATGCGATGCTGTCGCGCATCTATGGCACCGCCTGGGCGACCCAGGAAGAGCTGGATAATTATCTGCACGTTCTGGCCGAAGCCGAAAAGCGCGACCACCGCCGCCTCGGCCGCGAGATGGACCTGTTCCATTTCCAGGAAGAAGGTCCGGGCGTCGTGTTCTGGCACGGCAAGGGCTGGCGCATGTTCCAGACGCTGACGGCGTATATGCGCCGGCGGCTTGCTAACACCTATCAGGAAGTCAACGCGCCGCAGATTCTGGACAAGTCGTTGTGGGAGACTTCAGGTCACTGGGGCTGGTATCAGGAAAACATGTTCGCGGTGAAATCCGCCCATGCCTTCACCCATCCCGATGACGAGGAAGCCGACCAGCGTGTCTTTGCGCTCAAGCCGATGAACTGCCCGGGTCACGTGCAGATCTTCAAACATGGCTTGAAGTCTTACCGCGAAATGCCCGTCCGCCTTGCGGAATTTGGTAATGTGCATCGCTACGAGGCTTCCGGCGCCCTACATGGCCTGATGCGCGTTCGCGGCTTTACGCAGGACGATGCGCATGTCTTCTGCACGGAAGAGCAGATGGCGGCGGAATGCCTGCGCATCAACGACCTCATCCTCTCGGTCTACGAGGATTTCGGTTTCAGCGAAGTTGTCGTCAAGCTCTCCACGCGCCCTGAAAAGCGCGTCGGTTCCGACGATCTCTGGGATCGCGCCGAGAGCGTGATGATGGAGGTTCTGAAGACCATCGAGGAACAGTCCGAAGGCCGCATCAAGACCGGCATCCTGCCGGGCGAGGGCGCATTCTACGGGCCGAAGTTCGAATATACGCTGAAGGATGCCATCGGCCGTGAGTGGCAGTGCGGCACGACGCAGGTGGACTTCAATCTGCCTGAACGTTTTGGTGCCTTCTATATCGACCAGAACTCGGAGAAGACGCAGCCTGTCATGATCCATCGCGCCATCTGCGGTTCGATGGAGCGTTTCCTCGGCATTCTGATCGAGAACTTCGCCGGTCACATGCCCTTGTGGTTCGCCCCGCTGCAGGTGGTAGTCGCGACGATCACCTCGGATGCCGATGATTACGGCCGCGAAGTCGCCGAAGCGCTGCGCGAAGCGGGCATGGCGGTCGAGACCGATTTCCGCAACGAGAAGATCAATTACAAGGTCCGCGAGCATTCGGTGACCAAGGTTCCGGTCATCATCGTTTGCGGCCGTAAGGAAGCGGAAGAGCGCACCGTCAACATCCGTCGTCTCGGTTCGCAGAACCAGACGTCGTTGTCGCTCGAGGAGGCGATCACCAGCCTCGTGGACGAGGCGACGCCGCCGGATATAAAGCGCAAGCTTGCGGCGAAGAAGCAGGTTGCTTGACAAATAACGACGGCCTCTTCGGGGGCCGTTTTTGTTTGCGGGGTAAGGGACGCTTAAAGCTCTCTGAAGTCATCCTCGGGCTTGACCCGAGGATCCACGGTCTGGCGCGGGGAATGGATCCTCGGGTCAAGCCCGAGGAGGACGTGGAGGGTGGTGGGTCGTTCCTCACAATCTCGCCTCCGACGAGACGATGAATGTGAAATGTCGGCTACTCAAAATCCCCGGACATCTCTTCCGGCGCCTGGTCCTTCATCAGCACTTCCACGTCCGAATCCCGGCCGGAGGTCACCTTGAAATTGCGCTGGTAGACCTTGTCCTTGTTGCGGGCGATGGCGGTATATTCGCCTTCGGCAAGAACCATGGTCGAAAAGGCGCTGACACTTTCGTTGACAACGTCGCCGCCGCCGTTCAGCACCGACCAGGCCGTATCGGCAATGGCTTCGCCGCCCGGTTCTGAGACCAGCTTGAGGGTGATCTGCGCGGCCTGATGCTGCAGGGTCGCTTCCGTCAGCTTGCCGGCTTCCACCTGGATGTCGGCGCGCACCACCGCGTTGACATTGCCGTATTCCGAAACCACGTGATAGGTCCCCGCGTTCAGCCGCACGATGGTATTGGGCTTGATATCGGCCATGACGAGGCCGCGTTCGCCGTCGGAGCGGACGTCTGAGGAATAGACGGAAAATTTGAGCTGGTTGCCGGAAATCTGCTTGTCGGAACCCGCAACCGCATTCAGTACGAAGCCGCCGGCATCGAGAATCAGCACCTGTTTCTGCACGTTGCCTGAAGTCGGGACATTGAGCTTTTTGGTGACGCCCGCGCGCCCGAAGGCGACGTTGACCAAATATTCGCCCGGCACCAGATGAAATTCGGCGGAGCCGCCTTCCGAGCTTGCCAGCATCGGCAATTTGCCGTCAGCGCCGGGAATGGGGCTGAATACGCGCCATGACAGGCCTTCCTTCACCGCTTCGCCTTCGCTGGTCAGCTTGGCTTCCATGGCGATGTCACGGGCGGCGCTTTCCGGGGCGTTGGGCGCCGTTGGGGCGGTGAAAGCATTGAGCTTCGGCATTTTCGGCGTGCCGCCGAGCTGCTTGAAGTCTTTGAAGGCGTCCTGCGAAAAAGCGGCTTGTGATAAAAGGCCAAGCGCGGCACATGCAATGGTCAGACGTGCCGCGATTTTGATTGCCGACATTTTCGATACCGATTGACTTCTTGATTTTCCCGGATCACTTCAAAACCAATGCCGTGGCTATTTCAAGGCCCAATGTTTTTGCGATGACAGCAGAATGGAAGATTTTTAATCATGACCAGTGATATCAAGCTCCTCGACTATCTCAAGGTTCGCCGTTCCACCCCGGCCCTGCAACTTGCCGAGCCGGGGCCTTCTAAGACTGAAATCGAGGAAATCCTGCGTCTTGCCGTGCGTGTGCCCGACCATGGCAAGCTGGCCCCCTGGCGTTTCGTCGTTTATCGCGGCGAGGAGCGCGTGCGTCTCGGTGAGACGGCGCTCAGGATCGCGCTTGAAAAGAACCCGGAACTGGACCTGCAGCAGCAGGAAGCGGAACGGACACGCTTCACCCGCGCGCCCGTCGTTATCGCCGTTATCAGCACCGCAAAGCCGCATTTCAAAATCCCGGAATGGGAGCAGGTCATGTCCGCCGGTGCTGTGTGCCTCAACCTCATCTTCGCCGCCAATGCCAGCGGTTTTGCAGCGAACTGGCTGACCGAATGGCTTGCTTTCGATTCCGCATTTCTTACGGAAATCGAGGTCGGCGCGGAAGAGAAAGTGGCCGGGTTCATTCATATCGGCTCGACGACATTCCCGCCGGTGGAGCGGCCGCGGCCGGAGCTTGCCGATGTCGTCACCTGGGTCGGGGACGTTTGATGTTCTACACCACGGACACCAATCAGCACGGCCTGCCGCATGATCCGTTCAAGGCTATCGTCGCGCCGCGTCCGATCGGCTGGATCGGCTCGAAGGGCAGCGACGGTTCTCTCAACCTCTCGCCCTATTCCTTCTTCAATGCGATTTCGGACCGGCCAAAGCTTGTGATGTTCTCCTCCAGCGGCAGGAAGGACAGCCTGCGCAACGTCGAGGAAACCGGCGTCTTCACCGCCAATCTCGTCAGCCGCCATCTGGTGGACCGGATGAATGCGTCTTCGGCGCCCGTCGGTTATGATGTCGACGAATTCGCCCTTGCCGGTCTCACTGCCGTCGACGGGCGGGTGGTGGATGCGCCTTTCGTCGGCGAGGCGCTGGCGGTTCTGGAGTGCCGCGTGACCCAGATACAGCAGCTTACGGACGTCGAGGGCCAGCCAGCGGATTCGTGGATGGTGATCGGGCAGGTCATGGCGATCCATATCGATGAAACGATCATTCGCGACGGCCGCATCGATATGGGGCTGTCGCGACCCGTGGCACGAATGGGCTATATGGACTACTGCGATGGCGGCAGCGATGTATTCCAGCTGCAGCGCCCCTCTACCGCGCCGTAAATATAGCCCTTCTTCGGCGGCGGTTAATTTTTATGGTGAACCAAACGTAAACCATTTGCGCCTAGAGTTTTATACATGGTGGCGGCGATGATGCCGTCATCCATTGTTGCGAATGTTTTCGAGGCTCAGGTGATCGTACAGGCATTTCTTCGCTGGTCTGAAAAGGCTGGATCGACCGAGCGGGCGAAGGCCGCCAATGCGCTCGGCCGTGCCTATCTTCAGTCCGACATGGCGCGCGAGAACCGCGATGCCGCCTATATGGCGATGACCTATCTGCTTGACGATCCTTCGCCGCGTGTGCGGCTGGCGCTTGCCGAAGCGCTTGCCGACGCCCATGACGCACCGCGCGCCATTCTCGTTTCACTCGCCGAAGACCAGCCGGAAATCGCCTGCACCGTCATTGCCCGTTCACCGGTTCTCGGTGAGGCCGACCTGGTTGATCTGGCCGGGCGCGGCGAAAGCCTGACGCGCGCGCTCATTGCGGCACGGCCTGGCCTGCCGCGCGGTGTTTGCGCAGCGCTTGCCGAAGTGGGCGAACTGCCGGAAACCATCATCCTGCTCGAAAACGACGATGCCTTTATCACGCCGTTTTCGCTCAGGCGCATCGCCGAGCGTCATGGCTCGGACGCCGATATTCGCGACCTCCTGCTTCGCCGCGAGGCGCTGCCCGCCGATGCGCGTCACCTGTTGGTGGGCCGCATCAGCGAAGCTCTCGCAGGCTCCGCGCTCGTTCACGCGATGATCGCGCGAAACCGCGCCGACAGCGTTTTCCGCGAGGCGGAAGATTCCGCCACCATCCTTATCGCATCAAACGTTTCCTCGCCGGAGCTGCCGGCGCTGGTGGAGCATCTGCGCCAGCGGCTGGAGCTGACGCCCGCGCTGCTCATCCATGCCGTCTGTTCGGGACGCCTGGAATTCTTCACGGCGGCCATGGTCAATCTCTCCGGTCTCGATGACCGCAAGGTGCGCGCCATTCTGGCGACCGGGCGGCCGCATGCGTTGAAGGCGCTATTCCAGTCGGTCGGTCTTTTCGGCGATGTTGTCGACGTCTTTATCGAGGCGACGCTGCTGTGGCGCCGCGCTGCCCGATCGCAGCTTGCCGATGTGGCGGCCTCAGTCTCGGCGGAACTGCTGGCGCATTTCCGCGACGTCAACGGTTCCGAAACGCTGTTCGAATTGCTGCATGCCGTGCGCAAACTTGCCATTGCGGAAGAGCGGCAAAAGGCGCGGTATTACGCGGAAGCGCTTTCGCTCGAGGCGGCGTGAGATTCGTGATGTTTCCGGGCAGGAGAATCCCCACACTCTCATTCCTGTGCTTGTCACAGGAATCCAGCCGACGCGCGTCTGCGCGGCGAAAAGACTCGCTCTAAGCCCTAAGGACTTGGGCTGGCTAGATTCCTGTGACAAGCACAAGAATGAGGGAAGATCGGTTCCTAGCAATCACTTATCGAACCGCTTTGCGATCCACGAATAGCTGTTCTCAACCATCCTCACCGGCGTGCCCAGGAGATGCTTTATGCCTTCCGTGGAAGGCAGGATACGGCTGACACGGCTGATTGCCTGTTTTGTGAGGCTTTCCTCCTCCTTCGGCGTAACCGCTGCCGTTGCCTGCGGGGCAGTGGCCGGCGCAGTGGCTGGAGGTTGCGTACCGGCCGTCTGCGGCGCCTGTTCGCCCGGTGTCTGGCACACGGCTACCACGACAGGGTAGGGCGCGTTGGCGTAACGCTCCAGCTCCTTTTCCGACACGGCGTCGCACAGTTCGATGCTCGTCCAGCGCTGCTGCGAGGTGGCGAGGTAATGGCAATCGGTGGCGCTGTCGTCGCAGCCAAGGAAGGTCATGAGAACGAGGGCTGTTTTCATGGGGTGTGTTGCCTCTGTCGGGAATTATGCTCTAGAAACTCATCTATCCCGATTGCAGTGACATTACGACGAAATACGCATTTTTACAGAGAAGGCAGGCATCGCATTGGCCACCGAAATCAAGCTTGAAACACCGAGGCAGGATGCGGTTCTGCGCCTCATCGACCTTTCCAACGCCTATATGGCCTCGCTTTATCCCGCCGAAAGCAATCATCTGGTCGATATCGGCCAGCTTGAGCAGGACAATGTTTCGTTTTTCGTGGCGCGGCACGATGGCCGCGTGGTCGGCTGTGGCGCGCTGGTGGAGGCGGGTGACGGCACGGCGGAGATCAAGCGCATGTTCGTCGATCCCGAGGCGCGGGGATTGCGGATCGGCAAGCTGATCATGGATGCGCTTCTTGCGCGCGGCGCCGAGCTTGGCCTTTCCGCCATTCGCCTCGAGACCGGCATCAGCCAGCCGGAGGCGATCGGTCTTTACCGCAAGGCGGGGTTCGTGGAGATCGAGGCCTTTGCGCCTTATAAGCCGGATCCGCTCAGCCTGTTCATGGAGAAGGCGCTTTAAGACTACGGCGCCAGTTTGCCGAGACCCTGCCGCGATCTAATCACGGAGGCGCCTGCCGCAGACTTCAACGATCAAAACGCCGCTTTCCGAAACGCGGTCGTTTGCTCGCTATCCTCTTCGAGCGCGGCAACCTCATCAACCGAATCGTCCTCTGTCGGCGGCGGTGGCGGAGCCTCGGGGATCGCGGCGGCGGACAGTTCCACCTCGCGCACCCATTCGCGCCAGATTGCCACCAGAAGCGCCATCAGCACCGGGCCGATGAAGAGGCCGAGGAAGCCCATGGTCTTGACGCCGCCGACGAGGCCGAAAAAGGTGGGTAGGAAGGGCAGCTTGATCGGGCCGCCGACGAGTTTCGGGCGGATGGTCTTGTCGACGATGAAGAGCTCCACCGAACCCCACACGAACAGCGCCAACCCGTGGGCGGGCGAGCCGCTGGCGACCAGATAGATCGACACCAGCGTAAACGAGAGCGGCGCACCGCCCGGAATGAGCGCCATGACGCCGGTGAGCACGCCGAGCGTGACGGGTGAGGGCACACCGGCGATCCAGTAGGCGATGCCGAGGATGATGCCTTCGCCGATGGCGATCAGCGTCATGCCGGTGACCGTGGAGCTGATGGTGGCTGGCACGACGCGGGAAATGCGTTCCCATCGCGTCGGCAGGATGCGTTCGCCCACCAGATCGACCTGCCGGGTGAAGCCTGCGCCGTTACGGTAGACGAAGAACAGCGCGATCAGCATGAACAGCAGGGTCAGAACCAGATGAAACGCGCCGTTGCCGGCGGCGAGGATCGCCCGATAGATATTGCCGATATTCGCGCCGCTGACGAGCTGGATGAGTTCGCCGATGGCGCCCGGCGTGCCGATATATTTCACCCATTGTTCGCCAAGCCAGGGGCCGACGGCGGGAAGGGCGGCGATCCAGCCCGGCACGGGTGCACCCGTCTTGTTGACATGCACCGCCCAGCCGAACCATTCGCGGATTTCGCTTGCCGTATAGGAGGCGGCGATGAAGATCGGCACGACGAGGAAGGCGAGGATGAGGATGATGGCGATGGTGGCGCCGAGCGTGGTGTTGCCGCCCACCTGCCGCAGAAGCCGGGTGTAAACCGGCCAGCTGGCGAAACCGATGACGAGAGCGGCGAGAACGGGAACGAGGAAGCCATGGAAGAAATAAATGCCGGCAAGAGCGACGAGAACGAGAAGCCAGCGCGCAGCCGAGATGGGCGGGATCAGGGCGATCCGCGTCGGGCTGGCAGGACCAAGCCATCTCGGTTCGCCACTGGGCTTACGGCTGTCAATGTTACTCACGGCAGGCTCTTTCTCGCATTCTCCCCGAAGGGTGCATTCACTCTGTCACACCGATACATATAAGTGCAATATAACCCGATCACATTACCGTTGTGTGTTTATTGCCGAACCTATTGAACGATTTTGGTAAAAATAGAACATCGGTCTTGGCGCGCGCATTGAAATATGACAATTAAACTCCGTTTTTCTGCGGCATCACGTCGCCGCGCCCGATCGTCAGGTCATGCCATGCTCCGCCGTTTCTTCGCCTATTATCGCCCCTATCGCGGTCTGTTCATTCTCGATTTTTCCTGCGCGGTTTTGTCGGGCGTGCTCGAACTCGGTTTTCCGATGGCGGTGAAGGCCTTTGTGGATGTGCTGCTGCCGGGCGGTGAATGGGCCATCATCCTTGCCGCTTCGGTCGGGCTGCTGCTTATCTATGTGCTGAATACCGGGCTGATGGCGACCGTCACCTACTGGGGACACATGCTCGGCATCAATATCGAGACCGACATGCGGCGGCTGGCTTTCGATCATCTGCAGAAGCTTTCCTTCCGTTATTTCGACAACCAGAAGACCGGCCATCTGGTCGGGCGGCTGACCAAGGACCTCGAAGAGATCGGCGAGGTGGCCCACCACGGCCCCGAAGACCTTTTCATCGCCATCATGACCTTCATTGGCGCGTTCCTTTTGATGCTGTCGGTGAATGTGCCGCTGGCGCTCATCACCGCCGCCGTCGTGCCCGTTACCGCCTGGGTGACCAGCCGTTACGGCGGCCGCATGACGCAGAATTTTCGCGCGCTTTACGGCCGTGTTGGGGATTTCAATGCCCGTATCGAGGAAAATGTCGGCGGCATGCGGGTGGTGCAGGCCTTCGCCAATGAGGATCACGAGCGGACGCTGTTCGAGAAGGACAATCAGAAATACCGTCGCACCAAGCTCGACGCCTACAAGATCATGGCGGCCAGCACCTCGCTCAGCTATATGAGCATGCGCCTGACGCAGATGATCGTGATGATCTGCGGTGCATGGTTCGTGCTGACGGGCGATCTCACGGAAGGCGGCTTCGTCGGCTTCCTGCTGCTGGTGGGCGTGTTTTTCCGGCCGGTGGAAAAGATCAATTCGGTCATCGAGACCTATCCGAAGGGCATTGCCGGTTTCCGCCGCTTTACCGAACTTCTGGACACCGCGCCCGATATCGTCGATGCGCCCGATGCGGTGGAAGCGCCCTTGCTGCGCGGCGATATCGAATATCGCCATGTCGGTTTCGGTTATGCCGAGGGCAAGACGGTTCTTACCAATATCGACCTGAAGATCAGCGCCGGCGAGACTGTTGCCTTCGTCGGTCCTTCGGGGGCGGGCAAGACGACGCTGTGCTCGCTTTTGCCGCGCTTTTACGATGTGACGAGCGGTGCGATCACCATTGACGGCATCGATATCAGAAAGATGAAGCTCGCCTCGCTGCGCAACCAGATCGGCATCGTGCAGCAGGATGTTTTCCTGTTCGGCGGTACGATCCGCGAGAATATCGAATATGGACGGCTTGGCGCTTCGGATGCGGAGATCATGGAGGCGGCGCGGCGCGCCCGTCTTGATGGTGTCATCGAGGCCATGTCGCTCGGGCTTGACACCGTTATCGGCGAACGCGGCGTCAAACTGTCCGGTGGGCAGAAACAGCGTCTCGCCATTGCCCGCATGTTCCTCAAGAACCCGCCGATCCTCATTCTCGACGAGGCCACCTCGGCGCTCGACACGGAAACCGAGCGCGCCATCCAGCAATCGCTGACCGAGCTTGCCAAGGGCCGCACCACGCTCGTCATCGCCCACCGGCTGGCGACAATCCGCGATGCCTCGCGCATTGTGGTGGTGGACCAGAGCGGTATTGCCGAAACCGGCGCGCATGCCGAACTCTTGGCTGCCAAGGGCCATTATAGCCGTCTGCATGAGGCGCAGTTCAGCGGGCATCTTGCTGGCCTCAGCTGAGTCCGGTGCGGTTGCGCCGCCGCTTACCCGCCGTTCTCTGCCGCCTGCTCCTCCACGATGCCGGGGTTTGGCTCCGGCTTGCCGGGGTGGCTTGTGACGAGATAACCCATGGCAACCGCGGCGGCGACAATGAACAGCAGCACGATTCCGCTGATCGTCATCATCCAGTCGCGTGGTTTCCTGTTCGCCATAATATATTTCGGCCACCGGCTTGGATGGTTCACCAGACTGAATTTGTGGCCCTGTCGCATAAATTTCCCCCGGTGTTGGAGTGCTTCCTCAAAGACCAACGCAGGCGGGTGCGCAGCTGTTCCGAAATCCACAGGGCAGGCAGATGACAAGGCTGTGAGGCGCAAGCCCGACACGCGCCTGCGGCGTCGTGTGCCGATATCCGGCCGCAAAACGCCCCTTGCCAGTCGCTGCCGCTTATGCGAATGATTTGCAATTGCATCAATTTATTCTCCCATTTGAAAGCGCATAAGATGGACAAGCCTGTCTTTGGATGGCGACGGAACGGCGACGATCTCTCGTTGTCCGACGTTCACTCCTCGATCCGCATCAAACCGAATGCCGGGACGTTTCGGCGCGCCATGGCCTTTTTCGGCCCCGGCTATCTTGTCGCGGTCGGTTATATGGATCCCGGCAACTGGGCGACGTCGCTCGCCGGTGGTTCGAAATTCGGCTACACGCTGCTGACGGTGGCGCTGATGTCGAACATCATGGCCGTTGTCCTTCAGTCGCTCTGTGCCCGTCTTGCGATCGGTTCCGGGCGCGATCTGGCGCAGGCCTGTCGCGATGCCTATCCGAAACCTGTGGCGATGGTGCTGTGGCTGCTGGCCGAAATCGCCATCATCGCGACCGATATTGCCGAGGTCATCGGTACGGCGATCGGTCTCAACCTGATTTTCGGCATTCCGCTGGAGCTGGGCGTCCTCATCACCGCGCTTGATGTCTTCCTGATCCTTTACCTGCAAAGGCTTGGCTTCCGCTGGGTGGAAGCGCTTGTCATCACGCTGCTCGGCGTCATCGCGGTGTGTTTCGCCATCCAGCTGGCGTTGGCCGATCCAGACTGGGGCCAGGTGATCCGCGGTTTTGCGCCGACGACCGACATCGTGACCAACCCCGACATGCTCTATCTGGCGCTCGGCATTCTCGGCGCGACTGTCATGCCGCACAATCTCTACCTGCATTCCGGCATCGTGCAGACCCGCGAAATCGGCAAAACAATTGCGCAGAAACGCGAGGCGTTGAAATTCGCCACGCTCGATTCCACCATCGCGCTGACATTCGCCCTCGTCATCAATGCCGCGATCCTCATTCTCGCGGCGGCGACCTTCAACAAGGCGGGGCAGACCAATGTCGCCGAACTTGGAGAGGCGCATAATCTGCTCGCACCGCTGCTCGGCCTTGCCATTGCGCCGACGCTGTTCGGCGTGGCGCTTTTATGCTGCGGTATCAATTCCACCGTCACGGCAACGCTTGCGGGCCAGATCGTGATGGAGGGTTTCCTCAAGATGCGGCTCGCCCCCTGGCTGCGCCGCCTCATCACCCGCGCCATCGCCATCATCCCCGCCGCCGGCGTCACCATTCTCTATGGCGACAGCGGCACGGGCGAACTGTTGATCCTGACGCAGGTGGTCTTAAGCCTGCAACTCTCCTTTGCCGTCTTCCCGCTCGTGATGTTCACCGCCGACAAGGCCAAGATGGGTGAGTTGCGTTCTCCGCTCTGGCTCTCGGCTTTTGCGTGGCTGATTGCGGTGGTGATTGCGACGCTGAACGTGAAGTTGCTGTTGGATTTTATGGGGTGAGGTGGGGCAGGCCGCGCGTTTGCCGGCGTCCAGAAGCTTACAACGAGCTGCTGGACGCTTAGGCGAAGGCTAAACGATCAGATTGAGAGAATGGGGCCGTTCGGCCGATTCCCAATTTGTGGAAGCCCGAACTCTGAACGGGCGAGGGAACATAGCTGATCTAGTTGAAGGAGGATGGAATCTGCCAGCGAATCGTGACCTTTGAGGCTATCTGACCATTTGTAAAGATCGCCGTCTTGTAGCGAAAGTACCGCGAAATCGTCTGCGGTATCGACTTTAGTAGTTACATTTCTGCGAACCAAGGCAAGGGCCGCTAAGACTTCTCTTCTGCTGAGTTTTGGTTTTTGAGTGTTCCAAACATGAATAGCTGTCCGGCGTCCATTGATTTCAACAACGCAATTGGCGTCGAAGCGAATTTTAAATAAACCAGAAGGGCTATTGATGAATACTGGATCGCAGAAAGTAATAGATCCACCATTAACTTTGATCCATCGGAGAAAGCTAACGACGCCGCGCTTAGTCGAGCGCCTTTCAGATGATTTAGTAATATTAGCGATTTCTGCCAATATTTCTTTCAAGTCGTGACTTCCGATGGCGAGTTTCTTTATGCTATTTCGCAAATTACGATGATAATCGTATCCACCTTCCTTAGACGGACGGTGTCGATCAACTATTGCACGTCTCTTTGGCTTTTCATTTGAGCAAACTATACGTAGAAAAGCAGAAAATCCGAAAGTAGGTATCGATGCCAATTCGGCCTCCTTACAATGATGGAAAGAGGGGCCAATTTCTTGGCCCCTCGATGATCAAGCAAGTTGTATGAGTTGCCAAGTTACGGCGTTTCCACCATACGGTGGCACACGGTTACCTTTTGCAATCGGTGCAGTAGTCGTCGGTGTACCAACGACCTTCCACACACCGCTTTCGGGGCATGTCTCGCCAGTGCGAGCTGTGCGTCCTACGGGCATCGCTATTCTCCTTTCTCCTGCTTCACTGACGTCTGAACGCGACTGCGTGCTTGACATCCGTTGATCGGAGGAACAGCATAGCCATGCTTTACAGAAGCACATGGACACGCGGGCGGCAGGACCTCCCGGGCTGTTCCGAAAGGCAGTGTGATTACCAGTCACGCTGCCTTTTTTATTATGCTTGTATGTTCTGCTTGCTTTGTCCAGATCAAGACTTTTCCACAGCCCTTAAGATTGTGTTGACCAAAAATCCGAATCGCGGCAAAACATAAGTCATGTATCTATATGCATGATTTTTATATTTATCATCCACTATATATTGTGGAAAATCCCTTGCAATACAAAAAATGATTTTGCTGTGGAAATGTTCGCTATCCACAGGTTGTACGCATCTTCTCTACCTCCGTTTTTTGTCTAAATTCCCCAGCCAGTAGTGTTCTTAAGCATGTCCGATTCGCGATGTGGTTAAAAAATAAAAGCCCGGAGTTTCCTCCGGGCCATTTACTTTAAGTTCTGGTTTATCAGCTGCAACCGCTCGTCGCACCACAAGTATCGCACTTCTCGCAAGTGCCGTTCCGCACCATCGTGAAGTTCTGGCATTCCGAGCACATGTTGCCCGTGTAGCCCTGTGCAATCGAGCGCATGCGGCGTTCGTTTTCGACCTTCTTGGCTTCCGTCTTGGCCGAGGCAGCGTCCGCGGCGGCCTTGTCGGAGAAGAGGGCGGTGGCGGTCTGCTGGGCTTCCTGGACGACCTCGTCGATCACCTCTTCGGCGATTTCTTCGGCCAGTTCCTTGGCGCGCTCTTCATAGTCCCGCTTGAAGGAGACGATTTCGGAGGTTGCGATGGAGACCGTCGGTTCCAGCTTGCGGGCGGCAGAGCCGGCAAAGGAGGTGACGTTGGCCGAGGCGCGGGCAGGGGTTGCCGTTGCCGAACCCTTGGGTTCGGAGGCGGCGCGTTCGCCCTCGTTGCTGGAAACCAGCGTCGGCTTGTAACCGCGTGTCCAGCCGGTGGAGAGCAGGTTGGTCTTGCCTTCCTGGATGCCCTTGCCGAGTGCGGTATTGGAGAAGTCCGACGTATCGACATGGGCCAGATCGTGGCGGCCGAGATAGGAGACGGCGAGTTCGCGGAACACGTAGTCGAGGATCGATGTGGCGTTCTTGATCGCGTCGTTGCCCTGCACCATGCCAGCCGGTTCGAACTTGGTGAAGGTGAATGCCTCCACATATTCTTCCAGCGGCACGCCATATTGTAGGCCGAGCGAAATGGCGATGGCGAAGTTGTTCATCATCGCACGGAAGGCCGCGCCTTCCTTGTGCATGTCGATGAAGATTTCGCCGATGCGGCCGTCACCGAATTCACCGGTGCGCAGATAGACCTTGTGACCGCCCACAGTTGCCTTCTGGGTGTAACCCTGACGGCGGTTCGGCAGCTTTTCACGCTCGCGCGAGACACGCTCGATGACCCGTTCGACGATCTTTTCGGTGATCGTCACGGCCTGCTGTGCGGCGGGCTGCTGGATCAGCTCTTCGATCAGGTCTTCTTCGTCCTCGTCTTCCACCAGCGAAGCATTGAGCGGCTGGGAAAGCTTGGAGCCATCGCGGTAAAGGGCGTTGGCCTTCAGCGCCAGCTTCCAGGACAGCATGTAGGCTGCGCCGCAATCTTCCACCGTCGCATCGTTCGGCATGTTGATCGTCTTGGAGATCGCGCCGGAGATGAAGGGCTGAGCCGCCGCCATCATGCGGATATGCGATTCGACCGAGAGGTAACGTTTGCCGATCTTGCCGCAGGGGTTGGCGCAATCGAAGACGGGCAGGTGCTCGTTCTTGAGGAACGGTGCGCCTTCCAGCGTCATCGCGCCGCAGACGTGCACGTTCGCTGCTTCGATGTCCTTTTTGCCGAAGCCGAGGTGCTCGAGCAGGTTGAAGCTCATGTCGGAGAGCTGCTCGTCGGAAACTTTCAGCGTTTCCTTGAGGAAGTCGGCGCCGAGTGTCCACTGGTTGAAGACGAACTTGATGTCGAAGGCGCTCTTCAGCGCGCCGTTGACGGCTTCGATCTTCTCATCGGTGAAGCCCTTGGCCTTCAGCGTCGAGGGGTTGATGGCCGGCGCCTGGTTGAGATTGCCATGGCCGACAGCATAGGCTTCGATCTCGGCGATCTGGCTTTCGGAATAACCGAGCGAACGCAGCGCCTCCGGAACAGCCCGGTTGATGATCTTGAAGTAACCGCCACCGGCGAGCTTCTTGAATTTTACCAGCGCGAAGTCCGGCTCGATACCGGTCGTGTCGCAATCCATGACGAGGCCGATCGTGCCTGTCGGTGCGATAACGGTCGTCTGGGCGTTGCGGTAACCGTGCTTTTCGCCAAGTTCCAGCGCCTTGTCCCAGGCGGCTGTCGCATGGGTGATCAGGTCCTGATCCGTGCAATCGGCATGGATGAGCGCGACCGGATTGACGGACAGGCCCTCATAACCATCCGACAGGCCATGGGCGGCGCGGCGGTGGTTGCGGATGACGCGCAGCATGTTGTCGCGGTTCGGCGCAAAGCTCGGGAACGGGCCAAGCTCGCCAGCCATTTCAGCCGAGGTTGCGTAGGAAACGCCGGTCATGATGGCGGTCAGTGCACCGGCAATGGCGCGGCCTTCGTCGCTGTCATAGGGAATGCCGGAGGACATCAAGAGACCGCCGATATTGGCGTAACCGAGGCCCAGCGTCCGGTATTCATAGGAGCGTTCGGCAATCTGGCGCGACGGGAACTGCGCCATCATGACCGAGACTTCGAGAACGACGGTCCACAGGCGAACGGCATGTTCGTAATCGCCGATGTCGATGCGCTTCGTCTTGGCATCCTTGAACTGCAGCAGGTTTAGCGAGGCAAGATTGCAGGCCGTGTCGTCGAGGAACATATATTCCGAGCACGGATTGGAAGCGCGGATCGGGCCTTCGGCCGGCGAGGTGTGCCAGTCGTTCATGGTGGTGTTGAAGTGCAGGCCCGGATCGGCGGATGCCCAGGCGGCGTGGGAAATCTTTTCCCAGAGGTCGCGGGCCTTCAGCGTCTTCATGACCTTGCCGTCCTTGCGGGCGGTGAGGTTCCAGTCACCGTCATTTTCGACAGCGCGCAGGAAGTCGTCCTTCAGCGAGACGGAGTTGTTGGAGTTCTGGCCTGATACCGTGAGGTAGGCTTCCGAATCCCAGTCCGTGTCATAGGTCTTGAACTGGATGTCCTTGTAACCCTGCTCGGCGAACTGAATGACGCGCTTGACGTAGTTTTCCGGCACCATGTCCTTCTTGGCAGCGCGGATTTCGCGCTTCAGGGCAGGGTTTTTGGCCGGGTCGAAGCAATCGCCATTGTCGGCCTCGCAGTTGACGCAGGCCTTCATGATCGCCTTCAGGTGCTTGGCGACGATCTTGGAACCGGTGACGAGAGCGGCAACCTTCTGCTCCTCGTTCACCTTCCAGTCGATATAGGCTTCGATATCGGGGTGGTCGGCATCAACGACCACCATCTTGGCCGCACGACGAGTCGTGCCGCCGGACTTGATGGCGCCGGCCGCACGGTCGCCGATCTTGAGAAAGCTCATCAGGCCGGAGGATTTGCCGCCGCCGGAAAGCTTTTCGCCTTCGCCGCGCAGATAGGAGAAGTTGGAGCCGGTGCCGGAGCCGTATTTGAACAGGCGCGCTTCACGCACCCACAGGTCCATGATGCCGCCTTCATTAACGAGGTCGTCCTCAACGGACTGGATGAAGCAGGCATGCGGCTGCGGATGTTCGTAAGCGGATTTGGACTTGGTCAGCTTGCCCGTGAAGGGGTCGACATAGAAGTGGCCCTGGCCGGGGCCATCGATACCATAGGCCCAGTGCAGGCCGGTGTTGAACCATTGTGGGGAGTTCGGGGCAACACGCTGGGTTGCGAGCATATAGGCAAGCTCGTCGCGGAAGGCCAGCGCATCTTCTTCGGACGAGAAATATTTGCCCTTCCAGCCCCAATAGGCCCAGGTGCCGGCCAGACGGTCGAAAACCTGGCGCGCATCGGTCTCGGAGCCGAAACGTTCGGCTTCCGGCACGTCCTTCAGCGCCTTTTCATCGGCAACGGAGCGCCACAGGAAGGAAGGAACGTCGTTTTCCTCAACCTTCTTGAGAAACTTCGGAACGCCGGCCTTGCGGAAATATTTCTGCGCCAGAACGTCGGTCGCAACCTGGCTGAACTGCGCGGGAACGTCGATGTCCGCCAGACGGAACACGATGGATCCATCCGGGTTCTTGATTTCACTGACGGCCTTGCGGAAGTCGATCTCCGCATAAGGCGATTGGCCGGGCTTCGTGAAGCGGCGTTCAATGCGCATGGGTTTGTGTCCTCGTCCATTGGGCGCCCGGTGAAGGGCGCAAAAATCCGTTCCAGCCGTGCGATGCCTTCGCGCAGCCGGGTTTTGCCGATCTAATAGGGATGCTCATCCTTGGATGTCATCCCTGTATCTCGTGTTTAAGATGGCTGCAAGCCTACTATATATAGTATTAACATATTCTTGCTGCCAGTCCCCGCCTCATGTTTTTGGCGGTTCCACAAGGCGCAGAAAAACCACCGGCGAGCCGCCCCCTCATGGCCGGGACGCCGTTTGGACATGCGCGCTGAAGATGGAGAAGAACCGGCCTCGTTACTTTCCGGTCCGTTGCCGCCGCAACATAAGTGTCACTTTCCTCTCGCGGCACAGATTCGTCAAGCCATAGATTGAAACCCATTTTTAACCACAAGATATTGTGTGGAGTGCCTGTGGAAAACGGGGATAGGAAAAGCTAGTAGAAAAATCAGTGACTTGGCGGGAAGGTTTGAAGCTTGCGCGAGGCTGGTTTCCGCAACGGAAAGGCAAAACCCTGCATTTCCGGGGTGAGGCATAATGGCGACACTGCGGTTTTTCCGTGTTTTCCGCAGCTTTCAAAAAAGACGTTTCTCCACAAAAAACCGCCCACGAAGGGGCGGCTTTTCATGTGCGATTTTGAATGACGGCAGCAATCAGCCGCGCGATCCCTTGGCGATCGGCTCCTGATAGGTGAAGCCCATGTCCCAGGGGAAATAAATCCAGGTGTCCTGGCTCACTTCAGTGACGAAGGTGTCAATGGTCGGCACGCCCTTCGGCTTGGCGTAAACGCAGGCAAAATGCGCCTTCGGCAACATTTCGCGCACTTCCAGCGCCGTCTTGCCGGTATCGGTAAGGTCGTCGATGACAAGTACGCCTTCGCCGGCGTCGCTCGTCAGCTCGGGGGCCACGCCCTTCAAGAGAACCGTGTCGCCCTGGTTGACATAGTCATGACGGGTGGCGATGCAGACCGTGTCGATCATGCGGATGTTGAGCTCGCGCGAAATGATCGCCGCCGGAACGAGGCCGCCGCGGGTGATGCAGACGATTGCCCGGAACTCTTTGTCGAGACCGGCAAGACGCCAGGCAAGCGCACGGGCGTCGCGGTGGAACTGGTCCCAGGAAACGGGAAAGGCTTTATCGGGAAGGGACATGTCGTCTACCATCTGGTCAAAATTGTCGATGGCTTTGGCTAATAGCCGCAAGACCGGCAAAAAGGCAAGAGTTCCGCAAAAAGGTGAGTGCGGGAGATTGCGGCTTGGTTCTTCTCCCCATGGGGGAGAAGGTGGCCCGAAGGGCCGGATGAGGGGGCAACGGTAGAGATATGCGGAGGGCTTGCCCCCTCATCCCGCTGCCGCGGACTTCTCCCCGGCGGGGAGAAGAAACAAGCGGCAATCGCCCGCTTGATGTCGGATGTTGAGGGGGTATCCGCGCCCATCCATTTTCAACGCGACAGCAGCGTCATCGCCGTCATGGAATCGAGCAATGTACGGGTGACGCCGCCAAACAGCAGTTCCCACCAGCGGGAATGGCCGTAAGCACCCATGACCAGAAGGTCGATGCTGTTATCCGATAGACGGTTTTCGATAGCCGCCTGTGGTGAGATGCCGGCGATCTTTTCCTGCGAGGTGACCGTGACGTTGACACCGTGGCGGGCAAGCGTGGCGGCGAGTTCCGTACCGGCAAGGCCTGATGACTGCGTTTCGCTTTCCGCCTGATCAACGGAGAAAATTTCGACGCTGTCGGCCGCTTTGAGGAAGGGCAGGGCGTCGAAGGTGGCGCGGGTCGCCTCGCGCGAGCCGTTCCAGGCAATCAGGACGCGCTTGATCGGTTTGGCAACGGTCAGCACATGCGGCACGAGGAGAACGGGGCGGCCGCTTTCATAAAGGAAACCGTCAATATCCGAGCGGCTGTCCGATAGCGCCGAGGAACTGCTCTGGCGCGCGATAATGAGGTCGGCGCAGCGTGCGCTGTCGATGGCGGAGGCGGAAGCGTAACCGACCGAGGTGACGAAGCTGCGCCATTCATGCGAGATGCCGTTGGCCGACAGCGTGCGCTCGAAAAGCGCGCCGACATCGGTGGTTTCCTTGTGCGCTACGTCCTGCAGCGCCTGCACGGTGGCGGGGTCGGGAATTTCCATCGGCGCGACCAGCGGAACGGCCGCCAGCGTTTCCATGTGAAGGCCGATCACATGCGAGGAAAACTGGTCGGCAAGGCTCACCACGAATTCGCCGAGCTTCTGTGTGTTCGAAACATTGTCGACCACTGCCAGTATCGTCTTGTAACCCATTTTCTCTCTCCTCGGTGACATCTGGTTGCTGTGCGCAGAATGGCCGTCTTTGTCGATGGCCACCTTGATTTTGGTCAACTCGACGCCTTTGAAATTTCTCCCTCAGGCGGTTGCATCGCCCTTGCTTGCGGCCAGCTGTTTTTCCTGGCCGATCGCTTCGATCATGGCGGCAACCGCGTCTGCTGCCGCCTTCAGGACGCCGGCGTCGCGGGCGCGCACGACGATTTCGGTTGAGAAGCGCTGCCCGTCATATTTCGGATAGGAACCGATGCTGGTTTCGGGATGGGCCTTCTGGATGGCCGTCAGCGGCGTGCCGATATCGCCTTCGCCATAGGGCGAGCGCACCGCCTGTGACATGACCTTGGCGCCGGTGCGCAGGGTTGGCATGACATTGTCGAGCATGGCCTGAAACACCTGCGGCACGCCGGCCATGACATAGACATTGCCGATGACAAAGCCGGGAGCGACGGAAACGGGATTGGCGATATGGGCCGCACCTCTCGGCATGCGCGCCATGCGCTTCCTCGCCTCGGTGAACTCCATCTCGCGGACGCGATACATATCACCCAGCAGGCGCAGCGCCTCGGAATCGTGTTCGCAGGGCAGGCCGAACGCCGCAGAGACCGCATCTGCCGTGATGTCGTCATGGGTCGGGCCGATGCCGCCCGAGGTGAAGACATAATCATAGCGGCTGCGCAGTGCGTTCAGTGCTTCCACGATCGCTTCCTCCTCGTCGGAGACGATGCGTACTTCCTTCAGGTCGATGCCGGACATGGTGAGGACATCCGCGAGGTGGCCGATATTCTTGTCTTTGGTGCGGCCCGAAAGCAGTTCGTCGCCAATGGCGAGCATGGCGGCGGTCACGACGGATTGAGCGGAGGAGGGATTGGACATGGTTGCACTCGTCATCTGTTTCACCCGACGTTAACGCCGCGCCAGCGCGAATGCAAAGCGGTTTTGAAGAAACGCAGAAGGGGGATTGGTTGACGATGACTCGGAGCGTTCACTCATCGTGAACAGTGCGTATGCCAATCCCCGGCTGGCGGCAGACCGATCCGTCCGCTACCTTTTTGTCATACGCTTTTTACAGGTCAAAGCCGATGATCATCGAGTTTTTAAAGAAGCTTGTCGCCGGTACGCCGGAAACAGTTCCAGCAAAGGAAACGAAGAGAATGACGAAGGTTCTGGTACTTTATTACTCCTCTTACGGCCATATCGAGAAAATGGCTTATGCGGTTGCCGAGGGCGTGAAGTCCACCGGCGCGGAAGCCGTGGTGAAGCGCGTTCCCGAACTCGTTCCGGAAGAAGTTGCAAAGTCCTCCCATTTCAAGCTGGATCAGCCGGCCCCGGTGGCGACGGTGGACGAACTGGCGGATTACGACGCCATCATCGTCGGCGCCGGCACACGTTTTGGCACGGTCGCCTCGCAGATGCGCAATTTCTGGGACCAGACAGGCGGCCTGTGGTTCAGTGGCAAGCTGGTCGGCAAGGTCGGCTCGGCCTTCACGTCGTCCGCCACCCAGCATGGTGGCCAGGAATCCACCATTCTCGGCTTTATCCCCACCTTCCTGCACCACGGCATGGCCGTTGTCGGCCTGCCCTATGCTTTCCAGGGCCAGATGGGCGTCGATGAAATCAAGGGCGGTTCGCCCTATGGCGCCTCCACCATCACCGAT
This sequence comes from Agrobacterium sp. 22-209-1, assembly GCF_053522485.1. Taxonomy (NCBI): domain Bacteria; kingdom Pseudomonadati; phylum Pseudomonadota; class Alphaproteobacteria; order Hyphomicrobiales; family Rhizobiaceae; genus Agrobacterium; species Agrobacterium sp. 22-209-1. Next base: position 89,294 of record NZ_JBNWCH010000009.1, read on the forward strand.
GGCGACGGTTCGCGCCAGCCTTCCGAAATCGAGCTGGAAGCCGCTCGTTATCAGGGTGCCCATGTCGCCAAGATGGCGGCCAAGCTTTCTGCCTGATGGGATGATGTGTTGAAACAGAAATGCGGCCCAAAAGGCCGCATTTTTTATGCCGGAACGTCAAGTCGCCGGTTCTGTCGGAGACAGATTTTTGAGGTCGCTCAAATCGGTGGGTTGACCATGAAAAGGCAGCTTGCGACCACGAAGCCGATCATCGAGATTTCCAGAAAACCGTTCAATCCGTCACGCATTCCAACCATCCTCCTGTCGAGTGAAAAGAGAACGGGCAAAGTTTATCGCGGTTCCATAACGAAAGAATGAAATTCAGCAAATTCTCAAATCCAACCTCTCCGCCGTCCGACGGAGGGCGTTTTCACGCTTCAGCCAGTGACGACGAAAGCGACCACGAGGTGGCCGAGAAGGCCGATCGCCAGGCAGGAGAGGAGAAAAATGAACAGGGCTTTTTTCATATTTCCGGAAGCTTCCATCTGTTGCGATCCATCGAACCTGTCTTTTTGAAAACGCAGCGCTGCTGGCGGCATTTATAGTCTGCGGCCCCAGTTATTTCGACGTCAGGCCTTGATATCGAGGCCCGCTTCCATTGCGGCTGCGATGAAGGCCTTGCGCGCATCCTCGGGCTTTTTCCGGCCTGCATCGACGGCGGCGCAGATCAGCAGCGCCTTGTCCAGCGCATCGCCGTCTTCTATCGGCCAGTCCTCGATCAGCGCCCAGGAGGCGGCCTGCGTGGTGTCGATGCTCGTATAATCGCCCGGCGTTTCGAACGCGATCAGGACGGGTTTCTGCCAGCGCGTATTCATCGCCTATCCATCGTGGTTGTTGCGCCCGGCTCTAAACCAAGCGGTCAGGATGCGCAATCCCGTTGCGGATGCGTTTCTGCCGGTTACGGTGCGGTCAGTCGTCGCGCCCGAACAGCCATTCGCGGATGATGCGGCGGTCGATGAGTTCCAGCGAGCGGTCCGGCGCGATGCGGTAGGTTTCCACCGCTCTCGTGCTGCCGTCGATGCGGAACTCATGGGTGAAAGTGCTGCCGATTGGCGATTTCGTCAGTTTGGTTCGCGGCTGGCCCCTGTAGATGATGCTGCCGGGGATGGGTTCGACATAGGGCGCGGGGCCGAGATAGGCGGCCGGCCCGGCCGTGGTGCATCCGGCAAGCGCCAGTGCAAGCGCGATAGCGGCCGACGATACGAGCGTTTTCATCCTGTCCTCCCAAGTGCGTCTGTGAAAACGATGTCGAGGCGCGACGGTTCCCGGCGGCAGAGGAGCGGAGACGATTTTCCCGACTATTTGCTCTTCGGCTTCTGAATGTCGCGCGCGACCCAGCGAAAGAAAAAATAGACGAGGAGGCCGAAGATGAAAAGCGGGATGAGGTTCGCAAAACCGGACATGTGATGCTCGTTTCTCCCTCCCTGTCCGGGGTCTAGCCGGAGTGAAACCGGCAATGCAAGCGAAAGGCAGGAGATAGCCGGTAAAATATCCGTGTGCCTGCGAAGGTGAAGGGGATATGAGGGGCTGTTGGGAGGGGCGGGAGAGATCCGGCGCACTGCCAGTGATGCCGGATCTCTCCGTCTCCCGCCAGTTTCAGGGGACGGGTGACTGGCATTAATATGACGGACAACCGCCAATAGACATAGGCCGAGAAATCACCTCGGATAAATCGCTGCTTTGGTCATCCCGGTGAAGGCCGGCCCGCCACAGTTCCTCAGGGCTTTTGTGGCGACCTAACTTGGCGGAGAATTATTTCCCGAGACGGAGCGGCAAGGCAGCATTTCAAAATTTCCGGTGTAACCCGTTGAAACTGAAGAGGATGCGTTTCCACCCTTATGCTGCCGGCTATAGAGAGAAGGGAACTTTTTGCGCGTTTCATCATTCAAACACGCAGGACATATGCCAATAGTGGAGGGTTACACATGCTCGGCACCATCCTCGTCATCCTTCTCATTCTTTTTCTCATCGGCGCACTGCCAAGCTGGGGTTACCATAATTATGGCTACGGCCCGTCAGGCGGTCTCGGACTGGTTCTGGTCATCGTCCTGATCCTGGTTCTGCTTGGGCGAATCTGACCTCCCGGCACAGCAAATGCAGCATCGCCCGCAACGGCGCAAACGCGCCGGGTGCGGGCTTTTTTTGTTCCGAAATATGCAGCGGATACGAAAAGCTTCATAATCTTAAGCGCTTAGGAGTTCGGCTGCTGTGGTGTGCCGGTCCGGCCCGAAAAAACACCACATTCGGAACGAACCCTCTTGCGCCCATAATGGATTCGTTCTAAATGCCCGCCATCGCTTGATTGATGAGCGTGTGAGGCCTCGTGGCGGAGTGGTGACGCAGAGGACTGCAAATCCTTGTACCCCGGTTCAATTCCGGGCGAGGCCTCCAAAAAATTCCACGAACACAATGTTTTCGGTATTTGTGCCCCGCTTCGCGGTAATTTGCTGCTCCGGAAAACTCCACTGTTTCGCTTTTTCCCGCACATCCCGCTCACCGCGCTTGAAAGCGTGCGCTTGGGCAATTATGAGATTATCCAAAGGCGAGGGTGAGCCCCTGCCATTTTGAGCTTTTGGAGCCGAGGCTTCCCGACCGGCATCCTTGAAATTGAGGCGAGACGATATGATGGATTTCGAAACCGCACGCGCCAATATGGTCGACAGCCAGTTGCGTACGACCGACGTGACGTCGCATTCCGTGCTGAAGGCGTTTTTGAGTGTGCCGCGCGAGGCATTCGTGCCGGCGGGCGTGCGGCAGATTGCCTATGTGGACGAGGATCTGCAGATCTGTCCCGCCCGCGATGGCCGTCCGGCCCGTTATGTCATGAAGACCTCGCCGCTGGCAAAGCTGCTGCAGCTTTCGGCCGTGTCGAAGGAGGACGTGGTGCTGGAAGTCGGCGGCGGCGCAGGTTATGCGGCTGCCATCCTTTCGCAGCTTGCCGGTTCGGTGGTTTCGCTTGAAAGCGATGAGGCGCTGGCCGCACAGGCGACCGAGACGCTCGCCTCGCTCGGATATGACAATGTCGCCGTCGTGACAGGCGATCTCGAAAAGGGCTATGCGGGCGAAGCGCCCTATGACCTCATTTTCATCAACGGCTCGGTGGAAGAAGTGCCGGCGGCACTGATCGACCAGCTGCGCGACGGCGGACGTCTGGTCGTGGTCGTCGGATATGGTGGCGCCGCAAAGGCCACCGTCTATCGCCGCGATGGCAACAGCACATCGGCAGCCGCTTTCTTCAATGCTTCGATCAAGCCGCTGCCGGGTTTTGCCAAGGCGGCCGAATTCGTTTTCTGATCGGCAAAGGATCATCTTCTCTTTTGACGCCGGGGTGACGTTTCCGCCCCGGCGTTTTTATGTTCGGTTTGCCGGCGGAGCGCTTCCTTCCGGGCCGCTCTCACAAAGCTGTGCATCATCACGAAACTTGTCGAATCAGTGATTTAGTTCCTCGCTATGCTGACCTAAACTAAGGTGATTCGGGGTGTGCGTTTTTCTGCCCCGCATGATCCTGCGACAGGGACGGCGAAATGCTCAAGCGCTTGGCCGGCCATGTTTCAGAGCATCGGTGTGACGATCGATTTCGGTTGTCGAAAACGCGATGTGCAAATTGAACAGGTCAAGGAGCGCTCATCCGGTGTCCGAGGGATGCGGCAAGGGCGCTCGAAGAGTGGAAACCGGGGATTGATATGGCTCAGCCAAGCGTAGCGCGTGAACCGTCCATGGAAGAGATTCTGGCGTCTATCCGCCGGATCATCGAAAGCAACGAGACCGGACCTGCCGGTGCGTTTTCCGGGCAGTTGCCGCCGGTCTATGACGATGAAGACGAGGCTGCGAGCGAAGCGGCCTTCGTGGCGGAGCCCATCAGCCCGCCGGCGCGCGTTCCCCCCGCTGCAAACCAGGCTTTCGGCTCACGGCCTGCGCAGGAGTTTTCGCCGGTTTCCGAAAAGCCAATGGCTGAAGGGCAGGAAAGCGCCGCCGAAAAGACCATGTCCCTTGCCGATGTTGCCGCCCGTGTGCGTGCCGCCGCAGACCGTAACGCGGCCATGGGGCCGCAGGCTTTCGCCGCGCAGGCCCGCAGTGGAGCGTCCGAGACCGCGCCGCCGGCTCTATCGCAGCCTTTGTCCGCGACGTCTTCGGAACGCGCCGCACCGCAGCGCCCGACGGATGTTCGGCCGCTGATGGCTGCGGCCGCCGCGAGCGTCGGCGAGCAGCCGGCATCCAGCGTGAGCGAGCAGCCGGTATCTTTTGCCGCCGAGGATCGCGCCGCCGCTGCCGCCATCGAGAGCGCGCCTTCGGCCGAAAACCGCTTCGATCAGCTGTCGCTGCGCGGCGCCATCGAAACGCCGCTGACAGCGGATCGTTTCGATATGGCGGTGCTGGAACCTGCTGTTGAAAAACATGCATTCGATCTGGCCAAGCCACAGGCAGAAGACGTGGCGGATGGTGAGGGCGGCCTGTCGCTCAATCTCCTTTCCGCCGCTGCCGGCGCGCAGATCGCCCGTTCCTTCAGCGAGCTTGCGCAGGTTTTCGACGGCGTCGAGCGGCGCTCGATCGAGGACATGGCCGCTGAAATGCTGCGCCCGATGCTGCAGGACTGGCTGGAAGACAATCTTCCGACGCTCGTGGAGCGTCTGGTGCGTGAGGAAATCGAGCGCGTGGCGCGCGGTTCGCGCCGCTAAGTTCTCCTCCGGCCGCACGAGCGATTGCGGCGGATGCGACGAAACAGGGGCCGCTCCGGCATAGGGGCGGCTTTTTTGTTGAAGATGAAGGTGTTATGGGGGCATAGTCACCCGTGGGTCCGCTCAATGGTTGGCTCGCGGGCGGGTTTCTGTTGACTCTCTCCCGTCCATCCTTATTTAAAAAATCCACACAAGAACTCTAAAATTCAGGTCAGGAAATGCTCGAAAAGACCTACGATTCCGCTTCCGTCGAACCGAAAATCGCCAAAGCCTGGGACGAGGCTAACGCTTTTCGTGCCGGCGCCAACGCCAAACCGGGTGCGGAAACCTTCACCATCGTCATTCCGCCGCCGAATGTGACCGGCTCCCTGCATATGGGCCACGCGCTCAACAACACGCTGCAGGATATATTGGTCCGCTTCGAGCGCATGCGCGGCAAGGACGTGCTGTGGCAACCGGGCATGGACCATGCCGGCATCGCCACGCAGATGGTCGTCGAGCGCAAGCTGATGGAACAGCAGCTTCCGGGCCGCCGCGATATGGGCCGTGAGGCTTTCGTCGAAAAGGTTTGGGAATGGAAGGCCGAATCCGGTGGCCTCATCTTCAACCAGCTGAAACGTCTCGGCGCCTCCTGCGACTGGTCGCGGGAACGCTTTACCATGGATGAAGGCCTCTCCGAAGCGGTTCTCGAAGTTTTCGTCACGCTCTACAAGCAGGGCCTGATCTACAAGGATAAGCGCCTCGTCAACTGGGATCCGAAGCTGCTGACGGCGATTTCCGACATGGAAGTCGAGCAGATCGAGATGAAGGGCAATCTCTGGCACCTGCGTTACCCGCTGGAAAAGGGCGTTACCTATCAGTATCCGGTTGCCTTCGACGAAGAGGGCAAGCCCACCGAGTTCGAAACCCGCGATTACATCGTCGTCGCAACGACGCGTCCGGAAACGATGCTCGGCGATACCGGCATTGCGGTGAACCCGGAAGACGAGCGTTACAGGGGCATCGTCGGCAAGCATGTCATCCTGCCGATCGTCGGACGCAAGATCCCGATCGTCGCCGATGATTATGCCGATCCGACGGCCGGCACGGGTGCGGTCAAGATCACGCCTGCGCATGATTTCAACGATTTCGAAGTCGGCAAGCGTTGCGGTCTGCGCGCCATCAATGTCATGAATATCGATGGCACGATCTCCATCAAGGAGAATGAGGATTTCCTCGAAGGCCTCAGCCATCCGGCTGCGCTGCATGGCGCATGGGACCGTCTGGAAGGGCAGGACCGTTTTACCGCCCGCAGGATCATCGTCGAAATCTTCGAGGAAGCCGGTCTGCTCGACAAGATCGAGCCGCACAAGCACGTCGTGCCGCATGGCGACCGTGGCGGTGTGCCGATCGAGCCGCGCCTGACCGACCAATGGTGGGTGGACAACAAGACGCTTGCCCAGCCGGCGATTGCCTCGGTTCGCGAAGGCCGCACCAATTTCGTGCCGAAGAACTGGGAAAACACCTACTTCCAGTGGATGGAGAACATCCAGCCCTGGTGCATCTCGCGGCAATTGTGGTGGGGACACCAGATTCCGGCATGGTATGGCCCGGACGGGCAGGTCTTCGTTGAGAAAACCGAGGAAGAGGCGCTTCAGGCGGCCATCCAGCATTATATTGCCCATGAAGGTCCGTGGAAGGCCTGGGTGGAAGAGAAGCTCGAAAACTTCAAGCCGGGCGAAATCCTAACGCGCGACGAAGACGTGCTCGACACCTGGTTCTCGTCGGCGCTCTGGCCGTTCTCGACCCTTGGCTGGCCCGAGCAGACGCCGGAACTGGCGCGTTATTATCCGACCAATGTGCTGGTCACCGGTTTCGACATCATTCCGTTCTGGGTTGTCCGCATGATGCAGATGGGTCTCCATTTCATGAAGGACGATGCCGGCAATCCGGTCGAACCCTTCAGCACGGTCTATATCCATGCGCTGGTTCGCGACAAGAACGGCCAGAAGATGTCGAAGTCGAAGGGCAATGTCATCGATCCGCTGGAACTGATCGACGAATATGGTGCGGATGCGCTGCGTTTCACGCTGGCCATCATGGCGGCGCAGGGCCGCGACGTGAAGCTCGATCCGGCGCGTATCGCCGGTTATCGCAACTTCGGCACCAAGCTGTGGAATGCGACCCGTTTTGCCGAGATGAACGGCGTGAAGCGCGATCCGCATTTCCTCGCCGAGACCGCGTCGCTGACGATCAATCGCTGGATCTTGACCGAGCTTGCCAATACGGCGCGCGACGTGACGGCGGCGCTTGAGAACTTCCGTTTCAACGACGCCTCCGGAATTCTCTACCGTTTCGTCTGGAACCAGTTCTGCGACTGGTATCTGGAACTGTTGAAGCCTGTCTTCAGCGGCGAAGACGAAGAAGCGAAGAGGGAATCGCAGGCCTGCGCGGCCTATGTTCTGGACGAGATCTACAAGCTGCTGCATCCCTTCATGCCCTTCATGACCGAAGAACTGTGGGCACATACGGCCGGCGAGGGCGAGGAGCGCGACGATCTGCTCTGCCTGACCGATTGGCCGGAGCCGGAATTCCGTGATGATGCGGCAGCCGCCGAAATCAACTGGCTGATCGATCTCGTCTCCGGCATTCGCTCCGCGCGCGCGGAGATGAACGTGCCGCCGGGCGCTACCGCCTCGCTTGTCGTCGTCGGTGCCAATACCTCCACGGAAGCGCGACTGGACCGCCATGCCGCGGCCATCCGGCGTCTGGCGCGGGCGGATGAAATCCGCGCTGCCGATGTCGCGCCGAAGGGTTCGGCCCAGATCATCGTCGGTGAGGCCACGGTCTGCCTGCCGCTCGGCAACCTCGTCGATCTCGCGGCTGAACAGGCCCGGCTCGAAAAGGCGATCGGCAAGGTGGATGCGGAAATGGAACGCATCGACAAGAAGCTGTCGAACGAGAAGTTCGTGGCCAATGCCGATCCGGAAGTCGTGGCCGCCGAGCGCGAGCGCAAGGCGGAGCTGGAAGTGCAGCTTGCAAGCTTGAGAACAGCACTTACGCGGGTCAGCGAAGCCGGATAATAGCTGCCTCCGTCATTTACGAATACAAAACGCCTCCTCGAAAAGGGGGCGTTTTTTGTTTTGGCGGAACAATTCGCCCCGGTTGATTGCTGCGCCGCAACGACGAATCACGCGGGTTCGAAAGAGCGATTATTTCAGGCCATGCCCGCCCGAAAACCTTTGGAACAGCCAAAAAATCCAACAAAAACGGCCTGATAAGTGCGTTTCTTCGGGAAACTCGCAAGTGTGGTTATTTGGCGACAATTCCTGTCTCAAGTGGGAATTTGTTTCATTTTATGTCTGATTGCTTCAATTGGATTAGAAAAATAACCTAAAATGACTATTTAAGGGCATACGCATAAAATTCTTACGTAAAAAATGGAGAAGTGTCGCGGAACTGTGCCAGTGTGCGGCAGATTGTCATTTGCCGCGAAGCGCTTCACTCTTTTGACGATCACATTGCCTTGATTGGGGAGAGAGATGGCAAAAACTGCAATTTTTCGCGGCGCGGTATGTTTCGCAGTCAGCATCGCGGCGGTAACGCCTTCACTGGCCGGCGGCCTTGAGCGTGGCGGTTACAATATCGACCTGCTGTTCGATCCGTCCGATTATGTTCTCGACAGTTCCGCAACCTTCGTCGCGCCGCAGCGCAAGGTGGAGAATGCGCGCGACAACCCGGCAAAGAGCGGTCCCTTACCTGCTTCTTGGTCAAGCACCGCAGACGACTCTGAAAACTTCTGGTCGACCCGCGTCGGTGCCAAGGCGGCAATCGGCGATTTCGGCGACTGCATGTTCGATTATTCGCAGCCATGGGGCGCACATCTCAATCCCGGCATCTGGCAGGGATCGAGCTACAATATCGAGACCAAGGTCAAGTCGCACAATTACGCTACCACCTGCCGGGTGAAGTTCGATCTTGGCAAAGGCGACTTCTCGATCATCGGCGGCGGTTTCTACCAGGAGATCAGCGGTTATAAATACCGTCAGGTTCTCGGGCCGGCCGTTCTGGGCCTCAATCCGGCCTGGTCCAGCTTCAGCGGCGTTGGCAAACTTGAGATGGAAGGTGATGGCTGGGGCTGGCGCGCCGGCATGGCCTATGAGATTCCAGAGATCGCCTTCCGTGCGAGCCTTGTTTATAACAGCGCCGTCGATCACGACTTGACCGGCTTCGCCGATGTCAGGGCGATTCCGCAGACGCCGCCGTCCATTTCTCCGACGCTTGCGAAATACGGCGGCAAGCTCGTGCCGATCTATGGCTCTGTTTCCATGCCAGACAGTATCGAACTCAAGGTGCAATCCGGCATTGCGCCGGACTGGCTTGCTTTCGGTTCGGTGAAATGGACCGACTGGAGCCAGATTCAGGTCATTCCTTTCTGCGCTGTCGGCACGTCACCTTGCGTTCCCGCTGGACAAGACACGTTGAACACGCTCGACCTGTTTTACCGCGATGGCTGGACGATTTCCGGTGGCGTTGGCCACAAGTTCAATGAGCAGTGGAGCGGCGCTGTGAGCCTGACCTGGGATCGCGGTACATCGACTGTCATCGGTACCCAGACCGACACCTGGACGCTGGGCACGCAGATTGTCTACTCCCCGAACAAGAATATCGAGTTCAAGATTGCCGGTGCTCTCGGCCTCCTGACCTCCGGCAGCTCTTCCATTAATGGCGGACCGTGCGGTGCCGGGTTCACTTGCGGCAACGAGGTGGGCTACGACTTCGGCAACGACCTCGTGGCAGCAATCTCCACGGGCGTGAAGGTCAAATTCTGACAGCATCCTTCCGCAGATGCTAAAATAAAGGTCCGGTTTACCAGCCGGGCCTTTTTCGTGCGCGACTATGATTCATGCTCGATAAAATTTTCTAGGCCGAAAGTTTTGTGACGATTTGGCAACACTTTTCTGCAAGCGTGTGGTCGCGTTGGAATGTGAGCATATCTGTCCATTTCCCGCCACAAACAGGGTGCTTGGCTTATGTTTAGGGACGCGGGAATGGAAGAACATGCAGGCGTTTGATGTGGTGATGCGCAAGGCCGGAAAGTGAAAACGGGTTTGGATTCAGGGTTTAAGCAAGTAATACGGGAATTACATCCGGCATTCTTGTTCAGGTCTGACCGGTGGACGGCGAAATGCCGTTATATTGCCGGAAATTATGCCTATATCTGTCTCACTGGAAAATTAGGGCACTTGCTGCAAAAGACCACCGGTGGTGCGCTGGAAAGTGCTGCCGGAAAGACGCAGTGTGTTCGAAAAATCGCGACCCGGCGGAGTTCGGCTTTGCAGTATTCCGCAAGTATTGGCTATATGCCGGGAAGAGTGAGAGAAGTTCGCTGAAATGCTGAAATGTGAAGCCAACGTTTTAAAGCCGCTCCTCATCGGCATGTTGCTTGCGTCGCTCGCAATGCCTGCTGCGGCTTTTGACATCAATGCGGGCGTGACCAAGGAATCCGGCCCCTTCGACCTGTTCAAGTTCGGCTTCAAGGCCTACAAGAACGGCAACAAGGGCGAAGCCGTCGAGGCCTATCGCTATGCGGCTGAAAAAGGCCATACCGGCTCTCGCTGGGCGCTTGCCAATATGTATGCCTATGGCGACGGCGTTGCCAAGAACGACTTCGAAGCTTTCAAGATCTACAGCGAAATCGCCAGCCAGGGCGTTGAGCCCGGTTCGGAAGATACCGGCTTTTTTGTCAATGCGCTGCTTTCCCTTGCCGATTATTACCGTCACGGCATTCCCGGCAGCCCGGTGAAGATGGACCTGTCGCAGGCCCGCCAGCTTTATTTCCAGGTTGCCTCCACCTTTGGCGTCGCGGAGGCGCAGTTCCGTCTGGCGGAGATGATTCTCGCCGGCGAGGGCGGTCGCGCCGACGTGCAGCAGGCCAAGAAGTGGCTCAATCAGGCCCGCAAACACGGCCATGCCGGCGCGATGTCGATCTTCGGCAACCTGATCTTCCAGGAAGGTCAAACGACGCGGGGGCTGGCCTTCATGACGGCTGCGCTCGACAAATGCGCGGCGGCGGACTGTACCTGGATACAGAACCTGCAGGAGCAGGCTTTTTCGCTCGCCGGTGAGAAGGATCGCCGCGCGGCAATCGCACTCGCACAGAACATGCAGTTTAGCGATCCGGATTGAGAGTTGGCCGGATTGAGAGATGGCCCGGATTGAGAATGGCGATCAGGGTGGTTTCTTCCGCCTGAAGGGGCCGGTCAGCCGACCGGATTGAAAGCGAAATAACCGCAGACCGGCACATGGTCGGACGGTTTTTCCCAGGCCCGCACATGTTTTTCGATGCTGACGGATTCCAGCCTGTCCGCGGCTTCGGCTGACAGCATCAGATGATCGATGCGGATGCCGTTGTTTTTTGGCCATGCGCCAGCCTGATAATCCCAGAAGGAATAAAGTCCTGCTTCATCCGTCGTCGCCCGCGCGGCATCGGTGAAACCGAGATTCTCCAGCTTGCGGAAGGCCGCGCGTGTTTTCGGCAGGAACAGGGCGTCGCCTTCCCAGACACGAGGGTCGTGGCAATCGAAGGGTTTGGGAATGACATTATAGTCGCCGGCCAGGATCAGCGGCTCTTCCATTGCAAGGCGATCTTCGGCAAAGCGCTGCAGGCGCTCCATCCAGGCAAGCTTGTAGGGATATTTCACCGGATCGTCTGGCGGATTGCCGTTCGGCAGGTAAAGCGAGCAGACGCGGATCGCGCCGCCTTCCACGGAAAACACGCCTTCGATGAAGCGGGCCTGCTCATCGGCATCGTCACCCGGCAAGCCGCGATTGACCTCGTCCGGCTTCACCTTCGAGAGCAGCGCGACGCCGTTGAAGCCCTTCTGTCCGTGAGTCTCGACGTGATAACCGAGCGCCTCGATCTCCAGCCGGGGAAAACCCTCGTCAACCGACTTGATTTCCTGAAGGCAGACGATGTCAGGCGATGAATCCTTCAGCCACTGGCAGAGGTTTTCGATACGCGCCTTGACGCCATTGATGTTCCAGGTGGCAATCTTCATCGGAGTTTCCCTTTTGTGGGGGTACTTTTACCCGATGCAAAACCGATTGCCACCGTTTTTGGAAGGTGGTGGCGAGGATGTGGTGGATAGAATCGTCAGATCGAGAAGCTGGTGCCGCAGCCGCAGCTTGCCACGGCATTGGGGTTCTTGATCTGGAAGGACTGGCCCAGAAGATTATCGACGAAGTCGATTTCGGAGCCGGCCATATAGATGACCGACATGCTGTCGATCAGCACCTTGGCGTCGCCGCGGGCAATCACGATGTCGTCATCGGTTTTGTCTTCGGCCAGATCGAATTTGTAGGAGAAGCCCGAGCAGCCGCCGCCTTCCACCGAGACGCGCAGCGCCTGTTTGCCGGCGTCGGCGGCGACGATCTGGGCGATTCGCTTTGCCGCGGCTTCCGAAAGGGTAATGTCGCTGTTTTCCATGTCGTTCCTCCTGCCGGGGTCAAGAACCGGAGAGCAATAATCTCGTTGTCACCATTATAAACCGGTCAAATTAACGGTCTATAGCCTGTGTGAAGGCGGTCAGCGCGGCGATGATGCTTTGCGCCGACCTCTGCGATAGGTATGAAGGGTAAATGAAAAGGTCAATGGCCGAGGTGAAAAGGAAGTCACAGTCTAGGTCATGGCGGCGAAGACAACAGGTGGATGCATGATCATAGACCAGCGCGCATTGGGTTTCGGAAGCGGTGAGAGGGCGGTTTTCGCCTCGGATCCATGGACCACGCGCGGGCGTCTTTTTCCCGAAGAGGGAAGCCTGACGCGTTCCGAATTCCAGCGCGACCGCGACCGCATCGTTCACACGACGGCCTTTCGCCGCCTGAAGCACAAGACCCAGGTCTTCATCAGCCCTGACGGAGACCACTATCGCACGCGGCTTACCCACACCATCGAGGTGGCGCAGATCGCCCGTGCGCTCGCCCGTGCGCTGAAGCTGGATGAGGATCTGGCCGAGGGCGTGGCGCTGGTGCATGATTTCGGCCACACGCCCTTCGGCCATACCGGCGAAGACGCGCTGGATGCGGTGCTGCTCCCCTATGGCGGCTTCGATCATAACGCCCAGTCGCTGCGCATCGTCACCAAGCTGGAGCGCCGTTATGCCGAATATGACGGTATCAACCTCACCTGGGAGACGCTGGAAGGTCTCGTCAAACACAACGGTCCGCTGGTGAATGCGAAGGGCGAGGGGATCAAGGGGCCGGTTCCGCTGCCCATCCTCGAATATTGCGAGCAGCAGGATCTGGAAATCGGCAGCTATGCGAGCCTCGAGGCGCAGGTGGCGGCGATTGCCGATGACATCGCTTATAATACCCACGATATCGATGACGGATTGCGTGCCGGCTATCTCACTTTCGAGATGCTGGAAGAGGTGCCATTCCTCAGCGGACTGATGGCGCAGGTGCGGGCGAAATATCCCGTGCTCGACAAGGAGCGTTTTGCCAATGAGATCATGCGCCGCCAGATCACCCATATGGTCGAGGATGTGATCGGCGTTGCCCAGCAGAATCTTGCCCGCCTGAAACCACGAAGCGCGGCCGATATCCGCGCCGCCGATTTCACCGTCGCGACCTTCTCGCCGGAAATGGCCGAGACCGACCGGCAGATCAAGAAGCTGCTGTTCGGCCATATCTACCGCCATCCGGAAATCATGCGCATCCGCGCCGGTGCCACGCAGATCGTTACCGATCTTTTCCACCGTTATATGGAAGTGCCGGCGGAAATGCAGAGCCATTACTGGGTGGACAGCATTTCCGGCATGAGCGTGGCCGCAAAAGCCCGGCATGTGGGCGACTATCTGGCCGGCATGACCGATAGTTATGCACTGCGCGCCCACCAGCGGCTGTTTGACCACACCCCCGATTTGCGATAGGGCAGCGGGCAATCGCGGAGCCGACCCGGTTATGATGGCCGGACATAAACAGAAGCCCTTCGCGCAGGTTGGAACGATGAACATTTTTGCTGATTTCGATACCAGGATCAAAAACGCGCTCGAGACCCTCGATCTCGTGAAAGAGAACCGCGAAAAGGTCGATTTCAGTCGAATTACCGTCGAATCCCCGCGCGATCTCAGCCACGGCGATGTTGCAACCAATGCAGCCATGGTGCTGGCCAAGCCGCTCGGCACCAATCCGCGCGCGCTCGCCGAACTCATCGTGCCCGCGCTTCAGGCGGATAGCGATGTCGACAGCGTCAATGTCGCGGGTCCTGGTTTCATCAATCTCAAGGTCTCGGTCGGTTACTGGCAGCGTCTTTTGGCAGACATGATCGGGCAGGGCATCGATTTCGGCCGCTCCACCATCGGTTCCGGCCAGAAGATCAACGTCGAATATGTTTCCGCCAATCCGACAGGCCCGATGCATGTCGGCCATTGCCGTGGCGCCGTTGTGGGCGACACGCTGGCGAACCTGCTGGCATTCGCAGGCTACGGCGTTACCAAGGAATATTACATCAACGATGCCGGCTCGCAGATCGATGTACTGGCCCGTTCCGTCTTCCTGCGCTACCGTGAGGCGCTCGGCGAAGATATCGGCACCATTCCGTCCGGTCTTTACCCCGGCGACTACCTCGTTCCCGTCGGCCAGGCGCTGGCGGATGAATATGGCATCAAGCTGCGCGCCATGCCCGAGGAAAAGTGGATGCCTATCGTCAAGGACAAGGCGATCGACGCGATGATGGCGATGATCCGCGAGGATCTGGCGCTGCTCAACGTCCGGCACGACGTGTTCTTCTCGGAGCGCACGCTGCATGAGGGCAATGGCGGTCCGATCCTCTCTGCTATCAATGACCTGACGTTCAAGGGCCATGTCTACAAGGGCACCCTGCCGCCACCGAAGGGCGAATTGCCTGACGACTGGGAAGACCGCGAACAGACGCTGTTCCGCTCCACCGAGGTGGGCGACGACATGGACCGCGCGCTGATGAAATCGGACGGTTCCTACACCTATTTCGCCGCGGACGTCGCCTATTTCAAGAACAAGTTCGACCGCGGTTTTTCCGAGATGATCTATGTGCTCGGCGCCGACCACGGCGGCTACGTGAAGCGGCTGGAGGCGGTCGCGCGCGCCGTCTCCGAAGGCAAATCGAAACTGACGGTGCTGCTGTGCCAGCTCGTCAAGCTGTTCCGCGATGGTGAGCCGGTGAAGATGTCGAAGCGCTCCGGCGACTTCGTCACGCTGCGCGATGTTGTCGACGAAGTGGGTCGCGACCCGGTGCGATTCATGATGCTTTATCGGAAGAATTCCGAGCCGCTGGACTTCGATTTCGCGAAAGTGACCGAACAATCGAAGGATAATCCGGTCTTTTACGTGCAATATGCGCACGCCCGCTCACAGTCGATCTTCCGGCAGGCGCAGGAAGCGTTTCCGGGGCTTTCTCCTTCGGCTGAGGAGATGGCGGCCTCCGTCGCTTTGATTAGCGATATCAACGAGTTGCAGCTGGTTGCAAAGCTCGCCGAATACCCGCGCCTGATCGAATCGGCGGCTCTTTCGCACGAGCCGCACCGGCTTGCTTTTTATCTCTATGACCTCGCCAGTTCCTTCCATGGACACTGGAACAAGGGCAAAGACCAGCCGGAATTACGTTTTATTAACGATAAAAACCGAGAATTGAGCATTGCCAGACTTGGGCTGGTGAATGCTGTCGCAAATGTTTTAAGGTCCGGCCTCACGCTTTTAGGAGCGGACGCACCTGCCGAAATGCGATAACATATCACCATTATTTGCTCACAATACGCTGGCAAGAGCTGCAATGCGTAGATGGTGGAACACGTAATGGTCGAAAAAAAAGTCGCGTATAACCGGGACGCCCGGTCCGAAGGGTTCGCTGACAACGATCCTCTGGCAGAACTGGCGCGTATCGTCGGCTTCGAAGATCGTCCTTCGCATGCGGGTTCCGAGGCTGCGCCGCGCGCCGCTTCGCCGGCGACCCGCCGCGAACCGGAATTTAATCTCGAGGACGAGCTTCTGCGGGAGTTCGAAGTCTACGATGCGCCGCATGCCGATCCGGTCGTTCTTGATCCGGCAAACGATGTTCGCACAGGCATCCATCCCAACGATTTCATGCAGCGTGTCGAGCAGGTTTTCGCCCGCCGCGAGCCCGAGCTTGCGCCGGCGGATGAACCCGCGCCTGTTGCCGCATCCGCACCGGAGGTGATGGAAGAGCCGCTTCCGGAAGTCGATCAGGCCTATATTCACAACTACGTCGAAACGACCGCGCAGGATATTCGTGCGGATTTCCGCGACGACGCCTCCGCGGTGGCGGAAGTTTTCGATGTGCATTCGCGCCAGTCGCGTCCCGCCGAGCCGATGGTTTACCAGCCCGTCGCCGAGCAGGCTGGGTGGGAAGAGCCGCAGGCAGCGGAACCCGCCGCGACCGAATGGCATGCGATGCCGGAGCTTCCCGCCGATGTTTCGAGCAACATTCACGCCGATGGTCATTCCTATGCGCCGGAGCCGCAGGCTTTCGATCTCGCCGACGAGGTGGAAATAGCTGTCGCCGAGGAGGCGCCCGCACCGGTTTCCGTGCGTCCGCCGTCGCATGGCGGCCGGTCCTCGCTGGAATTTTCCAGTCTGCGGCTGCCGCTCGCCAATTTCGGCGCGCGCCGGGATGTTTCGGCTGTCGATCCGAGGCGGGTTGAGCCACGCTCCGAGCAGCAGCCTGCCGCAGCCCGCATCGAGCCGCAGGTCGAAGTCGCTCCCGCGCCTGCCGTCGTTCAGGCAGTGGAGGCCGCTCCGTCCTTTGCGCCTTCGGTCGCCGAGACCTTCACGCCTGCCGCAGAGCGTATGGCGTTTGAGGTTGCCGAGAAGCCGGAAGCGAAACATCTGTCGCCGATGGACGAACTGATTTACGACGTCGCGAAATATTCCATTCCCGGTCGCGGCGAAACACCGCTCGTGCAAGATGTTCCCGCTGCGCAGGCTGCGAAGGTGGAGCCGCCCGTGGTTGCCGCCGCGCCGGTCAAGGCCGCGCCGATTGCCGCTGCTGCGCCTGCGGCACCCGCAGAAGAGCTGGATTTCACGGATTTCGCCGGCTTCAACGATGATGATTTCGAGCTTGCGCTCGACGATCTCGATCTGGATCTTGATTTGTCTGAAATCGCCGAGGCGGAAGTTGCACCTACGCCCGCGCCGCAACCCGTTCGCCAGCCGCCAGCCGCTCCGGTTGCCGTTGCGGCCGCCGCGCCGCAGCCGGTGAGGGAACAGCCCGCGCCGCAGCCGCGCCCGGCTTCCGTGGCCGCATCGGTGACCGCCGTTCCGGTTCAGCCGCGCCCCGCTGTTGCAGCAGCACCGCAGCCAGTCGCACCGCAGACGCTGGAAAGCCTGCCTTTCGATCCTTCGCAGATCGGCGAGACGGAAGAACATCCGGAAACCATCGTCGAAATGGATGTGCCGGAACTGCCGGTCGGTGTTTTTGAACCCAAGCCGGCCGCGCGCCGTCACGAGGAAGATCTCGATATCGATACCGAGCTTGCGACGCTGTTTGCGCCTGCTGTCGCCGGTGGTCTCGACCGTCACAAACATGGCGACAGTCGCGGCGCCGCCCAGGCGCGTCCTGCGCCGGCTCCGGAAGAGGCCGATGAGTTCGAGAGGGCGCTGGAAGAGGATTTCCGTCGTTCCATGCAGGAGGCTGCGGCTTCCCGTGGCAACGCATCCCGCGACGCCGAGAATACCTATGTGGAGCATCCGGCGGATTATCGTGGTGAGGATGAACGCGGCGGTCGCCGCTGGATCATGCCGGTTGCCGCGGCAATCGGTCTGGTGCTGGTCGGCGGCGGCGTTTACGCGCTGGTTTCCGGCGGTTCGTCCAGCATGGGTTCGAATGGCGCGCCGGTCATCATCTCCGCCGATAGCGATCCGATGAAGGTCGTTCCGGAAAATCCGGGCGGTCGCGTTGTGCCGAACCAGGACAAGGCGGTTTATGACCGCGTGGCCGGCGGCGGCGCTGCCGATCCGAAACAGCCGTCGTTGATTTCCAGCAACGAGCAGCCGGTGGATGTGGTGCAGCGTACGCTGATCCCCGAACAATTGCCGCTGGAAGGCGAAAACGATGCGGATATGGAACCCGCCGGCACGCCGGTTGGCGAAACAGAAGATCCGCGCCTGCTTTCGCCGGAAGAAAAGGCTGCGCAGAATGAAGGTTCGGCTGCAACCGGCGTTTCGCCGCGTAAGGTCCGCACCATGATCGTCAAGCCTGACGGCACGCTGGTTGCCCAGGAAGTCGAAGCGCCGGCCGCCCAGCCGCCGAAGGCCGACAAGGTTGAGGAGCTTGCAGCACCACAGACCGCAAAGCCGGGTGAGGGCGCGCCCGCCGTCATCGCCGCATCGCGGGTCCCGGTCACACCGGAGCAGGCTCAGCCGCAGGCGAACACGCCTGCCGCCACGACACCGGCAGCACAGTCGGCGGCGCCAGTTCCCTCGGCGCGTCCGTCCTCGCAGCCAGCCAATGTGGTGGCGACTGTGACCAACCAGGGCAATGTCCGCCCCACGAACGCTCCGGCACAGCAGCAGACGGCGGCGGCGACGCCGGCGGCGACCAGCACGCCTTCCGCCGGCGGCTATTACATCCAGATCGCCTCGTTGCCGAGCCAGGCGGAAGCCCAGAAGTCCTACCAGAACATGTCGGCCAAGTTCGGCTCGGTCATCGGTGGACGCGGCGTCGACATCAAGGCCGCCGAAATCGCTGGCAAGGGCACGTTCTACCGCGTCCGTATCCCGGCGGGTGACAAGAGCGAAGCCGTGGCGCTGTGCGAAAGGTTCCGCTCAGCCGGCGGCAGCTGCCTGGTGGCGCGGTGATAGTGGCCGGATTGGCTTAGACAGATCGGGGCTGCCGCGTGAGGCAGCCTTTTTGGATGGCACTCGGCCTTTCCTCACGCTCCGCCGTCATCCTCGGGCTTGACCCGAGGATCCACACCCGGAGCGATGGATCCTCGGGACAAGCCCGAGGATGACGGCGGAGAGGTTATGCGAGGATGGCGGCCGCAGGTCCACCTGACTGTTTTCGCACTCCGAGAGCACATCCCCTTTTACCCACCCTCCATCTCTTTTCCCTTTGAGCGTGACACCCATGACCGATTGCAAAGCTATGATCCTCGGATGCAGCGGGCTTTCGCTGACGGCCGACGAGATTGCCCTTTACCGCGATGAACAGCCCTGGGGCTTCATCCTGTTCGGGCGCAATATCGGCGAGCCGCAGCAGATCACCGATCTCGTCGCCGCCATGCGCGACGCCGTCGGGAGGTCAGATGCGCCGGTTCTGATCGATCAGGAGGGTGGGCGCGTGCAGCGTATCAAGCCACCGATCCTGCAGGCCTATCCGAACGCCGGCATTCTCGGTGAAATCTATGAGCGCGACCGGGGGGCGGGTCTGCGCGCCGCCTGGCTGATGTCGCGCCTGCATGCCTTCGACCTCATGAAATTCGGCATCAATGTCGATTGCCTGCCGGTGCTCGATGTGCCGGTGGAAGGCGCCAGCAATGTCATCGGGAATCGCGCCTATGGCTACACGCCGACCATGGTGGCCGAGATGGGGCAAGCAGCGGCCGACGGCCTGAAGGCGGGAGGCATGCTGCCTGTCATGAAACATATGCCGGGCCATGGCCGCGGCATGGTGGATTCGCACCATGAACTGCCGGTCGTCGATGTGCCGCTCGATGAGCTGGACGCCCATGATTTCGTGCCGTTCCGGGCGCTGAACCGCGAATTGATGGCGATGAGCGCGCATCTGGTGTTCAACGCCGTCGACCGTGAACGCCCGGCGACGACCTCGCCGAAGGTGATCGAGGAGATCATTCGCGGGCGGATCGGCTTCGACGGTCTGCTGATGTCCGACGACAGCTCCATGAATGCGCTGAAGGGCACGCTCGGTGAAAGAGCTGCGAATATTGTTGCGGGCGGCTGCGATATAGTCTTGCATTGCAACGGCGTGATGGGTGAAATGCTGCAGGTCGTGAAGGAGGTTCCCGTTCTTTCCGGCCGTTCGCTGGAGCGGGTGCGGGCCGTGGAAGCGGGTTTCCCTGTTGCGGACCCTTCCGACGAAGCGGAGCTGAGAGCCGAATTCAACGCCATGTGGGCCGTTTCCTGACAGTCGGGCGGCGGCCCGGTACTCGGGACGACAGGCCGGACGCCCGGCGGATGGAACAATGGCCGCAGACAAGTCTCGCAATTCGACACCGATGGACAAGCTCTGGCAAGATGTGACGCCGGAGCGGCTGACGGGCGAGGCCGGGCTGGTCATCGATGTCGCGGGTTTCGAAGGCCCGCTCGATCTGCTGTTGCATCTTGCCCGGACGCAGAAGGTCGATCTGTCGCGCATTTCGGTGCTGGCCCTTGCCGAACAATATCTGCAATTCGTGGAAAGCGCGCGCCGCGTCCGCATCGAGCTTGCGGCTGACTATCTCGTCATGGCGGCGTGGCTCGCCTTCCTGAAATCCAAGCTCCTCATTCCGCAGCAATCCAAGGATGACGGTCCCTCGGGCGAAGAAATGGCCGCCACGCTGGCCTTCCGGCTGAAGCGTCTGGAGGCGATGCGCGAGGCGGCCGAACGTCTCGTCAACCGCGCTCAGCTCGGCCGCGATGTGTTCGCCCGCGGCGCGCCCGAGCATATTCCGCACATCAACCGCTCCGCCTATGAGGCGAGCCTTTATGACCTGCTCAGCGCCTATGCCAATCTGCGGCAGCGGCAGGCGATTACCCAGGTCACGATTGAAAAACGGCAGGTCTGGTCGCTTGTCGAGGCGCGTGAGCTTTTGACCAACCTCCTCGGCGATGTCGGGGAATGGACCGTGCTCGACCAATATTTGCTGCAATATGTACCCGATCCCGCCATGCGGGTGACGGCGATCGCCAGCGCCTTTGCCGCTTCGCTGGAACTGGTGCGCGAGGGATCGCTGCAAATCCGGCAGGAGGGCGCTTTCCAGCCCATCTATATGCGCCGCGGCACGAGGGATGAGCCCGCGGCCAGTGCCGGGAGGAGCGACAATGACTGATGATGAAGAGACCGGCGAGGCGATGATCGTAACAGATGGGGTGGGATTCGAACCCACGGTATTTTCCGAACGGCAACTGAAGGAGGCCGAGCGGATCACCGAGGCTTTGGTCTTCGCCTCGTCCGAGCCGGTCTCCGTGGCTTTCATCGCCGAGCGCCTGCCGCGCGGCATGGATGTCGTTGCCATTCTGCAGCGTCTCAAGGTGCTTTATGCGGAGCGGGGCGTCAATCTCGTGCAGGTGGGCGGGCAATGGGCCTTCCGCACCGCCGGCGATCTTTCCTTCGTCATCCGCGCTGAGGAAAAGGAGCCGAAGAAGCTGTCGCGCGCGGCGCTGGAAGTTCTGGCGATTATCGCATATCATCAGCCGGTGACACGCGCCGAAATCGAGGAGATTCGCGGCGTGCAGACATCGCGCGGCACGCTCGATGTGTTGATGGAGGCGGGCTGGGTCAGGTTCCGTGGCCGCAGGCGCACCCCCGGCCGGCCGGTGACGATCGGCACCACGGTGGAGTTTCTCGATCATTTCGGTCTTGAGGAGTTGCGCGATCTGCCGGGGCTCGAGGAGTTGAAGGGGGCAGGGCTGCTTTCGGGCCGCATTCCCTCCAATTTCGGCGTACCTTTGCCGATGATGAGTGACGAGCTGCGCGAGGATGAAGATCCGATCACACAGCTGGATCTCGAGGAACTGGGCCTGCTGGCCCCCGGCGGCGGCGATGGCGACGACTGATATCGACATCCTGCCGGCGCGGCCACGAAAACTTTATGCGCACTCGCTGTCGAAGGGGTGATTTGTCGTTTGAAAAAGCCTTTCAAACGTCTTACATCGTCTGAAAGCGAAATTCAGGAGTTTCAGTTATGGGTTCTTTTAGTGTGTGGCATTGGCTCATCGTGCTGGTGATTGTTCTCGTCCTCTTCGGACGCGGCAAGATTCCGGAATTGATGGGCGATGTCGCAAAGGGCATCAAGAGCTTCAAGAAGGGCATGGCTGACGAAGACCAGACGCCGCCGCCGGCCGATGCCAACACGAAGACCGTCGACCACAAGGCTGACGAGATCAAGTAAGCGGCCTTTCGCCGCTTGGTGTGAGACTGGCGCTAGAGCGCCTTGCGTCCTTTTTTGACGCACCAAGGACGCTCTGCCACTTGTATGTTGCGCTTCATTCCCGTCGAAAATCGATTCCGATTGTCGGGCCGGAGCGCTAGGGTCTCGGGAGCATATTGATGTTAGATATCGGCTGGAGCGAGCTGCTGGTGATTGCGGTCGTGTTGATCGTGATCGTCGGGCCTAAAGACTTGCCGCCCATGATCCGCGCTTTCGGCAAAACGATGGCTAGCCTTCGCAAGATGGCGGGGGATTTCCGCAGCCAGTTCGATGAGGCCCTCAAAGAAGCCGACATGGACGATGTGCGCCAAACCATCTCCGATGTCCGCAATCTAAACCCGACCAATTCGCTGCGCGATGCGATGAACCCACTTCGCCAGCTGGGCAACGAGATCAAATCCGATCTCCAGAAGGCGACGGCTGCGCCGGATGGCCTTTCGTCCACGCCGGCGCCGGCGACAGGGGAGCCGGTCGCGCCGCTGGTCAGCGTGCCTGAGCCTGACATGAAGCTGCCGGATGCGCCGCCTGCCGTTGATGCGCAGGTTGCCGCAGCTGTCGCCGCGGAGGAAAAGCCCAAGCGCGCGCGGGCGAAATCCATTGCGACTGTTGAGGCCGAAGCGGTTGCCGCCAAGCCGAAACGTGCCGCGCGGAGCAAGGTTGCCGCAGCGCCAGAAACCGCCGCCACCGTGAAAACCAGTGAGCCCGCCGCCTTGAAGCCCGCCGTGAAGACGGTCACCAAAAAGGCGGCTGCCAGCAAGTCCTCCGCAGACAAGGCGGCCGTGGCCGAGGCCAAGCCGGCTAAAACGGCAAAAACCAAGGCTGCAAAGCCCAAAAAGGATGAAGCATGAGCGGGGATATCGAGGATAAGCCGCAGCCGCTGATCGAGCACCTCATGGAACTGCGCACGCGGCTGATCTGGTCGCTCGGCGCGTTCTTCGTCGCCTTCATCGCCTGTTTCGCCGTTGCCAAACATCTGTTCAACCTGCTGGTCGTTCCCTATAAATGGGCGGTGATCTGGGCCGGGCTCGATGTTGCGAAGTCGTCGCTGATCTATACCGCGCCGCAGGAATTCTTCTTCACGCAGATCAAGGTCGCCATGTTTGGCGCCATTGTGATTTCCTTCCCGGTGATCGCCTCACAGCTTTATAAATTCGTGGCGCCCGGCCTTTACAAGAACGAGCGGGCGGCCTTCCTGCCGTTCCTCATCGCTTCGCCGATCCTTTTCCTCATCGGTGCGGCGCTTGTCTATTTCTTCTTCACGCCCATGGTCATGTGGTTCTTCCTCGCCATGCAGCAATTGCCCGAAGACGGCGAGGTGGCTATTTCGCTGATGCCGAAGGTGTCGGAGTATCTCAGCCTCATCATGACGCTGGTTCTCTCCTTCGGTCTGGTGTTCCAGCTGCCCGTCGTCACCACGCTTCTGGCCCGCGTCGGGCTTTTGACCAGCGACTGGCTGCGGCAAAAGCGCAAGTTCGCGATTGTCCTCGCCTTTGTAGTCGCAGCCGTCCTGACGCCGCCGGACCCCATGTCCCAGATCGGCCTTGCGCTGCCTGCGATCATTCTCTACGAGATTTCCATCTACATGGCTCGACTCGTGGAGAGGAAACGTGCGGCGGAATCCAAAAGCACGGAGCTGGAGGAGACCTGATTTTCCTGAAGGTCTCACCGCTCAAAAATCCTCGCGCCGGGTTCATGCCCGGCGTTTTGCTGTAAAACGCGACGATGCAACAACGGTCTGGAACGACGATGCACGACATTAAATGGATACGCGAAAACCCCGAAGCTTTCGATGCGGCGCTTGCACGCCGTGGCGCAGAGCCCGCCGCCAGCGGCCTGCTCGCGCTTGATGAAAAGCGTCGTTCCGTCATCCAGTCCCTGCAGGACATGCAGTCGCGCCGCAACGCCGCCTCCAAGGAAATCGGCGCTGCGATGGCGCAGAAGAACATGGAGCTGGCGGAAAAGCTGAAAGCCGAAGTCGCCGATCTCAAGGAAAACATGCCGCGCGCCGAGGAGGAGGACCGCCAGGTCACCGCCGAGTTGAACGATGCGCTCTCGCGTCTGCCCAACATGCCCTTCGACGATGTGCCCGATGGCAAGGATGAGCATGACAATGTGGTGACCCGCGTCGTCGGCCAGAAGCCCGGCTGGAACCATGAGGCCAAGGAGCATTTCGAGATTGGCGAAGCGCTCGGCTATATGGATTTCGAGCGTGCCGCCAAGCTTTCGGGCGCACGTTTTACCGTGCTGACCAGCCAGCTGGCGCGTCTGGAAAGGGCGCTCGGCCAGTTCATGATCGACCTGCACACCTCGGAACATGGCTATACCGAAGTCTCCTCGCCGCTGATGGTGCGCGACGAGGCGATGTTCGGCACCGGCCAATTGCCGAAATTCTCCGAGGACCTGTTCAAGACCACGGATGGCCGCTGGCTGATTCCGACGGCCGAGGTGACGCTGACCAACCTCGTGTCCGGCGAAATTCTCGATCAGGAGAAGCTGCCGCTACGCTTTACCGCGTTGACGCCATCCTTTCGTTCGGAAGCGGGTTCGGCCGGCCGCGACACGCGCGGCATGCTGCGCCAGCACCAGTTCTGGAAATGCGAACTCGTCTCCATCACCGATGCGGAAAGCGCGGTCGCCGAACATGAGCGCATGACGGCCTGCGCCGAAGAGGTGTTGAAGCGCCTCGGCCTGCATTTCCGCACCATGACGCTCTGCACCGGCGACATGGGCTTCAGCGCCCGCAAGACTTACGATCTGGAAGTGTGGCTGCCGGGCCAGAACACCTATCGCGAAATTTCGTCCTGCTCGGTCTGCGGCGATTTCCAGGCGCGGCGCATGAATGCGCGCTATCGCGGCAAGGAAGACAAGACGACGAAATTCGTGCACACGCTGAACGGTTCCGGAACGGCTGTCGGTCGCTGCCTGATCGCGGTTCTCGAAAATTACCTGAACGACGATGGTTCCGTCACAATTCCGGATGTGCTGCTTCCCTATATGGGTGGTCTGACTCGGATCGAGAAAGCGGCCTGAGGGAGCGCAGCGTCGTGCTATTGGAAGGAGAGTCTTCCAATTTGGCCGACGTCGTCCTCGGGACAGGCCTGAGGATCTGCAACTTTTCGATTGATTTCGACGTGATTAGATTCTCTGGACAGGCCTGAGGATGACCATGGGAGAGCTGCACACCTCACTGGCGGTTGGGGAGCATGCTCCGTCCTTGAAGATATGAAAAGCGGAGAGAGAACCATGCGGATTTTGCTGACCAATGACGACGGTATCCACGCCGAAGGTCTGGCGGTGCTGGAGCGTATCGCCCGCACGCTGTCCGACGATGTCTGGATCGTTGCGCCGGAGACAGACCAGAGCGGTCTCGCGCACTCGCTGACCTTGTCCGAACCGCTGCGGTTGCGAAAAGTTTCCGACAAGCATTTCGCGCTGCGCGGCACGCCGACCGACTGCGTCATCATGGGTATTCGCGAAGTCCTGCCGGAAAAGCCCGATCTCGTCCTCTCCGGCGTCAATGCTGGCGCCAACATGGCCGATGACGTGACATATTCCGGCACCATTGCCGGCGCCATCGAAGGCACGCTGCAGGGCGTGCGCTCCTTTGCGCTCAGCCAGGCCTTCAGCCATGCCGAAGGCCGTGTCGTGCCGTGGGAAGTGGCGGAGACCTATGCGCCCGATCTCATCCGCAAGCTCATCGATGTCGATCTGCCTGATGGCACCTTCCTCAACCTCAACTTCCCCAATTGTGCGCCCAAGGATGTGCAGGGCGTGTCTGTCACCGGGCAGGGCAAGCTCGATTTTGGCCTGACGGTGGAGGAACGGCAGGACGGTCGCGGTCTTCCCTACTACTGGCTGCGCTTCGGCGAGCGTCTCGGTACCTTCCGCGAAGGCACCGATATCCACGCTTTGAAACATGGCAAGATTTCCGTCACACCGCTCAAGCTTGACCTGACGGACTACACGGTGAAGGATCGGGTTGCGCAAGCACTTGGATTCGGAGTCGCCGATTGAAATCCGCAATGGTCGAAAAGGAAGGTTTTGCCGCTCTCGTTCTCCGCTTAAGGGGTGAGGGGATTTCCGATCTCGACCTTCTGACGGCGGTCGAGCAGACGCCGCGCTCGAAATTCGTGCCGCCGCAATTTGCGGCCGATGCCTATTCCAGCCGCACGATCCCGATCGACTGCGGCGCCTTCATGGAAGGCGCCGACATGGCGGTGAAAATCCTTGCCCGACTGCAGCTGAAACCCGGCCAGCGTGTGCTCGAAATCGGCACCGGCAGCGGTTTCATGACGGCGATCATCGCTCGGCGGGTCGAACGCGTCTTTTCGCTGGAGCGTTACAGGACGCTGGTGCAGCGGGCGCAGAACTGTCTCGACGATCTCTCCATCCGCAATGTCGTCATCCGTCAGGCGGATGGCAGCAACGGCCTGGTGGGCGAGGGTACCTTCGACCGAATCGTCTCCACGGCGGCCTTCACCACCATGCCCCGCTTCTTTGCCGAACAGATCGTTTCAGGCGGCATGATGATCGCCCCGATCATTCTCGAAGACGAGCGTTGCGTGATGACGCGGTTCTCCAAGACCGGCAGCCGCTTCGAGAAGGAAGAACTGTTCGAGGCGCCTTACCTGCCGCTCAGCACGCATATTGCGCGTCATTTGTGACGAAATGAAAATTTTGGAGACATTCCATCTTTGTCTCCTAATGTTCTGAATTTCTGCAACTAACTGATTTTTAATATCATTATTGTTCCAACGTGACGCATTCTGTTTTCGTCATGGTTATCGAAGTGTCAAAAAAGCGCCAAGCGGCTTAACGTTTTAACGGCGTGGTAACACTAACGCGCTTTAATCATAAACATCGACGCATGGTTTTCCCACTTCGGGAAATGGGCCTTGCAAGAAGTGAAATTTGTGCCGGATCGGTCTCGATGCGGCGGGTTGGCGTCAGTGTAGATCGAGTCATGCGTATGAGACATTCGTCTAAAATCGGAAAATCAGTCGCAAAAATGTTCGCAGCGGCATTGCTGGCAAGCGTCGCAACGGGCTGTAGCTCGGATGCAACGCGGTTCAGCGGCCTCTTTTCCAGTGGACCGGATCAGATGACCACGGCGTCAATTCCTGCCCGTCAGGGCGGCGGTGCTTACGGGCAGGCCCCGGTGCCGCAGGGCGACATGAATGGCGGTTACGCCTCCGCCGCGCCGCAGGGCGGTTATGCCAACCAGAACATGGCGGGCAATTCCTATCCGCAATCGGGCGGTTATAGCGGCGTTCAGCCTTCCATGGCCCGCTCGGCTTCGGCCTCTCCCGTGCAGCGATCCGAGTTGGCTGCGCCGACAGCTGTGGCAAGCCGCGATCCGTCGACCCGCAGCGAAGCCATGGCCCAGCCTTTCCCATCCGCCCAGCCCAAGGTCGTGCCGTCTCTTGCAGCGCCCGCCCGGCAGGCTGCCGCTCCCGCGGCCGACAATCTGACCACCGCAACGGTCCGCTCCGACAAGAACGGCTGGCACACGGATGGCGCCGCCTCCGTGACCCTGCGTCCCGGCGAAAACATCGCGACGCTCTCCAACCGTTACGGCGTTCCGGAAAAGGAACTGCTGCGCGTCAACGGCCTGAAGACCGCATCCTCGGCACAGGCCGGCCAGTCGATCATCATTCCGAAGTTCGGTCAGGTCCGCAATGCCGCCAAGGATGCCGCCAGCAATATTGCGCTCAACCGCAATGGCGACCAGCCGACGCCGCTGCGTAGTCCCGAGGGGAACGTGGCTGTGCTGCCGTCGCAGGCCGCCGCCCGTGACAAGGTTTCCTCCGAAACCGGCAAGCTGACGCCGCCTGGCGGCAAGCCGCTGCCGCCCACCGGCGGCTACAAGGTGCAGCCGGGCGACAGCCTGTCCAAGATCGCCCGCGCAAACGGCGTGTCGGTCGCCGCCCTCAAGGCGGCAAACGGTCTCAGCAACGAAAGCATCCGCGTCGGCCAGACGCTCAACATGCCCGGCGCTTCGACGGATGCCATCAAGACGGCTTCCGTTCCGGCCAAAGAAGCGGCCAAGCCGGTCGAAACCGCATCCGCCAAGCCTGAGCCCTACAAGGCACCGGCTGCTGCCGCGGCTCCGACTGCGCCTGCCGCACCGGCCACCGCCAGTGTCAGCGACATCGAGAAAAAGGCCGACATGGCTTCCGTCGCACCGGAATCCACCGGCATCGGCAAATATCGCTGGCCGGTTCGCGGCGCGGTCATCAACAATTTCGGCGATAATGTCGAAGGCAGCCGCAACGATGGCATCAACATCTCCGTTCCGGAAGGCACGCCGATCAAGGCCGCCGAAAACGGTGTGGTCATCTATGCGGGCAACGGCCTGAAGCAGCTCGGCAACACGGTTCTCGTGCGCCATGACGACGGCAAGGTCACCGTTTACGGCAACGCCGCCAATCTTGACGTGCAGCGCGGCCAGAAGGTTCAGCGCGGCCAGACCATCGCCACATCGGGCATGACCGGTAGCGCCAAGCGTCCGCAGGTTCACTTCGAAGTTCGCAAGGATGCGACGCCGGTGAACCCTTCCACTTTCCTTGAATAGGTATTGCGTCTCAAGGAATGATGAAGCCGGGTGATGAGCCCGGCTTTTTCATTTTTTGGCTTGATGACGGAGGAGAGGAGGCGGCGGAAACGTCGCTACTGCCTCACCAGTCCCACCGTCTTCTCGATGAAATCGGCAATGGCGCCGGTATCGTCGAGATCGAAAACGGGCAACGTCGTGTCCGCCACGTCATGATCGGCAGCAATGGCGATTATATGCGGATCGAGCGGCGCGAGCGGTTCGGTCTTGGCCGCGTCCAGTCGGCGCGCCTCGATCTTCGGCACCGGCTCGTATTTATAACCCTCGATCAGCACGAGATCGCAGGGGGCGAGGCGGGAGAGGATGTCCTCGAAGGAGGGTTCCGGTTCGCCGCGCAATTCATGCATGATGGCGAAGCGGGTGCCGGAGACGATGGTGACTTCGTGCGCGCCGGCCTGCCGGTGACGCCAGCTATCCGCCCCGACCTTGTCGATATCGAAATCATGATGGGCGTGCTTGATGGTGGAGACGCGGTAGCCGCGCGCCGTCAGCTCGGTGACGATACGGACCGCAAGGCCGGTCTTGCCCGAGTTTTTCCAGCCGGCGATGCCGAAGACCTTTTGTGCCGTCATTGCTCCAGCTTCTCCAGATAGCTGCGCGCCAGCGCCAGTTCATCCGGCGTGTTGATGTTGAAGAACGGATCGAGGCTGCCCTTTGCCGTTTCCAGCGGCGGGAAGGCCACGCCGATGGTGACGTGCCGGGCCAGATAGGCGCGGATGCGCCGGTTTTCATCGTTCTTCAGCCAGTCCTCGAGATCATCGGCAAGCGCTACCGGCCACAGCGCAAAAACCGGGTGAAGCTGGCCGCTGGAGGCGGCGATGACGATTGCATCGTCTGACAGGTGTTCGCAAAGCCGCGCCACGAGATCGTTCGGGAAAAACGGGCTGTCGGCGGGCGCGGTCAGGAAGTGACTGATCGCGCTCTCACGATGCTGGAAATGGCGCATGCCGGCCAGAATACCGGCAAGCGGTCCGGCATGGCCGCTCAGCGTATCTCGAAGCAGCGGCAGGCCGAAATTCTCCGCCCAGCCATTGGCGGCATTGATGGTGACGTCTGACACCTGCCGTGCGATGCGGTTGATGACATGGGAGATGAGGGGCGTATCGCCCAATTGCACCATCGCCTTGTTGCTGCCCATGCGCCGCGAAAGCCCGCCGGCGAGCACAAGACCTGGTATTTCGAAAGGGGCCGTCATTCCCGCTGTTCCTGCAGCCTTACGACATGGGTGGTGAGGAGGGCGACAAGGCCGGTCGCCAGCATCACCAGAAGAAGCGGCCAGGTTCCGTCCTCCCTGGACAGGACCGAGGAGGCGAGCACCGAGAGCGCTGCGCCGCCGCCGATGGTCATCGCGCCGCCGAGGCCGGAGGCGGAGCCGGCCAGATGCGGCTGGACGCTGACCATGCCGGCATTGGCGCTCGGCAGTGTCACGCCGTTACCGACGCCGATCAAGGCAAGCGGCACGAAAAACGCATAGGCGCTTTCCGCCCCGGCGGAGATCAGCAGCATGGTCGTTACGATGCCGGCAATGGCGATGACATTGCCCGACAGCATCATGCGGGTAATGCCGATTTCGCTGGCATAACGGCCGGAGATGAAGTTGCCGAGCATGTAACCGCTGGCCATGAAGAAGAATTGCAGGCCGAGCATGGCCGGGGCGAGCCCGTAAAGCACGCTGCCGACAAAGGGCGCGCCGCCGAGGAAGGAGAAGAACATGCCGGACGAGAAGGTCGAGGTCAGCGCATAACCCCAGAAGAGCGGAGAGCGCAGAAGTTCCGGCCAGGCGTGAAACTGCTGCGAAAAGCTCGCCGATTTATTATGGTTGGTTTCACCGAGATCGAACCAGGCGAGCACCAGAATGCCGACGCCGAGCAGGGAGAGGAGGGCGAAGCTCGACTGCCAGCCGGAAATGTCGTTGAGCAGCCCGCCAACCGTCGGCCCCACCATCGGCACCACGGACATGCCCATGGTCACGTAGCCGATCATCGAGGCTGCCTGTTCCATCGGCACCATGTCGCGCACGATGGCGCGCGCCAGCACGAAGCCGGAAACGACTGCTGACTGCGCAACGCGCCCGATCATGAAGACGGTGATGTTGGGCGCGAGCATGCAGACGAGCGTTGCGACGATCATGATGGCGATGCTGGCCAGCATGACCGGGCGGCGCCCGAAAAGATCGGAAAGCGGGCCGATGATGAGCTGCAGGCAGGCGGTGGCGGCAAGATAACCCGAAACGGCAAATTGCATCACCGCGTAGTCGGTCTCGAAATAAACCGCCATGGCCGCAAGCGAGGG
This sequence comes from Agrobacterium sp. 22-209-1, assembly GCF_053522485.1. Classification (NCBI taxonomy): domain Bacteria; kingdom Pseudomonadati; phylum Pseudomonadota; class Alphaproteobacteria; order Hyphomicrobiales; family Rhizobiaceae; genus Agrobacterium; species Agrobacterium sp. 22-209-1. The sequence goes on from NZ_JBNWCH010000009.1 coordinate 120,040, forward strand.
CAGGAACACATTCATGCACAGAGCCGCAACGCCGGCGATGACGACCAGCGTGATGATGTGCGGCGGTGTGGTCCTGTCCAGAAAACGGCCGCTGTTCATATCATTCTCCAGCCTCGCCCGTTACGGCAGCTTTCGTAACGGAAGCCGGCCGTACCGTGGTCGCGGCGGTGGGGGTGGCGGCCGCGCGCTTGGCCATCTGCGAGCGCTTGCGCAGGCTTTCGCGGTAGAAGGTGTAGAGGCCCGAACCGATGACGATCAGGGCGCCGACGATGGTATAATTGTCGATCTTTTCATTGAAGAAGAATACGCCGATCATGAAACCCCAGAGCAGGCTGGTGTAACGGAACGGCGCGACGAAGGAGATTTCGCCCGATCTCATGGCGAGAATGATCGCCTGATAGCCCACCAGCACCAGGATGGCGGAACCGGCGAGATGTGAGAGGATCATGAAATTCATCGGCTGCCAGCCGCCGAAGGGCACGATCAGCAGGCCGCCCACCGCCATATTGACGAAAGCGGTGATGACGGTGATGGCGAGCGAGGGCACATCGGCATACATTTTCCGCGTCAGCAGATCGCGCGCGGCGGTGACGGCGAGCGATGCGACGACCAGAAGCGCCCCCGGCGTGAAGCCTTCCGGGCCGGGCCTGATGATGACGAGCACGCCGATAAAGCCGACGATGATCGCCATCCAGCGTCGCCAGCCCACCGGCTCGCGCAGAAACAGCGCCGCACCCAGCGTCACCACCAGGGGCAGGGACTGCAATATGGCCGAGGCATTGGAAAATTCGATGAGGCCGAGCGCCGTCAGATAGAGCACGGCCGCAGTCACCTCGCAGAGACAGCGCAGGATGATGATGGGGCGCATGAGGGTTTTCAGCGGCCGGAGCGCACCGAAATGGCGGGCGGCGATGTAGATCAGCACCACCGTTATGATGCCGCGGACGAACATGATCTGGCCGGTGTTGATATAGGGGGTGACGGATTTCGTCAGGGCGTCATTGGCCGTGAAGCTTGCCATGGCGAGCGCCATGAAAAGGGCGCCGCGCGTATTGTCCGTCAATGCCATTCCAAAATATCCCAGACCATGCGCGGTTTTCCCGGCCGCCCTTTCGGGGCGATTTGGGCCGCCTTTCGGGCGTGACCACGCATTCCTCCATGCAAAGAGACGTGGCACGCCACAGCCGGCATTTCAACCGTTTATATGGGTGGGTGGACGAGAAACAGTTTCAGCCTTCGCTCAGCCGCCGGTCACGCTCATATGGCGGGAGACGGCAGGCCGGTTGTGGGTGCGGTCGATGATGAAATCATGCCCTTTCGGCTTGCGCAGAAGGGCTTCATCGATGGCGCTGGAAAGATAGGCATCACTGTCGGAGGCGCGCAGCGCGGTGCGCAGGTCGGCGGCGTCATCCTGGCCCAGGCACATATAAAGCGTGCCGGTGCATGTGAGGCGGACGCGATTGCAGCTTTCGCAGAAATTATGCGTCATCGGCGTGATGAAGCCGAGCCGGCCTCCGGTTTCCTTCACCGTCACGTAACGGGCGGGACCGCCGGTTTGGTAATCGCTGTCGATCAGTGTGAAGCTCTTTTCCAGATCGGCGCGCAACTGCGAAAGCGGCAGGTAGCGGTCTGTCCGGTCTTCCTCGATCTCCCCCATCGGCATGGTTTCGATGACCGTCAGGTCCATGCCGCGACCATGGGCAAAACGCATGAGATCGGGAATCTCGGCGTCGTTGAAGTCCTTCAGCGCCACCGCGTTCAGCTTGACCTTGATGCCCGCGGCCTGGGCGGCGTCGAGCCCCTCCATGACGCGGTCGAGATCGCCCCAGCGGGTGATATGGCGGAACTTATCGCGATCGAGCGTATCGAGCGACACGTTGATGCGGCGCACCCCGCAATCGGCAAGCTCGTCGGCAAATTTGGCGAGCTGTGAGCCGTTTGTCGTCAGCGTCAGCTCTTCCAGCATACCGGTTTCAATGTGGCGGCCAAGGTTTCTCACCAGCGACATGATGTTCTTGCGCACCAGCGGTTCACCGCCGGTCAGCCTCAGCTTGCGCACGCCGCGCGTTATGAAGACGGAACAGAGCCGGTCGAGTTCTTCAAGCGTCAGAAGATCCTTTTTGGGCAGGAAGGTCATGTGCTCGGACATGCAATAGGTACAGCGGAAATCGCAGCGGTCGGTGACCGAGACACGCAGATAGGTGATGGAGCGGCCGAAAGGGTCCACCATCGGTGTGCTGTTTTCCGTCAGGGTTTTCGCCTTTTCAAGCGAACCGGAGAAACCGTTCACGTCTCCATCCTCACTGCGCCTCGCGCCTGGCACACACGCCGAATGTGTGCTCTATCAGGTGATGTAGTGGCTTGCCTATCGTGAGGCAAGTTCGTAATTCTGACGCATATGACGAGCTTGCGGAAGTGAAAAATGAGTGATGCCTGGCCGACCGAGCTGCTTGTGTCAAAAGACCGGCGCGAACTGACCGTCTCTTTTGATGACGGCAGCGTTTACCGTCTCCGAGCCGAGATGCTGCGCGTCCTTTCTCCCTCGGCCGAAGTGCAGGGCCACGGGCCGGGGCAAAAGGTCACGGTGCCCGGAAAACGCGATGTCGCCATCCGCTCCATGGTCGCGACCGGCAATTATGCGGTGCGCGTCATCTTTGACGATGGCCACGATAGCGGCATCTACACCTGGAAATATCTGAAGGAACTGGGTGAGACCGGCGATGCGCTGTTTGCGGATTATGAGCGGGAGCTCGCCGAAAAGGGCTTGAGCAGAGAGCCGCGATACCGGTAGACGGACGCAAGGCCTGCGGACCCACCCTCATTCCTGTGACAAGCACACCAATGAGGGGAGGAGGACAGCGGCATCCGAGGATCGCATGCCCTGAGCGACAAATAACCCGTTGAATCTGTGCATCGTCCTTCAGTAAAATCGTTTTCGCTTTTCACGCCGATGCGCTAGGAAGTGAGGGAGGGAACACCCTCGTCTTATCGATTTTCAGCGGGGTGGCGTGTGGCTGTAGAAGCGAACGGGAATGATCTGGCCCAGGTGGTCGTGCTTTTGGCGGCGGGCGTTGTCGCCGCGCCGATCTTCAAGCGCATCGGCCTCGGTTCGGTGCTCGGTTATCTGGCCGCCGGTCTGGTGATCGGGCCTTACGGTCTCGGTTTTTTCTCCGATTCGCAGGCCATTCTGCATATAGCGGAACTCGGCGTGGTGATGTTCCTGTTCATCATCGGCCTTGAGATGCAACCGTCGCGGCTGTGGTCGATGCGGCAGGATATTTTCGGGTTGGGTGCGCTTCAGGTGTTGGTCTGCATGGCCGGCCTGACATTGATCGGGGTCGGTCTCGGTTTTCCCGTCATCATGTCGTTCGTTGCCGGTACCGGTTTCGTGCTGACCTCGACGGCCATCGTCATGCAGATGCTGCAGGAGCGCAACAGCATGTCGAGCCTGAAAGGGCAGCGCATCATCGCCATTCTGCTGTTTGAGGATCTGGCCATCGTGCCGCTGCTGGCGCTTGTCGCTTTCCTCGGTTCGGGCGGCGAACACGTCACGGCATCGGAGCGCTGGGCTTCCGTCGGCATCGCGCTTGCTGCCGTCGGTGCGCTCATCCTTGCCGGGCGTTATCTGCTCAACCCGTTCTTCCGCCTGCTGGCGGCCTCCGGCGCGCGCGAGGTGATGACGGCCGCCGCGCTGCTGGTGGTACTGGGTTCAGCGCTTCTGATGCAGGTCAGCGGCCTTTCCATGGCCATGGGGGCCTTTCTCGCCGGCGTGCTGCTGTCGGAATCCTCCTTCCGCCATCAGCTGGAAGCGGATATCGAGCCGTTTCGCGGCATTCTGCTCGGCCTGTTTTTCCTCGGTGTCGGCATGGCGATCGATCTTGCCGTCATTGCCTCCAGCTGGCAGCTCGTGGTCATCAGCGTTGTGGGCTATATGCTGCTCAAGGCCTTCCTGATCTATGGCGTGGCGCGGGCGCTCGGCACCACCCGGCGCGAAAGCCTGGAACGGGCGGTGCTGATGGCGCAGGGCGGCGAATTCGCCTTCGTGCTCTATTCGGCTGCCGTCAGCGCCGGCATTCTCGACCGGGAGGCGAACGCCATCCTGACGGCGACCATCATCATCTCCATGGTGCTGACGCCGCTGATGGTCATCCTGCATGACCGGCTGGTGCCGGCGGCGGTTCCCAATACTGACGATCTCGACGTGCCTGAAAATGTCGAGGGCAGCATTCTGCTGATCGGCTTCGGCCGTTTCGGCCAGATCGTCAGCCAGCCGCTTCTGGCGCGCGGTTATACGCTGTCGCTGATCGACAAGGACGCCGACTTCGTGCGCGATGCGGCGGAATTCGGCTTCAAGGTCTATTATGGCGACGGTTCGCGGGCGGAAATCCTGCATGCCGCCGGTGCCAGCACGGCGCGCGCGGTACTTATTTGCGTCGATGACAAGGAAGCTGCTGTGCGGATCGCGGAGATCGTCAAACACGAATTTCCGCTGGTTCCGGTTCTCGCCCGTGCTTACGACCGCGGCCATGCCATCGATCTGCTGAAAGCCGGCGTCGACTACCAGATCCGCGAGACGCTGGAATCGGCGCTGAATTTCAGCGAGGAAGTGCTGGGCGCCATGGGCGAGGAGCGGGAAGATGCCGCACGTCTGGTGGAGGAATTCCGCGACCGCGACGAGGAGCGTTTCGCCATGGAAGTCGTCGGCGGCATCTATGCCGGCCGTTCGCTGATCCGCGGCAACGCCCAGCCGGCCGATCTCGTGGCCGCCCGCACCGCGCGCGAGCGGGCAGAGCGGGAAAAGGCGGAAGCCGCAGAGGAATAGGACGCCCCGGTCTTTCGGCGGCGACAGAGGCAATTGGCAGGGATAGGAACGGACATGACGATCATTCGCACGGTTGAGGAATTGAAGGCCATCTATGACGGCACGAGCGAGGCGTCGATCGCCAAGGTGACAGCCGCGCTGACAGCCGAATACCGGCTGATGATCGAAACTTCGCCTTTCCTCGCGCTGGCAACGGTGGGGCCTGAAGGCATGGACTGTTCACCGCGCGGCGACAAGGGTGGCGTGGTGCGGGTGGCCGATGACAGGACCGTGCTGTTGCCGGACTGGCGTGGCAACAACCGCATCGATTCGCTTCTGAACATCGTGCGCGACCCACGGGTGGCGCTGATGTTCCTGATCCCCGGTTCCAACACGACCATGCGCATCAATGGCCACGCGGTGGTTTCCGTCGATACGGGGTTGTTGCAGAGCTTCGAGATGGATGGCAAACATCCGCGCACCGTCATCGTGGTGACGATAAACGAGGTCTATTTCCAGTGTGCACGGGCGCTGATGCGCTCCGAACTGTGGAACCCCGCCAATTTCGTCGATGTGGCATCGCTGCCGACGCCCGGCACCATGCTCAAGGCGGCGAAGGCGGAGTTCGATCAGGAGACTTATGATCGGGAATGGGCGGCGCGGGCGGCAAAGACCATGTGGTGAGGCATCAATTGCCGCAGCAACAGGTTGGCATTTAAAGGGCATGCACTTGCGTAACCCCGCCCTCATTCCTGTGACGAGCACAGGAATGAGGGCGTCAACGGAACGGCTGCTGCCCTCTAATTTTCACGTCCGATAAATCAGCCAGTTCTTGCCTGCATAGTTCTTCTGCATGCCGTCCTCGTAATAGACGGAGCGGTTTCGGCCGGTTTCCTTGGCATGATAGAGCGCGGTGTCTGCATGGCCGTAAAGCTCGCTCGGGTTGCTGGCCTGTGCGGCGGAAGCGAAGCCGAGGGAGATTGTGACCGTGCCGTAGTCGGCGCCTGATCTGGAATTGCGGAAGGGCGTGCTTTCCAGCGACAGGCGGATGCGCTCGCACATCACCATCACCTCTTCCGGCGTATTGCCATCCAGAATGATGGCGAATTCCTCGCCGCCGCTTCTGGCGACGAAACCATCCTTGCGGACATTGGCGCGGATGACGGAGGCTACGGTGGCGAGGATCTTGTCGCCGACCGGGTGGCCGAAAGTGTCGTTGATCCGCTTGAAGTGATCGATATCGAGCAGGACGAGCGTGGTATATTGCAGGCCGATGGAGCTGTCATAGATGGACGCCAGCCGGTCATCGAAGGCGCGTCGGTTGGACAGGCGCGTCAGCGAATCCGTATTGGCGATGCGCTTGTACTCATCCAACTCCAGGCGCACCTGGTGCATTTCCTCGGCATGGCGGTTGACATCGTTGAAGGTCTTTTCGCCGTCGATGATTTTCGAGCCAGTGGCCTCGGCCAGCAGCGAAATCGCATTCCTTAGAATATTGCTGCTGGCTGCATTCTTGTCATCGATGCGCTGGCGCGTTTCACCGAGTATCCGGTTGTAGTTTTCGATGGAGGATTGTTCGCGCCTCAGCGTGCCCAGAAGGCCCTCCAGTTCGCGCCTGAGCTTCTCATGCGCGTCGTCGATCGACCGGGCGGGATTTCCTTCTCCGTAACGGGAGGACAGCTCGTCCAGATCCTCCTGCGTCACCCGGTGTCCAAGCGCGGCCAGCTCCTTCGTCAGGGCAGGGTTCGAGCCGATATAGGCTTCGTAAAAGAGACTATAGTTACGCGGGATCGGCGAAACACCCATGCTCCGCATGGCATAGGCAATCTGCCCGGCAATGTCGGGCCCCGTGGTTTTGGGCGTGGATGCCGTGTTCATCAAGAAACTCCAGTGAGTCTGCTTATCGACTATGATTATTATTATGAAGTTCGTTTTGGAAAGCTTAATTTATGGGAAACTAATTTTTGTGCCATGAAACTTCATTTTTGCCACTTTGTATTTTATTTAATTGATAAATATAAGTAATTTTCATTTTCCCGAATTCCGGAACTTTTTCCTCTATTGTTTGCCTTGGTGACAGAACCGCATTTATTCTGTCAATCCTAATAACGGGATTCGTGTGGTTTATTTTGGTACAGCAAGATGGAGAAATAATCCCGGCGTGAAAAGGTATGGTGGTTTTTTAATTCGGCGCGACCCCGCCTATAGGCGTTTTTTTTTGTCATTCGTGTCGGGATACAGGAATGTTACAGTCTTATCTTGGGTTCCTGCGCCTGCGGGACGCGGCAGCGCCGTTTTGGGACGGCGCGGCAATCATTCGGCAAGGTTCAGGAAAAGGCCAGTTATGCGGCCGGCCGTAATCCGCCCGTATAGACCGTGCGTCAGGATTTCAACCGGATGACCGGGCATTCTGTCCCAGCCGCCGCCGCTGGCGCATTTGGCGGGCGCACGAGCAGCCCGTCGGAATGGGCCAATATCTTCATCATCGATGAGTCTTGCTTCGTATGGGCTTCCGCCACCAGCAGGCCGTTTTCGTCGGTGCTGAAACGGGCGCGCAGATAATCCTGCCGATGATCATTCGCTTTCAGCGGTGTGGCGGTGCGGGCGGTCGCCGCTCGTTGCCGGGGTGCGCGGCGGGCGATGCTGCGGATCAGCGGTTCTAGGAACAGCAGGCCGCAGACAAGGCTGGCAACCGGGTTTCCAGGCAGGCCCAGAACCTGCATGGAGCCGATGGCGCCGACCATTAGCGGTTTTCCCGGACGCATGGCGATGCGCCAGAAATCGAGCTGCATGCCTTCCGCCTTCAAGGCTGCCTGCACGAGGTCATGGTCGCCGACGGAAGCGCCGCCGAGCGTCACCAGCACATCGACATTCGCTGCGACGGCCTTGCCGATGGCGGCGCGGATCAGCCTGTCATTATCGGCGACGATGCCGAGATCGATAACCTCGGCCCCGGCCTGCCGGGCAAGGGCTGCGACGCCGAAGGTGGTGGAGGCGATGATCTGCGCGGGCTGTGGCGCGCTTCCCGGCGGCAGCAACTCGTCGCCGGTGGCGAGGATGGCGATGCGGGGCCTGCGATAGACGGTGAGAGCGGCATGGTTCATCGCGGCCGCCAGCGTCAGGTCGGTGAAGCCGAGTTCCCGACCGGTCTTCAGGGCCGCTTCGCCTTCGGTAAAATCCTGTCCGCGCGGGCGGATATGTCGCCCGGCGGTGACGTCGAAGGCGGTGCGGATTTTTCCGCCCTCCAGCACTTCGGCATCTTCCTGAATGAGAATGGTATCCGCACCCTGAGGCACGGGCGCGCCGGTGAAGATGCGAACGGCCTGGCCTTCACCTACCGTGCCGGTAAAGGCATGGCCGGCGGCGGCCTGACCGATGACGGTCAGCACCGAGCCGATATCGGCCGCATCGGCGCTGCGCAGCGCGTAGCCGTCCATGGCAGAGGCGTCGAAGGGCGGCTGGGTGAGGCGCGCCGTCAGATCGGTCGAAAGAACCCGGCCATCACATTCGGCAAGCGGTAGGGTCTCGCTTTCCGCTACAGGAACCGCCGCTTCCAGAAGGCGCCTTATGGCTTCATCCACGGGCAGCAGCGGTTTCATTCAATTCTCCTGTCGCCGGAAATCGCCGGATTTACCGCCGCTCTTTTCGAGCAGGCGGATATTGACGATTTCCATCGCCTTGTCGGCGGCTTTCGCCATGTCATAGATTGTCAGGCAGGCGATGGAGACGGCGGTCAGCGCTTCCATCTCCACGCCGGTCTTGCCGGACAGTTTCACCAGCGCTTCGACCCGCAGGCCGGGCAGGGCGGCGTCTTCGGCAATGTCCACCGCCACCTTGGTCAGCATCAGCGGATGGCAGAGCGGGATGAGGTTTGCCGTCTGCTTGGCGGCCATGATGCCGGCGAGGCGTGCTGTGCCGATGACATCGCCCTTCTTGGCGTTGCCTTCGCGGATGAGCGCCAGCGTTTCCGGCTTCATCTTCACGAAACCTTCGGCGACGGCGACACGGAGGGTTTCCGCCTTGTCGCCGACATCGACCATATGTGCTTCGCCGCTCGCATCGATATGGGTGAGCTTCTGGCCATCGCTCATTGGCGCATTATTCCGCGGCCAGAATGCCGGACTGGCCGGTCAGCAGCGCCCTGGTCGCCGCTGTCACATCGTCCTTGCGCATCAGGCTTTCGCCGACGAGGAAGGTGCTGATGCCGCTTTTCTCGAGACGCTTGCAGTCCTCGAAGGTGAAGATGCCGCTTTCGCCCACCAGCAGCTTGTCAGACGGCACGAGGCCTGCGAGTTTCTCGCTGGTTTCGAGGCTGACGTCAAAGGTGCGCAGGTTGCGGTTGTTGATGCCGAGAAGCGGGGAGGCGAGCTTCAGCGCGCGCTCGGTTTCCTCTTCATCGTGCACTTCGATCAGCACATCCATGCCGAGCGCGAAAGCCTCGTCTTCGAGGCGCTTCGCATCGTCGTCCGACAGCGATGCCATGATCAGGAGAATGCAGTCCGCACCCCAGGCACGGGCCTCATGCACCTGATAGGTGTCGAACATGAAATCCTTGCGCAGCGCCGGCAGGGCGCAGGCATTGCGGGCGGCGGTCAGAAATTCCGGCGCGCCCTGAAAGCTTGGCCTATCCGTCAGCACCGAAAGACAGGCAGCGCCACCGGCTTCATAGGCGGCGGCCAGCGCCGGCGGATCGAAATCCGGTCGGATGAGGCCTTTCGAGGGGCTGGCCTTCTTGATTTCGGCGATAAGCCCGAACTTGCCTTCGGTCTGTTTCGCCCGCAGCGCCTTATAGAAACCGCGCGGTGCACTCTGGTCCGCAGCCATGGCCTTCAGATCGGCCAGCGAAACCTTGGCCTTGGCGGCGGCGATTTCCTCGAGCTTGTAAGCCTCGATCTTTTTCAGGATGTCGCTCATGATCTCGCTCTCATTCCTGCCCTGAATTGGCTTCGTTGGATACGGCGACCAATCGGTCGAGCGCGGCAGCGGCCTTGCCGCTATCGAGCGCATCGCTTGCAATCGTCATCGCGTCGGTAAGCGTTTCCGCCTTGCCGGCAATGACCAGCGCTGCGGCCGCGTTGCACAGCGACACGTCACGATAGGCGTTGCGCTTGCCGGACAGAACCTCGCGCAGCGCTGCCGCATTGGCAATGCCATCGCCGCCCTTCAGGTCTTCCATGGAAGCGGGCTCGACACCGAAATCCCTCGGCGTCAGATCGAAAGTGCGGATCTTGCCGTCTTCCAGCGCCGCGACGTGGGTAACGCCCGTCGTCGTCACCTCGTCCATGCCGTCGCCATGCACGACCCAGATGCTCTCCGACCCCAGATCGCGCAGCACTTCGGCGAGCGGCACCAGCCAGCGCGGCGAGAAAACGCCAAGCAGCTGACGTTTTGCACCGGCGGGGTTGGAGAGGGGGCCGAGCAGGTTGAAAATGGTGCGGGTGCCGAGTTCGACCCGGCTCGGGCCTACATGGCGCATGGCCGAGTGGTGAAGCTGCGCGAACATGAAACCGAGGCCAGCCTCCGCGATGCAGCGGGCGATGAGATCGGGACCGATATCGAGCTTCACGCCGAGTGCCGAGAGGGCATCTGCCGTGCCTGACTTGGAGCTCAGCGCCCGGTTGCCGTGTTTGGCGACCGGCAGCCCCGTGCCGGCGGTGATGATCGAGGCCAGCGTCGAGATGTTGTAGGTGCCGATGCCATCACCGCCGGTTCCGACGATATCGATGGCATTGGCGGGGGCCGAAACCGGCAGCATACGGGCACGCATGGAAGAAACGGCGCCGACTATTTCGTCTACCGTTTCGCCACGCACGCGCAGCGCCATCAGGAAACCGCCGATCTGCGACGGGGTGGCTTCGCCCGACATCAGAATGTCGAAAGCAGTGCGCGCATCCTCGCGGTTCAGGCTTTCTCCGTTCGCGACCCTGGCGATCAGCGGCTTCAGTTCGGCCATCTTGTCGCCCCCCGGTTAGAAACCGACCATCGCCTGATCGGCGAGGGCCTGATTGATCGTCACACCATAGTCATTCTGCAGGCGGTTGACCATCTGGTCCAGCATGTCGTCGCCGGCCGCGCGGGCAATGGCGGCGAACTGCTGGTCGTCATTGGCGAGCGCATCGGCAGGCGCATTGGTGTCGACCGAGGTGACCTTGAAGAGGATACGGCTGGAACCGTCGGCATCAGCCGCCTCGCCCACCTTGCCCTCTGCGCCGGAGAAGACCGCCGCGATCGTCTGCTGGCCGAAAATAGCGTCTTCGCTGTTGCGGCGCAGGCCGGACTTCTGTTCGACCGCGAGGCTCAACTCACCCGCTACTGCTTCCAGCGTTTCGCCCTTTTCGACGCGCGTTTTCAGTTCTTCGGCTTTGGCGGCAAGCGCGTTGCGCTGCTGCTCCGCCGTCCAGTCGGCCACGACATCGTCGCGGACTTCGGCAAGCGTGCGGTCGCGGGCGGGGATGATCTGGTCGACATCGAACCAGATGTAGCCTTCACGGCCGAGATTTATCGGCAGCGCTTCCGTCCCGGGTTCGGTCTTGAAGACCTCCTGCGCCAGCTGCGGGGAGGGAAGGCCCTCAACCTTATCACCCTTTTCATCGAGGCCGGACGCGTCGATGGCGGCGACGGTGACGGGTTTCAGGTTCAGCTGCTGGGCAGCGTCGGCGAGCGAAGAACCGCCGGCGCGCAGGTCTTCATACCGGTCGTGAACATTGGTGATTTCTTCGGCGGCGGCGGCCGTGGCGAGATCCTTGCGGATATCTTCCTTCGCCTCTTCCAGTGTGCGGGTCGTTTCCGGCTTGATGCCGGTGACGCGCAGGATGACCGGGCCGAAAGAGCCGTCGACCACCGGAGATACGCCGCCATCCTTCTGGATGGCGAAAGCGGCGTCGGCAATCGACTGGTCGGGAATTGTGTCCTTGGTGAATTCGCCGAGCGTGACGTCGGACGCGGTCTTGCCCTGATCCTTCACCACCTGGTCATAGGTGGTGTTGCCAAGCCTGATCTGCTCGGCGGCAGCGGCTGCCATTTCCTTTTCCGGGAAGGTCAGCTGCTCGACGGTGCGACGGCCGGCGGTGCGGAAGCTGTCCTTGTGGCTGTTATAATAGTCGGCAATCTGCGCGTCCGTTACCGAGGCCGGCTCGGCGATGTCGGACGGTTCCAGCTTCACATAGGTGAACTTGCGGAATTCCGGTGCGCGATATTTCGCCTTGTTGGTTTCGAACCAGGGGGCAAGCACGTCGTCGCCCGGTGCCTTGACCGGTGGAATGACGGCGTTCGAAAGAATGACGTAATCGACGGCGCGCTGCTCGTTGCGATATTGTTTCAACGCATCCACCAGCACCTGCGGTGCGGTAAAACCGTCCGACACGGCTTCGACGATCTGGCTTCGGACGGCGACCTTGCTGCGTTCCTTGATATAGTCATCCTCGCGGAACCCCGAATTGCGCAGGCGTTCGCTGAAGAGATTGCGATCGAACTGGCCGTTGACCGACTTGAAGGCCGGGTCTTCGGCGATCAGGTTGGCGAGGCGGTCTTCCGAAAGGCCGAGATTCATTTTTGATGCCAGTTCGTCAAGTGCTGCGCCCGCCGCAAGCTGGCTGAAGACCTGACGATCAATGCCGAAGGCCTTGGCCTGCTCGGTCGTCAGCCTTGTTCCGAATTGACGGCTGAGATCGGAAATCTGGCGCTGATAGGCAAGGCGGAATTCCTGCGGGCTCACCGTCTGGTCACCCACCGTCATGACGGCATGGGAATTGGAGGTGACAAGCGATGCGGAAACGCCCCAGACGCCGAACGAAACAACAAGCAGGAGAAGCAGCAGCTTGGCTGCCATGGTTCGAGAAGCATTTCTCAGGGAATCGAGCATCGTTATGCAAACCTCACAGGAACGTCATTGCGGTCGCCAGCCTTCCGGCCCGCAACGTATCGGCGTTCCTTAAATCAATCCAAAGGGAAATTGAAGGGAATTTGCCTTGGAAAAACGGGGTTTTGAAAACGCTTATGTGATTGGAGGCCGGTTTTTCCGCCGTCATCTTCTCCGTATCGCCCCGTAAGGCGGCAAAATAAAACCGCCCGGAGGGTCCAGGCGGTTACGAAGAATCATTTTAAAAAGCGCTGAGGCCGGTCTGCCGCGCTCAGAAGGCGCGGTTTCGGCGGATCGTCGCCTTGAATTCCTCATCCTCGCGTCGCATCTCGGCGACCACGGAGATCATCGACGTCACGAACATTACGCTGATCAGGGCCAGAAGCATCGTCAGAACTGTAAACATGATATCGTCTCCGGGAGATTTGAGAAAATTCTCTCCGTTACTCAGTAATAATTCATATACTGGTAGCGGGCGGTCAGCTGCGGGTAGTCCGGTCCCTGCGTTTCAGACTTGTGCTCATAAAGGCTAAACGTCGTTGCTACCATTGCGATAACCAGTACTGTCCAGGCGGTGCTGATGACGCTGATTTTCGCCGAAGTAGACTGTTTTTCTCTTACAAACATCTGTCCGTTCCTTTGGTTCTGTCTTAACGCACCATGTTTCAACATGTTCCGCGTTAACCGTAAAAATCGATTAGCATCGCCCCGGTGAAACTTCCTTGAATGGCTCGTTCATCTGGCGTTCAGGAATCTGGCGAAGGGCGTCATTCGAAAAAAACATACTCGGCTGCGAATGATGCGATGACCGAAAGGACGATCATGAAGGCCAGCATTTTCAATTCTCCGGGTGATTAACGGGTGAGGGGCGTTTCGGTTTCCCGATGCTGTGCATTTAAACAAAATAGCTGTGAAACAGCACTGAACGGCCCATTCATCCGGGGTTCACGCCACAGCCGTGCGTGTGAGGGATAGTTATAAAGTCTTGCGCGGCGTGCCTCTCCATGACAAAAGGCGGCACATATGTCGAAGCGTCGAGACGCGCCCACCACCTGAGAGCGATATGACGATTGCCTTTTATCCAGGATCCTTCGATCCGATGACCAACGGACATCTGGATGTGCTTCTCCAGGCGCTGAACGTGGCGTCGAAAGTCATCGTGGCCGTCGGCATTCATCCCGGAAAGGCGCCGCTGTTCAGCTTCGAGGAACGGGCAGGGCTGATAAAGCAGGCGCTTGCCGAACATCTGCCGGGTGAAGCGGCGCGCATGGAAGTCGTCTCCTTCGATAATCTGGTCGTCGATGCCGCCCGAAAGCACGGCGCACGCCTTCTGCTGCGCGGCCTGCGCGACGGCACCGATCTCGATTATGAAATGCAGATGGCCGGCATGAACCGCCAGATGGCGCCGGATATCCAGACCGTATTCCTGCCCGCCGGCACATCGTCGCGACCCATTACAGCCACATTGGTCCGGCAAATCGCCGCCATGGGCGGCAATGTCGAGGCTTTCGTGCCGAAAGCCGTGCTTGAAGCCCTCAACGCCAAGCTGAAGCGCTGACTTCAGCCTCACATTCTGGAGCCAATCCGATGAAACTCGTTCGATTTGCCTTTGCCGGCGCCATATTTGCAGGCGCTCTCGCCGCCAGCACCTTCGCTTCCGCCGCCGAACTCCTGACCGTGCAGTTGAAGGACGGCCCCGTTGTCATCGAACTGATGCCGGATGTCGCGCCCAAGCACGTGGCGCAGATCGAGGCGCTGGCCAAGAAGGGCGCTTATGACAATGTCGCCTTCCACCGCGTCATCGACGGTTTCATGGCGCAGACCGGCGACGTGCAGTATGGCAACATGGAGAAGGGCTTCAGCGCCCAGCGCGCGGGTACGGGCGGTTCCGACCTGCCGGATATTCCGGCCGAATTCTCCAAGGTTCCGTTCACGCGCGGCGTGGTCGGCATGGCCCGCTCGCAGGATCCGAACTCCGCCAATTCGCAGTTCTTCATCATGTTTGCCGACGGCCCGTTCCTGAACGGTCAATATACCGTGGTCGGCAAGGTCGTGTCCGGCATGGAAGCCGTGGACAAGATCAAGCGCGGGCAGGGCGGCAACGGCGAAGTTTCCAACCCCGACCGGATGATCAAGGTCACCGTCGGCAAGAAGTAAGGTAGGGCAATAGAGCCCGAACAGAGGAGAATAACATGGCCGAGATCAAGGATCCGGAAAACACCATCATCATGGAAACCACGACCGGCAAGGTCGTGATCCAGCTGCTGCCTGAAGTTGCGCCGGGCCACGTCGCCCGCATCAAGGAACTGGTATCGGAAGGCGCCTATGACGGCGTCGTTTTCCACCGCGTCATCGAAGACTTCATGGCCCAGACGGGTGACGTGAAGTTCGGCAAGAAGGGTTCCGAAAGCTTCAACCCGGCCCGCGCCGGCATGGGCGGTTCCGACAAGGAAGACCTGAAGGCAGAATTCTCCGCCATTCCGCATGTGCGCGGCACCTGCTCCATGGCCCGTTCGCAGAGCCCGAACTCCGCCAACTCGCAGTTCTTCATCTGCTTTACCGATTCCCCGTGGCTCAACAAGCAGTACACCGTCTGGGGCCAGGTCATCGAAGGCATGGAAGCCATCGACAAGGTCAAGCGTGGCGAGCCGGTGAAGGATCCCGATTCGATCGTTTCGATGAAGCTCGCTTCTGCGGCTTGAGTGTAACGTATAAAGCGTTTACCCGCTCCGCAGGAAACTGCGGGGCGTTTCACATTGATGACAAGGGTGCCAACCATTCAGACGTCATCCTCGGGCTTGTCCCGAGGATCTAACGATCCACAACGTCAACGTGGTTAGATCCTCGGGACAAGCCCGAGGATGACGTCGAGTGTAGAGGCACGCTTGTCATCACCTTCCACCCGCCCCACGCAATGCAGGGCGGGTTTTGATATTTTCGAGAGCCCCTGCAATGCGCGTAGACCTGTTCGATTTCGATCTGCCCGAGGAGAATATCGCCCTTCGCCCGGCAAACCCGCGCGACAGTGCGCGCCTGCTGGTGGTCGATCCGAATGAAAATCGCATGGAAGACCATCGCGTCTTCGACCTTCCGTCCTTCCTGCGACCCGGCGATGCGCTTGTCTTCAACGACACCCGCGTCATTCCTGCCCAGCTGGAAGGCGTGCGCCTGCGCGAAGGCGCGCCGGAGACGGCGGTTTCGGCCACGCTGCACATGCGCGCCGATCAATCGCGCTGGAAGGCCTTCGCGCGTCCCGGCAAGCGCATCAAGGAAGGCGACCGCATCCGGTTTGGTTACGAGCGCGACAATGCTTGCGGCCTTGCCCATCTGGAAGCCACCGTCGAGGAAAAGGGCGAGGACGGCGAAATCACGCTGCTGTTCGACGTCTCCGGCCCGGTGCTGGATGAGGCGATAGCCTCCGTCGGCCATATTCCGCTGCCGCCTTACATCGCCGCCAAGCGACCGGAAGATGCGCAGGACCAGACGGACTACCAAACCATCTACGCCCGCGAGAAGGGCGCCGTTGCCGCCCCCACCGCCGGCCTGCATTTCACGCCCGAGCTGTTTGCGGCGCTCGACAAGGCCGGTATTGAGCGGCATTTCGTGACGCTTCACGTGGGGGCAGGCACCTTCCTGCCGGTCAAGGCCGACGATACCGATGACCACAAGATGCATTTCGAGATCGGCCACGTCTCGCAGGAAACCGCTGACCGGCTGAATGCGGTGAAGGCGCGCGGCGGGCGTATCGTCTGCGTCGGCACCACCTCGCTGAGGCTGATCGAAAGTGCGGCGACGGAAGATGGCGCCATCCACCCATGGTCCAATGCTACCGGCATCTTCATCACGCCGGGATACCGCTTCCGCGCGGTCGATATGCTCATGACCAATTTCCACCTGCCGAAATCGACGCTGTTCATGCTCGTTTCGGCTTTCTGCGGTCTCGAAACGATGCGTGACGCATATAAGCACGCGATCGAAACCGGATACCGCTTCTATTCCTATGGCGATTCCAGCCTGTTGTTCCGGAAAAACTGATGCACGACAAATTCACTTTCACCCTGAAAGCCACGAGCGGCGGCGCGCGCCTCGGCGAAGTCGCCATGCCGCGCGGCGTCATCCGCACGCCCGCCTTCATGCCGGTTGGCACGGTCGGCACCGTCAAGGCCATGTATCTCGATCAGGTGCGGGAGCTGGGGGCCGATATCATTCTCGGCAATACCTATCACCTGATGCTGCGGCCGGGTCCTGAGCGTGTGGCCCGCCTCGGCGGCCTGCATGAGCTGATCCGCTGGCCGCATCCGATCCTCACCGATAGCGGCGGTTTTCAGGTGATGTCGCTTTCCGGCTTGCGAAAGCTGGACGAGCAGGGCGTGACTTTCAAGAGCCATGTTGACGGTTCGCTGCACCACATGTCGCCGGAACGCTCCATCGAAATTCAGGGCATGCTCGATTCCGACATTCAGATGCAGCTTGACGAATGCATCGCGCTGCCCGCCGAACGCAAGGAAATCGAGCGCGCCATGGAAATGTCGCTGCGTTGGGCGGAACGCTGCCGCGTCGCCTTTGGCGAGCAGCCCGGCAAGGCCATGTTCGGCATCGTGCAGGGCGGCGACCAGCCGGACCTGCGCATTCGTTCCGCAGAGGGACTGAAGCAGCTCGATCTCAAGGGTTACGCCGTCGGTGGCCTTGCCGTCGGCGAGCCGCAGGATGTGATGCTCGGCATGCTCGATATCACCCTGCCGGTGCTGCCCACCGAAAAGCCGCGTTACCTGATGGGTGTCGGCACGCCTGACGATATTCTCAAGTCCGTCGCGCGCGGCATCGACATGTTCGACTGCGTGATGCCGACCCGCTCCGGCCGTCATGGTCTCGCCTTTACCCGCCGTGGCAGGGTTAACATCCGCAATGCCCGCCACGCCGAAGATATGCGCCCGCTGGACGAGCAGTCCAACTGCCCGGCCTCGCGTGACTATTCCCGCGCCTATCTGCATCACCTCACGCGCTCCAACGAGGCGCTGGGCGGCATGCTGCTCTCCTGGCACAATCTTGCCTATTATCAGGAGCTGATGCAGGGTATCCGCAAGTCGATCGAGGAAGGCCGTTTCGCCGATTTTTATGCGGAAACCATCGAAATGTGGGCGCGGGGCGACATAGACCCGGTTTAGGTTGCAGAGCCTCCCCGACACTCGACGTCATCCTCGGGCTTGATCCGGGGACCGAGGATGACGGAGGAGAGGTTTCCATCCACCGCTTTGAACGCCCCAAACCTTCATTCTACGGATTTTTCCTTGGCACACGCGCCTTACGTTCTTTTCCGGGATGATACGACCGGCACGGTGACAGCCTTCACCGAGCCGGAAGAGATCATCGTCGCGGATGAACCGGCGGCGTTTTTTGCCGCGCTGGAGCGCATGGAGGCGTTGCGGCGCGCCGGGAAATACCTTGCCGGCTATATGTCCTACGAGGCTGGTTTCCTGTTCGAGCCGAAGCTTGCGTCTTTTGCCGCCGAGCCCCGCAACGTGCCGTTTCTGAACTTCGGCGTCTTCTCCGGCTCGCAGCCGGATGAAGGCCGCTTTGCGCGACCCGACGCGGTGCCAGATGCGGACGCCTTTCTGACCGAACCGGTAGCGGCCTGGACGCTTCCCGAATATCGGCAGCGTTTCGAGAAGCTGCATGAGCATCTGCGCCGCGGTGATTGTTACCAGGGCAATCTGACCATGCCCGTTCACGCCCGCTGGAGCGGCGATCCGCTGACGGCCTTCTGGTCGTTGATCGAACGGCAGCCGGTGAAATATGGCGCGCTGGTCGATCTCGGCGGCCCGGTCATCCTGTCGCGGTCTCCGGAACTGTTCTTCTCGGTCGATGCGGAAGGTTTCATCGAAACCCACCCGATGAAGGGAACCACGCCGCGCGGGGCGGATGCGGAAGCGGACCGGGCGATCATCGCGGCGATGCTTGGCGACGAAAAAACACTCGCCGAAAACCGCATGATTGTCGATCTGCTGCGCAACGATATTTCCCGCATTACCGAGGTTGGCAGCCTTGATGTGCCGCGGCTGTTCGATATCGAGACCTATCCGACCGTGCACCAGATGGTCAGCCATGTCAGGGCGAAGCTTTTGCCCGATGTGACGGTGGAAGATATCTTCGCCGCCCTGTTTCCCTGCGGCTCCGTTACCGGCGCACCGAAAATGTGGGCGATGAAAATCCTGCGCGAGCTGGAGGCGACCCCGCGCGACGCCTATTGCGGCGCAATTGGCTTCATGTCTCCAGATGGTGAGATGCGGTTCTCCGTGGCGATCCGCACGCTCAGCCTGTTTGACGACGGCCGTGCGGTCTTCAAT
Source organism: Agrobacterium sp. 22-209-1 (assembly GCF_053522485.1). Lineage (NCBI taxonomy): Bacteria > Pseudomonadati > Pseudomonadota > Alphaproteobacteria > Hyphomicrobiales > Rhizobiaceae > Agrobacterium > Agrobacterium sp. 22-209-1. The sequence goes on from NZ_JBNWCH010000009.1 coordinate 139,043, forward strand.
GTCGGCGGCGGCATCGTGTTCGATTCCGTAGGTGAGGCAGAGTATGACGAGTGTCTGCTGAAATCGAAATTCGCGGTGGGGGACAGGTTGCTGCGGGCTAAGCAGCCAAATGTGTGCCCTTAGGAAAGCCGGTTACGGTTTTCGCTACCAAACGTCGTCAGCGCCCGATCACCTCAAACGTCCCATCCTCAACCAGCACTTCCTTCGCCGCCGGGTGGCTGAGAAAGCCCACGGGGCTGGCGCTGGCGCCATAGGCGCCCGATTGCAGGATGGCGATGAGGTCGCCGGCTTTCAGCTTCGGCAGGGCCGCATTGCGGGCAAGCGTATCGAGCGGCGTGCAGAGCGGGCCGACTATGGTTGCCGTTTCCTCATGCTCCGCCTGCATCATGGCAGGTGCGACAATGGGATAGTTGCGCTTGACGATCTGGCCGAGATTGCCGGAGGCGGCGAGATGGTGATGCATGCCGCCATCCACCACCACGAAGGTGGTGCCGCGCGAGGTCTTTACCGAATTCACCTCCGCCACATAGAGGCCGCCGGAACCGGCGAGGAAACGGCCGGGTTCGATGATGATATGGGCTTCGGCGATCAGCGGGTGCTCGTTAAGAAGCGCCTTGAGATCGGGAATGGAAGCGGCCACCTTGGCGAGATCAAGCGGCGTTTCGCCTGCAAAATAGGGGATGCCGAGACCGCCGCCGAGATCGATGGTTTCGAGCGGCTTGCCGAGCATCTCGGCCATGCGCGCGGCAACGGAAATGCCGTGTCGCCACTGGGAGACAAGCATGTCGGCATCGAGAATCTGCGTGCCGCCGTAAATATGGACGCCGACGAGATCGATATATCGGGCGTCCTTGAAGAGCGGCAGGACATTTTCCAGCTCTTCCTCGTCGAAACCGAAGGCGGTGGCCTTGCCGCCCATGCGCATGGCGCCCGCCTGCGCATCCGGCACCGGATTGATGCGGATCGACGCCTTGACCGGCCTGCCGATCGCCTCGATGCGGGCAATTTCCTCGGCGCTTTCGATGTGGATTTCGCCGATACCGCTCTCGATCACTTCGCGCAGTTCGGCCATGCCTTTGCCGGGGCCGGCGAAGATGATGTTTTCCGCTGCGACACCAGCCTTAATGGCGGCGCGATATTCGCCGACGGAAGCGATTTCCGCACCCGCACCTTCCTGCCGGAAAAGCGAGACGATGGCGGGCAGGGGATTGGCCTTCACCGAATAATAGATATCGGCAAAACCGCCCAGCGCGGTTTCGAGATCGCGATAGGCGCGGCGCATAGCGGCGGCGTCATAAAGGAAGCACGGCGTTCCGGTCCCGGCGACAATATCGCGCACGGGAAGTCCGCCGATCATCAGATCGTTCTCGCTTATGTCGAATGACGCGGCTGCAAAGGTCGGGCCGTGGGTCTGGGGTTTATCCGTTGGCGCCATTGTCCGTCCGTTCGCGCACCAGCGCGCGGTAATCCACCTTGCCATTGGCCGTGACCGGCAGTCGTTCCACCAGTTCGATGGCGCGCGGGATCATGAAGGGGGCGAGCATTTCGGCGGCCTTCTTCAGCGCTGCCGAAACGTCGATATTCTGGTTGGCGGCAGTCGCCACGGCATGGACCTTTTCGCCGGCGAAGGGGTCCGGCAGGCCGATGACGGCGACCTCACGGAAAAGCCCCGTCGACATCAGGCTTTCCTCCACCTCGGTCGGGCTGATGCGATAGCCCGACGATTTGATCATCGCATCGTTGCGGGCGACGAAGCTGAAGAAACCGTCCTCGTCCTCCACCGCCAGATCGCCGGAATAACATACGGTCTCGCCGCCCAGCGCCGCCGGAATGAAGGGGTGAGGGCGCAGCACCTTTGCCGTATCCTCCGGCCGGTTCCAGTAACCCAGCGAGACGGTTGGGCCGCGATGCACGAGAATGCCGGGTTCACCCGGCTTCGCCCTCTGTCCCTTATCGGTGACGATGAAGATTTCACATTCGGGAATGGCCTTGCCGATGGAAGTTGGGCGGCGGTCGATTTCATCGGGCGGCAGGAAGGTGGAGCGGAAGGCTTCCGTGAGGCCATACATCAGGTAGATTTTCGTATCCGGCAACTTCTCGCGCAAGGCCTTGACGGTTTCCTGCGGCACGCGTCCGCCGGAATTGGTGATGTAGCGCAGATGCGGCAGAGGCGTCTTTGTCAGCGACGGGGCGGCTTTCGTCAGGATCGCCCAGATCGTCGGCACGCCGGCGAGACCCGTGATGGCATGGTCGCGCAGATCGCGGATAATCTCGTCGCCCAGCCGGAAGGTGGAGATGATCGTGGCCGCGCCCTGTTCCACCGCCGTGAGCAGCTGGTTCAGGCCATAATCGAAGCTGAAGGGCAGAAGGGACAAAATGCGGTCCTTGCCGGTGATTGCCAGATAGGTGCGCACGATGCGCGCGCCGGCCAGAAGATTGCGGTGTGACAGCATCACGCCCTTGGGCGAGCCGGTGGAGCCGGATGTATAAAGAATGGCGGCCAGGTCTTCGCCGATTGCCGCTGAGGGGCGGGCGAGTGTTTCGGCGCGTGCCTCAATCTCTTCCGCCAGCAGGACCGTGACCTCGGGAAGGTCTTCCAGTGCCGCTTTCAGCTCTTCCATCATCGCGGCGTCGCTGATGACGATTTTTGCGCCGCAATCCTTGACGATATGGCGAATCTGCTGCGCTTTCAGCAACGCGTTCACCGGCACGAAGACGCCGGACGCCATGCTCACACCGAAGATCGACCAGCATTCCGCGATGCCGCGCGGCAGATAGATAACGACGCGGTCACCGCGTTGCGCGCCGGCTTCCTGCAATGCCGCTGCGCAACGGGCCGCCGCTGTGGCAAAGTCGCGATAATTCAGCGATCGGTCCTTGTGGACGAGGGCCTGGTCGTCGCTTGCCGCGCGGGCGGTAAGCAGGTGGTGCAGCAGGAAATGGGGTGTCATCTCCTCCGTTCCCTGAGGACGAAGGCGACGAGATCGGCCGGCGTGCCGAGATTTTCGGGCTGGAAATGCTCGTCATCGAGAATGATGCCGAAACTCTCGCCGAGGAAGACCATCAACTCGAGAAAGCCGAGCGAATCGATCGCGCCGCCTTCGAGAAGCAGCGTATCGGCGGAAAAGGGGGCATAGGCGGGAAAACGGTCAGCCAGGTAGGAATAAATCGTGTCGGCAACGTCGATTTCATTTTCTTTCGCCGCGAGCATGCTTGTTCTCCAATTTCCCGTTTGAAACCATGGACCCGCCCCGGAACGACGCTTTGCCTGTAAAGGCCAGGATTCCATCAGGTCACGAAGGATTCACTAGAATACCTAAGGTGGCAATAACACCAACTCTGAGTATGTTTCGTTAATAAACTGTGGGTTCCATGCGCCTTTTACTTGTATTGGTGCAATTTTATGTGCGGCAAAGCCGGCCGCCTTTCGGTCCTCCTCGCAAGCCGCCATGGTGAGCGCGAACCGGCCTTTACCCAGCAGGTGGCGGGCAATGGCGGGCAGGTGGCTTTGCGCGATCTGCCGGTCCTCGCAATAGATCAGGCGGGCGGAGGGGAGTTTTTTGGTTATGGTTTTCAGGAAAACCAGAGGATAGGGACGGCCTTCCGCTTCCAGAATGGCCACGATGCAGCCCAGACGGGCGTGGTCTTCCAGCATGTCGCGTGTTTCTGAAGAGAGAGTTTTCGCCGTTGTCTGTGTGAACGGATGAAGCCGTCCGCCTGTCGGGCGAAAAGTCGTGAGCGGCAGCGGATAAAACAATGTGCAATTTGTCACCGTGTGAAACCCCAGCCGCTCGTTCAGCTGGCGGGCTTCGGGCGAGGGGGTAAGATCGGTGAAGAGTTCGTTTTCGTCCGACGACGCCATCTGTAACATGCGCGGCGCGAACCAGCGGCAGGACGGCTCGACATACCAGCTTGAGAGATTGACGATAACTCTGTTGGTGTCGGGCAGACGGCTTCTGATTGTCAGCAGCACGCCTGCGGCATCGCCGCCCTTCATCAGCAATTGGCCGATGGGGCCGAGATGACGCCGCTCGTGATGTTCACCGATAAGCGACAGGCCTCGAGCCCAGAAGGCCTCGCTTTTTTCCGGAAAACCTTTCGCCAGAAGGCCAACGGCGGCGGCGCGGTTTCCGTTGTCGATCGGTACGATTTTCACGGGTGGCTCTCCGCTGTCTGGCCTTGCTCTGGCCGGGGAGAGGTTTTCAACTCCACCGCGCAGTATCGGCTTACGACGATAGATTTACCGTGCCGTTAATCGCCATGGCTGCAGCAGACTCTTGGCAATCACATTTGCACGAATGGCGGGCGCACCGTCAGGCGCGCCCGCCTTCGCCTGGAATCAATAAACCACGACGCCGCGGATCGATTCACCCTTGTGCATCAGCTCAAAGCCCTTGTTGATGTCTTCGAGCGGCATGGTGTGGGTGATCATCGGGTCGATCTGGATCTTGCCTTCCATGTACCAGTCGACGATCTTCGGCACATCCGTGCGGCCGCGCGCGCCGCCAAAGGCGGTGCCCATCCAGTTGCGGCCGGTGACGAGCTGGAACGGACGCGTGGATATTTCCTGGCCCGCACCCGCAACGCCGATGATGACGGATTTGCCCCAGCCGCGATGTGAGGCTTCCAGCGCCTGGCGCATGACCTTGGTATTGCCCGTGCAGTCGAACGTATAGTCCGCGCCGCCGATCAGGTCGCCATTACGCTTCGTCATGTTGACCAGATAGGGCACGATGTCGTCGCCGACTTCCTTCGGGTTGACGAAGTGGGTCATGCCGAACTTCTCGCCCCAGGCCTTACGATCATTGTTGATATCAACACCGATGATCATATCCGCGCCGGCAAGGCGCAGGCCCTGAAGCACGTTGAGGCCGATGCCGCCGAGACCGAAGACGATTGCGGTGGAGCCGATCTCGACCTTAGCGGTGTTGATGACGGCGCCGATGCCGGTCGTCACGCCGCAGCCGATGTAGCAGACCTTATCGAAGGGGGCATCCGGGTTGATCTTGGCCAGCGCGATCTCGGGCAGAACCGTATAGTTCGAGAAAGTCGAGCAGCCCATATAGTGATGGATCTTGTCCTTGCCGATGGAGAAGCGCGAGGTGCCGTCCGGCATCACACCCTGGCCCTGGGTGGCGCGGATGGAGGTGCAGAGATTGGTCTTGCGCGAGGTGCAGGAATAGCATTCGCGGCATTCCGGCGTGTAGAGCGGAATGACGTGGTCACCCTTCTTGACCGAAGTGACGCCGGGGCCGACATCAACGACGATACCCGCGCCTTCATGGCCAAGGATGGCCGGAAACAGGCCTTCCGGATCGGCGCCGGAGAGGGTGAAATCGTCGGTGTGGCAGATGCCGGTGGCCTTCACCTCGATCAGCACTTCGCCGGCGCGGGGACCTTCAAGCTGAACGGTCATGACCTCGAGCGGTTTTCCTGCCTGAATGGCAACGGCGGCGCGAACGTCCATATTCGATCTCCTCAGTCTTTTAATGTCGAAATAAAAAGGTTTTGCCCGAGCGCGACTGGCCGGGCAAGGCAAAATCCGGTGACCCGGAATGGAAAAGGGGCGTGTGCGGACACATGCCCCTTTATTCTGGCCGATAGATGCGGGGCAGGCCTATGGCGTTGCGTCGCTCTCTTGTTCCGTTGCGACGTGTTCCACGCCAAGCCACGCGGCGCAATGCTTCAGCGCCCGCGCTGCGATGAGCTGGCGCTTCATGATGGTCTTGTCCTTGCCGCGAAAACGTTTCACGCCATCAGGCTTGACGATGGAGCCCGGCTCCAGTTCCGGGAACAGGCCGAAATTGATGTTCATCGGCTGGAAGGAACGCTTGCCCGGCTCATCATCGGAAGAGAGATGGCCGCCGGTGATGTGGTTGAGCAGCGAGCCGAGCGCTGTGGTGGCCGGCGGCAGGCTAGGAGCCTCGCCCTTCCGCTCCGCAGCGGCGAAGCGACCGGCGAGAAGCCCGACGGAGGCGCTTTCCACATACCCTTCGCAGCCGGTGATCTGGCCGGCAAAACGCAGGTCCGGCCGCGATTTCAGCCTTAGCGAGCGGTCCAGCAGGATGGGGGAATCGATATAGGTGTTGCGGTGCAGGCCGCCGAGGCGGGCGAATTCCGCATTTTCGAGACCGGGAATCATGCGGAACACATCCGCCTGCACGCCATATTTCAGCTTCGTCTGGAAACCGACCATATTATAGAGCGTGCCGAGCGCATTATCCTGCCGCAGCTGGACGACGGCATAAGCCTTGACGGTCGGGTTATGGGCATTGGTCAGGCCCATCGGCTTCATCGGGCCGTGGCGCAGCGTCTGGCGGCCGCGCTCCGCCATGATCTCGATCGGCAGGCAGCCGTCGAAATAGGGTGTGCCTTCCCATTCCTTGAAACCGACCGTATCACCGGCAATGAGCGCATCGATAAAGGCGTTATATTGCTCTTCGTCCATCGGGCAGTTGATGTAATCCTTGCCCGTGCCGCCGGGGCCGACCTTGTCGTAACGTGACTGGTACCAGCAGATATCCATGTTGATGCTGTCGCGGTGCACGATGGGCGCGATGGCATCAAAGAATGCCAGCGCATCTTCGCCCGTCTCGGCCTGAACCGCTGCCGCCAGATCCGGCGAGGTGAGCGGGCCGGTGGCGATGATGGTGCTGCCCCATTCCTTTGGCGGCAGGCCTGTTACTTCTTCGCGGACAATTGTCACCAGCGGGTGATTTTCAAGCATATCCGTCACGGCCTGCGAAAACCCGTCGCGGTCGACGGCGAGCGCGCCGCCGGCCGGCACCTGATGTTTATCGGCGCAGGCCATGATGAGAGAGCCGCCAAGCCGCATTTCCGCATGGATGACACCGACCGCATTGGCCGTCGCGTCGTCGGAGCGGAAGGAGTTGGAACAGACCAGTTCCGCCAGCGTATCGCCCTTATGCGCATCTGTGCCGCGCACGCCGCGCATTTCGTGCAGGATGACAGGCACGCCGCTCTGCGCGATCTGCCATGCGGCTTCCGAGCCGGCCAGTCCGCCGCCCACGACATGAATGGGAGAAGTGGTCTTGTCTTGCATGCTGGCGTCCATGAACCGCGCGCGGGGCAAAGCTCCCGTCCGGCGGCTGTCATTCGAGTGATGGTTCCGCGCGGGTCCCTTGGGGACGCGGCATTGTTGCGGGATGCACTAGCATGCATGGCCTGGGCAGCCAAATGTTTTTGCGGGGAAGGGATATGAAGATGGTCAGGCTACCAATTTCGCTGCAGGGCTAAAAAGCAGGCAAGTGTTTTTTGGGGAGTGAGCGCGCGCCACTTGTTTCTTCTCCCCGTCGGGGAGAAGTCCGCGGCAGCGGGATGAGGGGGCGAGGGTAGAGGGATACGGCAACGTTGCCCCCTCATCCGACCCTTCGGGCCACCTTCTCCCCGGCGGGGAGAAGAAGTGTGCCGCGATGCCCGGCCTTCCTCGTGATTCTCAATGCTGGGCGATGTTGAAGGCCGAACTCAAGCCGAACACCTAGAATCAAAAACGGCGCCCGAGGCGCCGTTTTCTTAAAACCTGTCGCTCAATCGTCGCGCCCTGGAGGTCGGGCAGCGGGACGATCGTTTACGCCTTAGCGGAACGAACGGGAAGCAACGTTACGGATGTCGTAACGGGTCAGGCCGATGTCGCTCAGGGCCTGGTTGGACAGGCTGCCGAGTTCGTTGATCGTGCGGCGATAGGAGATCCAGTTCTTTGCGATGCGGATAGGGTTCATGGTCGTTTCCTCAATCTATCTCTGTTGATTTCGTCGGCCGGCTCAGCGTTTCTCTGTGCTCTCGGCTGTTGAGGTTTATATATAGACATTGAGCCATGTTGTGCAGTGCAGATTTTAGGCTACTGCCATGCATTTGTGCACTATGTCGGCTAAATTTGCGGCTTTGAATATCATCTGAGCAAAATATGAGCGGAAATGCCTGTGTTTCAGGCGGTTTCGACGGGTTTGGCAGCCTTTGGCGGCGCAAAAGGGGCTTGCCGGTGTAAAAAGACGCATCGGGAAGGGCGCGCGCTATCCGGGCGTTGCGTAAATGGGGTCGGCCATCGATGCATTTTTCATCTGCCGACCCTGCGGGCGGCTGTGGCAATGCCGGTTCGCCCCGGAGAACCGCCCAAAACGAAAAAAGGCCGGAGGCGGGAGCCTCAGGCCTTTTGAGTAGGTCGTCTCGCATCCGCCGCAAGGAGCGGCGGGCGTATAATCAGAAGCCGACGGCGGTCTTGGCGACGCGGCGGATGTCCTGACGGCCGATGCCGAGGTCGCTCAGTTCGCGGTCGGTCATGCGGCCGAGTTCGGTTACGGTCTGACGATACTTGCGCCAGTTGGTGAGCGAGCGTGCAATGTTCATTTTCATCTTCCTCTTCGTGCTGTTCAGTCTCAACGGCCAGTCTTGGGAGGCTTTGGTCCGGGGCTGAACTCGATCTCTGTATGGCCATGAATATAATCGGTTTAATCAAAACAAAAACAGACAAAGCAAGATGTCACCTATGCGCTCATTGCAATGCAAGCCGGTAAATCAGGCCGATTGCGACGATTCGTGCATAATTTGTGACCATTTTATGAGCTTTTGGTGATCGTGTGGTGGGTGGTCGTGCGAGAGCGTGCGGTATGACCGGATAATGCCGGGGCAAGGGTGCAGAAGCCCTCCATCGCTGATTTGGAGCAAGGGCCTGCAATCCGGCTGCGGTGGGCGCTATATATAATGTCAATGCAGCTCCATAAATATTGTCTACTTTTCTCCCCTTGCCGGCATGCGATGCGCCGGGCGGCCCGGGTCGGGAAGGCGAGGGAGGATGGGGGGGCGGCTTGCCGTTTTCCGCCCAAAGATTGCCTCTGCCCGGCTGTCGCGCGCTGTCCCCCCGTCAGGGCGGCGAATAAGCGGCGCCCGCCGACGGCTCCCGCCGCCGGTACTGCGGGTGAGAAAAGTCCGGAGGAAACGAAAGGCGGCGATAAGGCGCGCTTGACCCTTTCAGAACATTGTGACATACCGCCGCCCAACGTGCGGGTATGGCGGAATTGGTAGACGCATTGGTTTTAGGTACCAACGCTTCGGCGTGGGAGTTCGAGTCTCTCTACCCGCACCACAAGCAAGGCATGGCTGCGCCATGCTTGCGCCAGAGTGCATCTTTATAAGATGCGAGGGCTTTTGGGGTGCCCCTCAAGCTGTCTCAGGCGCGGGCGCGAAGGTGTCCGGCAGGCGCTTGTGCAACGAAATAACAGAAGCCACGGCCGGGACGTTGTTCCAGTGCAGTGCTCGAAAGTAAACCAACGGCTGTCTGAGCACCGCCGCCATGATGTGAAGGTTTGAGAAAATGCAGGTTATCGAAACGCTCGCTGAAGGGCTGAAGCGCGAACTCAAGGTCGTTATTCCGGCCGCCGACATGAAGGCCCGTCTGGACGAGCGCCTGGTTGACGCCAAGGACAAGGTTCGCATCAACGGTTTCCGTCCCGGCAAGGTGCCGGTTGGCCACCTGAAGAAGATGTACGGCAAGTCCATCATGGCCGATCTCGTCAACGAGCTGGTTCGTGAAAAGCCGACCGAAATCCTCTCCAGCCGTGGCGAAAAGTCCGCAACGCAGCCGGCCATCTCGATGACCGAAGACGAGCAGGAAGCCGAAAAGATCCTGTCGGCCGAATCCGATTTCGAATTCACCGTTGCCTACGAAATCATTCCGGCCATCGAACTGAAGGCCAATGACGGCATCAAGGTTACCCGCGAAGTTGTTGAAGTCTCCGAAGACGAAATCAACGAGCAGATCCTCAAGATCGCCGAAAGCGCCCGCACTTTTGAAGCCAAGAAGGGCAAGGCCGCTGAAGGCGACCGCGTCACGATGAACTATCTCGGCAAGGTTGACGGCGAAGCCTTCGATGGAGGCGCTGCTGAAGACGCTGAACTGGTTCTCGGTTCGGGCCGCTTCATCCCCGGCTTCGAAGACCAGCTCGTTGGCGTCAAGGCCGGCGAGGAAAAGACCATCACCGTGACGTTCCCGGCCGATTACCCGGCTGCGAACCTTGCCGGCAAGGAAGCCAACTTCGACATCACCGTCAAGGAAGTCGCTGCCGCTGCCGCCGTTGAAATCAACGACGAACTGGCTGAAAAGCTCGGTCTCGAATCGGCTGAAAAGCTGAAGGAAATCGTCAAGGGTCAGATCGAGAGCCAGTATGGCAACGTCACCCGCCAGAAGGTCAAGCGTCAGATCCTCGACCAGCTCGACGAAATGTACAAGTTCGACACGCCGGCTGGCCTCGTCGACGCCGAGTTCGACAATATCTGGCGCCAGATCAACACCGATCTCGCCCAGTCGGGCAAGACGTTTGCTGACGAAGACACGACCGAAGAAGAAGCCCGCGAAGAATATCGCAAGCTCGCTGAACGCCGCGTCCGTCTCGGCCTCGTTCTCTCCGAAATCGGCGAAAAGGCCGGCGTCGAAGTGACCGAAGAAGAAATGCAGCGCGCGCTGTTCCAGCAGCTGCAGCAGTTCCCGGGTCAGCAGAAGGAAATCCTCGATTTCTTCCGCAACACGCCAGGCGCTTCTGCTTCGCTGCGCGCTCCGATCTTCGAAGAAAAGGTCATCGACAAGCTGCTCACCGAAATCTCGGTAACGGACAAGACCGTTTCCAAGGAAGAGCTTCTGGCTGACGACGGCGAAGAAGCAACGGAAACCAAGAAGAAGGCGCCTGCCAAGAAAAAGGCTGCTGCCAAGGCTGACGACGCCGCTGAAGGCGAAGAAGCCGCTCCGAAGAAGAAGGCTCCTGCCAAGAAGAAGGCCGCTGAAGGCGACGCTGAATAATCTTGGTTGGCGAAAGCTGATTGAATGGAAGGGCCGCGGCGAAAGCTGCGGCCTTTTTGTTTGGGCGCCCCGCTTGTTCAGCTACGCAATCGCCCGTTTCTCAATCCTTCGACATCGTTGCGTCATTCCTGGTTATTATAGTCGAAACCCATAATGCTGGGTCAGGCTTCAAGGACCATAGTCGAGGAATGTCGAACGGCAGTGCCATGGGTGTGAGAAATTACTTGGTCGAGGGTGTCTCCGGGGTCGGGAAGACTTCGGTTGCGATAGAACTTCAGCGGCGTGGCCATCATGTGATCCACGGCGACCGGGAGCTTGCCTACAAGGGCGACCCTGAAACCGGCGAACCGCTCGATCCCGCGTTGTTGCGGGGCGATGCGACCGATATGCCTTTCCGGCATCGGCATCATATCTGGGATGTCGAAAAGGTTCGGCGGATCGCCGCCGACCGCAGCCACGCACTCACATTCTTTTGCGGTGGCTCGAGAAATTTTCAGCGTTTCATGGATGTGTTCGATGAGGTCTTCGTTCTCGATCTCGATAGCGAGACCTTGCGAAAACGGCTGATCGAGAGACCCGCGGACGAGTTCGGCGGAAACCCGCAGGAGCGCGAATTTGTCCTGCAACTCCATGCAACGAAGGAAGACATCCCCGTTGACGCAACGGTCCTCGATTCATCCAGACCTTTGACCGTGGTGGTCGATGATATTCTCGCCCGCTGCGCGCTTCCGGTCGAAAAAGGGTAGCGGCCGAACTTCCCGCGCCATTGTTCCGATCACAATGCAGTGCAGCATGATTTTTTGCTGCATCTGCTCTTGTTCATCTCCCGTTCATCTGGCACCCTGCGCGGCATGATTTGCTCAGGTCGTATTCAGCGGCCGTTCGGGCATGAAGCGCCGCTCGATGCGGCCTCGTCGCTGCCAACCATTGGCCTTACGCTTTTACCGTGCCTGCCGGGTTCTCCCGGCGCGCCCTTAATTTGCCAGGGGACAAGATATGTCGCCAAGAATGGGTTTTACCCTCCTGTTGTCTCTTTTCACCGCCACTGGCACCGCGGCCCATGCTGATGAGGCCGGGCTGATCTGGAAGCCGGTCAAGAATTCAGACCGTTCCTATACGGCGCGCATCGGCGCGAAGCTGCCGGTCGATACGCCGATCCGGGCGGGCCTCGAAATGGGCATGAGCGCGTCTAAGGGTGGGCAGCTGGTCGATACGCCGGTGCGGCTATGGGGCAATGTCACGCTGCTCGCCGAACAGTTGCCTGGCGTTTCCCTGGCCCGTGATGTCGGCGTCATTTTCAATGCGCTGACGGGGTCGAGCAGTATCTCCATGACCTCGCGGCAGAAACGTGTCGTCACGCCGGAGCTGGATATCGAGGCGAACCGCAATTTCACCGTCCGTTATGACGGCACGGCGCAGCAATGGAACGGGCTGGATGTGTCGCAGTCGCTGCGCCTGTCCCGGTCGGAAACCGGCACGGCCTTTGTGCTGACGGGGGCGAGCCGAAACAGTTTCAATGAGTTCAGCAGCGGCGTGGCGGTGGAGCAGAAGATTGGCGATCACCTGACTGTGCGCGGCACGCTTGATCAGGGCTATGCGGATCATTTCCGGCCCGGCGTGAGTGCGCGGTATAGCATTCGGTGGTGAGGGTATGCGTGACCTGTCGTCTAAGCAATGCGTACGACCGGCATTCTCGCTCGATACGCGGCGTCATCCTTGGGCTTGTCCCAAGGATCTAATCACGTCTCATAAACCGAGACGTTGCAGATGCTCGGGACAGGCCCGAGCATGACGGCAGGAGATGTTTTCGAACATTGCAGATTATCTCCTTACCCGCGACAAAGCCTCAATCCTTCTTGATCTCACCCATCCGGTTCCAGGCATCAAGCCCGGCAATCTTGTAGGCTTCCGCAAGTGTGGGATAGTTGAAGGTATTCTCGACGAAATATTCCACCGTGCCCTTCAGGTTCAGCACCGCCTGGCCGATATGCACCAGTTCGGTCGCACCTTCGCCGACGATGTGGACGCCGAGCAGGCGGCGGGTTTTCAGCGAGAAGATCATCTTCAAGAGCCCGCTGTCGAGGCCCATGATGTGGCCGCGTGAGGTTTCGCGGAAATGGGCGATGCCGCATTCATAGGGAATGTTGCGTTCGATGACTTCTTCTTCCGTCAGGCCGCAGGTGGAGATCTCAGGCACGGCATAGATGCCATAGGGGAAGAATTGCGGCGGTTCGCCGGCAGGGGCGCCAACGGCGTGGCGGGCGGCGATGCGGCCCTGTTCCATGGAGGTGGAGGCAAGGCTCGGGAAACCGATGATATCGCCGGCGGCATAGATGTTCGGCACAGACGTCTGGAAGGTCTCGGGATCGACTTTCAGGCGGCCACGGCTATCGGCCTCCAGCCCGCAGGCGGAAAGATTGAGCGTATCGGTGGCGCCGACGCGACCGGCGGCGAAGAGGACGGTCTCGGCCTTCAGCACGCGACCGTTGCCGAGCGAGACAAGGCATTTGCCGCTCTCGTCGCGCTCCACCTTTTCCGCCTTCTGGCCGAAGATCAGTTTCATGTTGCGGTCGCGCAGTTGATAGGTGAAATCCTCGACGATTTCCTTGTCGATGAATTCCAGCATGGTCTCGCGCGGTTCCACCACAGTTACCTGCGTGTCGAGCGCGCTGAAGATGGTGGCATATTCGATGCCGATGACGCCGGCGCCAACGACGATCATGGAGCGCGGCAGTTCCTTGATTTCCAGAATCTCGTCCGAATCGAGCACCGCTTCGCCATCGAAGGGAATATGCGGCGGCCTGTAGGGGCGGGTGCCGATGGTCAGCAGGATGGAGGTGGCGGTGACAGTCATGATCTCGCCGTCGCTCTTCACCACCTTCATGGTGTTGGCGTCGATGAAGCTTGCCGTACCGCGAATGTGCTGCACGCGGTTGCGGGCGAACTGGTGTTCCAGCACTTCCACCTCGTGATCCAGCGTGATGAGGAGGCGACGGCGCAGGTCTTCCGCATCGATCTCCTGCTTGACGCGATAGGCGCGGCCGTAAAATCCGCGCTCGCGCCAGCCGGTGAGGTTGAGCGCGGTTTCGCGCAGGGTTTTGGAAGGAATGGTGCCGGTATGCACCGAAACGCCGCCGACGCGGCTGCCCTTCTCAATGACCAGAACCCTCTTTTCGAGCTTGGCGGCCTGAATGGCGGCCCGTCTACCCGCCGGACCGCTGCCGACAACAATCAGATCGAACTGGTGCATGAAAAACCCCGGAACAGAATATTGCGATGACCGGATGTCGCATCCGGCGTGGCGTCGCCGCGAAATGGTCGTGATGCCATTTTGACGATGGGGAGTGATTCCCCGGTCAGCCTTGCCCGCAAGAGTGCAATGCAACAAACGCCTGCGTCAATCTGTAGCGTAAGAATCTGACGGATTCGTAACTGGGGGTGGATTTTCGGGAGATCGAGGGTGGGTGTGGCTTACCCCCCTCTGCCCTGCCGGGCATCTCCCCCTCAAGGGGGAGATCAGCAGGAGGCCCTTTTGTCGCTTCATCCTCAAACGTTGAGAGGGGCGAAACCTCGCTGCAGATCGATCTCCCCCCTTGAGGGGGAGATGCCCGGCAGGGCAGAGGGGGGTAAAGCCCCGCGCACTTCCTGAATACGCCCCAAAAAAACCAACACCTTCATCCCGCACGGCGCTGCCATGCGGGGTATGGATGGAGAGCACCGGGCGATCCCAGGCTGCGCTTCATGTGAGGTTGGTGTGGGTCGGATGCGTTGCGCAGCCGGGTCTTTCACCATGCCGTATTTCGCAAAGGGCCGTGCACCGCGCTTTGCGAAATGGTCCTGTCGTCACGAACGCGCCACCGTCCCTTTCAGAACCGTCCCTCGGTTTTCGCCACGTCTGGCGTCCACCCGGCGGGACTGCGTTTAATCTAACAGCGGGTCGCGGGGCGGGGAAAAGCGGGGATGAATTTTTTCGGCGTCAGTCTTCCTTGCGAGCGACATGGCGGTGAAGCGCTGCAAGGTCCTGGCGCAGTGCGGCCAGTTCGGCCAGCACCTTCACGTCGATCTTTTCATGCAACGACAGCACCTCAAGCTCGGCCTTCAGATTCACCTCGTAGTCCTTGGCGGCCTCGAAACGGTCGCGGGCGGCCTGGCGGTTCTGCGACATCATGATGATCGGCGCCTGGATGGCGGCCAGCATGGAGAGAAGCAGATTGAGGAAAATGAAGGGGTAGGGGTCGAAAGCGCGGGTGGTCAGCACGATGGTGTTGATGATGGCCCAGAAGATCAGGAAAAAACAGAAGCTGAGAATGAAACCCCAGGAGCCGCCGACCTTGGCGATATTGTCCGCCAGCCTGTCACCGACACTGGCCCCGGCGGAAAATTCCGCATTGGTGTCGCTCGAAACCAGCTTCTTCTGGTGCGACAGTTCCAGGATGCGCCGTTCCACCTCGCCGATTTCACGGGAGGAGCGCTTGAAATGCGAAATGATATAGTCGGAGATATCTGACACGGTGTGTCTCCGGTTCTGATGAGGCCTGAACGTTTTGCGAGATAAACCCGCATGGCGGTGGAATTCAAACGATTTCCACCGCCATGCGGTTCAGGCGTCCCTCGCCGAAAACCATCAGACCGATGGCGCCCCCTCGTGCAGCCAGTTGAAACCGGGGAAGAAGCGTTCGCGGCCATATTGCTGGCCGAACATCATGTCGAATTGCAGCATCCTGTAATCGCGCACCACCTCGGGAACGGCGTTCGCGGCAATCGACCAGTCGGGCTGGGCCTTGCCGTCGGCCGTCACCAGCATGTGCCGGTCGACGACGGAAAAGGCCTGCTGAACCTCGCCGAGCATGCCGGTATAGAAGGGATCGGAGAAGCCCGCCGTCTTCAGCACATGATAGGGCAAAAGCGCCGGGCTGATGGTGCCGATATTCTTGCGCACGCCCTTTTTTGAGGACCAGACGACGAGCGGTGTCTCGTGTTCCTTTTTCATCACCTCCAGCGGCGCGCGGCGGCTTGCCACCATGCCCGGCATGTAACCGCTTTCGACAAAGGTCTGGCCGAGCGGCGGCAGGTGATCGCCGAAGAGGACGATGATGGTTTCCCGGTCGCGCTTCTTCGCCCAGCGCATCAGTTTCAGCAGCGCTTCATCAGCTTCCGCCACCCCTTGAGAATAGGTGGCAAGCGCCTGCGAGGCCGAGGCGGAGAGGTCGCCTTCGATGCCAATCGTGTTTTTTGCGTAACGGGTCGCCTCATAGGGACCATGTCCCTGAAGGGTGACGGCGAAGAGGAAGAGCGGGTTCTGCGCCTTTTCGGCCGTCGCCATGATCTCGTCCATCAGCGCATCGTCGGAGGCAAAGTTGCCGCGTTTTTCCATGGCCGGCAGCGTCTCTTCGGAGCGGAATTCCTCGAAGCCGAAATTCGCATAGACCTGCTTGCGGTTCCAGAACCATTCCTGGAAGGGATGCATGGCGATGGCGGAATAACCTTCGCCACGGAAGAAGCTGGCGAGCGAGGGCACCGGGCGGCGGATATATTGCTGATAGGGAATGCTGCCATAGGGCAGGAAGGCGTTGGAGAAGCCGGTCAGCGCCTCGAATTCCACATTCGCCGTCATGCCGCCGAACTCCGGGGAAAAGACATTGCCGGACCGTTTGGCGCGGATCGTCGGCATGGGATCGTCGGAGAGCTTCACATTTTCAAGCCGCTTCGGATCCCACAGCGATTCGCTCATCAGCATGATGACATCGGGGTAATCGCCCTTGTTGGCGGCGAAGGCGGCGGGCTTGGATGTCAGGTCGGCGATGGCATTTTCGCCGTACCCCTGCGGCGCTGCGACATTGGCCATCGGAATATTGAAGGCGAAGGCCATCAGGAAGCCGTTATGGCGGTAATTTTCCTGCTGATCCCACATCATGGGAATGATGTTGAGGCGATCGCGCACCCAGGAATAATGCGAATAGTCCATAAGCGAGGCAAGACCGGCGAGAAGCGGCAGCGCCAGCGCGAGACCAGCGGCGCGTTCGCGCCAGCTCAGGCCCGGTGAGTGGCGGCGCGCCAGCAGCCAGAGGCCCGTAAGTGCCGCAATCGTGGCAAAGATGCCGAGGGCGACGAGGGCTGCCGTCATCGGCTGAGCCCTCAGCATGGTCGGCAGAAGCTCGAGGATCTGGCGGCCGAATAAGAGGTCGGATGGATAAAGAGGATCGGAGAGATAGGTCTGCTTCTGCGCCGAAATCAGCCCCGTCAGCGCGCAGAGCGGCGCAAGCGCGATCAGCGACAGGTAACGCCTGCCAAGAAGTGCATCCAGTGCCACGAGGAGGGCGAGCACGGCGGCAATGGTGGTCATTCCGGGGCGGGCGGAGGAGGTGAGGAAAGCGCCGACATCGGTGAGCGAGCCCCGCGCGATCCACTCCAGCGCCACAACCAGCACGACGGACGCGACCGTCAGATTGGCAAGCGTATAGGCCGTGCCCGAAAGCTTGGAAAGGCTCCTTGTCCATGCAGGCGAAAAGACGAAACCAGCCTTTTCGGAAGCCGTTGTTTTTGGCGCCGAATGTTTCAAACCCATACTCCGGTATTGCAGGCGGCACGACCGATCCGGGGAGGTGAATCGGGTGTCGCAAAAGTGTCATGTAACTGTCACATAAGCGCGATGAACGCGACATGAACTTTGAAGAGTCTGGCCGGTGCGGCGATAACCTTAACGTGAAGCCGCGCGGCCGAAGCGTAACGGGCGCCGCCATGCAATTGCCGCGTTGCGGAGCGGCCACGGGCGCGGTATTGAAAAGCCATGAGCGACAGACACAATATAGAGAACCATCTCCGGATTGCCGTCGGGCAGTTCAATCCCACCGTTGGCGACGTGGCGGGCAATCTCGCCAAGGCGCGCGAGGCAAGGGCCGATGCGGCGACGCAGGGCGCCGATCTTCTGCTCCTGACGGAGCTGTTCATATCCGGCTATCCGCCGGAAGACTTGGTGCTGAAGCCGGCTTTCCTGAAAGCCTGCCTGAAAGCGGTGGAAGAGCTGGCGGCGGAGACCGCCGATGGCGGGCCGGGCGTGGTCATCGGCTTTCCGCGACAGGGCGAGACGGGCCGGCACAATTCCGTGGCGTTGCTGGATGGCGGCAAGATCGTTGCGCTGCGCGACAAGATCGACCTGCCGAATTACGGCGAATTCGACGAGAAGCGGGTTTTCTCTGAAGGGTCGATTTCCGGGCCTTATAATTTCCGTGGCGTGCGGATCGGCATTCCGATCTGCGAGGAAATCTGGAACGATATGGGTGTCTGTGAAACACTCGCCGAAAGCGGGGCGGAAATCCTGCTGGTGCCGAACGGTTCGCCCTATTATCGCGGCAAGCTGGATGTGCGCCATCAGGTGGCGCTGCGGCAGGTTATCGAAAGCGGTCTGCCTCTCGTCTTCGCCAACCAGCTGGGCGGGCAGGACGAGCTGGTGTTCGACGGTGCGAGTTTCGCCTTTAATGCCGACAAGACGCTTGCCTTCCAGATGAGCCAGTTCGAGGCCACGCTTGCGGTCACCGACTGGAAGCGTACTGCTGACGGCTGGCGCTGCGAGAGCGGTCCATTCTCGAAAATCCCTGAAGGCGAGGAAGCGGATTACCGCGCCTGCATGCTGGGTTTCCGTGACTACGTCAACAAGAACGGCTTCAAGAGCGTGGTTCTGGGCCTTTCCGGCGGCATCGATTCGGCGATCTGCGCCGCCCTTGCCGTTGATGCGCTGGGCGAGGAGCGGGTGCGCTGCATCATGCTGCCTTACCGTTATACCTCGGAAGAATCGCTGAAGGACGCCGCCGATTGTGCGAAAGCGCTCGGCTGCCGTTACGATATCGTGCCGATCGTCGAGCCGGTCGAGGGTTTCCTGTCGGCGCTTTCCGAACTCTTTGAGGGTACGGAAGAGGGCATTACCGAAGAAAACCTGCAGAGCCGCACACGCGGCACCATTTTGATGGCCGTTTCGAACAAGTTCGGCTCGATGGTGGTGACGACGGGCAACAAGTCTGAGATGTCGGTGGGTTACGCCACGCTTTACGGCGACATGAATGGCGGTTTCAACCCCATCAAGGACCTCTACAAGATGCAGGTCTACGCCATTTCCAGCTGGCGCAATGCCCATGTGCCGCCGGGCGCTCTAGGCCCTTCCGGCGAGGTGATCCCCGCCAATATCCTTTCCAAGGCGCCCTCGGCCGAATTGCGCCCCAACCAGACCGACCAGGATTCGCTGCCGCCCTATCCGGTGCTGGATGACATTCTGGAATGCCTTGTGGAGAAGGAAATGTCGGTCGAGGAAATCCTGGCGCGCGGGCATGATATTGCGACCGTGCACCGGGTGGAGCATCTGCTTTACCTCGCCGAGTACAAGCGCCGGCAATCCGCTCCGGGTGTGAAGATTACCAAGAAGAATTTTGGGCGTGACCGGCGTTATCCGATTACCAACCGGTTTCGGGATCGGTAGTCGAAGGGGCGATGCGGGTAGGTTCGGCGGTGCCACCTGTTTCTTCTCCCCGCGGGGGAGAAGGTGGCCCTAAGGGTCGGATGAGGGGGCAACCCCTCCGTATATATTGACGCTCGCCCCCTCATCCCGCTGCCGCGGACTTCTCCCCGGCGGGGAGAAGAAACAAGTGGCATGCGCTCGGTCCAGAATAAGCCTACGTATTTGAACAGACGGCGCGAGGAAAACCCCGCGCCGCCCGATCACTTCAAATAACCTGCCCCACATCGATGCGGTTGCCGTCAGGGTCTTCAAAGACAAAGGCCCGGAGCCCATAATCCTTGTCCTGCAGGCCCTTGATAATGCGCAAGCCCTGGCTCTTGCAGAGCGCATGCAGCGCGTCCACATCGCTCACCATCATATGCGCCACATTGAAGGGTGCCGCTTTGTGGGTGGGCTGCAATGTCAGGTGCAGCTCGGCATTGCCCTGTTTGAGGATCATGAAGCCGACAGGGTTGCCGTTTTCGAAGGTCTTTTCGAAACCGAGCACGCCAACGTAAAAATCATGGGCCTTTTCGATGTTTTTGACAGGGAGCATTGCGGCGATCCGGCCGAAGCGGATGCTGTGATCGGCGATGGAATTCATCGCGGAACCTCGGATCTGGGAGAAACGGGGAGGGCCACGGACGGTGCCGGGGCGCTGGCGTTTTTTCCGGTTTGAATTTGCAGGACGGTGCCTGCCGCCCTAGGATCATAATCAAGGCCATGGTGGATGCAAACGGAATGTCTGCGTCACCAAGCGTTTTGAATGAGAACATGGACATGCCCGGGAGGCAGAATGCGCAGCTCCATCGAAATCTTCAACATCCGCACCCGCCAGATGCGGGTGGTGTGGCAGACGCCTGATCTCTTCGAAGCGCCGAACTGGTCGCCGGATGGACACTATCTGCTGCTGAACAGCGAAGGACTGCTGTATCGCCTGTCTCTTGCCGGTGATGTGTCGCCGGAAAAGGTCGATACCGGCTTTGCCACACTCTGCAACAACGACCACGGCATTTCGCCCGACGGTTCGCTCTACGCCATTTCCGACAAGGTGGAATTCGGCAAGAGCGCCATCTATCTGCTGCCTTCGGCGGGCGGCGCGCCGCGGCTGATGACGAAGAACCTGCCTTCCTACTGGCACGGCTGGTCGCCGGATGGGAAAGGTTTTGCCTATTGCGGCATTCGCGATCAGGTTTTCGATATCTATTCCATGGACATAGACAGCGGTGTCGAAACACGTCTCACCCATGGTGAGGGCCGCAATGACGGACCGGATTATTCGCCCGACGGCGAATGGATTTATTTCAATTCCAGCCGTACCGGGCTCATGCAGATCTGGCGGGTGCGTGTGGACGGCTCCGCCGTCGAGCGCATCACCGACAGCGCTTATGGCGACTGGTTCCCGCATCCGTCTCCGAAGGGCGACAAGGTGGTGTTCATTTCCTATGATGCCGATGTCTTCGACCATCCGCGCGATCTGGATGTGCGGGTGCGGCTGATGGATATGGATGGCGGCAATGTCGAAACGCTGTTCGACCTGTTCGGCGGGCAGGGCACGATGAACTCGCCCAATTGGTCACCTGATGGCGATGAGTTTGCGTATGTCAGGTATTTCCCGGTGGCATGATGACGGTAAGGTGCAGCAGGCCACATTGCCGCACCACCCGCAGGATACTTGCATTCGCAAGCTTTTTTGCCCATAGCTTCTCCCGTCAGGTGCCCGCCCTTGCGGCGGGAGAATCGGGAATCCGGTGAAAGACCGGAACGTGCCCAACGCTGTGAGGCGGATGCCCTTTTTCTCATGCCACTGAAGTTATTCGGGAAGGCGAAAGGGGCGGATGAAGCCTAGTCAGAAGACCGGCCTGACACGATAGACCGAACCGCGCGGACGGCGGCAGGTTGCTGAAAAAGCGCGTCGTCGCGGCGGAACCGGTATGGTTTCTGCATCGGCGCGCCCGCATTGTTGGGGATAAACGATGCCGACCGAACCGCCTGTCACAACGTCGCCCGACGTCAATCCATTCGATCACGCGCTTTCGCCCGCCCGCCCGTTTTCCCGGGAGGAGCGCGAGGCGATCTACCGCGCCATCGAGACGCGCCGTGATGTGCGCGACCAGTTCCTGCCGGACCCGCTGCCGGATGATCTCGTCGAGCGCCTTTTGAAGGCGGCGCATTCCGCACCTTCGGTCGGTTTCATGCAGCCATGGAATTTCACCCTCGTCACCGATGGCGCCGTGCGCCAGGCGGCCTTTGTGGCCTTCAGCCGCGCCAATGAGGAGGCGGCGGCGATGTTTACGGGCGAAAAGCAGGCGCTTTATCGCAGCCTGAAGCTTGAAGGCATCCGCAAGGCCCCGCTCAGCATCTGTGTCACCTGCGATCCGACACGCGGCGGCAAGGTGGTGCTGGGCCGCACCCACAATCTGCGCACGGACGTTTATTCCACCGTCTGTGCCATCCAGAACCTCTGGCTTGCCGCCCGTGCCGAAGGCATCGGTGTCGGCTGGGTCAGCATTTTCCATGACAGCGATATTCGCGCCATTCTCGATATACCCGAGCATATCGAAATCGTCGCATGGCTGTGTCTCGGCCGGGTCGACACGCTCTATACCGAGCCGGAACTGGCGGTGAAGGGCTGGCGGCAGCGCGTGCCGCTGGAGGAGCTGGTGTTTCGCAATCGCTGGGGTGGGCGGTAAGGGATGAGATGCGCATAGCGTCGCCTATCGTTTCTTCTCCCCGGATGGGGAGAAGGTGGCCCGAAGGGTCGGATGAGGGGGCCAGCTCTCCGAATATCGCCGACGTCGCCCCCTCATCCCGCTGCCGCGGACTTCTCCCCGGCGGGGAGAAGAAACAAGGGTCGCGCGCTCGCCCCATTACGCGCGCGCAAGAGATTTCACTGCTGCGGCTGAATGCCCTTCAGCGCCGGGTTCTTCAGATCGATCCGGCCTGTCTGGTCCGGCAGGAATTTGGGGCCGATGACGCGCACCCTGGTGTCGTTCGGATCGTAGTCGCGTTCGGGAACGGGCTGCTCAGGCGGTTTTGCGGCCTGTTGCTGTTCGGTGGGGGTCTGCGACTTGTCACTTTGGGATGATGGGATGGTGGTGATGCCGGAATAGGGCTTTTCGGCTTGCGGCCGGGCGGCCTCCTCCTGTTTTTGCATCTCCTCGTGATAGGCGGCCATATTGCAGGCGCAGCCGGGTGCTTTCACTGACGAATTGCGGTAGGCGAAGGCCGTGGGCAAATCCTTGTAGGGTTTGCCGGTTTCAGCGGAAACCATGTCTGATGTTTCCTGATCCGTCATGGAGTGGAAATAGAGTTCGGTCTCCGTCCCCGGACACATTTTCTCGCACTGCTCCGCCTGGGTGCGGAAATCGAGCGGTGAGGCGTTGGAGGCGATGGGGAAAAACGAGCCGTCGCAGGTGCGCACGCAGAGCGTGCGAAGTCCGCCCTCGGCGGCGGCGTTGGGATAGGGCGAAAGCCCCGCTTGTCCCGGCTCGTCGCCATTGTGTCGGAAGGCGTCGGGATAACGCGTCACATCCCGAGGCGGCGGCAATTGCGTTTCCGTTTGCGGTACGGTGTTGCAGCCATTGGCATCGAGGGCGGCGAGGATGCGCTGACGCCTGATGTCGCCGTCGTTGTCACGCGCGGCCGCCATGGCGTCGTCGCGGTCGCGGATGATCGCATCACGCTCGGCTTCAGCTTCCGCCAGCGCATCGCCAATCTCGGCGCAGAGACCGGCATTGGGATTGCCATAGACAATGACGCTGCCGGATGAGCAGCCATAGCTGCGCAGGTCGTTCCTGATCTTGCGGATGACGATGTTCTGGCGGGCAAGCGCATTGGCGTAACGCCGCACCTCGGCCGTATTGCCGATGACGCGCGGCGGCTCGCGCAACTGCCCATAAAGCGTATCGCAGACCTGATCCGCAGAAGCGGCGGCAGGAGCCATGAGAACAAGGGGAAGCAGGAGGCCGATGATGCGGCTGCGGCGGGTCAATTGTTCGATCCGTTCGATGTCCCCGGCCGGTGGCAGGGGTGTTATGCTTCAGGAAATCCGTGTTTCAGGAAGATAACATAAGCTGTTGCCGCAATGCGGCAACAGCCTGTTCAAAATTGCGTTAATGCGGCCTCTATCACACCGAAGGGTGCGAGGCCTGCACCACGGCAAAGGCTGCCATGTTGACGACGCCGCGCGAGGTGACGCTGGGCGACAGGATATGGGCGGGCAGGGCCGTGCCGAGCAGGATCGGGCCGACATGCAGGCCTTCCGTCAAGGTGCGGGTGACGCCGAGCGTGATGTTGGCGGCATCGAGGTTCGGGAAGACCAGAAGGTTCGCTTCGCCGGTCAGGACGCTGTTGGGCATGGCGCGTTTGCGCAGTGCTTCCGACAGCGCCGAGCCGCCCTGCATTTCGCCGTCCACTTCCAGTTCCGGTGCGGCTTCCTGCACGATCTTCAGGGCGCGGCGCATCTTGCGGGCGCTTTCGGAATCACGCGAGCCGAAATTGGAGTGGCTGGCGAGTGCTATTTTCGGCGTGATGCCGAAGCGACGGATTTCCTTGGCCGCGAGAATGGCCATTTCCGCCACTTCCTCGGAGGTCGGGTCATAGTTCACGAAAGTATCGGTGAGGAAGAGCGCACCCTGCTGGGTGATGAGCAGGCTCAAGCCCGCGAAAGAACGCACGCCTTCCTGCTTGCCGATGATCTGGTTCACGTCGCGCAGATGGCGGTCGTAACGGCCTTCGAGGCCGCAGATCAGCGCATCGGCTTCGCCGCGCTTGACGGAAAGCGCACCAATGACGGTCGTGTTGGTGCGCACGATGGTGCGCGCCGCTTCCGGGTTGATGCCGACGCGGCCGACGAGGGCGAAATAATCATCCACGTATTCACGGTAGCGCGGATCGTCTTCCGGGTTGACCACGGCGAAATCCGTATGCGGGCGGATGCGCAGGCCGAAGCGCTTCAGGCGCGTTTCGATGATCTGCGGACGGCCGATGAGGATCGGGACGCCGGTGCCTTCTTCCAGGAGCACCTGGGCGGCGCGCAGCACGCGCTCGTCTTCGCCTTCGGCAAAGATGATGCGCTTCTTTTCGGCGGCTTTCGCGGCATTGAAGACAGGCTTCATGATGAAGCCGGAGCGCCAGACGAAACGGTTCAGCTGGTCGAGATAGGCTTCGAAATCGGTGATCGGCCGGGCGGCGACACCGCTTGCGGCGGCGGCACGGGCGACCGCAGGGGCGATGCGCAGGATGAGGCGCGGATCGAAGGGCGAGGGGATGAGGTAGGTTGGGCCGAAGATCGGCGTTTCGCCGCTATAGGCCTTGGCGGCCACTTCGGAGACTTCCTCACGCGCGAGTTCCGCGATGGCCTGCACTGCGGCCATCTTCATTTCTTCATTGATCGTGGTTGCGCCGCAATCCAGCGCGCCGCGGAAGATATAGGGGAAGCAGAGGACGTTATTGACCTGGTTCGGGAAATCCGAACGGCCGGTGCAGATCATCGCATCCGGACGGGCAGCACGCGCCGCTTCCGGCATGATTTCCGGATTGGGGTTGGCAAGCGCCAGGATCAGCGGGTTTGCCGCCATGCGCTCGAGCAGTTCCGGCTTCAGCACGCCGGCGGCCGAAAGGCCGAGGAAGACATCCGCGCCGTCGATGGTTTCGGCCAGCACGCGCTTGTCGGTCTTCTGGGCGTAAACTTCCTTCCACTCGTCCATCAACGTGTTGCGGCCGTCATAAACGAGGCCTTCGATGTCGTGGACCCAGATGTTTTCCTTCTTCGCGCCCATGGCGACGAGCAGGTTGAGGCAGGCAAGGGCAGCTGCACCGGCGCCCGAGGCGACGATCTTGACGCTGGACAGAGATTTTCCGGCCAGTTCCAGCGCATTGGTGACGGCGGCGGCGACGATGATCGCAGTGCCGTGCTGATCGTCGTGGAAGACCGGAATGTTCATCTTCTCGCGCAGCTGGCGCTCCACTTCGAAACATTCCGGCGCCTTGATGTCCTCAAGGTTGATGCCGCCGAAGGTGGGCTCCAGCGCCGCGATGGTGGAGACCATGTCGTTGATGCCGGGTGCGTCGATCTCGATATCGAACACGTCGATGCCGGCGAATTTCTTGAAGAGAACGGCCTTGCCTTCCATCACAGGCTTGGAAGCGAGCGGGCCGATATTGCCAAGACCGAGCACCGCCGTGCCGTTGGAAATGACGGCAACGAGATTGGCGCGCGCGGTATATTCAGCCGCCATTTCGGGGTTCTCGTGGATGGCGAGGCACGGGGCGGCCACACCCGGCGAATAGGCGAGCGCCAGATCGCGCTGGTTGCCGAGCGGCTTGGTGGCCTGGATTTCCAGCTTGCCGGGGCGCGGGTAGCGGTGGAAAAAGAGCGCCTGTTCCTCGATGTCGGCCTTTGCCGTGTTGGCGGGCGTGTTGTTCTTATCGTGAGAGGTCATTCTTCCACCGTCATGTCTGGTTCAATTCCGGCCCCCTGAATACAACAAACTTCCCCGTGGTACAGCCGTTATTTACCGCCTCCTTATGCAAATGCGGGCATGGCTTATTCGCGTTTTCGTGAAGCTATCCGTCATATTCCATACAAAAAACCGCCGCTGTCATGTTGCTGAAACACGAGTCTGGTTCTGAGAGGTAAGAAAGCCGCAGGGACGCAACCGAACAGGGGGATGAAATCCGTGGCCGGTCAAATCGAAACCAGACAGTTCAGAACGCTTTTCATTTCGGATGTTCATCTCGGCTCCAAGGCGGCCAAGACGGATTATCTGCTCGACTTCCTGAAATACCACGAAGCCGAAACGATCATTCTCGTCGGCGACATCGTCGACGGCTGGCGCCTGCGCCGCAGCTGGTACTGGCCGCAGGGCTGCAACGACGTGGTGCAGAAGCTTCTGCGCAAGGCTCGCAAGGGCACCCGCATCGTTTATATTCCGGGCAATCACGATGAATTCCTGCGGGAGTTCCCTGGCATGCATTTCGGCGGTATCGAAGTGGCCGAACGCATGATCCACGAGGCGGGCGACGGCAAGAAATACCTCGTCATCCATGGCGACGAATTCGACGTGGTGGTGCGCAACGCCCGCCTGCTCGCTTATCTCGGCGACTGGGCCTATGACGCGGCAATTGCGCTCAACATCGCGATTGCCGCCGTGCGCCGCCGCATCGGCCTGCCTTACTGGTCGTTTTCGGCCTGGGCCAAGCTGCAGGTGAAACACGCCGTCAACTTCATCGGAGAATTCCAGCGCGTGGTCGCCGAAGAGGCGCGGCGCAACAATGTCGATGGCGTCATCTGTGGTCACATTCACCACGCTGTCATGGAAGACA
The DNA here is from genome assembly GCF_053522485.1 of Agrobacterium sp. 22-209-1. Classification (NCBI taxonomy): domain Bacteria; kingdom Pseudomonadati; phylum Pseudomonadota; class Alphaproteobacteria; order Hyphomicrobiales; family Rhizobiaceae; genus Agrobacterium; species Agrobacterium sp. 22-209-1. The sequence goes on from NZ_JBNWCH010000009.1 coordinate 165,664, forward strand.
TGGACGGCATCCGCTACATCAACACCGGCGACTGGGTGGAAAGCTGCACGGCGATTGCCGAAAACGCCGATGGCAGCTTCGAGCTGATCACCTGGATGCAGACGAGCGACGTTACCGCCGAACAGGTATCGGACGAGATGGAGCCGGTGGATATTCCGGGTTTGATTGGCAAGCACGCGGCCTGATTGGGCCTGCGAGCTAAAGGGATACCTAGCCTTCGGTGTTTCCTTGCGATCAATGCGCGCTCGTGTGGTACGAGTGGATGCCGCTTGTTTCTTCTCCCCGCCGGGGAGAAGGTCGCGGCAGCGGGATGAGGGGGCAAGCTCTCCGAAATTCGGCTACGTTTCCCCCTCATCCGACCCTTCGGGCCACCTTCTCCCCGGCGGGGAGAAGAAATACGCGGTGGCGGCGCACCTCATCTGGTTTTAATTTTAGGGGCTCACCCCCACAGTTCCGGCCGCGCCGGATAAACCAGCGAACCCTCATAAACCAACCCCGGATCACGATCGTGCGCCAACAATAGCGGCCCATCGAGATCGGCGAAGGCCGCACCCTGCGCCGCCAGCACGGCCGGCGCCATGCCGAGCGAGGTGCCGAGCATGCAGCCCACCATGATGGTGAAGCCGAGCCGTTCCGCTTCCGCTTTCATGACAAGCGCTTCAGTCAGGCCGCCGGTCTTGTCGAGCTTGATGTTGATTGCATCGTAACGGTCGCGAAGGCCGGCGAGGTCCCTGGTGGAATGCACGCTTTCATCGGCGCAGATCAGCACCGGATGGTCGATGCGGGCGAGGATGTCATCCTTGCCGGCGGGTAGCGGCTGCTCGATGAGCGATATCTTCAGCTCTGCCGCAAGCCGCAGATAATATTCGATATTATAGTCATTCCAGCCCTCATTGGCGTCGATGATGATGCGCGCTTCGGGTGCGGCGGCGCGCACGGCCCTTAGACGCGCCTCGTCATCTGCCGTGCCGGTCTTGATCTTCAGCAGCGGGCGGCCTGCGTTTTCCGCCGTTTTCGCGGCCATGGTCTCCGGGTCGGCAAGCGAGATGGTATAGGCGGTGACGAGCGGCTTTGCCGCCTGTCCAAGGATGCGTGTGGCAACAGTCTTGCCGCTGATCTTGGCCTCGAGGTCCCATAGCGCGCAATCGACCGCATTGCGGGCGGCGCCGGGTTGCATCGCCTGCTGTAGTTCCTGTCGTGTCACGCCGCCGGCGATCTGTTCCGCCATCGCCTCGATATCGGCGATGACGCCCTCGATGCTTTCGCCATAACGCGGATAGGGCACACATTCACCTCTGCCGGTAAAGGAACCATCGCGGATGGTACACGTTACGACATCCGCATGCGTGCGGGTGCCGCGTGAAATGGTGAAGCTGCCAGCCACGGGGAAACGTTCTGTTGTGGCTTGAAGGTAACGGGGCATGTTTTTTCACTTCCTAACAGGCGTCAAAAGACACATGACGCCAAATTTATCGCGAATTGTCGGCCGTCACTGTGGCTTGCCGAAGGTCAAACCGTTATGAAACCATTAAGAATCTCGTAACGACTGCACTCGCTCGGAGCATTATGCAAGAACAGGACACACGGCAACAGGCGAACCCGGCCGCAATCACCGAAGACGATAACGTCTCCGGCGGCGGTTCGCGTTTTGCCCTGAGCGGTTCCTGGCGCAACAGCAATCTCTCCGGTATTTTCTCCAGTCTTGAAAAGATCGAAAAAAGCAAATCCACCGGCCCGGTGGAAATCGATCTTTCTTCCGTCGAGGCCATCGATACGACCGGCGCATGGATCATTCAGCGCCTGCGCAGGGACCTGGAGGCAAATGGCGCCACCGTCACCGTGACGGGCAATGACCGTATCGAAGAGGTCATTTCCCAATTGCCCGAAAAAGTGGAAATGGAGGGCGCGGCCGCTGCGAAAGCGGGGCTTGCCGAACGTATTTTTGCGCCTGTCGGCAAGGCCGTCGTGCAGAACGGCGCGGATTTTCTGGCGGGCATGTATATTCTCGGCTCCGCCGTGCGCGGCGCGCAGATGAAGCTCGGGCGCGGGCGCGGCGTTTCGCCGGCGGCCATCGTCAACCAGATCGACCATATGGGCGTGCGCGCCGTGCCGATCATCATGCTGATGTCGTTCCTGATCGGCGCGATCATCGCCCAGCAGGGCGCGTTCCAGCTTCGTTATTTCGGCGCGGAAGTCTTCGTTGTCGATCTCGTCGGCATTCTGCAATTGCGCGAAATCGGTGTGCTTCTGACCGCGATCATGATCGCTGGCCGTTCCGGCAGCGCGATCACGGCGGAAATCGGCTCGATGAAGATGCGCGAGGAAATCGACGCGCTGAAGGTGATCGGCCTCAACCCCGTGGGCGTTTTGGTGTTTCCGCGGCTGGTGGCGCTCACCATCGCGCTGCCGCTTTTGACCATTCTTGCCAATTTCGCCGCCCTGTTTGGCGCCGCCATCGTGGCCTTTGCTTATTCCGGCATCACGTTTGAGGTGTTCCTGTCTCGCCTGCATGGCGCGGTCGAGGAGTCGACCATTGCGGCCGGCATGATCAAGGCGCCGTTCATGGCGCTCATCATCGGCATCGTCGCGGCGGTGGAGGGCATGAAGGTGGGCGGTTCGGCGGAATCGCTTGGCAAGCACGTCACCTCGTCGGTGGTCAAATCGATCTTCGTCGTCATTCTGGTGGATGGTCTTTTCGCCATCTTCTACGCAGCCATCGATTTTTAAGGAGGGCGCGTTGGAAACACTGGACCAGAAACCGCAAGAGACAAAAACCGAAAAGGATGGCCGCGAGGCGGTGCTTTCCGTCGAGGGTGTGACTGTCGGGTTCAATGGCCGCAACGTGCTCGAAGATCTCAATCTCGATGTCTATCGCGGCGAAATCCTCGGCTTCATCGGGCCATCCGGCGCGGGCAAATCCGTCCTGATGCGCGCGATCCTGCGGCTTCTGCCCCGCCAGGCAGGTGCCATCCGCATTCTCGGCACCGATTACGACAAGGCGAGCGAAGACGACCGCATGATGCTCGATCAGCGCCTTGGCGTGCTGTTCCAGCAGGGCGCACTGTTTTCCGGCCTGACGGTGAAGGAAAACATCCAGCTGCCGATGCGGGAATATCTGGACCTGCCGAAAAAGCTGATGGACGAGCTGGCCTATCTCAAGATCGAGATGGTGGGGTTGAAGCCCGATGCCGGCGACAAATACCCATCCGAACTATCAGGCGGCATGATCAAGCGTGCGGCGCTCGCCCGGGCCTTGTCGCTCGATCCCGACCTCGTCTTCCTCGATGAGCCGACATCCGGCCTCGATCCCATCGGGGCGGCGGAATTTGATATGCTGATTGCGCGCTTGCGCGATTCGCTTGGCCTGACCGTCTATATGGTGACGCACGACCTCGACAGCCTGTTCTCAGTCTGCGACCGCATTGCGGTGCTGGGACAGAAGAAAGTGCTGGTGGAAGGGACATTGCAGGACATGTTCGCCTGCGAAGACCCGTGGGTGCAGTCCTATTTCCGCGGCAAACGGGCGCGCTCTGTCGTTCTTCCGGACGGCAGACACGAAAATCCGGTGGAGTAACAAGAAGCATGGAAACCAAGGCGAACTACACCATAGTCGGAATTTTCACGCTGATCGTGATCGCCGCCGCATTCGGCTTCGTTTACTGGATGGCCGAGTTTGGCCGCGGCGGCCCGACGGCGCAACTGATCGTGCGTATTCCCGGCTCCGCCAACGGCCTTTCGGTTGGCTCTCCGGTGCGGTTTAACGGTATTCCCGTTGGTACGGTGCGCGGGCTTGCGATTGACCGCGACGATCCGGCTTACTCCATCGCCTTTACCGAAGTGCAGGCGGATGCGCCGGTGTTTCCGTCCACACGCGCTGTGCTTGAAATTCAGGGTCTGACGGGCGCCGCCTATATCGAGCTTTCCGGCGGCAACAAGGATGGCGAGCGCATTCTGCAGAAAGCCGTTGAAAGCGGCGTTCCGGCCGAGTTGACAGCCGATCTTTCGAGCGTCACCAACCTGCTTGCCACGGCTGATAAAATCCTGAAGCGCGCAGATGGCGCGATCGGCGAATTGCAGGGTTTCGTGCAGGATGCGCGCGGGCCGCTGACGCAGACGGTGCGTAATGCCGAGAAATTTTCCGATGCGCTGGCGGCCAATTCCGACGGGATCAAGAATTTCATTTCGAGCCTCAGTTCGCTGTCCACGACGGTGCAATCCGTTTCGGTGCGGCTCGACGGTACGCTCACCGCGGTCGAGGATCTGGTGAAGGCGGTCGACGCTGGCAAGATCGATTCCATCCTGTCGAATGTCGACAAGGTGACGAAGGATGTGGCATCCGCTTCCAGCGATATTCAGGGCATCATGGAGACGGTGCAGAGCACGGCGCGCAATTTTGAGGCGGCGAGCACGGAAGTGCAGACGGTTGTGAAGCGCGCGGATGAGCTTTTGGCCTCCGTCGATCCCGCCAAGGTCAGCACCGTGGTGGGCGATGTTTCCGCAGCCACCGCCGATGCGCGCGATGCCGTGGCGAATTTCAAGAGGATCGCCGATGATGTGGGCGCGCGTCGCGCCGACATCGACCAGGCGGTTTCCGACTTCACCGAGATGGGCCGCAAGCTGAACCTTGCCTCCAGCCGCGTCGATGGCATTCTCGCCAAGGTGGACGGCATGCTCGGCACTGATGATGCCAATTCGCTGTTTGCCAAGGCGCGCGAGACGCTAACCTCCTTCAAGGCGGTGGCCGACAATCTCAATGCCCGCATCGGGCCGATTGCAGACAACCTAACCCGTTTCTCCAGCTCCGGCCTGAAGGATTTCCAGGCGCTGATCGGCAGCACGCGACAGACGGTCGACAATCTCAACAATGCCATCACCAATATCGACCGCGATCCGCAGCGGTTGATTTTCGGCGGCGAAACCGTGAAACAATATGATGGCAGAACAAGGCGCTAAGAGGGGTATCGACCAATGAGACTATCGATGAACGGCCAAACGCGCCGCGCCCTTCTTCTCGCTCCGCTGCTTGCTGCGATGATGGCGGGCTGTGCCGGTGCGCCGAAAAACGATACTTTCGACCTTTCCGTATCGCCGGCGGCGGTAACGCAGGGACCATCGCTGAAAAGCCGTCAGCTGCTGATCGCCGACCCGACCGCCTTGAAGGCGCTCGATAGCGAGAACATCGTGGTGCGGCTTTCCGGTTCCGAGGTGCAATATCTCGGCAATTCGCAATGGAGTGACCGCCTGCCGCGCATGGTGCAATCCAAGCTCGTGGAAGCCTTCGAAGATACCGGCAAGTTCGGCGGCGTTGGCCGGCCGGGGCAGGGGCTGGCAATCGACTATCAAGTCGTGAGCGATATTCGCGCCTTTGAAATCGATACCGCTCGCAACGTGGCGAATATCGAAATTTCGGTGAAGCTGCTCAATGATCGCAACGGCACGGTGAGGGCGCAGGAAGTATTCCGTTCCAGCGCCCGCGTCAGCGGTTCCGGCAACGCCAATTTCGTGAAAGCACTGGACCAGGCCTTCGCCGCTGCCACACGGGAAATCGTGGCCTGGACGCTGAAGTCGCTTTAAGCGTTCAGCGTGATTGCTGCCACAGGAAACCGCTTTATGTTCGCGTAGCGCAGGATGTTGCGAGACTGCGTGACGATCTGCCGGTGAAACCGGATTATCGGATGGTGGACGGGGCGGGGGCACTTTTCCTTTATTGCACCTTGCCCGGCGGAGATGGCAAAAGCCGCGCCCCAGATTTGCAGCGACGCGGCGGGCTTCGACCGGGTGGAGTTCCATCGCGGGTTCAATGCTGATCTCGTGAGCTTCTTCAAGGCGTCACTGCGCTGAACCGCCTATGTCGGCTGTGGCCGCCGCCTCTCAGGCGGCGTCCTGCTGCGACTTCCATTCCGGCAGGGGGAAAACCCGGTCGTAGCTCCAGTTGAAGACAAAAGCATAGACCACGTAAAACAGCGCAAAGGAGATATCCATCACCAGCGCGTGGGCAAGGCTGATATTCAGATACCAGGCGATGAAGGGCATCAGCACGATCAGCAGGCCGAGTTCGAAAAGCACCGCGTGGGCAACCCGAATGGCCGGCGTTTTCAGCGTCGTGCCCTTCAGGCGCTGCATGGCGTGGTCGAAGCCCAGATTATAGACATAGTTCCAGATCGTGGCGAGCGTGGCGCTGACGAGGCCGACGATGCCGATATCTTCCATGGGCATGCCGAAAAGCAGCGCGCCCAGGGGAATGACGAGCATGAGGCCGATGATTTCAAAGCTTAGCGCGTGGCGGATACGATCTTGCAGGGAGCGCATTTCATTCTCCGGTATATGACCGGGCCGTCCCGCATGCTGTCGCCGATATGGCCGAGGTCGTCCTCGCGCCTAACGATATAGAGCTTTTGGGTGGATTTTTCAAGCGCCGGGTGCTGCTGGCATCCAGGGCGGTGCTTTCATTCTCCTGCACACCAACGGAACCGTGATCGGAACAAGATCGGCGTATTTTCGTTATCGCTGATGGAAGGAGGCGCGCCATGCAGCAGAAACCCTCTGAGGGAAGAACCATCAAGGCCGCCAATGCGGAGAAGGTTTCGACTTATACGCCCAGTCTCATTTCCCTGAAGGGAAGTTACGTGGCGATGATATTTCGAAGACCGCTTTGCCAAAATCCACTGGATGTGCGGGAAAAATAGGACGATGCAATCGCCCCTCGACTTGCCCGCACACCGAAAATGACGACTGCCGACATGATGATGAGCTTTAGATGTCTCTAAAGTGTGATTTTCAATCGGGCCTGTCTCCACATAGACTGGAGATTGCCACAAGAGCGAAGGGAGAATGACATGAAATCAGTTCTCATTATCGCCGCTGTCTTTGGTTTTTCGGCCAGTGCAGCGCTTGCGGAATGTGCAGGTCATCAACAGATCAACGCTTCCGTTCCTGCCGTAGATCGCGAATTCAAAACCGCAAGCATCGTTCCGCCGACAGATCCGGTGGAAAAGCCAGTCGTCATCCTGAAAAAGACCGACCGCCTTCCTGCAACGGTTGCGACGACCGGCGAACCGGAAGCCGCAATGCAGCGCATGCAATAGACAAAAATAATAACCTCTTCATTCTTAAAATCCCGTGCGTGAGGTGATGCGCACGGGATTTTTGCTTTTTGGACGAAGACGGGCCGTCGCTTTCACGGCGTTGCGCCTGCCGGTTATTTGCATCGGCGACTAGCTGTCGAGTTTCAGCGACAGCTGTTTCGGCCCTTCGTTCTTTTTGAGGACGTAAAGCGGCCGGGTGACGATGACTTCCGTTCGCCGTTGCAGCTCACGCCGCCGCTCGAGCGCGCGTTCGCGCATATCCCGGGAGCGGGCGACAACGGAGAGGGCATTTTCTATGGCTGCGTCTGCTGTGTTCATCGCTGACCTCCATAATGTTCACTTTATGTTCTCATTATTGGTGGCTTGTGTCAACACTATGGCAGGGTTGCTGGCAGGCGGTTGGGGGCCTGGCATAACGGGCGGACAGGCGCGTGACAGGCTATGTCGGGTGCGCGAGGCATCGGCTTTTGCCCCAAACGTCGACCTTCACAGCACAAACCTTGTTCCGGCAGTGTCGACAGGGACACTCCGGACCTGCTGTGTTGATTTTGCGATGATGTTTCGATGACGCCGGCGCTGATCCGCCCGGCTTCAGGCAGATCAGGAGAGGGGACGTTGATCCGGCGCGGGAATGTCGCCGGCGGACAATAGATCGGTGAGATGCTCGCTGGCGAGCGCGACGATGGCAAGGGCGGCCTGCTGGCGGTTCCAGCCGGCATGTTCGGCTTTTTCCATCAGCTTTTGAATGGACGGCTCCAGCGCGAACTGGCACTCGGCCTGATAGTCCATTGTGTCGATCGAAAGCGACGGGGAATTGATCGAGGCCCGCATCTTTTGGTCTCCCTGTTTTCCGTCATGCTCATCATACGCGAGACGCAAATCGGAACATGTACATTCAGAGGCCGGTGATATCGGGTCTGCTCATGAGCCCCGCATATCACTGGCAGCGAATCCCCCAGCGGCAGGACGTTAGCGGCAAGTCGTAAGCGCTGTCAACGCGTGCGCGGCGGCAATGACGTCGCCGTCCCGTTTTCAGAGCCTTCCGTTCCGGAAAGGCTTTCGCCGCCAGATCAGCAGCGCCATCACATACAGCGCAAAAAGCACGAACCATGTGACGGGCAGCACCATGAAAAGCGCCGCATAAGCGCAATTTCCCTCAAAACAGGAGCCGAGAAATCCAGAATCGGCGAGCGCTGCCGATAATAAAAACGCACATATCCCGCTCCCGACCGCGCCGAGAATAAAAAGCAATATGTTGATGAGCAATCTCATGATCCCGATCATAAGGACGATTGAGACAGCTTTGGGGAAGCGGGCGGTGCTGCAGCGCCAATAATCATCTTTTCGGCGGCCACACGGAAAGCCGGTTGCCGCAGTTGAGCCTGCGCCCTTTACGGGGAGAGTCGTGATTGCCAGGGCGGGGAGTGTATATGTCCAGACCGGCGATTCACCTCACGCGGAGAGCAGGCGGCATTATATATCTCTGTGTTTGTGGTGTCTTTTATTTGTGTATCTCTGCATTTTATGTTTCTAAGTTCGGATTTGCTTGATGATTTTGATGTAAATCGTAATAATTTATTTATTCTGTATTTTATTTTAATTTAAAGTTGTTTTACTTTTGGTTTTTATTGATATGTTTAGGCTTGCTGCGATCGTGGAACTTAAGAGCGGGCGAAGCCCGGCAATGCTGCGCTTAATTCTTATTGACGAAATTGATTTCAAGAAACGGTGACTGTCGGTCTGTCCAGGCAGGCGGATCTGGCTTCGGTAGAGGGTATTGATTTGATCCTGCATTGGTTTCCATTCGCCAGCGCGTTCAGGCTGTCAGGTCTCGCGGCGCTGGTTCTGTTGTCCGCCGGTTTTTCGACGCAGGCCTCAGGCCAGTCACGGGTCTGCAACGATCCCGCGCCGGCCGGCAATATCGATGAAATGTTCGATGCGATCTATGCCTGCTGGGTGCCGCCGGAAGACACTGCGGGGCTTGTCGTGACATTGCAGTTCATTCTGCACAAGGACGGACAGATAAGGGGCAAGGTGGTGGTCACCGCCGCGCGCCCACAGGAAGACAGCCCGAGGCGCAAAGCCTTTATCGATTCCGCCATCGAGGCGGTCAAGCGGGCGGCACCTGTACCTTTCACCGAGCAATTTGGAAGCCGTATTGCGGGGCGGCCGCTGGCGCCGCGTTTTGTCGGGGCAGACAGCAAGGCGCCGGAAACGGAATTATAAGCGCGTTTGACACCGGCCCGACTGTTGGCGCAGCCGCGCGTTGCAGGTGACGAGGGCGGCGCTATGCGCAACCACTATCGAAAAAGAAGGCCTTGGCGGAAGCCCGGCGCGCTTATGCGATGCTTTAATTTAGCATCGCAACCTCTTGTCATTTCAGGAGGAATTTGGTGGGTGATGTAGGGCTCGAACCTACGACCCGCTGATTAAGAGTCAGCTGCTCTACCAACTGAGCTAATCACCCGACCGGCACCGTGTGGCGGTGTGAGGGGGCGTATAAAGGGGAAGTTTGGGCTTGTCCAGCGCGGAAATGAAATTTCTTCGATTTTTGTGACGAAAAAATTTCAGTCGCGCTGGAAAGTCCTGGAAATCCGCGGTTTTACGGATTTTTTCTTTTCTTTACCCGCGTCTGAAAGCCCGGCCGACAAGGATGAGGATGCAGGCGCCGATGAAGCCGGCGATGAGATAACCGAGCCAACCTTGCAGAACGATTCCAAATACCGAAAGAATGGCGTTGGCGACGATCGCGCCGACGATTCCAAGAAGGATGTTCATGAAAACACCCATATTGCTTTTCATGAATTGTTCGGCGAGCCACCCGGCGACACCACCGATGATGATGGCTGCGATCCAGCCAATGCCAGCAGATTCCATGATTTCCTCCCATGTTGCTGCACCATCGAAGGTGATGATTTTCGTGGTGAAAAGCAAGGCAAACTCCTGAAAACCTCCCTCAATGCGGGTGGTTTTCCACGCGGCAGGCGCTAAAAAGCCTGATGCGGTGCAAAAAAACGAAAGGCGTGGATGTGCGGTTGATGTTCGGCGGATTGATGGACGGCAGGGTTTTCGACGGCTTGGCGCCGGATCGGCGGCAGAGGAGTGCCATGGCGACGATACTGGCCGTGGTGCTTTTTCTTGCCGGCGGTCTCTTGTCGGCAATGCCGGCCGCAGCGCAAGGGGAAACAACATCGCCCGCGCCGGTGGCTATCCAGGCTTCGACCGTCGAACAGGCGAGGGCGGAGCTGGAGAAATGGAAGGGCGATGTCGCTGCTATCGCCCAACAGGTAGAAGCCGGCGGCCGCGACGATGCGCAACTAGTGGACCTGAAGGGCCGCGCCGACACCATTGCCGCCGATGCCGCCGCCGCCAACACCAAGCTGCGCACCCGTCTCGACCAGATCAAGACCCGGCTGGATGCGCTGGGTGCGGCGCCTGCGGACGACCAGCCGCCGGAAGCCAGCATGGTGACGGAGGAGCGAAACCGGCTGACGGCGGAACGGGCAGAGGTGAATGCGATTGCCGGCGAGGTGGAGAGCACGGCCACCAATGCCGCACAGATCTCCAACAACATCACCGCCGTTCGCCGCGCGCTTTTCGCCGCCACGCTGTTCAAGCGCACGGAAGTTTCGGCGCAGACGCTGGGCGACGCGTCCTCCGCCTTTCTGACCGAATTGACCAACCTCAACAACGCCTTCAGCAGCTGGGCAGGCTTCGTCTGGAATTACAAGCGCCTGCCGATGTTCGGGGCGGTGATGCTGTCGATCATGGCGGGGCTGCTGTTTCTCGTGGTCGGTTACCGCTTTTTTGGCAGCCGTATGGACCGGCGGGCCTTTACGGGCGAGCCTTCCTATCTGAGACGGCTTTCGGTCGCCTTCTGGTCAACCATGGTGCAGTCGCTGTCGCTGTTCCTGTTTCTCGTCACCTCGGCCTTCTTCCTCGATAATTTCAACGTGCTGCGGTCGGACATCGCGCCTATCCTGTTCGGGGCGATGGCGATCACCGGTTTTGTTTATTTCGTCTCACGACTGAGCTATGCGATCTTTGCGCCGACACAGCCGGAATGGCGCCTTGTGAAGGTATCCAACAAGGGCGCGCATACGCTGTCCTCGGCGGTGTTGCTGATGGCGCTCGTCAATGGTCTCGATTACCTGTTCGGCACGATCAGCGAGACACTTTATTCGCCGCTGATCGTGACCGTCGCCAAGAGCTTCGTCGCCTCGATCATCATCGGCCTCATCCTGCTCACCGTGTCGTTCCTGCGGCCGGTGATCGGCGAGGGGCAGGATTATGAGACCGGCAACCAGCGCCTGCCGCGCTGGCTCGTCATCCTGCTGCGAGTGGGTGGCCTCGTTCTCATCGGCGCCTGCCTCACCGGTTATGTCGGGCTTGCGCGCTTCCTTGCCACGCAGATCGTCGCCACCGGCGCGGTGCTGGCGACAATGTATATCGGCATTCTCTCGGGCAAGGCGATTTCGCGACAGGGCGCCTTCGCGGAATCTCTTGCCGGTCGTTATCTCGCGCGGCGTTTCGGTCTGGGCGTGGTCGCGCTCGATCAGGCCGGCCTTGCCGCCGGGCTCGGCATCTATATCGTGGCACTGGCCTTCGGCGTGCCGCTCATCCTGTTTTCCTGGGGCTTCCAGCCGGGCGATATCGAAAGCTGGGCTTATCGTCTGTTGACCGGCATCACCGTCGGCAATGCCTCTATTTCGCTGATCGGCATATTTGGCGGCATCCTCGTCTTCGCCATCGGTTACACCATTACCCGCTGGTTCCAGAGGTGGCTGGACAACAACGTCATGGCGCGCGGCCAGGTGGATGCCGGGGTGCGCAATTCCGTCAAGACCGGTATCGGCTATCTCGGTATCGCTGTGGCGGCGATCTTCGGCGTGTCTTCGGCGGGTCTCAACCTCTCCAGCCTGGCGCTGGTGGCTTCCGCCCTTTCTGTCGGTATCGGTTTCGGCCTGCAGAACATCGTCTCGAACTTCGTGTCCGGCCTTATCCTGCTGGTGGAGCGCCCCTTCAAGGTAGGGGACTGGGTGGTGACGGGAACCACGGAGGGCACCGTCAAGCGGCTCTCCGTGCGCGCCACCGAGATAGAAACCTTCCGTGGTCAGTCGATCATCGTGCCGAATTCGGAATTCATCAATTCCTCCGTCGGCAACTGGACACACCGCAACCGCATCATGCGCGCCGAAATACCGGTTTCCGTCTCTTATGATTCCGATCCGCAGCAGGTCATGGACATTTTGCTGGAACTGGTGCGCGCCCAGCCGCCGGTGCTGCGCAATCCCGAGCCACACGTGGAATTCGTCCGTTTCGGTGATTTTTCGCTGGATTTCGAACTGCGCTTCTATCTTGCCGATCTTTCGAACGGGCTCGGCGTGAGAAATGCGATGAGGATCGCCATCCTCAAGCGCTTCCGTGAGGAAGGGATCGATATTCCGTTCCCGCAGCGCAATCTGAATATTCACATGGAGGGCGAAGCCAACCCGCAGATGATGGCGGCGCTGCTTTCGGAAGAGGGCGAAAAAGCGCAGGCGGCCCATACCGGCGCGGCTTCTGCGCCGGAAAAGGAAACCTCGAAAGACGGCAAGGTGACCGAACCGAAGGAGAAGCCGGGCGCATAAAAGCCTAGATTGCTGTTTGCCTCAGGCGTCGAAGCTATCGGGCATGGATTTGCGGCCTGTCGCCTTCTTCCCGGCGGGAGAAGAAACGAGCCGCAGAGCTGTGCGATCTTCGTCCGGCATGCTCGGCATTTTCACGCCTGTCGCAGCACCCTATGGCCATGTCGCAATCAGGCGGCTGAACGGCCGCCAAGCGCTTCATATTCCTCCCATCCAATGTCGGCGGAATAAGGCAAGGCCGGCGCTTTTCAGGGGTTCTGTAAATGAAGACACATGCACGGGCGGTGGTGATCGGTGGCGGCGTCGTTGGCGTTTCGACGCTTTATCATCTTGCCAAGAAGGGCTGGAGCGACAGCGTTCTCATCGAGCGCAAGGAGCTGACCTCGGGTTCCACCTGGCATGCGGCCGGGCTTCTGCCGTTGTTCAACATGAGCTACTCGGTTGGTCAGATCCACAAATATTCCGTGAAGTTCTATGAGGAGCTTCAGGAAGAGACCGGCATGAATGTCGGCTTCTCCAAGGTCTCGAATATCCGTCTCGCCCGCACCAAGGATCGCTGGGACGAATATATGTATTATGCCGGCATCGCCGAGACCATCGGTGTGCGCGTCAACATGCTGACACCGGAGCAGGTGAAGGAAATCTGGCCGCTGTGTGAGACGGACGGCCTGCTGGGCGCCATCCAGCATCCTGACGATGGTTACATCCAGCCCGCCGATCTGACACAGGCGCTGGCCAAAGGCGCGCGTGACCGCGGGGCGACCATCTATCGCAACACCACAGTCACCGCCATCGAGCAGCTGGAAGACGGTCACTGGAAGGTGACAACGGACAAGGGCGAGATCATCGCCGAACATATCATATCCTGCACGGGTTCCTTTGCCCGCAAGACCGGCGAGATGGTGGGCATCAATATCCCGGTCATTCCGGTCGAGCACCAATATATCGTCACGGAGCCGCATCCGGCCATTCAGGAACGTCGCCGCCAGGGCCTGCCTGAAATGGGCGTTCTGCGCGAATCCGATTCTGCCTGGTACATGCGCGAAGAGGCGGGTGGCCTGATCCTCGGTCCTTATGAAGTCGGCGCGCCGGTCTGTTATGTCGACGGTCCTTCCGATGACAGTGAATATGAGCTGTTCCAGGAGGAACTCGACCGCCTGATGCCGCATATCGAAACGGCCATGGTGCGTGTTCCGGCTTTCGGCGAAGTGGGCATCAAGAAGGTCTATAATGGCGCGATCGCCTATACGCCTGATGGTAACCCGATTGTCGGCCCCGCACCGGGCCTGAAGAATTTCTGGCTGAACGAAGGCCATTCCTTCGGCATCACCGCTGCCGGTGGTGCTGGCTGGCAGCTGGCCGAGTGGATCGTCGATGGTGAGCCGACGCTCGACCTGATGGGTGTCGATCCGCGCCGCTTCGGCCCCTACGCAACGGAAGGTTACCTCATCGCCAAGAACGAGGAAGCCTATGCCAACGTCTTCACCATGCATTACCCGGATGAAGAGCGCTCCGCCGCCCGTCCGCTGAAGACGACGCCGGTTTATGACCGTCTGAAGAAGCTCGGCGGCGTGTTCGGCTCCGTCTATGGCTGGGAGCGCGCCAACTGGTATGCGCCGGAGGGTTATGCTCTGCGCGAGGAAGACCTCGGCGTTGGCGCCGATGTCATCACCAGCCACAACCATGCGCCGGCTCTGGATGACGGTCGTATCGTTGAAAAGTGGTCGTTCCGCCGTTCGAACTATTTCGAACATGTCGGTAACGAGGTGAAGAATGTGCATCAGAATGTCGGCGTGCTCGATATGTCCGCCTTCGCCAAGATGGAAGTCTCCGGCCCTGGCGCACGGGCCTGGCTGGACAGCATTCTCGCCAATGCCATCCCGAAGAAGCGCGGCCGTATCGCGCTTACCCATCTCCTGACGCCGAATGGCGGCGTGAAAGCGGAATTCACGGTCTATGAATGGGCGCCGGGCCGCTTCTACATGGTTTCGGCCGGTGGTCTCGAAGCGCATGACCATGACGTTCTGCGCCGCCTTGCCCCGACCGACGGTTCTGTGGTGTTGCAGCCGATCACCCAGAAATACGGCGTGCTGGTTCTTGCCGGTCCGAAGTCGCGCGATCTGTTGAAGAAGCTGACACGCACGAGCCTTGAGAACAAGGATTTCCCCTGGCTTACCGGCAAGCAGATTTCCGTCGGCGTGGCGACGGCGCATGCGTTGCGCGTCAACTTCGTGGGCGAACTTGGCTGGGAACTGCACCATCCGATCGAGATGCAGAACTACATCTTCGACCGGCTGATGGAAGCGGGCGCCGAATTCGGGATCAAGCCATTCGGTATCCGCGCCATGGTCTCCATGTCGCTCGAAAAATCCTATCGCAACATGGGCCGCGAGCTGTCGGTGGAATACAACGCCTATGAATCCGGTCTTGATCGCTTCGTGCGCCCGGAAAAATCCTTCATCGGCCGCGATGCGCTGGTGGCTTACAAGGAAGCCGGTGCGAAGTGGGTGTTCTCGACGCTGACCGTGTCTGGCAATACAGACGTCGATGCGCGCGGTTCTGAAGCGATCTTCGATGAGAACGGTGTGCTTGCCGGGCGTGCGACGAGCGGCGGTTTCGGCTGGCGCATGGGCAAATCCATCGCACTCGCCATGCTCAAGCCGGAATATGCGGCCGTGGGCACCAAGCTCAAGATCCGCATTCTCGGCACGTCCTACGATGCTGAAGTGGTGGAAGAGAGCCCGTTCGACACCGATAACGCGCTTCTGCGCGTATAAGACAGAAATCCCCTCCCAAACTTGGAATGCGGCCCCTCGCGGGCCGTATTTCCGTTTAGGTAAGCATGTGCTCAACTGAAGCTTCAGAAATAGTGCTATTAATCATTCTGAAAAATGAGCCTGCTATCTTAAGCTGACATTCGATGGGGGTCGGGACAGAATGAATTTCCTGGGCATAACGGGCATGCAGTATTCGGGCGTGCCTTTTACAAATAGCCGGATTTTGCTGGCGGAAGACAGCAACGTGTTCACCCAGATGGTGAGCAGGCGGCTCAATGAGATGCTGGGCGTTTCCGTGGAGGTATGCCGCTCCTTCGAAGAGTTGCAGGCCTGTTACGAACATTCGTCCGAACCGGTAACGCTCGCCATTTCCAACATCAACCTGCCGGGAGCGGAAAAGGGCGAGGCGCTGGAATATCTGATCGATCTTTCGATCCCGACCATCGTTTTCACCAGCACGTTTCATGAGGCGACGCGCGAAACGCTGATCGCCAAGGATGTGGTCGATTATATTCTGAAGGACAATATTTTCGCCGTGGACATGCTGACGGAATCCGTCTGTCGCTTTCTCACCAACCACCGCCATCATGTGCTGATTGTCGATGACAGCCCGACGGCGCGGGCGCTGCTTTCGAGCCGCCTCAAGCGTTATAATTTCCGTGTCAGCCTGGCGGATAGTGGGGCGAAGGCGCTCGATATCCTGAAGGCCAATCCCGATATCGGCCTTGTGGTCACCGACTATAACATGCCCGATATTGACGGCTTTGAGCTGACGCGGCGCATCCGCACCGTGCGCGGGTCGCATGAGCTGCGCATCATCGGGGTTTCGTCCTCCACCAACCGGCTGCTTTCCGCGCGGTTTTTGAAGGCAGGCGGCAATGATTTCATGCTGCGTCCCTTCATCGATGAGGAGTTTTATTGCCGGGTCAACCAGAACCTCGACACGCTGGTGCAGATACAGCTGGCGAAAGCGGGGGTGAGGCCGGCGGCCTGATCCCAAGCTTTCCCCGTTAAAGCTGCGATTCCAGCGGCAGGAAGCGCATGACGCCGGCAACGATGCGGCGGCTGATGGCGGCGTCTGGTTCGCGCCGGTATGTTCTGGTTCGCCCCTGTTCTTCCGTCTTCCAGACGATATGCCTGCCCTTGTCGATTTCCAGCGCAAAGCTCATGCTGGGGCGGATTTCTTTGGCGAATATCTCGTCCATGCGGGCAACCAGCGGGGCTGAGTTGAACACGACGCCCATCTCCGTATTGAGCGAGGCGGAGCGTGGGTCGAAATTGAGCGAGCCGATATAACCGGTCGCGCCATCGCGGGTGAAGGCCTTGGTATGCAGGCTTGCCTGGCCCGAGCCGCGCAGGGTGAAGCTCGCCTGATCCGCCTGCGCGCGCAATTCGTGCAGTCGCACCCCGGCGGCCAGAAGCGGCTTGCGATAGCGGGCATAACCGGCGTGCACGGCGGCCACATCCGTTGCGGCCAGCGAATTGGTGAGGATGGCGACCGAGACGCCGCTTTCGGCAAGTCCTGAAAATATCCCCACGCCCTGTTTGCCGGGAATGAAATAGGGAGAGGTGATGTGAAGGCTGTCGCCTGCCTCCTGCATCAGCGGCAAAAGGCTCTCCATCAGGAAGTTATGGCCCTTGCGGCGCTTTCCCGCCGCCTTCTCCGGTGGGTCGGCCAGCACATCTGCCGATTCGACCCAGTGCAGACGATCCGACATCAGGAAATGATCGCGCCCATGTTGGCTTTCGACCCGTTCGAGATAAGGTTTCGCCGCCTCGCTTTTCGGCAACGCGTCCAGTTCGCGCCGTAGCTTTGCAAGCTTGTTGGGCCTGCGTGCGAGCAGCGACCGCACCGGAACGGCAACGGCGCTGTTCCAGTAATCGTCAAAGATTTCGGTGGCATCGGCAACGATGTCGCCGAAACCGAGAATATCGAAATCGTGAAAATTCGCCCGCTCGGCGGCGTCGAAATAGGCGTCGCCAATATTGCGTCCGCCGACGATGACCGCGCGCCCATCGGCAATCCATGCCTTGTTGTGCATGCGCCGGTTGACGCTGCGGAAGCGCAGCACCAGCTCGATGCTTCGATGCAGGATGTTTTCCCGCGCCCGGGTGGGGTTGAACAGTTGCAACTCGATGTTCGGATGGCTGTCGATGGCGTGGAAGATGCGGTCGGAAATGGAAACGCCGAGATCGTCGAGCAGCAGGCGCACGCGCACGCCGCGATCGGCGGCGGCGATGACTTCGCGCATCATCAGCCGCCCGGTGAGATCGGCGTTCCACATGTAATACATGAGATCGAGGCTGCGCCCGGCGGCGCGCGCCGCCGCCACGCGCACCGCAAAGGCATCGAGGTTGGAATGCAGCAGGCAGAGCGCATTCTTCTCATTCCAGCCGTTTTTTATCGATTGCCAGTGCCGGTCCAGCGTTGTTGCGTCTTCGGCAAGGGGCAGGGCGGCGGAAGGGCGCTTGGGAATGGTCCTTTCCCGCTGTTTGCCGATGACGACAAACAGGCTCGGCCCTATGACCAAGAGAAGAATGATGATGAAGACCGTAAATGCCGTCACTTGTTTTGATCGCTCCCGGCCCGAAGAGTATCAGGCGGGATGAAAACGCGCGAGGGGATAAAGCGTTCATGGCACCTCGTGCCATCAGTGTGAAAAAGGCGTGTTTTCCACGCACCGAAAGGACTTGTGAATCACATAAGTGTGTGCTTATGTGTTGCTATGACAGAGAACGATATTTTCCGGGCGCTGGCCGATCCGACGCGACGCGCCATTTTCGAAAAGCTGGCGGATGGCGCCATGAACGCTTCCGCCCTGCGTGAGGGGATCGAAATCAGCCAGCCGGCCATGTCGCAGCATCTTTCAGTGTTACGCGGGGCAGGGCTGGTGGTCGAGAAGCGGCAGGGCCGTTTCGTCAATTACGAAGTCGATCCGGACGGGCTGACGCGCATTGCGGCCTGGCTCGGCAAATATCGCGCCTACTGGCCGCAGCGCATTGAGGCTCTCAAACTCCTGCTGAAGGATATGGACCAATGAACAGGCAGACACCGGAAGCGCCTAAAAAGGGCATCGAGCTTGAATATGATCTGGACGAGCCGCCGCAGAAAGTGTGGCGCGCCATCAGCATTCCGGCGTTTCGCGCCATATGGTTGCCGGCGGAGGCGCTGGCGGAAGCGGAAGCAATCGATATCAAGCCCGGCGAAGAAGTGCGCTACAGGTTGCGGGAGGACACGCCGCCATTTCTGGAAAGCACCGTCACCTTCAGGATCGCGGCGAATACCCAAGGCGGTACCAGCCTGCGCATCATTCATGATTTGCCAGTCAATACCGGCCGGATGATAAAGGCCGCCGCAAATCACAACGGTTCGTCGATCAAGCTCGCGGCCTGATCCCTCCCGTTCCCCGACATTTCTTAACGACAGGAGTTCGCCGATGCGCGAAGCGATGCAACTCGTCCCTATGGTAGTCGAACAATCCTCAAGGGGAGAAAGGTCTTTCGATATCTATTCCCGCCTGTTGCGGGAGAGGATCATCTTCCTCAACGGCGAGGTGAACGATACGGTTTCGGCGCTGGTCTGCGCGCAGTTGCTGTTTCTCGAGGCGGAAAACCCGAAGAAGCCGATCCATCTCTATATCAATTCGCCGGGCGGCGTCGTGACCAGCGGTCTCGCCATGTATGACACCATGCATTATATCCGCGCACCGGTTCATACGCTCTGCATGGGAACGGCCCGCTCCATGGGATCGTTTCTGCTGATGGCGGGTGAACCGGGTGAGCGGAGCGCCCTTCCCAATGCCAGCATCCACATTCATCAACCTCTGGGCGGTTTCCAGGGGCAGGCGTCGGACATGCTGATCCATGCCGAAGAGATGCGGCAGACCAAGCACCGCATGACGCGGCTTTACGCTGAACATTGCAAACGCAGTTACGAGAAATTCGAAGCCGCCATGGATCGGGATTTTTTCATGACGGCGGAGCAAGCATTGGAATGGGGCCTGATCGACCGCGTTCTGGGCGTGCGTGAGGATGTTGCGGCGTAGTGCCGGGTACTATCCGCAAGATGTTGCTTCCATATCAAAGCAAAAGGCAGCGCCATGCGCTGCCTTTCAAGGCTTGGTCCGGATGATCAGATGAGAAATGTAATCGAATACTGGCCAGTAGCGCTGTAACCCTTTGATAGTTGAACCCACGAACCTCAAAGCACAAGTAGTTTTGGCCACCCAGGACGTCAAAATTGGCCAAAGGCATGGACCGAAAGAAAAGCCGGGATGAAACCCGGCTTGAATTCGCGTAAATTGTCTCGATGTCTACAGTAGCAATTGCCGATTGGGACTGCCGTGCGGCTGAGGTCCCACCATTGAACGCTTGCTTTGCCGATCCGAAATGATCGAGTTTTGACGCATCATCAGAAGCCGCATTTCGATTGGATCTACTCGAAGAGATGCAAGTCGGATTTCACTTTCGTCCCAGCCAACTTTTGAGAGTTTTTCAGAGCGGATCAAATTGATTGCCTCGATGAACGTGCATCCGCAACGCTTGATCGAAGTATGTAAATCATGGAGCTCGCTCATGTCCGTGCATTTGGCCACGGCTCGAAGGTTCGCGAGTAGAATGGTAACTTGCTCGGCCGGGTATCGAGGAACGATCCTCGCGCCGGGTCGCTGTTTCACTTTAAAGGATGGCTTCAAAAGGCCGCCGTTGATGAGCTGCCGGCCTAATTTGCGCGTGACCCCAAGTTTGGTAATGACCTCTTTCTGATTAAATGTTGCAGCCATTTCCGTGACAATGCGGTCAACAGCTCGGGCTTCGATGAGATTTCCGCCTCCACCGCTTGTTTCACTGGGGAGTAATCCTGCGTCCAGCACAAGTTTGTTGAGGCGCTCGAACGGAATGCCGTGGGTTTTGGAGGCAGAGTGGATCGTGTGGAACTTTCTGGAAGTGATCGGCCCGAAGAATTCATCCCCGGGTCCGAGCGGGAGATTGTGAATAGCCACGTCACGCATGATACTTCGGATCGGGTCAAATGCAGCTTCGGTCGTCCGATGGGCAAGGGTTAGATACAGACGACCGAAGATGGATCGCTCACCGCCGGAACCTTTCCCGCGGTGAAAATCATCCACCTGAGCTTCCAGGTATTGGCGGAATGCAGGTTCCCCTTCTTTAAGAAGATCGTATCCAGCACCGCTGCTCTCTGACCATTCCCGGTCGCCGAATCCCGATGAGCGGAACAGGTTTCCGTGCAACAGAGATGCGCCTACAATTTCACAAAGGCGGATAGCGACATACAGCGGCAGGGAGTCAAGCCAGTCGGCACCGGACCTGTCGCCTTTCAACCTCTTCTCGACATATGTCTGAAGATTGTCCGGCTCCGCAGCTTCAGCAGACGCCATGAACCTGGGAATCCTGGAAGATTCCGCAGCAAGGTTGGCCGCAAAGTCATGCTGGAACGGCGATCTCGCGAGCTCGGCACTCGAGACGAGGCGAACGCCGTGCCGCTTGCAGGTGCGGATACTCTGAACATGGATGGAGGCAATCATACCGTCCAGTCGGGCAGTGCTGTTCTCGATCAACGTTTCCGATATCAATGCGCCATATTTGGCGAGGAGTGTGGCCATCACCGGAAGCGTAGTTGCTGGGACCTCCAGCCTGAAATGCTCAACGGGCTCGCAGACGATCATCTCCGCGTGAGACAGTGCCTCCGCCAGAACCAACGGTGTGAGTCCCCGGAAGTCTGCTGCTGTGCTGGATGGGGAACTGTGCCGGACGGCAGTGAGCACGACTTGGCAGTCGATAACCTGCCAACCGAAAACCGCAGCCTTGAGAGTTTCCGAGACCGTCTCTTCGATTGCACGGTAGAAGCTGATCGGCATCTGCCCGACATCGGCCTCCACCGTATATACGTTTCCGGAGCCAGGTGATCGAGGTTCAACCCTCAGGCCGATTGTTGCAAGAAACGGATTGGGGTCCCTGAAGATTGTTTGGAGCGCACTTGCCGAACTGGTGGGTCGTTCGGCATAGATGACGGTGCTCTTCTCGAAAGTTGCATCGACCCCAAATTCCGCAAGAAGGGTGGCCTGAACGATCTCCTTCTGCACCTCTCCGTAAAGTGACAGATACATCTCGCTTGCATCCTCCGTGCTACGCAGGTTGATGAGCGGGTCTTGTTCCGAAAGCTGCTGCAAGGCAAGCCACAATGCCCGGTTTTCCGACGACCGCCGTGCCACGGCACGTGTTTCAATTGTTGGCGGCGCAAACTGGTACACAAAAGCGTGTCCCGTGTCCGGTCCGATCAAGTCGCCGATCCGCGCTCCCGCGAGACCTCCGACCTTCACGATCTGTCCGGCTCTGGCGTGATCACATCTGCGCAATCCCGGTTCGCCGAACACCTGGAGGCTCGTTATCTTGGCGCGTCCGGTTGGCAATTCGATAGTGCCACGAGCACTTACGGTTCCGGATTCGAGTTTAATGTAGGCGAGTTTTTCGCCACCCCAGCCGCGTTCAATCTTGAAGACGCTACCCCGGACAGGGAGCGACGGGTCGGGAAGGCGACTGGGCAACAGAGTTTCTATCGCATCAATGAGGTCCGGCAGCCCGATTCCGGTCATCGCAATCCCACTGTAAGCCGGGTGCACGAGGCCCTTGGATAGCTGTGTCGCAATGGCCTTTTGCAGTCTCCGCGAGCCTAATCGCTCTGGAGCCAGCACATAGTCGTCAAGCAGCGTTGCGTCACCCAAGGCAAGTGCCTCACACAGCCTGGAAAGGTGCGGCTCCTGCTCTATGTCGATGGCTTTTACCAAGGCACGACGGCTACCGATATCGGTGACGTTCGACATGGCAAGTGGCCGGACCGCCAACTGTCGGGCGATATCAGCGAGCACGTCTTCGTACCGCGCTCCGGCCCGGTCGATCTTGTTCACGAAAAACAGGAAAGGAATCCTCAGGCGCTGAAGCGCGCGAACAAGAACTCGTGTCTGGGCCTGTATGCCTTCAACCGCCGAGACGACGACAATCGCGGCATCGAGCAACCGCAGCACCCGTGCCACCTCGGCAATGAAATCGGGATGGCCGGGGGTGTCTATCAGGTTGACGGAAAGGTCTCCAATCCGAAACGCAGCAACAGCAGCAGCGATGGTGATACCTCGCTGCCGTTCCAATTCCAGACTGTCCGTCTGGGTGTTTCCGCCATCGACGCTTCCTAGCTTGTCGATGGCACCGGTATCAAAGAGGAGTCGTTCAGTGAGGCTGGTCTTGCCTGCGTCCACATGGGCTAGAATGCCCAGATTCAAAGTGCGCATGTCCAATCATCTTCTCAAAATTTCTGATCTGAGTTTTTTGAGAAGGGACTCGGCGCATTGGGACCTCCAAGGTGAACATCTATTGAGGCGGCGTCTGAAGTTCAGGCGAGCGACTGATATTAGTGACAGCGGGCCGGGATCGTCAATATGGATTGCAGACGGAGTTTGGGGCAACTCTCGCACCAGAGTGTCACGTCCAGCGGTTTTGCGCTGGACAATGTGCGTCTATCGAACACGGGGAACTACCGGATTTTCGAGAAAGCGACGTCGGAAAGTTCC
Source organism: Agrobacterium sp. 22-209-1 (assembly GCF_053522485.1). Taxonomy (NCBI): domain Bacteria; kingdom Pseudomonadati; phylum Pseudomonadota; class Alphaproteobacteria; order Hyphomicrobiales; family Rhizobiaceae; genus Agrobacterium; species Agrobacterium sp. 22-209-1. The sequence goes on from NZ_JBNWCH010000009.1 coordinate 188,733, forward strand.
TGCAACAACCACACCCAATCCAAATCCGGCTATCAATCTTGCTAGCAAAAGATCGGGCAATGAATATGACACTAGCCAATAAAGGGCCCCAAATGCCAAGAACGATGTCGCGATAAGGTAAAGTTGGCCGCCCGTGGCTGGACGACGAAAAGCCACGAAATGAAAGCCGACGACGCTCCCCACTAGGCATGGTACAAACTGCCCGAGAATTATCGTTGGTTTTGCCGTCAGCGCATCCAGCAGACAAAAGACGAACGCTAGGAATCCCGCACCGAGCAACTGCAAAACGACGGCTCCAATAAGACGTGTTCCGTAGGTATATTTGGATTTCGAATAGCGAAAATATGTGACCAAGACGCCCTCCTTTGAAGTGGTGCCTTTGAAATCAGGGCGACCATCTCGAAATTCGTACAACCTCAACTTGAGTTGAGGTCAAGGGGGCAGTATCAGGAGAATTATCCGTCGTGTGGGTAGCGGCACAACCGGGTGTCGCTATCTCCGCTTTACATTTTCTGACTGGCTGGGCGGGCGGGCCAATAGGAAAAATCGAAGCCAATCTGGCGGCACGCAACAGCGGCGACATGGTCGCGCTCAGGCAGGCTAGAGGTAAGTGTCCGACGTTCGAGCTGTGTCAGACGGACATCTGTCATAACTTGATTAAGCCAACAGCAGAGATTGCGTCAGACGATTTCTCTCAATAGGGTCGGCCATTACCAATTGAAACGACTGGGCCCCAAAATCAGTGCCATCAAACTAGCAGCGTTCGACGTGGACGGAACCATTCTCCGCGGCGAAAATATTTGTGGCTGCATCGCCCGAAAACTCGGTCGCTCGGCGGAAATGGATGCTTTTGAGCTTCTTCGGTCGAAAGATGAAATTATCGCCGGACGCGAAACCATGCTGGAATGGTATGCCTCCTTTGACCAGGCAACTCTGATCGGTCATTTGTCGGAGCTTCGTCTGGCTCCGGGGGTAAAAGAAGGGTTTGCGCGCCTTAAAGAGGCAGGTGTCAAGATCGCCCTTGTGTCCATCACCTGGGAATTTGCAGTCAGGTGGCTCGCATCGGAGTTAGGTGCAGACTACGCCGTCGGCACAGGTTGGGAAGACAATGGGACGATCGTCCATTTTTGGCCAGAAGATAAGGCCAGCTACCTGAGCTCTTTGCTCGCCGAATTGAATATCGACAGAGACGCCCTAGCGGCGACCGGGGACTCGCATGGCGATGTCCCTATGCTCAATCTGGCCTCCAGAAGCTACTTTGTGGGCAATCACCTCCCATTCGAACTGGACCATACCGAGCACTGGCACGACGCGGACATTGGGGAAATTGTATCACATATGCTGACATGACGGGTCTGTAGTGGGCGGCTTCTCGCTCGCACCTTGACCGCCATGCTTTGGCGTTCAGAAGGCTTCCGCCACAATGAGGAGACAGCAAGTTCGAGCCAAGAGCTGCCGTTTCCGCGCGAAAGGCAGTATTTACTCAGTCATTTTTGTGATGAAGGTGGCGATGAGATTACACATGATTTCTTAAATACCGGACTGTAGCGCCGATTAAGCTATTCAAGGTTTCTACGCCGGAGGCCGTGTTGAATACATGGTCCATGGCAGCCTCCCAGACAATATTCTCTCCAGCATGAGCTGCGGCGAACTTTTTCGCGGTCCCGCGAGGTATTGCGTCATCAAGAGTGCCCTCTGCAATAAAAGCGGGGCCTACGTACCGGGATAGTTCAGCTACAGGAGCAAAACTTGCAACCTCCAAGAAGAATTGTGGTCCCAGGGTGATGGACCCTCCCCAAGGCAACGTCAATTTCGTTGCCCCCTTGCTGCCCAGACCTCTCAGATAGGCATCTTGGCCGATCAAGCCGGGGAAAGAAATATGGGGTTCTCCCACAGCGGCCCACAGTGCCACCCCTGATGGGCGATTGGTTCGGCCCGCAGCCGCCGCCGCGACCAGACCGCCTTGGCTCCAACCAAGTAAGACAATCTTGCCATTTCCCAGACTCGGTTGAACGGCGATGAAATCCATGGCGGCCAAGCAGTCGTCAATCTGTGTTGAGTAGCTCATTTCTTCGGTGGAACCATCACTGTCGCCCGAGCCGCGAAAGTCAATTCGCAGGGAAGAATGGCCCAGATCAGCCAACGCAGCGGCAACGTATTCAAAAATCCCGATCCCGAGTGATGGAATCACAAGTTCATTCCGCGTGCCTGCAAATCCATGGAGCAGCAAAAACGTCGGGTTTTCAGAGGTTTTAGTATGACGTATGGTTCCTCTAATCGTCTGCCCGCCAGATTTGAATGAAACAGTTTTCTCCGAAGTCATCACGTTTATCCCTCGGTATTCTTGCACGGAATCGACGAAAAGATACCGCAACTCGGCGACTATGGCGCACTTGATTTCTTGTCTAAGATGCCCATCGTTGATGGATGAGATCGTTGTGCATCAGGCGTCGTCATCCAACGAAGTTGACCCGGTTTTCGAGGACTGCCGAACAGGGCACCAAGGAAAGCCTCGTGTTGGAGTAGGCACGCAGGCGGCCTATCCGGCGTCGAATGTCAGAGGAAAACTGGCCTTGCGGTCCTGTTTTGCCGGAATGCTGACGCTACGTGTACGGCACCAGAGCTTTGCCATCAAAACTATTCATCGGAGCGATACTCAGCTCGCGATGGATTCCCCAATCGGGAGAAAATAGTTTGGCAGCAACAAAATCATCCGCAAGTTTTCGATAGGATTCCGTCTCGGAACCGTTGACTAGCGGTATGCTTGAAAGGTTCTCCATGCCTCTTCTTGACGCAAATGCCATCCATCCGATTACGCTGCCCGACGGCACTGTTTATCAGGACACGGTATATCTGAAGAACGTCATAGATCATCCGCGGATGGAGATCGGTGATTTCAGCTATTATACACATGCTGGAAAACCCGAAGAGACGGCCGTGATCCTGGCCCCCTACCTCGGTCACGGCGTGCGTGAACGACTGGTGATCGGCAAGTTCGTGCAGATCGCGAGAGGAAGCTACTTTATTACCAGTTCGGCGAACCACCCAATGACTGGTTTCACCACTTACCCGTTTCGCATCTTCAAGCCGGAGACCTTTGGTTACAAAGACCTGCCCGTCAAGGACACGATCGTGGATCACGACGTCTGGATTGGCCAGAATGCAGCAATCATGCCCGGCGTTCACATAGGTGCGGGTGCGATTGTTGCTGCCGCTTCGGTCGTCGCACGAGATATACCGCCCTACGCAGTTGTCGGCGGAAATCCAGCATCTATTATCCGAATGCGTTATCCCAGCGAAGTCATCGACGAACTGCTTCGTCTCGCCTGGTGGGACTGGCCGATCGAGAAAATCGAAGCCAACCTGGCGGCGCTCAGCAGTGGTGACATGGCTGCGCTCAGGCTGGCCTATGGGTGAATGTTCGGCGTTTCCACCAGTGGCAAACGGCTCCTTCTGTGTCAACTGGATTGCGCCGTACACCAGACGTTGCAGCGACAAGCTGCCCTGATAGATTATTGCCATGACCCAGGATATTCCACCGCACCTTCATATCGCCCGAAATGCTCATTGGTCTATAAACCATCGCGTCAACTCGGCGCTTCCCGGCTATCTCATCATCGCTTCGACGAAAGCCACGAACGATTTAAGTGATCTTTCCGTCGAGGCTCTAAGCTCGATGGGGCGGGTCTTCGCGGTGGTTCAGCGTGCCTTGAAGAGCCTGGGCGCACGTAGGGTTTACGTCAGCCGCTACGGGCATTCTCCCGGATATTCGATCCATTTCCACGCTATTCCAATCTATGAATGGGTCGAGGACCAATTCTGGGCGGACCATCGCTATAGAGCCCTCCAACAACTCGCGGACAGACCAGGGGAGACACAAGCTGACGGTGCAGAGCTTACATTGTTTGTATGGCGGGAATTTTGTGAACGACCTGACCCGCCACCGATCAAAGGTCCGTCTGTTACAGAGGCCATAGCAACGTTACGTCAAGTGATACAGTTCCCATGAGTTGATAGGCTTCGGCTTCGCCCCACTAGCGGCCGTGGGGTCTTTGCTCAAGCTCAAGCACGTTTCCCTCAGGGTCCCGTGCATAAGCGATCAGATATGGCATCCCTGGCGTCCCGAAATCGGTAATCTGTCCGATTTGCGCCCCTCCAGCTTCAATGATGTGGGAAAGGGCGTTGTTAATATCTTCCATCTGAAATGCCAAGTGTCCGAAGCCGGGTTCGTTGACCCTTGGCAGGTCACGATGAAGCGTGACCCTATGCTCGTGAATTTCCAGAAAAGGCCATTCCAGCCCCGGGAACTTAAGCCAGATCGTAAGAATCTCAGAATCCGAAAGCCCGTTCCCTCTCGAAACCTTTTCACCGGACAAGGTCTTCGGTTCGCGAAGGACATCACATTTCATGACGTTCACGTAGAATGTGGCGAGCGATTTCGCATCGCGGGCAACTAAGTTGATATGGGCAAGTCTCATGGCGTCAAGCATCCTCGTCTCTGACGCAACCATATCAGGTGGCCTGAATGCAAAGAAAAAGTTCTTTGTCCGGATCAACCCAATTATAGACGGCGAAACGGGCAGACGTGTGCAGCGTCAGAGCTTTGGTATCAACTATTCATTGGAGCGATCCACAGCTTTCGATGGATTTCGTAATCGGGAGAAAATAGCCTAACAGCAACAAAATCACGTGAATTTTTCAACAGTATTTTGCTTCAGAGCGATTGACCAGCAGTATGCTTAAAAGGTTCTCCATGGCATCTCTCGATGCAAATGCTAACCATCCGATTATAGGTTGATTGATGCCGAGGATATCCAAGGAGGTAACTTTGTTTCGCTGGGCTTATCGATTTCTAGCGGTTTTGGGAGTTTCCGTCGGTTCAGCTATTGCGGCGGACGGCGACGCGGTGCGAATTTTCCACGACGCCGTTCATGTGGGCAAAGTGGAAACGGTCCGGACGATGCTCGCGGCCGATTCCGGGCTTGCCGTTTCCAGGGACCAATATGGTTTCCAGCCAGTCCACCTACTCGACATGTATGCCGATGAGGAAGTGCTCGATCTCCTGCTTGCAAATGGAGCAGACATCAATGCCGTGAACGACGAGGGCGTCACCATCCTCCACATCGTCACCGATCCGGATGCCGTCCTGCTCCTTGTGGAACGAGGCGCAAATGTCGAGGCTCGCGACAAAAGAGGATGGACCCCTTTGATCATGCAGGCAAACAACCAGCAGAATGGTCCGGATGTCGTCGCCGCTCTTCTTACCCACGGCGCTGATCCGAATGCAGAAGGGCATGATGGCGAAACCGCTCTTTCCTTCGCAAAGGAAACGGGTGATGGATCGCTTATCGAGGTCCTTACTGCTAACGGTGCGACGAGGTGACGACCGTTTCAGCTTCGATGCGCTAGGCCTCGGGAAAAGGCACTCATGTTGCAATCGCCGAATTTTGTGTACTGCCAGAGTTCCGTGACGCTGGGGTCGGAGGGCAAGCATTCTCCCACCTCCTTCACAATCGATCCGGCATCTGGGAGCTTGGTGTCATGTCGTGTAACGAAGCCGGAAAGGCATTTTGGGAGCGAATCCTATGCCAAGAAATCTATCTCTCAACAGCGCGACTGCCACACAGGCAACGAATCAGGCATTGTGGCGAAGGGCCTTGATGTCGGGACAACCTGCTGCTCGCGGCGCGAAAGCGAATTGCCGAATTCCGGAGAAGCCCTGATGAGCGTTGCAGGACGTCCTTCAGGCAAGCTGCCAAACGGGCTAGGGTGTAGACCATACCCAAAGCTGGTTACATCTTCGCGATGGCGGACTGTCGGAATCGGAGATTGGTATGCCACACGATGGAGAGAACGATGAGGGCAAAGTCGGCGACTTTGGCCCGAACTGCGAGATGGCGGACGACCAAGAAACGCTTGGCGATGTGGTGCCAAAGATCGGATTCGGGCCAGCCAAGGTCGGCCGGAAGACGGTCTCCCAGGGGAAACGCAGAGAAAATTAGAATAGATGGAATGCCAAGGACTCGGACAAGTAGCGCCTATCTAGGGCTCTATTGCAAATCGTTTCCGGGTTCGAACGAACTGTGGGGGCTGAGCGTGTTAAGCTTTGGCAGCGCCTTGTCGTGCGGGTTGGGCTCGCTTGGATCGAAATAGGGAAGCGGGACATCGAAGCCCGGCTCAACGTACCATTGCGCCTCCATCGGATGGTATACGCCGGGCAGCGGGAAGTGCTCGTTGATCTCAAAAAAATCGTCGACGTTCGCAGTAAGTATCGGCATCCGGTGCACGATGGCGACCGCAGAAATCATCAAATCGTGTCCGAGCCGATTGCTTTTTTGGCCACTCTGGACGGTCCACATGTACCGTAGGGCGGGGACAGATGTCATTCCTGCGTAGACAGTTGCCACTTCGGCCGTCATTTCCGGAAACGGAAAGGCCATAGAGATAAGCTCATCGACCCAGTTGGTGATAAGAAGTGCTTTCTGTGGATCATCCTTCACCCTGAGATGGGCTCCGCGTAGCAGTTCTGCTATGACCGGGTAACAGAGTGCGAGACGATGTATGCCGACACGCAAAAGCCATGGACGCAGTCCGGGCGGCGGCTTCACGCGGCCCATTAAGCTGACGATGTCCGTATCCAGTAAAAGAATAGGGTCTGAACCGCACCGGATTTACCGGAGACCCCAACTCGTGAGAAGTAGGGTCTATGACAAGCAAGACGACGAACAAATTCTCCCCTGAAGTCCGCGCCCGTG
>NZ_JBNWCH010000010.1:0-186485 GCF_053522485.1 Agrobacterium sp. 22-209-1
TGATTTTCTTAGAACGAAAGACTTCGTCGCCAGCAGCGCCGCCGCCCTCGTTCAGTGAGCGGACTTATAAGAGAACCTCACCAAACAAGTCAACACACCAAATTCGAAAAAATAAAGAAATGTGATATCTACATGATTCTAAAAGGAAATTTCGTTTTCATGAGCGTATCGACATAATAAGACGCCACCGAGCTTGTGGTTTTGCACAGGAGAGTACGCCCACGCGCATGAAGGCGGGGCGCGCGCCTTCTTTTAGCCCCCTTCCTCGCTAATTGCTTTGCCAACGAAGCGTTAACACGAGACATGCCGGCGCGTGTCCCTATACAGACGGTTGCGACATGTCTTCCGGTGCGTCGACCGATTTGACTCACGGCTTTGAAAGTTGCACATCTTCGCGTGAAGTTTCTGGAGAGCGCATGACCGACGGGGCACAGCTGGTATGACTGCGGATCGCAATGTGATCCGGTCGCTAGGTACGGAACCGCCAATTCTGGCGGAAGGACGACGTGCACCCGATCGCCGTGAGATTTCGTTGCGCTGGCTTTCGGGCACGTTCCTCACGGGGATTACCTCTTCGATCTTGATGGGGGTTGCGCTGTTTGCCGCTCTTGACGGTCGCCAGCAGCTTGCCATTCCCGCCGAAGCTTTCGCCAAGACGGATATGGGCGACAATGTGACGGAGGCAGCTCGTCGCGGCACTCGCCTCGTTGCTCCGAACATCGCGGCCCGCCCCTCCGATCGCTCGATCATGGAAGTTTCCACCGTTATCAATGAAGGCGACAAGGAAGTGGTCCGCAAAGTCCCCTTCTCTCACGTCAAAATTCCGCTGGCGTCCAATTACGCGAAGCAGGATGACTACCCCGCCTTTGATCCGCTGAACATATTTGCCAGCAACGACGACAAGGATGCGCCCGCTCCGGCGGCGAGCCGCACCGGCACGATCTACGGCTCCGAAGTCGAATCCGAAGTCAGCCTGAAAACCGTCGCCTTTCCCATCCAGCACTCCAAATATGCTTTTGCGGGCTCCCTGAGCTTCGATGAGGTCGAGGAAGCAGTACGTTCAAACGGCTCGATCCTGACGGACGGTAACGAGCAAGTTGCGGCACTCTACTACATCGACCCACGCCGCTTCGATAATGATGATGGCGATGTCGACATTACCGCCGGCCTTGCTGCCCGCGTTGTCGAGCAAAACATGTCTGTTTCGACCCCGCAATCACCCTCGGTTCCCGCCAAGGAATATGCCGACGACGTCATCCCTGCCCGCCAGACGGAGACAATCGAAGCTGCCCTCTTCGGCGCCGGTTATTCGAAGGCGCAATCCTCCGAAATTGCCGGGCTGCTTTCGCCGCAAATCCAGTCGAACAATGTCGAAAGCGGCGACGTTCTGCGCGTCGGCATCATCCAGGAAGACGAAAAGAGCGACATCGTGCGCGTGAGCCTTTATCGCAAGGGACGCCACATGGTCACCATGGCCATCGATGATCGCAAGCGTTTCGTCAAGGCTAGCGAACCGCCGAAGCTCGACGCCGTGGCGACCGCCTTCGACAGTACGCCAGCGCCTGCCGCCGGTCGCGATCTGCCGAGCGTTTATGACGGAGTCTACCGTGCGGCTCTGGCTTACGGCATGAACCAGAGCATGGTTTCGCAGCTCATCAAGCTTCTGGCCAGCAGCGTCGATTTTCAGGCGCAGCTCAAGCCGGCCGATACGCTGGAGGCCTTTTTCTCCGTGGAGGACGCGGACGGCAAGGCGACGGACAAGTCGGAACTGCTCTACGTGAACGCCAAATTCGGCGACAACGAGACACGTTTTTACCGTTTCCAGAACCCGGACGACAACAGCATCGATTATTTCGACGAGAACGGCAAAAGCATCCGGCAGTTCCTGTTGCGCAACCCCGTTCCGAACGGCCGCATGACATCCGGTTTCGGTATGCGCCGCCATCCGGTTCTGAAATTCAGCCGCATGCACACCGGCACCGACTGGGCGGCGCCCCGTGGAACGCCGATCATCGCGACCGGTAACGGCATTGTGGAGAAGGCCGGCTGGGCATCCGGTTACGGCAACCAGACCCTGATCCGCCACGCCAATGGCTATGTCTCTTCCTACAACCACCAGAGCGCCATCGCCAAGGGCGTCACCGAAGGTTCCAAGGTCCGGCAGGGTCAGGTGATCGGTTATGTGGGATCGACTGGCCTTTCGACCGGCGCGCATCTGCATTACGAGCTGATCGTCAACGGCACCAAAGTGGACGCCATGAAGGTGCGCCTGCCGGGCGGCAAGTCGCTTTCCGGCGAGGCGCTGGCGCGGTTCTCCGATGAGAGAAAGCGCATCGACAATCTGCTCAACATCGCGGACAAGCCTAATCAGGTGGCGAGCCGGTAACTCGGCGGACTTTTACGGGTTAAAAAGTAGTCAAGTGAAAAGGGCTCCGTTTCCGGAGCCCTTTCATTTTATGCCGCATCGGCCGTTTCAGTCTCAGCCTCACCCTTGGCGGGTTTGACCTTGAACAGCAACCGGTCCGTGCCCGAGGTCACTTTGACCCGCGAACCATCGGGGATTTCACCGCCGAGGATCATTTCCGCCAGCCTGTCCTGAACCGATTTCTGGATCACCCGCTTCAGCGGACGTGCGCCGTAAGCCGGATCGTAACCCTTATTGGCAAGCCAGTTGCGGGCATCCTCATCCAGTTCGAGCGTGATCTTGCGATCTGCCAGGAGCGAGACGAGACGCTTCAGCTGGATTTCCACGATCGCACCCATTTCGTCACGCCGCAGGCGGTGGAACAGGATGATATCGTCGATACGATTGAGGAATTCCGGCCGGAAATGCGACCGGACCCGCTCCATGACCAGTTCACGAACCGAATCCACATCGTCATTGTCGCCCATCTGCGTCATGAATTCCGAACCGAGGTTCGAGGTCATGATGATGATGGTGTTCTTGAAATCGACGGTGCGGCCCTGGCCATCCGTCAGGCGGCCATCATCCAGCACCTGCAAGAGGACGTTGAACACATCCGGATGCGCTTTTTCGATCTCGTCGAACAACACGACCTGATAGGGCCGGCGGCGAACCGCTTCCGTCAGCGCGCCACCTTCTTCGTAACCGACATAACCGGGAGGTGCACCGATCAGCCGGGCAACGGAGTGTTTCTCCATATATTCCGACATATCGAGGCGAACCATCGCGGTTTCGTCGTCGAACAGGAAGCGAGCGAGCGACTTGGTCAGCTCGGTCTTGCCCACGCCCGTTGGGCCGAGGAAGATGAACGAACCGATCGGCCGGTTGGGATCCTGAAGGCCAGCGCGCGAACGGCGAACCGCCTTGGAAACCGCCTGAACGGCCTCGCCCTGCCCGACAACGGACTTGGCAAGCTCGTCTTCCATGCGCAACAGCTTTTCGCGCTGGCCTTCCAGCATCTTGTCGACCGGAATGCCGGTCCAGCGGGAAACGACATGGGCGATATTGTCCGCCGTCACCACTTCCTGAACCATTGAGCCGGCGCCGCTGCTGTCGCGGGCTTCCGCCGCAGCCAGTTCCTTTTCAAGGCTCGGAATGATGCCATATGTCAATTCGCCGGCTCGTTGGAACTGGCCGTTGCGCTGGGCGATCGCCAGCTCGTTGCGGGCTTCATCCAGCCGCTTCTTCAAGTCGGCGGCATGGCCGAGCTTCTGCTTTTCCGCCTGCCAGCGGGCCGTCAGCGCATCCGCCTTTTCTTCCGTATCGGCCAACTCGTCCTCGAGCTTCTTGAGGCGGTCGGCGGACGACTGATCCGTTTCCTGCTTCAGGGCTTCGCGCTCGATCTTCAGCTGAATGATGCGGCGATCCAATTCGTCCAGTTCTTCCGGCTTGGAATCCACCTGCATGCGAAGACGCGAAGCGGCCTCGTCCATCAGGTCGATTGCCTTATCAGGCAGGAAGCGGTCGGTGATGTAGCGGTTGGAAAGCGTCGCAGCCGCAACCAGGGCCGAATCCGAGATGCGGACCTTGTGGTGCTGTTCGTATTTTTCCTTCAGACCGCGCAGGATCGAAATCGTGTCCTCAACGGTCGGCTCATCCACCAGAACGGGCTGGAAACGGCGTGCAAGGGCCGGATCCTTTTCCACATGCTTGCGATATTCATCGAGCGTGGTGGCGCCGACGCAGTGCAGCTCACCGCGGGCAAGCGCGGGCTTCAAGAGGTTGGACGCATCCATCGCGCCATCGGCCTTGCCGGCGCCGACCAGCGTGTGCATCTCGTCGATGAACAGGATTATGCCGCCATTCTCGGCCTGCACTTCGTTCAGAACCGCCTTCAGGCGTTCCTCGAACTCACCGCGATATTTCGCACCGGCGATCAGCGCGCCCATATCGAGCGCCATCAGCTTCTTGTCCTTCAGGCTTTCGGGCACGTCGCCATTAACGATGCGCAGCGCAAGGCCTTCCGCAATCGCCGTTTTACCGACGCCGGGTTCACCGATCAGAACGGGGTTGTTCTTGGTACGGCGCGACAGGACCTGGATGGTGCGGCGAATCTCGTCGTCGCGACCGATGACAGGGTCGAGCTTGCCTTCGCGGGCTTCTTCCGTCAGGTCGCGCGCGAACTTCTTCAGCGCATCGAAGCCCTGTTCGGCGTTGGCGCTGTCAGCCGTGCGGCCCTTGCGGATATCGTTGATGACCTGATTAAGCGCCTGCGCCGTTGCGCCGGCCTTCTTCAGGGAAGCCGAAGTGGTGGCGGAACTTTCAATCGCAAGTGCCTGCAGCAGACGCTCGACAGTGACGAAACTGTCGCCGGCCTTCTTGGCGAGATCTTCCGCAGTCGAGAACACTTTGGCAAGCGGCGCGGTGAGCGAAAGGCCGCCATTGCCGCCGGAAACCTTGGGCAATTTCGCAAGTGCCGCATCATTGGCAAGACGCGCTTCCTTGGCGTCGCCGCCGGCGCGCTCGATCAGCGATGCCGCCATGCCCTGCTCGTCATCGAGCAGTACCTTCAGAACGTGTTCGGGCGAAAATTGCTGATGGTTTTCGGCAAGCGCAAAGGTCTGCGCCGACTGCAGGAAACCGCGAACGCGCTCGGAGTATTTTTCAATATTCATAGTCGAACCTCCATAGACCGGCCCGCCCGCTTTCGGCACGGCACCGGGTGTTAGGGTTGAGGCTCCCTCAAAAGGCAAGCCCCGCTACGACAGCCGTGTTTAAGAGATTTCACGTCCGTCGCCTCTCGCTGGTCGGCACCGACGATGCGGTGTTTGTCCTTCCTGCACGAATATGGGAGCCGTTTTCATCGGTTTAAAGGGGAGCAAATCCGCCATATCGGGAAATTTTCGTTCGATCTGACAGGTGTCAATTCGCCTCGCCGGATGAAGCTGGAGAAGGTGAACTATCGCCGAAAACAAAAAACTCCGGCAAGCCGGAGTTTTTCAATCGCCATGTGATTTGCAGACGCTGCTTATTCGGCAGCATTCTCGAGAGGCGCGACCTCTTCACCCGCAGGCGTTTCTTCGCCTTCGGCGCCTTCCGCCGCGGCGGTACGGCGCGGGCGACGCTGACGGGGGGCAGCTGCACGGCGGGTCTTCGGGGCGCGTTCAGCCGCTGGCGCTTCCGCCTGCTGCTGCTCTTCCTCGACAGCCACTTCCATGGGCGTGCCTTCAATGACGGGCTGCGGCGCCTGGCTGGCGTCGTAAACCGGAGGCTGCTGTTCGGCGGTCACCTGCGGCTGGCGCGGCTGACGCTCCTGCCGTTCGCGGCGATCCGGACGCTCACGACGCTCCTGGCGCGGTTCGTTCCGCTCGTTACGCTCCTGGCGTTCGGGCTGCTGCGCCCGCTCGGCCTGTTCGGCCTGCTGCTGCGGCGCAACGGCACCTTCATCGCCGTCGTTCACTTCCATATCGTCACCGTCGGCGGCATTGTACTCGCCGCGGTCGTCGCGCTGGAAGCGTTCCTGCATCTGGGCCTGAGCCGACGCAATGATGCGGTTATAATGTTCAGCGTGCTGCAGATAATTCTCAGCGATCACGCGGTCGCCGGAACTCTGCGCGTCGCGCGCCAGCGCCGCGTATTTTTCCGCTATATGCTGGGCTGTGCCACGGATTTTAACATCGGGGCCGGAACTGTCATAAGTCCTGGTGAGCGGGTTGCCGCCCTTGCGGTTGAAGTTGTTGTTACCGCCACCATTGTTATTGTTGTTGTTTCCACGCCCCCGGCCGCGCTTGTTTTGCTGTCCTGGCCTCATCAATTGCTCACCTGAATTCTGTTTTGCTGACAATCTGGTTGTTTTCATGCAATTCCGGGCGGAAAACCGCTGGAAATTTTTTCCTGAAATTGCTCCATCACGCGCCTTGCCGAAGATAACTCCCGGGCAAGACCTCGCGTATGACGACCGGCTGCGCAAATGCTGCCCGAGCCGCCTGCGAACAAAGTTTACTGATTCACATGCCGGAAACGCCCAGCCTTTCAGGGCTCCTTAAAGAACCCGCTTCGGGACTGACCCATACCCTGACGAATCTCAGTTCGTCCTCAGCCACCCGGCATGTGGCCGCAAACTATCCCGCTTCCCGCGGAAATCCAAGCCTTTTCTTTTGCTGTGCAAAATATCCTTGCAAAAAATCCGCAGACATATCGCGAACAACTATCTCCGGAAGGTCAAAACTCTGTCGTTACCGCCATAATCCTTGACGGCGTCCAGAAGAGAGAAGCCGTGGGAAGCAAATATAGCGGAAACATCAAGCCTTTGATCGAAACCGATCTCCACACCGACAATCCCGTTTTCCACAAGAAAGCGGCCTGCATCGGCAGCGATGAGGCGGTACGGTGCAAGGCCGTCCTGACCTCCATCCAGCGCCGCCATCGGGTCGTGGTTACGAACCTCCCGGTCGAGCGTTGCGACGATATCAGTTCTTATATAGGGCGGATTCGACACAATTATGTCAAAGCGGCCAGAGATTTTTTCAAACCAGTCACTGCGAATGGTTTCGAAGCGTGAACTGAGGCCATTTCGAGCGGCATTTCTGGCGGCCGTTTCCAGCGCATCGGCCGAAATATCACTGCCAATACCGGACGCCTGCGTACATTCCTTTAGCAGTGCCAGACAGATTGCACCCGTTCCGGTGCCTAAATCCAGAATGCGGACGCTACCCGTTCGGGAAACCGTCTCCTTTAACGCCGGCAACAGCGTATCGACGAGAACCTCTGTATCCGGGCGGGGTTCGAGTGTTTCCTTCGATAGAAGAAGATCAAGGCCGTGAAACTCGCGGTGGCCGAGAATGCGATGCACCGGTTCGCCCAAGGCCCGCCGCTCGATCATGGCGGTGATACGCGCGTTTTCTTCCGCGGTGACCGGGCGGTCTGGCTTCATCACGAAATCGGTCAATGAGAAACCGACGACTTCCGCAATCAAAAGCCGCGCATCGAGAAGCGGATCATCGATCCCGGCTGTCTGCAGCCTTTTGCGGGCGGCGGCAAGCGCGCTCGCGATACTCGCTTCAGCCGCCGTGCTCAAAGCTGTTCGCCGAGCTGGGCGAGTTGTCCCGCCTGATAATCGGCGATCAGCGCATCCACAAGTTCATCGATCTCGCCTTCGATCATCCGATCCAGCTTGTAGAGCGTGAGATTGATGCGGTGATCGGTAACGCGACCCTGCGGGAAGTTATAGGTGCGGATGCGCTCGGAGCGATCACCCGAACCCACCTGGCTCTTGCGGTCGGCAGAGCGCTCGCTCTCCACCTTCTGGCGTTCGATATCGTAAAGCCGGGAGCGCAGAACCTGCATGGCCTTGGCGCGGTTCTGGTGCTGCGATTTCTCCGAGCTGGTAACGATCAGGCCCGTCGGAAGATGGGTGATGCGAACGGCGGAGTCTGTGGTGTTGACGTGCTGGCCGCCGGCTCCCGACGCGCGCATCGTGTCGATACGGATGTCTTCCGGACGGATTTCGACGTCGATGTCTTCCGCCTCCGGCAGCACGGCAACAGTGGCGGCAGATGTGTGAATGCGACCACTCGCTTCCGTTTCCGGCACACGTTGCACACGGTGCACGCCGGATTCGAATTTCAGCTTGGAGAACACCCCTCGCCCGCTGATCGTGGCGATGATTTCCTTGTAACCGCCCGCTTCACCTTCGCTTGCAGAAAGAACTTCCACCTTCCAGCCCTTGGTCGATGCGAAGCGCTCATACATGCGAAAAAGATCGCCGGCGAACAGTGCCGCCTCGGAACCGCCGGTTCCGGCTCGAATTTCGAGGATCGCGCTTTTTTCGTCCGCCGCATCCTTTGGCAACAGCAGGACCTGCATATCCTTTTCAAGCTCGCCGATACGGGTCTCGACCTCTGGCAGCTCCATTTCCGCGAGCTCGCGCATATCCTTGTCGGTCGTCTTGTCGGCCAAAAGCGCTTCTAGATCGTTGGCCTCGGAAACAGCCTTCTCGTAGTCGCGGATTTTCTTCACTACCGGCTCGAGTTCGGAATATTCCGAAGCCAGTTTCACATAGACATCCGCTGCCGGGCCTGCCGACATGCGCGCTTCGATCTCGCCGAAACGTCTTTCCAACTCACGCATTTTTTCGACGGGAAGCTTCGCCACCAGTCACTCCAATAATGAAACAGGTCTTTTAGAGCGCTTTCGCTTTTCTTCGAAACGCGAAAACGCTCTAACTTTTTGCTTTAACGCATTTCCGGACGGAAAACCGGGGTCCACTCTTCCTGGAAATGCTCTAAACGGGAATGGAATGCGTCGCAGCGAAGCGTAACAACACCTCGCGCGCGCTTTCCAGCGAATTGTGATCGTCCAGCGCCGCGTTCAGCTCTTCGGCAAGGCGCGCGGCATCGAGCCCGAGCAGCATTGCCTTGACCGGACCGATTGCCGTCGGTGACATGGAGACCGAACGGAAGCCGAGGCCGATCAACGCCATGGCCGAAAGCGGCTTGCCCGCCATTTCGCCGCACAGCGTGACCGATGTGTGATGCCTTTCGCCAGCGCGGACGATATCGCGCAGAATGCGCAGGAACGGCTTGCCGAGATTGTCGAAACGATCCGAAACACGCGCATTGCCGCGGTCGACCGCCATCGAGAACTGGAACAGGTCGTTCGAACCGACGGACACGAAATCCACCTCCTGCATCAGCTCATCGAGCTGCCACATCAGGGAGGGCACTTCCAGCATGGCGCCGAATTGCAGCTTTTTCGGCAGCGCATGGCTGAATTTGGAGAGATGCTGCACTTCCTTCTGTAACAGGTCGCGGGCGGCGCGAATTTCTGACACTTCCGTCACCATCGGCAACATCATGCGCAATTCAGCACCGGATGCGGCGCGCAACAGTGCACGCATCTGCGTGCGCATCAGGCCCGGACGGTCGAGCGACAGGCGGATCGCCCGCCAGCCCAGCGCCGGATTTTCCTCTTCCTGGCCGCGCATATAGGAAACGACCTTGTCGCCGCCGATATCCAGCGTGCGGAAGGTAACGCTCTTGCCCTTGGCCTGCCGCAGAACGGAGCGGTAGAACGCCTCCTGCTCCTCGCCCTTCGGCATGTTGGAGGCGATCATGAATTGCAGCTCGGTGCGGAACAGGCCGATGCCATCGGCGCCGGATTCTTCCAGTTGCGGCAGGTCCACCAAAAGGCCGGCATTCATCTTCAGATTGACCTTCTGGCCATCCTTGGTGATCGGCTCGACATTGCGCAGCGCGCGGAACTGCTCCTGTCGCTTGGCGCGCAGGCGCACCTTTTCTTCATAAGCACGCTGCAGATCCGACATCGGGCGCAGATGCACCTGACCATCATCGCCATCGATAATGATGGGATCGTTATTTTCCGCCAGCGCGACGATCCCGGTCGCCTGCCCGATGATCGGAATGCCCATGGCCCGCGCGACGATGACGACATGGCTGGTCACCGCGCCGTCTTCGAGCACCAGTCCACGCAGTTTTTCACGCGGATAATCCAGCAGCTCGGCAGCGCCCATGGCGCGCGCCAGAACGATGGCGTCGAGCGGGAAATCCTGCTCCGGCCCACGCCCGCCAAAACCGATCAGCTGGCGCAGCAGCCGGTTGGCGAGGTCGTCGAAATCATGCATGCGCTCACGCAGATAGGGGTCAGTGAGCCGCATCATGCGCGCCTTGGTGTCGCTCTGCACCTTCTCGACCGCCGCTTCCGCCGTCAGGCCGTTGCGGATGGCCTCTTCCATGCGCCGCACCCAGCCCTGATCGTGGGCGAACATGCGGTAGGTCTCGAGAACCTCGCGGTGTTCGCCCTCGGTCGGCACGTCACGGCGCTGCAACATGTCGTCGATCGACAGGCGCAGCGAGCCGATGGCGTCGGCAAGACGGCGGATTTCCGTATCGGCATCTTCATTGAGCAGGTTGGTCACGACGATGCGCGGATCGTGCAGCACGACGTGGCCAAGGCCGATTCCTTCGCCATAACCATCGCCATCGATGGAAACCGCGCGCGTCAGGTCCAGCTCCACGCCGGGGCGGGTGATCTTCTTCAATTCACCGCTCGCCACTATTTCAGCGATAAGCATCGCGGTTGTCTCGAGCGCTTCAACTTCATCCTCCCGATACGTTCGGCTGGCCTTGTTCTGGACCACAAGAACGCCAAGAGTGCGACCGGAGCGCAAAATCGGCACGCCGAGGAAGGAATGATAAATTTCCTCACCGGTTTCAGGAAGATAGCGGAAAGCGGGATGCGCCTGCGCATCGGAAAGATTGAGAGGTTGGGCGGACGCGGCGATGGTGCCGACAAGACCTTGCCCCATTTTCAGCTGGGCAAGATGCACGGCATCCTTATTGAGACCTTCGGTCGCATAAAGTTCCAGCACGCTGTCGGAACGCAGCACGTAGACCGAGCAAACCTCCGCCACCATGTTGCTGGCAATCTGACGGACGATCTGGTCCAGACGCTCCTGCGGTTCAAGGTGCTCCGCCATCATTTCGCGCAGCCGCTTGAGCAGGACACGCGGACCTGCGGAAAGGTCTCTCATCGCGTTTGCTCCCCGACGCTTCCGATCCGAATGTCATAATATTCGGGAATCAAAAGGTCATTTAAAAATTTATAGCGCGAGAAGCGCGTCCCGCAAGGGACACGCTTTCATGAAACGCCGCATCGGAAGAACGCAACTCCGAAGAATCGGAGCATCCGGAACCGATGTCTCGGGTTCAAGCTTTATCGAGGCCGTAAGCGGAATGCAAAGTGCGAACGGCAAGTTCGGCATAGGCGCCGTCGATCAGGATCGAAATCTTGATCTCGGAGGTGGTGATCGCCTTGATGTTGATGTTCTTCTCGGCAAGCGCCTTGAAGGCACTGGCGGCCACGCCGGCGTGGCTGCGCATGCCGATACCGATGACCGACACCTTGGCGAGGCCCGTCTCGTTCTGCGCGACGTCGAAGCCGATCTGGGCCTTGTTGTCTTCCAGAAGCTTGATCGCCTTGGCGACGTCGCCCGAAGGAACGGTGAAGGTCATGTCGGTGCGCGAACCGTCTTCGGAGATGTTCTGCACGATCATGTCGACATTGATATGCGCTTCGGCGAGCGGCCCGAAGATCGCGGCGGAGACGCCCGGACGGTCGGCCACGCGGCGCAGCGAGATCTGTGCTTCATCCTTGGCATAGGCGATGCCGGTTACGACTTCCTGTTCCACGATTTCATCCTCGTCACAAATCAAAGTACCGGGCGGGTTGATGAGGTCGCCCATGCCCGGCGCATCGGGATCCTCGAAACTGGAGCGAACGAAGGTGCGCACCTTGTGTACCATGGCAAGCTCGACCGAGCGAACCTGCAGAACCTTCGCGCCGAGAGACGCCATTTCGAGCATTTCCTCGAAGGCGATCTTCTTCATGCGGCGAGCCTTCGGCTCGATGCGCGGGTCGGTCGTGTAGACGCCGTCGACATCCGTATAGATGTCGCACCGGTCCGCCTTGACGGCGGCGGCAATGGCGACAGCCGAGGTGTCCGAACCGCCGCGGCCGAGCGTCGCGATGCGGTTGTCAGGACCGATGCCCTGGAAACCGGCAACAACGGCAACCTGGCCTTCGCCCATGCGCTTGACGATATCGGAACCGTCGATTTCCAGAATCCGGGCGGCGCCGTGCGCATTGTCGGTGCGGATCGGGATCTGCCAGCCCTGCCAGGAGCGAGCATTGATGCCCATGGATTGCAGCGTGATCGCCAGAAGACCTGACGTCACCTGTTCGCCGGATGCAACAACCGCATCATATTCGCGCGCGTCGAAAAAGGAGGCGGCGTTGGCGCCAGCCACCTTCGCGGCGTTCTGCACCCAGTCCACCAGCTCGTTGGTTTTACCGGACATGGCAGAAACGACCACGGCCACTTCATGGCCGGCATCCACTTCGCGTTTCACATGCCGTGCGACATTGTGAATGCGTTCGAGGTTCGCGACGGACGTGCCGCCGAATTTCATGACAATGCGAGCCATAGCCTTGACCAGTACCATCCCATTTTCCCGCCGGCTCCTTCAGGAAGCGGACGGACAAGAACAAACCCAGTCGGCCCTTCCTGAAAAGAGCCTCAAGTTGCGGGTCTCTTAGCGAAAAGGTGGGGGGCACGCAATGCCGTTTATGAACCATGCGGTACGCCTTCTTTCTGGGCCGATAAAACGGACGAAGACAGCATCGAACCGTTAACGAGATAAAGCACCCGTAAAAGAGCGTACCGCAGTGCACTGTACAAATGGGCCCATTCGCAGTATGAGCGCGGCAATGCAACCGGCCAGATGGCCGAAATGGCCTGCATCGGCTGCCCCGGAGACATTAGGATCTATTGGTTTCGGGCGGATGCGGGCAGCTTCATATCCGAAAGACGGTAGATGACAGACACCCAGGGTATCGCCCCGGCGATCGCGCAGGCGTTGGAAAAACGCGGCTACAAAGACTTGACCCCCGTGCAGCAGGCCATGCTTGCGCCCGAACTCGCCGACAAGGACGCGCTGGTTTCCGCGCAGACCGGTTCCGGCAAGACCGTTGCCTTCGGCATCGCGCTTGCGACCACGCTGCTGCGTGACAATACCCGTTTCGGCCAGGCCGCTGCCCCTCTGGCGCTTGCCATTGCCCCCACGCGCGAACTGGCCATGCAGGTCAAGCGCGAACTGGAATGGCTTTATGAGTTTGCCGGTGTCTCCATTGCCTCCTGCGTCGGCGGCATGGATATCCGCAATGAGCGCCGGGCGCTGGAGCGCGGTGCGCATATCGTCGTCGGCACGCCCGGCCGTCTCTGCGACCACATCAAGCGCAACGCACTCGATCTTTCGTCGATCCGCGCCGTCGTGCTCGACGAAGCCGACGAGATGCTCGATCTCGGCTTCCGCGAAGATCTGGAATTCATTCTGGAAGAATCGCCGGACGATCGCCGCACGCTGATGTTCTCGGCCACCGTGCCGCGCAGCATCGCCAAGCTGGCCGAAAGCTACCAGAAGAACGCCGTGCGCATCGCCACCGCTTCCGAACAGAAGCAGCATGTGGATATCGAATATCGCGCGCTTCTGGTGTCGCCTTCCGATCGCGAGAACGCCATCATCAATGCGCTGCGCTTTTATGAAGCCCGCAACGCCATCGTCTTCTGCTCCACCCGGGCCGCGGTGAACCATCTGACGGCACGCCTGAACAATCGCGGCTTTTCGGTCGTGGCTCTCTCCGGTGAACTAACGCAGAACGAACGCACACATGCCCTGCAGGCCATGCGTGACGGCCGCGCCCGCGTTTGCGTGGCGACCGACGTTGCCGCCCGCGGCATCGATTTGCCCGGCCTCGAACTCGTCATCCATGCCGACCTGCCGACCAATTCCGAAACGCTTCTGCACCGTTCCGGCCGTACTGGCCGCGCCGGTCAGAAGGGCGTCAGCGCCGTCGTGGTGCCTGTCAGCCAGCGCCGCAAGGCCGAGCGTCTGCTCGAAGGCGCCAAGGTCAGTGCCGCATGGGTTCACCCACCCTCCGTTGAAGAGATCGTCGAGCGCGACGGCGCCCGGCTTCTGGCCGATCCTACGCTAAGCGAAGCAGTGGCGGATGACGAACGCGATTTCGTCACCAAACTGCTGGAACAGCATGGCGCGGAAAAAGTCGCCGCTGCCTTCGTGCGTCTTTATCATGCCGGACGTTCGGCGCCGGAGGACATTTTCGAGGTCGCGCTTGACAACACCCGCAAGCCGCGCCGCGACAGTTTCGAAACACCCGAAAACAATGCGCCGCGCCGCGACAGGTCCGATTTCTCCGACAGCGCCTGGTTTTCGCTCTCCGTTGGCCGCAAACAGAGCGCCGAACCGCGCTGGCTCATCCCCATGCTCTGCCGTTTCGGCAAGATCACCCGCCAGGATATCGGCGCGATCCGCATGCAGCAGACGGAGACCTTCGTGGAACTGGCGGCTGATGCCGTCGACCGTTTCACCTCCGCCATCGGCAAGGATATGACGCTCGAAAAGGGCATCCGTCTGAAGGCGCTGGAAGGCAAGCCGGAAATAACCGGCAGCTTCCGCGAAGACACCCGCCCGGCGAAGGCCCAGCGCAAGTTCAGCAAATCGGACAATGCTGCCGCTCCCCGCGATGACCGCAAGGGCGACGACAAGCCCTGGAAAAAGAAAAAGCCCTTCGGCGACAAGCCGAAATACGAGGGCAAGAAGGACAAGCCGTTCGAGAAGCGTGGTCCGAAGCCGACAAAGGGCTGATTGCCTTTCGCTCTTCGACATCTGAAAGTCAAAGGCCCCGTTTTTGCACGGGGCCTTTTTATTGCGACATTTACAGAATGTCCGTAACGGGCATCCCTATTTGGTCGTCACTTCGACAAGGGCCGTGACCGGCTTACCGTCAACCAGAACGGGTTGATGGTGATCGTTCGCCAGTAGAATGCCGATGACATGCCGTCCGGCCGGGCTGGGGCAATGGCCAAAACGGGCCTTGATCAAATCCCCACCGAAGTCGCTGTTCATGCTGTTATAGGTGCGGCCGGGAATATTGCACGTATCGCCTGAAGGGTCGATTTTCATATGCACGTGGCCGCATTGGCCGTTGTCTCCACATTGCCCGGCGGCAAGCAGCATGAAGTTGCTTTTGACGACGACGCCGATTGCGCGTTCCGGGTCATTCCCCAGCTCTATGACATCGCCGGCTTTCGGCCAGACGATTTCGAGGGTTGGGCTGTCCCCGGCATATGCGACGGCGATTGGAAGTAAGGTAAATGCGAGACTGAACTTTAACAATAAACGCAGCATTGAACCCTCCTGACAAAATGTAATCGATGCTTACATCAAGGGAGCGGCTTTACGCAAGAGAAAAATAATCAGTGATTACATCCGCGTTCCATGCTAGGGACAGCCATGAGTACGAACACGAAAGCGAATGGGGACAAGCCCTACCACCATGGCAATCTCGTCGATGAACTTGTCGCGGCAACGATCGCAATCATCGAGGAGCGAGGTGTAGAGAACATTTCAGTCCGCGAAGCCGCCAAGCGCGCTGGCGTTTCGCCTGGAGCGCCGTTCAGGCATTTCCGTTCGAAAACAGCTCTGATGACTGCTGTCGCGGAACAGGCGATGAGCCGACTGACCGAATCCGTCGAAGCCACAAGACGACAGGCCGGCAGTGACGATCCCCTCGTCGCCTTTGAAGCCATCGGCCACGGCTATCTGCGCTGGGCACTGGCCAATCCGACGCATTTCGAAATCATCAGCTCGAGAACGCTGATCGATTTCAATTCGTCCGATATTCTACGCGAGCAGAATGACGCCATACGTCGCCTGATGGTCAACCTGCTCGCGCAGGCGCGTGAAAACGGCCAGCTCGCAAAGGTCCTCGACCTCGACCAACTCGTGCTAAGCTCCCGCGCACTGGTCTATGGCCTTGCCCGCATGGCAATCGATGGGCATTTTCCGGAGTGGCATGTTGCAGAGCCCCCTTCGGAAGCGATGCATAAAGCACTGCATCTGTTCATAGGGCAGTTCCCCAAGGGATAGCCGCCAAAAGAAAAGCCCCGCTTTCGCGGGGCTTCCATTCTATCAATCAAAACACCGGCAATCAGAAATCCAGCGCGCGATCGCCGTTTTCGTCCTTGATGCGGTTCGGAAGACCGATCTTGTTCAGAAGGTTCAGGAACGGTTTCGGCGGCAGTTCTTCAACATTCGCCATCTGCTTCACGTCCCATTCGCCAGTCGCGATGAGCATGGCGGCTGCGACCGGCGGAACGCCGGCGGTGTAGGAAATCCCCTGCGAGCCGACTTCTTCATAGGCTTCCTTATGGTCAGCCACGTTGTAGATGAAGACTTCGCGCTCCTTGCCGTCCTTGATACCCTTGACGATATCGCCAATGCAGGTCTTGCCGACATAATCAGGCGCCAGCGAAGACGGATCGGGCAGCACGGCCTTGACCACCTTGAGCGGCACGACTTCCAGGCCTTCGGCCGTCTTGACCGGCTTCTCGGACAGGAGGCCAAGGTTCTTTAGCACGGTGAAGACGTTGATATAGTGATCGCCGAAGCCCATCCAGAAGCGCACATCGGCGCCGTCCATGTTCTTGGACAGCGAATGCACTTCGTCATGGCCAGTCATATAGGCCTTCTGCTTGCCGACGACAGGCAGGTCGAATTCCTGTCCGACTTCGAACATCTGGTTCGTCTGCCACTGGCCATTCTGCCAGGAGTAAACGACGCCGGTGAATTCGCGGAAGTTGATTTCCGGATCGAAGTTGGTGGAAAACCAGCGGCCGTGGCTGCCGGCATTGATATCGACGATATCGACCGAGGTGACCTTGTCGAAATACTCATCCTTGGCGAGACGCGCATAGGCGTTGACCACGCCTGGGTCGAAACCGACGCCGAGAATGGCGGTAACGCCCTTTTCCTTGCACTCTTCCGCGCGCTTCCACTCGTAGTTTCCATACCACGGCGGCGTCTCGCAAATCTTGGTCGGATCCTCGTGGATCGCCGTGTCCATATAGGCAACACCCGTGTCCATGCAGGCACGAAGAACGGACATATTGACGAAAGCCGAACCGACATTGATGACGATTTCCACGCCGGTTTTCTTGATCAAGGCTTTCGTCGCCTCGATATCCATCGCGTCAAGCGCATGGGCCTCAAGTTTCACATCTGTCTTGAGGCTCTTCTTTTCGCGTACGGACTCGACAATCTTGCGGCACTTTTCCACGGTCCGTGACGCAATATGAATGTCTCCCAATACATCGCTGTTCTGGGCGCACTTATGCGCCACGACCTGTGCTACGCCACCGGCGCCGATGATCAGAACGTTCTTCTTCATTTCAGGTGATGCCTCCTTTTCCCCGCAGGGATGAGCTTCGTTTCATGTTAAAAACAGGGTTTAAGACAGGCTTTGCTCGAAATCGGCAAAGTCGAATTCACGAACGGCGCGAACGGTGCCGTCCAGTTCCTTGATGGCGATGGTCGGCATCCTCACGCCGTTGAACCAGTTCTTCTTGACCATGGTGTAGCCGGCCGCATCCTGGAAGGAGATGCGGTCGCCGACCTTCAACTCCTTGTCGAAGCGAAAATCGCCGAAAATATCGCCGGCGAGGCAGGACTTGCCGCAGACCATATAGGGATGCTCGCCTTCGTTCGGCAAAACCTTGGCGGTTTCACGATAGATCAGCAGATCGAGCATGTGCGCTTCGATGGAGCTGTCGACGATAGCAAGGTTCTTGCCGTTGAACAGCGTGTCGAGAACCGTCACTTCGAGCGTCGTGCTCTTCGTGATCGAGGCTTCGCCCGGCTCCAGATAGACCTGAACGCCATATTTTTCAGAGAAGGCCCGCAGACGGTCGCAGAACTGGTCGAGCGGATAATTATCGCCGGTAAAGTGGATACCGCCGCCAAGGCTCACCCATTCGGCACGCGACAGCAGCGATCCGAACTTTTCCTCAATCTGGGTCAACATGCGGTCAAACAGAGAGAAATCGCCGTTTTCGCAATTATTGTGGATCATGAAACCGGAAATGCGGTCCATGACCTTGTCGACCTTGGCCACATCCCATTCGCCGAGACGGCTGAAGGGACGCGCGGGATCGGCAAGGTCGAAGCTCGAAGAGCTGACCTGCGGGTTGAGGCGCAGACCACGGGTGATACCGGAGGCCTTGTCCGCAAAACGCTCGAGCTGGCTGATGGAATTGAAGATGATCTTGTCCGCATTCGAGATCACCTCGTTGATTTCGTAATCGGCATAGGCGACGGAATAGGCATGGGTTTCACCACCGAATTTCTCGCGGCCGAGACGGACTTCATAAAGCGACGACGAGGTGGTGCCGTCCATATATTGCGACATGAAATCGAAAACCGACCATGTGGCGAAGCACTTCAGCGCCAAGAGCGCCTTGGCGCCGGATTTTTCCCGCACATAGGCAATCTTCTCCATGTTGCGAAGAAGTTTTGTCTTGTCGATGAGGTAATAGGGCGTCTGCAGCATGTCGTTTCACATATTGATTGAAGTCAAGGTACGTCTCGATGATGGGCCTTATAGGATGCTTGTGACAGGAAAACAAATGTCCGGGGGCGAATTCCTGAAAAATGCCTGACCATTCAAGAAGGGCAAATAATCACATGACGTTACGGAACCAAGGCCGGGTCGGCGCGTTTTACTCCCGGACAGGCGGGTTGTTTCTGCCGCCGCAACGAGAGTTAAGCGGTGTCAGTCATTGACATGTCGCCATTTCCATCAACGATGTTCAAGAAGGACCTGACCAATGGCAAGCGTGCGCAGCAGCGTTAACGACAAGATCCAGCAATCCCTCGAAAGCGGTGACGCAGCCGATGTGGCCGCACAGCTCGCCCAGCTTCGCGAAGATCTGGCAAATCTTGCCAAGAGTGTGAAAGCGCTTGGCGTCGGCGCATCTTACGAGCTGAAGGCACAGGCCGCGCGGGTCGCAGACGATGCAATTTCCGCGTCGAGTGACATGGCGGACACTGTCCGTAACGAGATTTCCACGCTGAACGACAACCTCACCGATCAGGTCCAGAAGAACCCGCTGCAGTCGCTCGGCATCGCCGTCGGCGTCGGCTTCGTTCTTGCCCTCCTGACGCGTCGATAAGCTCATGCTTGAGGCATTGCTGGTCTATCTGGGGGAGACCCAGCGTGAAGGGCGTGTCGTCACGAGACGATTGCGCTCCGTCATCATATTGTCGGTGCTGGCGGGGATATTTTTCCTGATAGCCTTTGTCGCAGCGGTCGTGGCGGGATCAATCTATCTGGCGCGTCACGTGGGGGCTGGACCTGCAGCGCTCGTCGTTGCGGGCTCTGCCTTTCTGCTCGGTGTTATCATGCTGGTGGCGCTCGCCATCCTCAAACGCCCGAGGGTCTACGCGACCAGACCGATGTCACCATTTGCTGCCGCAGCACCTTTAACGGCTGCGCCGCTCGCGCTGCAATCGCTGCTTTCGCTTGCAATCCAGGCACGCCCTTACGCGACACTTGCCGTCGCTGTTGCGGCCGGATTTCTCGCGACGAGGGCGGGTACAAAAAAGACCAAGTAACTTCTTGGCAGCCTTGCAAGACCAACCGCGCATCCAGACGATGGATGCGCGGTTTTTTTTATGTTACCCGCGAAGGATAGACTGGTTGTTGGCGTTGCCCGCCACGCCGCCCTTATTTGAACAAAGTGACATACAGTCTCGGGCAGTCTCTGCGCGTCCGTAATTTTCTGAAAGGCAATTGATGAAGAAGAAAGTCCTTGTCGTCGGCGGTGCCGGCTATATCGGTTCGCACACCTGCCTTCTCCTGTCTGAGCGAGGGTATGAACCGGTCGTTTTCGACAATCTGTCCAACGGGCATGAGGAGTTTGTCCGCTGGGGGCCTTTCGAACAGGGTGATATTCGCGACCGGGCGCGGCTGGACGAGGTCTTCGCCAAGCACCAGCCAGAGGCCGTTCTTCACTTCGCTGCGCTGATCGAAGTCGGTGAATCGGTCAAGCAGCCCGTGGCTTTCTATGACAACAACGTCATCGGCTCGCTCAACCTGCTTTCCGCCGCCATCGATGCCGGCGTCACGGCTTTCGTTTTTTCGTCCACCTGCGCAACTTACGGATTGCCCGAACAGGTACCGATCGACGAGACGCACCGGCAGGCGCCGATCAACCCCTATGGCCGCACCAAATGGGTGGTGGAGCAGGCGCTGAAGGATTACAGCACCTATAAGGGGCTGCGTTCGGTCATGCTGCGCTACTTCAACGCCGCTGGCGCGGATTTCGAAGGCCGCATCGGTGAATGGCACAAGCCGGAGACCCACGCGATCCCGCTGGCCATCGAAGCCGCACTCGGCCGGCGTCAAGGCTTCAAGGTGTTCGGCACGGATTACGACACGCGCGACGGCACCTGCGTGCGCGACTATATCCACATTCTCGATCTCGCCGATGCGCATGTGCGGGCCGTGGATTATCTGCTTGCCGGCGGGGAGACCGTCGAACTCAACCTCGGCACCGGCACCGGAACGACTGTGAAGGAACTGCTGGCGGCGATTTCGGAGGTTTCCGGCCGCCCCTTCCCCGTCGAATATACCGGGCGGCGCGACGGCGATTCCACGACACTCGTCGCCAATAACGACAAGGCGAAGGAGGTTCTCGGCTGGGAGCCGCGTTATTCCCTCTCCGACATCATCAAATCCGCCTGGGCCTGGCACTCCTCCCGCAATGCGGGCGATTGAACAGCCGGCGATCAGATAGAAAAAAGACACCGGCCTGTTGGCCGGTGCCTCTCGCGGGACAGGTGATTGAAGCCGGTCCCGCTCCTGCCTCCCAGGGACGGGAATTAGGGCTTGGTGGCGGACGTCGTCGTGCCGTCAGGGGCCGCCGGCGTTGTCGCGTTCTTTTCGCTCGCCTGCTGTTCCAGCGTCTTGAATTCGGGAGCGGCCTTCAGCGTTTCCGCCGTTTCCGTCGTTGTCAGGCGGATTGTACCGTCTTGCGCGTTGCGCGTCATCGTTACCTTATCCATCGGAACCGCAACATCCTTTGCGCCGATGCCCAGGAAGCCGCCGACGCCGATCACCGCAGCAACCAGACCGCCATCTTCTTCCATAATCAGGTTGGTGACGTTACCGATGCTTTCATCGGCCGCCGTATAGACCGACTTGCCGATATAATCGTTCGCGCTGACCTGCGTTTCGCCCTGCTCGGTCAAATAGGCGCCACCCATCGTTGTGGCCGCGCTGTCATTGGCAGAAGGGGCGGCAGGCGTCATCGGGGTGGCAGGCGGGTTTGCCGGCTCTGTCTGCGCACTCGGATTTGCCGGTGCGGGCTGGGTCGTACCCTGAGCGATGGCCAGCGGCGCGAAAGCCGTGGTGCCCATCAAAGCAGCTGTGACGAGGATAGTAATTTTCTTTGCCATTTCGTACCTTCCTTTCATCGTTCTCAACTGGCCGGCGGTGATGAATTTCATACCCGCTGCTCGACCGGTTCGTCAGGCAAACGGGTTGGTCGTTGAAATAGTTCCGATTTTTTCAATCATACCGATGCAATTGTGGCCTGCCACAACGACCGAAGGTAAAAAATCAGGCATTGCTAATGAGGGACGGCACGGTATTATCCGTGCCGTAACAATGCCATAACTGCCGGAGTTTTGTATGCCTCTACCCGGCAACAGACTGAAAGACATGATTTCGGCTTTGCGTCGGCGCAGCGCGAATTTTTTCCCAACGGCTTCCATCGGCACCTATCTGGTGGTGATGGCTACCGTCATCACCCTGCCGCTCATTCTCTTTGGCGGCTATCTGATGCTGCGCCTGGAAGCGGAAAAACGCGACGACCTGCAACGGGAAACCATCGAGGACGTGCGGGTGGCCTCGCGCAATATCGACCGCCGCCTGCAGGAAATCGCCACGTCTCTCAATCTCCTGTCGCAATTCCCGGAACTTGAAAGCGGCAATCTCGCCGCGTTTCAGGGACGCGTCGCCGACAGCCTGAAGCGGGAGGGCCTCTACGCCATTCTCACGACCAAAGATGGCCAGCAGCGTCTCAATACACGCATGCCCTATGGCCAGCCGCTCGGCAAGGTGCCGGCGGAAGCCAACCTGGCCAAAGCGATCGACTCTGGCCGCATCACCGTCTCGAACATGTTTTTCGGCCAGACCAGCAAGGAATGGGTGTTCAACGTCACCTTGCCGCTCGGCCCGGATTTGGACGCCGCCGGAGACGCCCTGATCCTAACGCAGAATACCAGCGACCTGAGCCGGCTCATTCCCACGGAAACCCTGCCACGCAACTGGGCGGTCGCCATCATTGACGGCAACAACCGCGTTGTCGTCTCAAGCGCGCCCGATGAGGCGGAAATGGGCAAGCCGTTTGTCACCCCGGACGTCCTTTCGGAGATGCAGGCATTCAGCGGCAATTTTTTTGACGGCAAGGGCAATCTCTATGCCTATGCCCAATTACCGGGCTGGCAATGGAAGACGGTGATGTGGGGTCCGCTCGCCGCAAGCCAGGCGGCGCTGATAGATACCTGGCGACAGATGATGATCGGCAGCCTGGTGCTGGTGCTTATCGCCATTGGCGGCGCCTATCTGGTCGGCCGGCAATTGCGCAGCTCCATTCGTGATCTGACCCTGATGGCCGAGCGCATCGGTGAGGGCGAGATCGTCGCACCCATCGATACCAAGATAAAGGAAGCCAACCAGGTCGCCATAGCACTCTCCAACGCGTCCTTCGACAGAAGCCAGTCAGAAGAGCGGCTGCAATTGCTGCTGCACGAACTTGTACACCGTTCCAAGAACATTCTGACGCTGGTTCAGGCGATGATACGGCAATTGGGACGCGAAAATAAAAGTATTCCGGAATTTCAAAAGGAGGTGGATCACCGCCTGCGCGGCCTTGGAATGTCGATCCGGGCCTTAGCGGAGGTTCAATGGCAAGGCCTGCCGATCCGCAAGCTGATCGAGACCCATCTCGAAGTTTTCGGCACCGTGGCGCATCGCGTCCTGCTGATCGGAGATGATTTCATGCTCTCCCCGGAAGCAGCACAGAATTTCGGCCTGGTGATCCATGAGCTGACGACGAATTCCATCAAATATGGCGCATTGTCGGTTCCAACAGGAAAAATCACCGTGCGCTGGCAGCCGTTTGAAAAAGACGGGCGCCAGATGATCCACCTCGTCTGGACCGAAACCGGTGGCCCTCCGGCGAGCGAACCGAGCCGCAAGGGTTTCGGCACCACGGTCATAAAAAGGCATGCGGAAGGCGCCTTCGGTGGGCAGGTGCTGACGGAATATCGTGAAGCCGGCTTCGAGTGGACGCTGGAGGCGCCGATGCGTTATTTCACGCCCAAAAGATCGGAACAGACAGGCCAGCACTGATGCTGGCAAGCGGGTTCAAAAGCAGCTCATTTGTCGATTGTTAAAAAATGCATTTTGCGGGAACCTATTCCCGGCAGGTGCATTCTTACTGCAGGCCAAGCAATTCCCCCGTCCCCGCCTGAAGCTTGGCTGAAAATAAACAGGTTTCACCCCTGAAAACCTGTCATAAAATAGCACGGCTCTTTTCATGAGCCGTGCTATTTGTTTTTGATTTCCAGGACATGAGCGTTAAACCCGGCGTCGCGCCCGATATCGCGATTTCAGGCGGCGTCCACGCTGTCGCCGGAAGGAAATTTCAGCCGGTAGACGATTCGCTTAGCCGTCAACTCGTATTCGGCGCTTCCACCCAGCGCGGAGGGAACCACCTTTTCGAGCACCACGCTGCCGAAGCTGCCACGCCGGGTTTCGACCGGCTCTTTCGACTGCATCATCGGCTCATTCCATTCAACCATATAAAACTCACCCTCCTGACGACATTGCAGGGATATGGGGGGGTGATAGGCAAGATTGCCGCTATGGCTGACGGTGTTCACGACCAGTTCATGGAAGGCGAGCCCGATATAAAGCGCGCCGTTCGGATTTAGCAGCAGGTTTTCGCCTTCCATATGGATGAGGTTCGGATATTCCGGCACATAAAGATCGAATTGCTGGCGCAGCAGCTCGAATATTCGCGCGCCCCGCCAGTCCGAATCCGTGATGAGATCCTGACTTTGCGCAAGAGCATGTAGCCGTCCTCGAAACTTTCTCAGAAAATCGTCCTTGGTCAGGCTGAAGCGGGCCGTCTGGCCTGCAAGGCTCTGGATGATCGCCAGGAGATTCTTGGAACGGTGGCTGACCTCGCGCAGCAACGAGCGCAGAAGCTGCTCGCGCCGCCTTTCCGCCGTCACCTCGCGAATGGTGGTTTTCATCACCACCTGGTTCGACTGGTTGAAGGTGGAGTGGACCTGAAACTGAAAGACACGATCGTTGCCGGCGTTGACTTCCAGCATACCGCGGCTGCCCGCCGTCTTCATGTCCTTTTTAAGTTCGGCAAGCCGCGCGGAGAGATCTTTGCCGAACAGATTTTCGTCGGTCGGGTGGGAATCGGCCGGAAGTTTCCAGACATCCGGCAGATTGGCCACGAATATATAGTCGCGGTTCCAGTCCTGCAGCATGACTGTTTCACCCGAATCGAGCAAGGCGAGAACGAGCGAGTCGTGAAGTTCGCTTTCGTTCCTCTCCGCGTTGTGCCATGCCAGCCGATGCAAATTCATCTCCTTGCAGAACGCCGCAGGTTAGCCCCACGACTGTAACCGCCAACGCCCGGGCGCCAGACTGGTTCCCGGTCAGCCTGCGGCTTCGGCAAAATTCACGCCGCGGCGCGTGAGCTTTCGTTGAAAAACAGGGCCTGGCTGATAAGCGCCTTCACCATGTCCGGATTAAACGGCTTCGTCACGAGGAAGGTCGGCTCCGGCCGTTCGCCCGTCAGAAGACGCTCGGGGAAAGCCGTGATGAAGATAACCGGGAGGGTGGTCATCTCAAGAATGTCCTTCATCGCATCGAGACCGGAACTGCCGTCGGCAAGCTGAATATCGGCAAGGATCATCTTCGGTTGGGTGCGATGGAAGAGATCGAGCGCTTCCGTATGCGTGCGGGCGATGCCAGTGACACGGTGACCGAGATCGGTGACCATCTGCTCGATATCCATCGCGATCAGAGGTTCGTCCTCGATGATCATGATATCGGTCGCCACCTGCCGGGCGATCTCAGAGGCTGCCTCGTCGATCAGCTTGCCGACCTGATCCTCGGAGACTTTCAGGACTTCTGCGGTTTCCGATGGCGTGAATTCTTCGACCGTCGTCAAGAGGAAAGCCTGACGGGCCAGCGCCGGCACGGCGGAGAGGTTGGCCGAGGCGCGTTTTTCCCATCCCGACAGGTTTTCGTCGGTCTTAATATTGATCGTGACGGAACTAAAGATCGATACGAACAATTGATAGAGCGAAACGCGATCGCTGCTTGTCTGCGGAAAAATGCTGATATCGGCGATCAGAGCTTCGAGTGTTGCCGCAACATAGGCATCGCCCGTCGATTGTGAGCCGCAAACGGCACGCGCGAACCTGCGCAGATATGGCAGGTGCGGTGCGATGCGTGTAGAAACTGACATGGAATTCTCCCCTTTCATGCGGTCTGCAACGCAAACCCACGATAGCAACGTGCGCATGTCAAAAATAGTTCCGGATCGCCGGAACTATTTTTTTCACCGCGCATTCTTTGCCACGACGCAGAAGGAATACCGGACGTTATGAGAATATTTCAATCGGACCAAGACCAGCCGGACAATCCGGCCGCCCCCCAGGTTCCACACTCGGGACGGGCGGTGATTTCCCGCAAGCTCAGGGAGCTTTATGATGCCGTTCAGGATGAAGGCATCCCTGACAAATTCCTCGACCTTCTCGAAAAACTCGATGAAGCCGAAAGCAGAGCCAAGACGAAGGCTTCGGAGGAATGATGGCGAAAGAGCCGGAACAGACAGAATACAATTTCAAGCGGGAAATGCTGGCGGCGCTGCCGAACCTGCGCGCCTTCGCGATTTCGCTCATCCGCTCGAGGGACCGTGCCGACGACCTCGTGCAGGACACGATCATGAAGGCCTGGGCCAAACAGGACAGCTACCAGCCTGGCACCAACATGCGGGCATGGCTGGTGACGATCCTGCGCAACGAGTTCTACAGCCAGATTCGCAAATCCGGCCGTGAGGTGCAGGATACGGACGGCGTCTATACCTCGCGCCTGTCGGTGCCGCCGGAACAGCATGGTTCGGTAGACCTTCAGGATTTCCGTGCAGCACTCGCAAAGCTGCCGGACGACCAGCGTGAAGCCATCCTGCTGATCGGGGCTTCGGGTTTTGCCTACGAGGAAGCCGCCGAGATTTGCGGTTGCCCTGTCGGCACAATCAAGAGCCGCGTGAGCCGTGCGAGACTGCGCCTGCAGGAATTGCTCGGCATCGAGAACGAAAACGAGTTCGGCCCGGATGCGCAGATGAGCGCGGTGACCGCCGCTGCCACGGCGCGCTGAGGAAATTGAACGACAGAAACGGGCAGGCAAACGTCTGCCCGTTTTTTCATGGCCGCTTTTCAGATGCCGGTTTCCTTGACCGATTGCATGACCACGAAGGTCGAAGTGTTGGCCACGGATGGCAGGCTCGAGATTTTTTCGCCGAGTACCCTTCGATACTTGCGAATATCGCTGGTGCGCACCTTCAGAAGATAATCGAAGGCGCCGGCGATCATGTGGCACTCCTCCACTTCCTTGATCTTGCGCACCGCCGCGTTGAACTCCTCCAGCGCCTTTTCACGCGTATCGGAGAGTTTTACCTCGGCGAAAGCGATGTGATCGACGCCGAGCTTCTGCGGATTGAGCATGGCGCGGAAGCCGAGAATATAGCCTTCATCCACCAGCCGCTTCAGCCGCGTCTGGCAGGGCGTCTTGGAAAGACCGACCCGTTTTGACAATTGCAGAACGGACATCCGCCCGTCCTCGCTGAGCGCCTCGAGGATCTTGAGATCGAAGTGGTCCAGACCGTCTGTTTTTTGACTATTTGCCACGCGATTTTACGCCTTATCTAAAAAATAAAAGTTCATATAGCCTGTTTTATCCCGACAATAGGGCCATAGCAATTTTTGCGATGATGATATTGTCTGTGCCAGAGATGAAAAGCGGCGGGCGGAGGACACGCGGCCGCCGTAGGTCTGTCTTCAACAGCGTTTTCAGGGTTTTTCAGAATGGCCGATGGTGCAAGCAACGCCGGTGTAGTGGCGAACGATATTTTCCAGAATTTTGCGCCGCCGGTGCGCGAGCAAAGCTTGTTGCGCAAGGCGATCACCGCCGCCTATCGTCGCCCGGAAGAAGAATGCCTGGCGCCGCTTATCGAGGCGGCAACGGTGACGGCTGAAGAGGCGAAAGCCATTCGCGACACCGCCCGCAAACTGATCGAGGCATTGCGCGCCAAGACCAGGGGCACCGGCGTCGAGGGGCTGGTGCAGGAATATTCGCTCTCCAGCCACGAGGGCGTGGCGCTGATGTGCCTTGCCGAAGCGCTGCTGCGCATTCCCGACACAGCCACCCGCGACGCGCTTATCCGCGACAAGATCGCACGCGGCGACTGGAAGTCCCATATTGGCGGAGGGCGCTCGCTCTTCGTCAATGCCGCCACCTGGGGCCTCGTCATCACCGGCAAGCTGACGTCGACGGTAAACGATAGCGGCCTTTCGTCGGCGCTGACCAAGCTCATCGCCCGCGCCGGCGAACCCGTCATCCGCCGTGGCGTCGACATGGCCATGCGCATGATGGGTGAGCAATTCGTCACCGGCGAAACCATCGGCGAAGCGATCAAGCGTTCGAAGCCGCTGGAGGAACAGGGCTTCCAATATTCCTACGATATGCTCGGCGAAGCCGCGACCACCGCCAAGGATGCGGAGCGTTATTACAAGGACTATGAAAACGCCATCCACGCCATCGGCAAGGCGTCGGCCGGCCGTGGCATCTATGGCGGGCCGGGCATTTCCATCAAGCTTTCGGCGCTGCATCCACGTTATGCCCGCGCCCAGGCTGAGCGGGTGATGGCTGAGCTTCTTCCGCGCGTCAAATCGCTGATGCTGCTCAGCAAGACATACGATATCGGCCTCAATATCGATGCCGAGGAAGCCGACCGGCTGGAACTGTCGCTCGATCTTCTCGAAGAACTGGCGCTCGACAGGGATCTCGCTGGCTGGAACGGCCTCGGCTTTGTGGTGCAGGCCTATGGCCGCCGTTGCCCCTTCGTTCTCGATTACATCATCGATCTCGCCCGCCGTGCGGGCCGCCGCATCATGGTGCGCCTCGTCAAGGGCGCTTATTGGGACGCGGAAATCAAGCGCGCACAGGTGGAGGGGCTGGAGGATTTCCCGGTCTTCACCCGCAAGGTGCACACGGATGTCTCCTACATCGCCTGCGCCCGCAAGCTGCTCGCCGCGCGCGATCTGGTCTTTCCGCAGTTTGCCACCCACAATGCGCAATCCATGGCGACGATCTACCATCTTGCCGGTCCAGACTTCAAACTCGGCGACTACGAGTTCCAGTGCCTGCATGGCATGGGCGAACCGCTCTACAGCGAAGTCGTCGGCAAAAAGAAGCTCGACCGTCCCTGCCGTTTCTACGCCCCCGTCGGCACGCATGAGACGCTGCTGGCATATCTCGTGCGCCGCCTGCTGGAAAACGGTGCGAACTCTTCCTTCGTCAACCGCATTGCCGACCCCGCCGTGCCGGTGGATTCCCTGCTGGAAGACCCGGTCACGGTGGTTAAAACCTACCCCGTTCCCGGCGCGCGTCACGACCGCATCGCCGCCCCTGAAGGTCTGTTCGGCCCTGAACGCAAAAATTCCGCCGGCCTCGATCTTTCCAACGAAACGACGCTCGCCGCACTAGACGGAACCCTCAAGGCAGGTACAGCAACGGAATGGAAAGCCGCCGCGCCGCAGGCAGGCGGTAACGCGCGCCCGGTTCTCAATCCCGGCGACCACAATGATATCGTCGGCCATGTGACCGAACCGACTGAAGCCGATGCCGAAGCGGCCATGCAGCGGGCGGCGGCCTCGAACTGGCCTTCCACCCCGGTGGATGAACGCGCCGCCTGCCTGGAGCGCGCCGCCGACGCGATGCAGGCCGAGATGCCCGCCCTGCTCGGCCTCATCATGCGCGAAGCGGGAAAATCCATGCCGAACGCGATTGCCGAGGTGCGCGAGGCGATCGACTTCCTGCGTTATTATGCGGCGGAAGCCCGCAGAAACTTCAAGGCCGGCGAAACGCCGCTCGGCCCGGTCGTCTGTATCAGCCCGTGGAACTTTCCGCTTGCGATCTTCATCGGTCAGGTAGCGGCGGCGCTGGTCGCCGGCAATCCGGTTCTGGCAAAGCCCGCCGAAGAAACGCCGCTGATCGCGGCTCAGGGCATACGCCTGCTGCATGAGGCAGGCGTTCCGGAAGACGCCGTGCAGCTTCTGCCGGGCGACGGTAAAACAGGTGCAGCACTCGTCGGTTCACCATCGACGGCAGGTGTAATGTTTACGGGTTCAACGGAAGTGGCGCGGCTCATTCAGGGCCAGCTTGCCGGTCGGGTTCTGGCCAATGGCCAGCCGGTGCCGCTGATTGCAGAAACCGGCGGACAGAATGCCATGATCGTCGATTCCTCCGCGCTTGCCGAGCAGGTCGTCGCCGATGTCATCGCGTCCGCCTTCGATAGCGCCGGCCAGCGCTGCTCGGCATTGCGCATCCTCTGCCTGCAGGAAGATGTGGCGGACCGCACGCTGACCATGCTGAAAGGCGCACTGCATGAATTGCGGATCGGCCGCACCGACAAGCTTTCCGTCGATGTCGGCCCCGTCATCACCGCGGAGGCGAAGGGCATCATCGAAAAGCATATCGAGGGCATGCGCGGGCTCGGCCACCGCATCGAACAGATTTCGCTTGCGGGTGAGACCGGCAGGGGCACCTTCGTGCCGCCAACGATCATCGAGATGAAATCGCTTGCCGATCTGAAACGCGAAGTCTTTGGCCCGGTGCTGCACGTCATCCGCTTCAAGCGCGACAATCTCGACCGGCTGATCGACGAGATCAACGCCACCGGTTACGGCCTCACCTTCGGCCTGCACACCCGGCTCGACGATACGATCCAGCACGTTCTGTCCCGCGTCGCGGCCGGCAATCTTTATGTGAACCGCAACATCATCGGCGCGGTTGTCGGCGTGCAGCCCTTTGGCGGACGCGGCCTCTCCGGCACCGGCCCCAAGGCGGGCGGCCCGCTTTATCTCGGCCGCATGACGCAAAAGGCGCCAAAGATCGACCGCATCGCCAGCCAGCAGGATCAGGCAGCCGTCGATCTCGCCCGCTGGCTGGACGAAAACGGCGAAACCGTCGCGGCCGAAGCCGCACGTCAGGCGGCAGCGCTTTCCGGCCTCGGCTTTGAAACCGAGCTGGCGGGGCCTGTCGGCGAGCGCAATGTCTATGCGCTGCATCCGCGTGGAAAGGTTCTGCTGGTTCCGGCAACCGAACAGGGGCTTTACCGCCAGCTAGCGGCAGCGCTTGCGACCGGAAACGCGGTTGTCATCGACAATGCTTCTGGACTGGAGAAGTCGATCTATGGCTTGCCGGCCACTGTAACCTCGCGCATCGTCTGGGCGGATGATTGGGAAAAATCCGGTCCCTTCGCCGGCGCGCTGGTTGAGGGAGACGCGGATCGTATCGTGACGGTCAATAAAAAGATCGCCGCCCTGCCCGGCCCGCTCACTCTCGTTCAGGCCGCGGCGACGGAAGCGCTTTGCGGGGAAAGCCAGCCCTATAATCTCGACTGGCTGGTCGAAGAAGTCTCCGTCAGCGCCAACACCACGGCCGCCGGCGGCAACGCCAGCCTGATGAGCATTGGCTGACGATATTGTCCGGCGGGTCTCGGCCCTGCCGGTTCATGCCTTGTCCCTTGGTGCCGCCACGGCGAATAGAAATGCCGGCGTGGATGAAGCCGCGCCGGCATGGTGGATCAATTTCTCTCTGGAAGAGGCGATTATTCGATATCGAACGAAACACCCTGTGCCAGCGGCAGCGCCTTGGAGTAGTTGATGGTGTTGGTGGCGCGGCGCATATAGGCCTTCCAGGCGTCGGAGCCGGATTCACGGCCGCCGCCGGTTTCCTTCTCGCCACCGAAGGCGCCGCCGATTTCCGCACCCGAAGTGCCGATATTGACGTTGGCAATGCCGCAATCGGAGCCTTCCGACGACAGGAACCGTTCCGATTCCTGCATGTCGCGGGTGAAGATCGATGACGAAAGACCGGCGGCAACGGCGTTGTGGTCGTCGATCGCCTGATCGAGATCGCTGTATTTCATGACGTAGAGGATCGGCGCGAAAGTCTCTTCCAGCACAGGCCCCGCCTGCTTCGGCATTTCGACAAGCGCCGGCTGGACGTAATAGGCATCAGGCGCACCCGTATCCACGCGGCCGCCGCCATTCACCACGCCATCATGCGCTTTCGCCGCTTCGAGGGCCTTCTGCATGCCGTCAAAAGCCGCCTTGTCGACCAGCGGACCGACGAGTGCGGAGGTTTCCAGCGGGTTGCCGACGGAAACGGACGCATAGGCCTTTTTCAGGCGCGGCACGAGCTGGTCATAGACACTGTCATGCACGAAGAGACGGCGAAGTGTGGTGCAGCGCTGACCGGCCGTGCCCATGGCGCCGAAGGCGATGGCGCGCAGCGCCATGTCGAGATCGGCGGAAGGGCAGACGATACCGGCATTGTTGCCGCCGAGTTCCAGAATGGCGCGGGCGAAGCGTTTCGCCAGACGCGGGCCGACATCACGGCCCATGCGGGTGGAACCGGTGGCCGAGACGAGCGGCACCTTGGGATTATCCACCAATGCCTCGCCAACGGCGCGGTCGCCGATCAGAAGCTGCGAGAGACCTTCCGGCGCATCGCCGAAGCGGGCGGCGGCGCGCTCAAAGATGCCCTGAACGGCAAGTGCCGTCAGCGGGGTCTTCTCCGAAGGCTTCCAGACCACCGAATTGCCGCAGACGATGGCGAGCGCCGCATTCCACGACCATACCGCGACCGGGAAATTGAAGGCGGAGATGACGCCGACAACGCCAAGCGGATGCCAGGTTTCCATCATGCGGTGGCCTGGACGTTCGGTGGCGATCGTGAGACCATAAAGCTGGCGGGAAAGACCGACGGCGAAATCGCAGATGTCGATCATTTCCTGCACTTCGCCGAGACCTTCGGACGGAATCTTGCCTGCTTCCAGCGACACGAGACGGCCGAGATCGCTCTTGAAGGCGCGCAGTTCCTCACCGAGCAGCCGGATCAACTCACCACGACGGGGAGCCGGCACATTGCGCCATGCCTTGAAAGCGGCGTCGGCCCGGTCGATCACGGCTGCGACACCTTCGACCGAAACGGTCTTCAGGCTCGCGACCTGCTCACCCGTCACCGGGCTGAAGGACGCCATATCGCCGCTGGTATAAAGTTCGCGGGCAACGCCCATCCTGTCGAGCAGGGCCGCCGCTTCCTGTTTCACATCGAGCTTCGTGGTCGCATCCATATCCGTCGTCCTTTTGGCTAAAAAAGGGAGGAAAGGCCGTTTTGACGCGGCGCTTTCAACTCCCGTCACTTTTCTTTCCCCGAATTTGTCATCCGTTCTCTGGAACTGGCGTTTTGCACCGTTCCATTCTTTCCCGTAATCATATATGGCTACAATAACGCTTTCTAATGAGGAAAGCGGGTAAGTTGATGCGAGAATGGAATGGATCCACGCAGAAGACTGGTCCCTGACATCGTTACCCTGCAAGCGTTCGAATGCGCGGCGCGGCACGGCAATTTTACGCGTGCGGCGGAAGAACTCAACCTCACGCAGAGCGCGGTGAGCCGGCAGATCGGTGAACTCGAAGCGCAGACGGGAATGCAGCTTTTCGAGCGCATCCGCAGGCGGGTCGTGCTCTCGGAGGCGGGCCGCAAATTCCTGCCGGACGTGCGACGCCTGTTGCAGCAGTCCGAACAGCTGATGGTGCGCGCGGTTTCAGCCGGAACATCGCACGCATCGCTTTCCGTCGCGACATTGCCGACATTCGGCAGCCGCTGGCTGATGCCGCGCCTCCGCCGCTTCATCGACAACAATCCTGATGTGGCAATCACTATCGGCTCGCGCTCCCACCCCTTCGATTTCGATGAGGAAGGTTTCGATCTCGCCATTCATTACGGCCAGCCGGTCTGGGCGCATGGCACCTGCACATTTTTATGCAACGAGGTGATCGTGCCGGTTGCGAGCCCCACCCTCCTGCGCCGCGCCAGCGTGAGCGTGCCGCAGGACCTGACCGGACAACCGCTCCTGCATGTGACGACGCGGCCGAAACTATGGACGGAATGGCTGGAGATGAACGGTGTGACGGCGGCTAACGCTTAT
This sequence comes from Agrobacterium sp. 22-209-1, assembly GCF_053522485.1. Taxonomy (NCBI): domain Bacteria; kingdom Pseudomonadati; phylum Pseudomonadota; class Alphaproteobacteria; order Hyphomicrobiales; family Rhizobiaceae; genus Agrobacterium; species Agrobacterium sp. 22-209-1. Next base: position 33,213 of record NZ_JBNWCH010000010.1, read on the forward strand.
CAGGGTAGCCGTTTCGACCAGTTTTCGATGATCATCGAGGCAGCCGCGAGCGGCATCGGCTTTGCCCTTCTGCCGAAATATCTCATCGAGGCGGAGATCGCCTCCGGCCGCCTCGAAATCGTCTTCGACATTCCCCTGCGGACCGACAAGAGTTATTACATCGCCCTGCCGGAAGGACGGCAGGACAATGCGCTGGCCCGCGCCTTTCAGGCCTGGCTGCTCGATCAGGTCGGCAAGCCGGTGTAATCCATCATCTGCTCAGATGAAAAGGGCGAAGGGAAACACCGTCAAGTCCTGGAAGATCGGGGCCGACAGGCACGATACGGGTCGGATTGAGCGCCTTGATGGAATAATAACCACGCTTGATGTGATCGATATTGACCGTGTCGCGCACGCCCGGAACGTTCAGCACGCGCATCATATAGGCGTGCAGCGCGGAATAATCGGCAATGCGGCGAAGATTGCATTTAAACAGGCCGTAATAGGCGGCGTCGAAACGCACCAGCGTCACAAAAAGCCGGACATCCGTTTCGGTCAGAAGATCGCCGAAAAGGAAAGGCCCGCCTGAAACAAGACGGTTTTCAAGCTCCTGAAGCGTTGCGAAGACGTCGGCGAAGGCCTCTTCATAGGCCACCTGCGTGGTGGCGAAACCGGTTCTGTAAACGCCGTTGTTGAGGCGCGGATAGATGTGGTCATTGAGAGCATCGATTTCATCGCGCAGACCTTCCGGATACAGGTCCACGCCATCATCGGCCAGAGCGCCGAAACCGGAATTCAACATGCGCAGAATATCGGCGGATTCGTTGTTGACGATGGTTTTTGTCTTTTTGTCCCAAAGCACGGGCACGGTGGCGCGACCGGTATAATGCGGATCCGCCCTGGTGTAGGCCTCGTGCATATAGGTAAAGCCGTTGAGCGTATCGCGGCCCGAACCCGGATAGTCGCCGAATTTCCAGCCCTCATCGGAAAGCGCCGGCTCGACCACGGAAACGGAAATCACCTCTTCCAGCTTCTTCAGCTTTCGGCCAATCAGCGTGCGCGATGCCCAGGGGCAGATCAGCGCGACATAAAGATGATAGCGGCCACTTTCGGCCGCAAAACCGCCCTCGCCCGTCGGCCCCGCCGAACCGTCAGGTGTCACCCAGTTGCGGAAGCCGGAGGTCTGGCGGACAAAGCCGCCTTTCTTGTCCGTCGCCTGCACCGGATGCCAGTCGGCGGTCCATTTTCCATCCACGAGCATTTGCGGCTCCCCGTTCATCTAAAGATGAAAGCCTTATGGGCCGGGTCGCCGCCGCTTCACAAGCCGCGCTTCGGTTGACGCACTGTTTCCGATCAAGGGTGAGTTCAAAGACGATTGCGGAAAAACGGGTTCCAGCGCACGGTGCCGAGCCTTACCTTCTCACGGATCATCGTCAGCAGTCCCGATGCGGCGATGACGGCGAGCCCAAGCACAGCAGTGGCGTCAGGATATTCGTGGAAGAAAGCAATGCCGATCGCCACGGCCCAGAGGATTTGCGAATAATGCGAGGGCGCGATCTGGCTTGCCGGCGCGATGCGGGTTGCGACCAGAAGGGTGATCTGGCCCGTTGCCGTGCAAAGCCCGATGAAAGCGAAGGCGAGCAACTGGTGCAGATTGGGCATGACGAAATCGGGGATCGACGCGATGCCATTAAAGGTCAAACCATAGATCAACAGCACGCCCATGATCGAGGTGCGCTTTTCCTTGCCCGCCAGCGAGCGCAAAAGAACGATGGTCATGGCCGCAAGGAATGCCACGCCGATGGCGGCAATATGCCCGAGCTCCAGTGTCTTGAAACCAGGCCGCACGACGAGAATGACACCGACGATGCCGGCCAGAACCGCCGCCCAGCGCCACGGGCCGATATTCTCCTTCAGCACGGCGGCGGAAAGGACGGTCACGAAGAGCGGCGACAGGAAGATCAGCGCATACGCTTCCGCCAGCGGAATGGTGGTGAAGGCATAGATTCCGAAAATACCGGCGAAAAGCCCGGAGATGGCACGGCCATGCACGGCGAAGGGCCGGCTCATGCGCCAGAATTCGCGCCACCTTTCTTCGCGCGGCTTGCTGAAGAAGATGAAGATGCCGGAGAAAAGAATGCTGAAGAAGCCTATTTCGAAGACGCTGATCTGCGATCCCAGCGACTTGATTGTGGCATCGCCCATGGAAAAGGTCGCATAAGCGAACAGACCGAGCAGAAAACCCTTTTGCATTTGACTTCCCCAACATCGACCGCAATGCAAAGCATCCCCCGGCCGCGTGACGCGACCTGGACGCCCCAACCAAGGGACAGACGGTCTGGCAGATTTGATCCTCGACCCTATGGCTAGACCCGGCTACCTATGAGTGCAAGCCGCAAAACAGGCAAAAATGGGCGATCTCACAGCATCGATGCAATCGGCTGCAAGGTGCGGCAAATTTGTCCCGCCACGGCCATCACATCACCGTCATGGAAAGAGGTTAGCCGGTGTTGATCGTGGCGCTTGGCGACGGACATGAAGGCGGCTAAACATCATCATGCGATTTTTCACCCGCCGATTTCCCCGGCCGGTGCTGCTGCGTTAACATGGCCTCGCTAACCGAAAGGAAAAAGAATGCGGATTGTGATGATCGGTTCGGGTTATGTCGGCCTCGTGTCCGGCGCGTGTTTTGCCGATTTCGGCCATGACGTGGTCTGCGTCGACAAGATGCCGGAGAAGATCGAAGCCCTGAAAAGCGGCCATATCCCCATCTTCGAGCCTGGTCTGGAAACCATCGTCGCCAACAACGCCAAGGCTGGCCGGCTGAGTTTCACGACCGATCTTTCCGCAGCTGTCGCCAATGCCGATGTCGTCTTCATCGCAGTCGGCACGCCCTCGCGGCGCGGCGACGGCCATGCCGATCTCGGTTATGTCTATGCGGCGGCGAAGGAGATCGCCCATGCGCTTGACGGGTTCACCGTCATCGTCACCAAATCTACTGTTCCCGTCGGCACCGGCGACGAGGTGGAGCGCATCATTCGCGAAGAAAACCCCTCGGCCGATTTCGCCGTGGTCTCCAACCCGGAATTCCTGCGCGAAGGGGCCGCCATCGAGGATTTCAAGCGGCCGGACCGCATCGTCGTCGGCCTTTCGGATGAGCGCGCCCGCCCCGTCATGACCGAGGTTTACCGCCCGCTTTACCTCAACCAGTCACCGCTGCTCTTCACTACAAGACGCGCTTCCGAACTCATCAAATATGCCGCCAACGCCTTTCTGGCGATGAAGATCACCTTTATCAACGAAATGGCTGATCTCTGCGAAAAGGTCGGCGCCAATGTGCAGGACGTCTCGCGCGGCATCGGTCTCGATGGCCGCATAGGCCCGAAATTCCTGCATGCCGGCCCCGGTTATGGCGGCTCCTGTTTCCCGAAGGACACGCTGGCGCTCGCCAAGACCGCGCAGGATTATGATGCGCCGGTGCGGCTGATCGAAACCACCATCGCCATCAACGACAACCGCAAGCGCGCCATGGGCCGCAAGGTCATCAACGCTGTGGGCGGCGATGTGCGCGGCAAGAAGATCGCCGTGCTTGGCCTCACCTTCAAGCCGAATACCGACGACATGCGCGACAGCCCGGCAATCGCCATCATCCAGACTTTGCAGGATGGTGGCGCAAAAGTGGTGGGCTACGATCCGGAAGGCATGGCGAATGCCCGGCACCTGATGGAAGACATCGACTATGCGGCCGGCCCTTACGAAGCCGCGGAAAACGCCGACGCCGTCGTGATCGTGACGGAATGGAACCAGTTCCGCGCGCTCGACCTGCCGCGCCTCAAAGCCATCATGAAAAGCCCTGTGCTCGTGGACCTGCGCAATATCTACCGAACGGATGAAGTTGCCGCGCATGGCTTCATCTATGCCGCCGTCGGCCGCCCGCATGAAGGCAGCCCGGGCAACGGCACCTGAAGGCTGCGCTTTCGCAATTTCATCAAAAGATTTTCCGCGCTTCGGTCTAACCGCAAACGCACCAACGGATTCGGGACTTAGTCATCATGCGTTATCTGGTTACCGGCACGGCAGGATTCATCGGCTTTTACGTTGCGAAACGGCTGCTGGATGCCGGCCATTTTGTCACCGGCTTCGATGGCATGACGAAATATTACGATGTCAGCCTCAAGGAAAAACGCCACGCCATCCTTGCCCGCTCCAACGGCTTCCGGGCCGAGATCGGCATGTTGGAAGATACCGATGCGCTGAAGCGGGCGGCAGAAGCAGCAGAACCGGAAATCATCATCCACCTCGCCGCACAGGCCGGGGTTCGTTACAGCCTTGAAAATCCGCGCGCCTATATCGATTCCAATCTCATCGGCTCGTTCAACATGCTGGAACTTGCCAGAAGCCTTGAGGTCAAGCACCTGATGCTGGCGTCTACCTCTTCCATCTACGGCGCCAACGAGAAAATCCCGTTTGCGGAAAGCGACAAGGCCGACGAGCCGATGACGCTTTACGCCGCCACCAAAAAATCCATGGAACTGATGGCGCACAGCTATGCGCATCTGCACAAGCTGCCCACCACCGCCTTCCGCTTCTTCACGGTCTACGGCCCGTGGGGACGGCCGGACATGGCACCGATCAAATTCGTCGATGCCGTTTCCAACGGCCGGCCCATCGATATTTACGGGCAAGGCAATATGAGCCGTGATTTCACCTATATCGACGATCTCGTGGAGGGCATTGTCCGGTTGAGCCAGATCATCCCCTCCGAGGAAAACCGTGTGACGCAGGAAGGCGTGACCGACACGCTTTCGCACCACGCACCTTTCCGCGTCGTCAATATCGGTGGCGGCCAGCCGGTGGAACTGATGCATTTTGTCGAAACGATCGAAAAGGCCGTTGGCAAGCCGGCGATCCGCAACATGCTGCCGATGCAGCAGGGCGATGTTCCCCGCACCTTCGCCTCGCCCGATCTCCTGAGGGCATTGACCGGTTATGTGCCGCAGACCCCGGTCGAGGAGGGCATCAAGGCCCTCGTCGCCTGGTATCGCGACATGAACGGCAAACTGAAAGAATAATAATAATCAGAGTGTCGCCAGCAGCCTGTTCGACAGGGCACCACCGGATGCCGCCTGCATCGACACCTTGGTTTCCACCGCCTCGATGATTGTATCGCTGAAGTCCACATTGGTGAGTTCAAGGATATTCGACAGCCCGCCCGGCGAAAACACGTTCACCTCCAATATCTTGTCGCCGACGATATCGAGGCCGACAAGGAACATGCCATCCTCCACGAGCTTCGGACGCATCATTTCAGCCAGTTCGACAATCTCATCCGTCACCTTCACCGCCTCGGCGGTGCCGTTGGCGTGGATGTTGGAGCGCAGGTCTCCCTTGGCCGGCACCCGGCGAAGCGCGGCATATTGGCCATCGCGCATCAACGGCCTGCCATTCATCATGAAGAACCGCACATCGCCCTCTTTCGCGGCCGGCAGATAGGCCTGCGCAATCAGATAACCCTCAAGGCTCACCGCCTCGAAAATCTGATTGAGATTGGTCTCCTTGCTCGACCCGATCTTGAAAACATTCTTGCCGCCGGAGCCCTGCAGCGGCTTGACGATGACGCCCTTCGGGTGCGCATCGGCAAAGGCTCGGATTTCCTCGACGTTGCGGGAAATCAGCGTCGTTGGGCGAACGATTTCCGGGAAGCTCTGAAAATAGAGCTTGTTCTGCGCAAGCGCCAGACCTTCGGGGTCGTTCAGCACCACCACGCCGCGCTGCTCGGCAAGCCTGCCGAACAGAATACCGGCATGAACGGCCCATGGCCGGGTGGTCTGGTCGAGCGACGGATCGTTGCGCAGCATCAGCGCGTCGATTTCCTCCACGTCCATGGTCATGCGCTCAAGCGCCTTGTCCTGGAGTGCCACATGGAAAGCCTCTGGCTTTTTGTATTTTCCCTTACGGACAACAGTGGCATGAACCGCCAGCGTGTCATCGGAGCGCAGGGTAAAATCCCCCGGTGTCAGATAGACCACATCATGGCCGCGATTGAGCGCGGCCATGGCCAGCAGGCCCGTGGCGAAGGTCGGCCCCTCGGTTTCGATGGAATTGACGAAAAATGCGATACGCATGAAGCCCCTCCTATAAAGTCGCCAGTTCGGCGATGGATAATCCCGCCCGGATTTTCTCCAGGCGCTCATTGGCCTTGGCGGGCAATAAAAATGCAGGCCTTATCCCAGGGGGACGTAACAGGCCGCGCAAGGCCAGCTCCTGCATGACAGGAAAATGCTGAGCGGCGATCTTACCCATCCAGAACGGATCGAGCGCCCCGCCCTTTCGTAGATGGTCCATCACCTCGGCCAGCCCGCGCAGATAAATCGCATCCTTGGAGAGACCGCCGCCGCGATAGATGCGCAGCACCATGTTGAAGGCGCCGGCCTCATCGAACCCGTGATCGCGGGTCATGATACGGAAGGTCTCCACGAAGCTTGCACCATCCAGCATGGCGGCGCATCCGACAACGCGGCCAGCGATCAGCCGCAGGCGCTCACGCGTCATACCGCCAGCCAGATATTCCGCCAGCACTGCCAGCCCCTCCTGCACGCCTTCGTAACCGGAAAGGCCGGTGCGGAAGAGCCGCAACCCCTGAAACGAGCCATTGAAATAGGTGAGAAGATGCACCCCGATCTCATGCGACAGCAGCGCCTCGACACGGCGCTGTTCCATGACGGTATGGCGGGAGATCAAAAGCTTCTCGCCCGTCACCATCATGCCCGGCGGCAGGTCGTCGCGGATTTCGACGCGCGCCTTGAACTCCGGTTCTTCCGCCAGATAGGTCTCGACCATCTCGCGCGACTTGTTCGCGACAGCATAACAATCGACCATGGCGATTTCGCCACTTTCCTGCCCGCGCGGGCAATCCTTGAGCACATGAAGCGCCAGCGTCAGAAGCGCGGGTTCGACGGCACCGTAGAGCGCGCGGGAGAAATCGGTGAAGGTACGATGATGCAGGCTGGCCAGCATCGTCAGCTGCAGATCGATCTCCCGCTGTTTCTCCCGATAAAGATGATAGAGCACAGGGTCTTCGAGGTGATCGAAGGCGACGGAATAAAGCTTGCGCTTCTGCTCTTCCACATCCACGCCCAGCGGTCGGTAAAGCAGGCGCGGCGCGTATTGGAAGCCGCCGTCGCGAAACTCCTCGAAGGCCCGTCGCGCATTGATGGGCGTGACCGAGAGTAGAAAATCGAACGACGAGACGATGTCGTCGATAGATCGGTCGGCGCGTTTCACCGCATCCACAAAGGCCTTGCGACCCAGCGCCCTGTGACTGGCGACGTTTAACGCATCCATATCGGAGGAAAAAGACGAAAAGGCCTGCAAACCCGCATCGAAAAGATCGGCGATCATCGTCTCCCGCAAACCGGGATAATCGGCACCGGATTCCGGCTGGCGATAGATCGGCGCAAAACGCACGCTGATGCAGGGAAAATCCAGCCCGGCATTCTGAAACCGGAGGATCGGATCGGCTTCCGGTTCCGGCCGGGTGATGCGCGGCGTACGAAAGCGTACCTCGGCATCGCAGACTGCCTTTATGAAGACCCGACGCGCTTTCTGGGTTTCCGGTTCTGACGTGGCGGAGACCGAAACCTCAAAATGCGGCAGGAAAGGTGAATCGTCGGCCAGCAGGATGTCATGCTCCAGTTCGCCGATATCGAGCACGATGAAGGCGCCGAAACGCTGCCGCACGACCGTGCCAATAGCCTCGATCAGCGGCGCCGCCTCCTGAATGGTCGGCACGATCAGATAGGAGGCATGGGCGGCGGCGATATCGCGGGCGGCGAGATTTTTCGTGCCGCCGGTCAGATGCAGGCACAGGAACGGCAGCGGCCGGTCGATATGCAGACGACCGTCTTTGCCGACATCGCGGCGGATGGCCTTGCCGGCCTCAAGGCAGGACACGACGTCATCGACCAGATCGGCGATGGGAGAGGGCGCGCTGGGGGCGGATGAAGGGTTCATCGCCGCGACCTCAGACATTCTTCGATTACTGGCTGGAGTGCCGCGATCGCTTGGCGAATATCCGCCACCACACGCTCATCCGGCTTTCCCGTCCACTCGTCCATGAAAAATTTCTTGAACTCGATTGCGATGGCGCAGCCATTTTCTGCGAACCTTTCGTGGATGAAACGGGTCTGCTCTCCCTTGCCCTGAAACGCCACGTTCTCGCGAACATCGAGGTGGCGTTCGCCGATGGTCGCTGACGCGAAATGGCGCCCGACCGCGCTCACGATATCGCCCCAGCGGCTGCGATCCATGGAGAAGGTGCCTATATTGATATCGGGCGCTTCCGCCTGCGCCGTCGGTGGCGCGGCCGCACCCTGCCGGCGATGATTATAGCTGTGTATATCAAGCACCACGAAAGCCCCATGCCGCCTTTCGATTGCGGAGAGCATAGTCTCCAGCATCGTGTAATAGTCGGCGTGAAAGTCGAGCGACTGCCGGACGGCTTCCTGCGCCGGCTCTTCTTTCCAGACCTCAAGCCCCCAGGATTGTTCCGGCTTCAGATAGATCGCCTGATCGGCCGCTCGGTTGAGATCGATTTCGAAACGTGAATGGTGAACGACGATACGGTTCGTCAGCCCGGCGATCATCTCACCGGTGAAAGGGTCTTCCTCCCTCAGCCTCTGTTCCGGGGAAAGGGCCATGAGCCGCGACACGTCAGGTCTAATGCGATGGCCGTCATGGATGGCCGTGCCGATAACGGGCGAGCCGCCGAAATCGATCGACCAGAAGCCTTTGTTTTCGTGGTTATTCCGGTATTCACCGTCGCTCTGTCTGGCTGCCATGCCGCCTCCCCTGCATCGGGGATAAAACAGCCGGACATGCCCGTTTGTTCCGGTGAAAAATTGCGCGCGATACATTCCGCTCGGCAATGACGCCGCCGGAAAACTACGGAACCTTACCGGAAAGATCACGTTGTTCCAACTGGAGGGGCCGCCGTGTCAAACGGACGCGATGGTGCTGAAGAACATCGGGATTTTTCCGTTTTCTCCCGATGGCCAACGAAACGGCAGCCGAGCTTCTTACCCATCCGGCGCCCCTCCGTTCCCGCTTTCGACGCACAAGGAGCCGCGACATGGAAAAGACCGAAACACGCAAACTTGCGGAAGAATATCTGCGTCTCGGCGGCACGCGTCAGGTGATGATCGACGATAACAAGACCTTCGTGCGCCAATGGGAGCACGAACCGGCGGAGGCCGAACGGTTCTGGCAAACGCATATCGAAAATCTCGATGCGGAGCGCCGCAAGGACGTGGAGTTTTTCCTGCCATCTATCAATTCCGACAAGGACGACTAAACCTACAAGGAGAAAGACATGACTGCTATCAACGCCGCAAAAATCCTCATTCTCGCAACGGACGGCTATGAGCGTTCCGAATTGCGCGTGCCCTATGACCAGCTGAAGGCCAAAGGTGCAGACGTGAAGATCGCCTCCATCGAAGAGGGCGAGATCAAGAGCTGGGACAAGAAGAACTGGGGCGACAGCATCGCCGTCGATCTCTTGGCGAAAGCCGTCAAAGCGGAAGATTTTGACGCGCTGGTTCTTCCCGGCGGCCAGATCAACCCAGATATTCTGCGTCACGACGAGGATGCGATGCGGGTGGTCCGCGATTTCGTCAAATCCGGCAAGGTGGTCGCCGCCATCTGCCATGCACCGTGGCTGCTTGTCGAAGCCGACGCCCTGCGTGGCCGCGACGCCACCTCCTATTGGTCGATCAAGACCGACCTCAAGAATGCCGGCGCCAACTGGAAGGATGAAAAGGTGGTAACGGACAAGGGGATCGTTACCTCCCGCAGCCCTGACGATCTCGACGCCTTTGTCGCCAAGATCGTGGAAGAGGTCGAGGAAGGCCGCCACGAACGCCGCGCCGCTTAAGACACGCACCTTTATTCCCGTGCCGCCGGTTTTCCGGCGGCACTTCTATTTGGGAGGAAGACATGAAAAGCAGATTGCTGGCAAGCGGCGCGGAGCGTACCTTCATCCTCGTCATTGATCCCGAAGAAGAAGCATTCGAGGCCATCAGGCGCTTTGCCAAGGCCGAGAACATCAACGCCGCCTCGGTGAGCGCGATCGGGGCTTTCGCCACGGCGACCCTCGCCTTTTTCGACCTTTCGACGCGTGACTACAATGAAATACCGATCACCGACCAGGGCGAGGTTCTGAGCCTGCTCGGAGATATCACCCTTGACGAGAACGACACACCCAATCCGCACCTGCATGTGGTTCTGGGCTTTGCCGACGGCTCCACGAAGGGCGGCCATTTTCTCAAAGGAGTGGTGCGGCCAACGCTGGAAGTCGTCATCCGCGAAACACCTGCGGAGTTGCGGCGCAGTTATCGCCGGGAATTCGGCATCGCTCTCATCGATCCCGCGAAATAAACCCACGGAACCGGAAAAACACCATTGCGTTATCGCTCTGGACAGGGGGCAGCATGGTGGCGGCGATCAATCAAAGAGATGCGGATGATGACGAGGTCGGGCAATTTCTGATCGGTCTCGCACGCGGCACGGCGGGTGCATTGCTGTTTGCCCTGCCCATGCTGATGACCATGGAAATGTGGTTTCTCGGCCTTTACATCAATTCATGGCGGCTTTTCCTGCTTTGCATCCTCAACCTGCCGCTGCTGCTGCTTCTCGCCCGCCGCATCGGTTTCGAGAATGTTAACTCCTGGAGTCAGGCGCTGCGCGACGCGATAACGGCCTATGGGCTGGGCATCGCCGTCAGCGCCGCCGTACTCCTGCTGTTCGGCATTCTGAACGACCAGATCACCGCCTCCAACTTCATCGCCAAGATTGCGTTGCAATCCGTTCCAGCCAGCATCGGCGCGCTTCTTGGGCGCAGCCAGCTCGGTCAGCATTCTGATACGAAGGATGAGGAGGAGGGCGAATATTCGGGCGAGACGGGTTATCTGCACGAACTGTTCATGATGATGGTCGGCGCGCTTTTCCTCGGCCTCAATGTCGCCCCGACGGAAGAAATGATCCTGATCGCCTATAAGGTGACGCCCTATCACATTCTGGCGCTTTGCCTGCTGTCGATCGCCATCATGCATGGCTTTGTCTACGCGCTTCACTTCAAGGGCTCGCACCAGCTGCACGAAGGGCAGAAGTGGTGGCAATCCTTCATCCGCTTCACCCTGCCCGGCTATGTCGTCGCCATCGCCATCAGCATCTATACGCTTTGGACCTTCGAGCGCCTCGACCACACCTCGCTATCGCAGATCATGAATGCCGCCGTCATTCTCGGCGTGCCCGCCTCGATCGGCGCGGCGTCGGCCCGGCTGATCCTGTGAGGACAAGATGACGATATCCAAAAACGGAAAACAGATGGAAAGCGCCGATCCGCATTGGATCGAATGGGTGACGGGAACCATCTGCACGCTTCTGGTCGCCGCCATGCTGGGCTCGATCGGTTATGACATATATCGCTACAGGCCGGAGGATGCCCGCTTCGACATCGCCGTTACCGGCGTAGAGGGGCAAGCCGGGCAATACCGGGTGAAATTCGACATCCGCAACCTTTCCATGACGACGGCGGCGCAGGTGCAGGTGCGCGGCGACCTGCAGCAAAACGACGCGACGCTGGAGAGCGCCGATGTGACATTCGATTACGTCGCCTCGGAGTCTCGCGACACCGGCACGCTTTTCTTCCGCAACGATCCCCGCAGCGTAACGCTCACCATCAATGTCGCCGGCTATACCGAGCCGTGACACCTTTCAGGATGATTTCATGCCGACATCGGAACTGACAAGAGAACGTGACCTCAGGGACTCAAAACCCGTGTGGGCGGATAGCCCGCGTATCGGAGTCCGCAGCAGGCGCATGCCGGAGGCCGACCATTACGATACGATTGTCGTCGGCGCCGGCATCAGCGGCGCACTCGTATCCCACGCCTTGCAACGGCCAGGTCAATCCATGTTGATCGTTGACCGGCGTGAGCCGGTCATGGGCAGCAGCGTCGCCAGCACCGCGATGATCCAGCACGAGATCGATACGCCGCTGACGCAGCTTCGAAAGATGATCGGCAGGCACGCGGCTGACAGGGCATGGCAGCGTTCCGCCCGCGCCGTCCTGCGGCTGGAGGAAATCGTCTCCTCGCTCGGCATTTCCTGCAGCATGAAGCGCAAACAGGCGCTTTATCTCGCCGGAGACGACATGGGATCGCGCGCGTTGAAAGCCGAAGCGGATGCCCGCAAAGAAGCGGGCATCGAGGCCCGTTTCCTCACCGCTGCGGAACTGAGAGAGCAATATGGGCTGGATCGGACCGCCGCCATCCTCAGCGATATCTCGGCCTCCGCCAATCCCGCACAGCTGACGGCCGGCCTTTTGCGCCACACGGCGGGTGCCGGTGCCGAAATCGTCTCGCAGCTTGAGATCACCGATCTCAGAAACCTCGGCGACGCGGTTGTCCTCGCCACCGCCGGTGGCAAAATCCTTTCCGCACGCAATGTCGTTTTCTGCACCGGCTATGAATTTCTGAAAATGCTCGAAAGCCCGAAGCACCAGATCATTTCCACCTGGGCGCTGGCTAGCAGAAAGGGGCTTGACCTGCCCGACTGGCTGGAGAACCACATCGTCTGGGAGGCCTCCGATCCCTATCTCTACCTGCGCACCGACCGGGAGGGGCGGATGATCGCCGGAGGCGAGGACGAGGAAAACCCCACCGCCTACCAGTCGGAGCGCCAGCTCGCCGCCAAGGCGGAAACGATCCGTCGCAAGATCGAAAAGCTTCTCGACATCGATGTGGGAGAACCGGAATATCGCTGGGCGGCGGCCTTCGGCACGACCACCACCGGTCTGCCGCTGATTGGCCCGGTGCCCGGAATGAACAACGTTTATGCAGTGATGGGTTTTGGCGGCAACGGCATTACCTTCAGCCAGATCGCCGCTGAAATCGTGGCCGCCGCCGTCAATGGCGGCAAGGACCCAGATGCCGATCTTTTCCGCTTCGGCTGATGTCGTTTAGTCCTCCTTGATGCCCGCCGCCACCTGCATGCGGCGCAGCGTCCACAGGACGACAATACCCATCCCCGAAGCAAGAAGGGCAAGCGGCCACATGCCAAGGCCGGCCGAAAGGCCGATTGCCGCCGAAAGCCACATGCTGGCGCCCGTCGTCAAGCCTTTGACATCGCCTCTGGTATAAACGACCACACCCGCCGCGAGAAAGGCGATGCCGGCCGTCACCGCCTCCACCAACCGGATGGGATCGAGCCGTGCGGCTTCATGACCTTCCGCCATTGTCTCCATCATATGAACGGTGATGACGCAAAAGGTGACGGCGGCGAGGCCGATCAGCATGTTGGTGCGCAGTCCAGCGGTGTTCTTGTGAAACTCCCGTTCCAGACCGATCAGGCCGCACAGGATGACCGCGCCGAACACACGCACCAGCAGCACCTCGAAGGGGATGGAAATATTCATCGAAAATTCTTCTGCTAGGCTTTGGGGCAAGGTCGCATCTCCTCCGGCAATTTCTTCACACTAAGTTTAAGGAGGCCGTGTTGGTTCCACTCGGCAATATAAACGTTGCGCGCAACAGAGCCGGAACTATGGCCGAGGCAAAGGGTTTGCCTCCCGTGCGCATGGGCGCACGTCACATATTTTCACACATGGGAGAAGGACCAATGGCCGAGAAGAAACTCGACGACCTGTTTTATGACACGCTGAAGGATATTTATTACGCCGAGAGGCAGATACTGAAAGCCCTGCCGAAAATGGCCCGGGCGGCCACCGACCCGAAGCTGAAACAGGCTTTTGAAAAGCACAAAGAAGAAACCCAGGGCCAAATCGAACGCCTGCAGGAAGTGTTCGAAATCATTGGCAAGCGGGCTCAGGGCAAGACCTGCGAAGCCATTCAGGGCATCATCGCCGAAGGCGAAGAGATCATTGAGGATTTCAAGGGAACGCCCGCTCTTGATGCCGGCCTTGTCTCCTCGGCACAGGCGGTCGAGCACTACGAGATCGCCCGCTATGGCACTCTGAAGGCATGGGCGGAAAAGCTTGGCCACACAAAGGCCGTCGCACTGCTGGATGCCACGCTCAAGGAAGAGTCCAAGACCGACGAGGCCCTGACAGCGCTTGCCAAGACCTCTGTTAATGCCGCCGCAGAGAAAAAGGCGGCGTAAGGCGCTCTCATCCAAAACAAAAACCGGAATGGTCACCCATTCCGGTTTTTTTGTGCCTGAAGACCCGTAGACCCTATGGCAGCGTATAGGCGATGACGTAATCGCCGGGCTTGGTTCCAACCGAACCGTGGCCGCCCGCTACCATCACAACATATTGCTTTCCGTTTTCCAGCGAATAGGTCATGGGCGTTGCCTGACCGCCGGCCGGCAGACGCGCTTCCCAGAGCTGCTTGCCGGTCGTCAGGTCATAGGCGCGCAGATAGTTGTCGACGGCAGCACCGAGGAAGGCGACGCCGCCCTTGGTGATCATCGGCCCGCCAATGCCCGGCACGCCCAATTTGAAGGGCAGCGGCAGCGGCGTCATGTCATGGACCGTGCCGTTCTTGTGCTTGTAGGCGATATCGCCGGTGCGCAGGTCAGCGCCCGCGACATAACCCCATGGCGGGGCCTGGCAGGGAATCTGCAGCGGACCGAGGAACGGGCCCATGAACACGCCATAGGGCGCACCGTCGTTGCGGTTCAGGCCCTGTTCGCTGCCTTTTTCGTCCTGACCCTTCGGCGGAATGTCGGCGCGCGGCACGAGTTGCGAGGTGAAGGCCAGATAGGTCGGCATGCCGAACATCACCTGGCGTTCGGGATCGACCGCCACGCTGCCCCAGTTGAAGGTGCCGAAATTGCCGGGATAGATGATCGAGCCGTTCAGCGAGGGCGGCGTATAGCGGCCCTTGTAGTTCAACTGATGGAAGCGGATGCGGCAGGCGAGCTGGTCGAACATGGAAACGCCCCACATGTCCTTTTCCTGCAACGGCTCCGGCTTGAAGGACAGCGCCGTCGTCGGCTGCGTCGGAGAGGTGAAATCCTCGGGGATTGCCCCGCCCGGTGCAGGCTCTTCGGTGATCGGCAGCAGCGGCTCGCCGGTGCGCCGGTCGAGAACGTAGATATCCCCCTGCTTGGTCGGGCCGACGAGGGCCGGCACGGTCTGGCCGTCCTTGGTGATGTCGAGCAGCACCGGCTGAGCCGGCACGTCCATGTCCCAGAGATCGTGATGAACCGTCTGGCGCACCCAGCGATCCTTACCGGTATTGATATCCAGCGCGACGATGGAGGAGGAATATTTCTCCACATTCTCGCTGCGACCCATGCCGAGCTGATCCGGCACCTGATTGCCGAGCGGGATATAAACGAGACCGAGGCCTTCATCGTAACTGAAGACCGACCAGCTGTTGGGCGAATTGGTGGTGTAGGTCTCACCCGCCGCAATCGGTTCGGTTTTCGCCGGATTGCCGGAATCCCAGTTCCAGACGAGCGCGCCGCTGTTCACATCGAAAGCGCGGATGACGCCGGACTGTTCCTGTGTGGAATAGTTGTCGTTCACCGCACCGCCAATAATGATCTTGCCCGCGGCGATGACGGGTGGCGAGGTTGAATAATAATAACCGGCAGGATTGTATTTCATGCCCTGCTCAAGATGCAGCACACCCTGATCGGCAAAGGACGTGCAGACCTGACCGGTGGCAGCGTCAAGAGCAATCAGCCGCGCGTCCGAGGTCGGCAGGTAGACGCGTTGTGCGCAGGCCGTGCTTTCAGCGGCATTCGGCTCGGCATAATAGGAAACGCCGCGGCAGGTCTGGTGCTGGCGGTCCGGATTGAGACCGACATTGGGGTCGTATTTCCACTTTTCCTTACCGGTGGCGGCGTCGATGGCGATCGCCCAATTATGCGGCGTGCAGATATAAAGCATATTGCCTATCTTGAGCGGCGTCACCTGATAGGTGGTTTCACCCACGTCATCTGGCAGCTTCACATCGCCCGTCTGGTAACGCCAGGCTTCCTTGAGCTGCGAGACGTTGTCGACATTGACCTGGGTGAGCGGTGAATAACGCTGGCCATAGGGCGTGCGGCCATATTGATGCCAGTCACCGTCAGGGACATCGCCACCATAAACGGGCGTGGCCGAGGCCGTTTCCTGCGGCAGGGAACCTGCCGTATCGTGCGGATCCTGCGCCATGGAATATCCGGCCACGACGATGGAGGCGAGGACGGAAAGGGCAAGCGGCCAGGCATTCGGCCCATAGCTATGTCCGGTCGGGCTTGCAAAACCGAGCGGCTTTCTGACCCATGGAACCAGAAGCCAGAGACCGATGAGAATGATGACGCCGCCGCGCGGGCCAAGTTGCCACCAGTCGAAGCCGACTTCCCAGATGGCCCAGGCAAGCGTCGCGACAATGAAGACGGCGTAGACATGGAGGGCTGCGCGATTGCGCTTGAACAGCAGAAAGGCCGTCAGCAGAAAGGCAAGCCCGGAAAGAACGTAATAAAAGCTCCCGCCCAGCATGACGAGCTGAGAGCCGAAACCGAACAGCGCGAGGCCGATCAGCGTGAGAAAAACTGCAGTGACGGTGACTGCCATGAATGAAACCCCCGATTCCTGTCACTTTGCGTGAAATGAAATCGGGCGCGATATGGTTCCATGAAAATCATCGTCGTCGCGAAAAAACTTCACGCCATGGTGGTCACGGGTTTTGTGGGGCTCCGGTCGAATCCTGCGGTACGGGATTTGTCTCTGTCGACGATGGCGGCTGGGCACGGCCATTTGCCGGATTGTTGTCGAAGGTTCCGGACCCGGACGGCTGCTGCGGCACGGGCGCTGTTTCTGTCTGCGAATTCTGCGGCCGGTTTTCGTCTGGTTCGAAAACCGAATATTCGACAACGGCCCACACCACCAGTGCAAGAAACACGCTGACGATCAGAATGACAAGGACGGGACGCCCGCGCGATCCCTGCCGCGCACGTGTTGCCGTTTCGCTTTTCGGCGCATCCCGACCGCGAAGATAGCTGGCATTATCTCTGGCCATGTCTTTCACTCCCTGTAACCCTGCTGATCTAATCCCCGGGGTCAGGGTTTTGTTCCAGATCACCGGAGCGCCTAACCGCACTCGACCGGTATACGAGACCTCTCTGAGCCGTCGCAGCCTGTCACATCCACCGCGCTGAAGCTTTGCCCGAGCCCAAGCCAGGAGACCGGCAAGTGCGCTCCGTCATCATCCATTTCCCATAACTCGTCTGGCAGGCCGTCCAAATCCGCCAATAGCGAGGGCGATGGCGCCTTGAGAAATTCGGCGTCCGAAAAAGAAAAGTATTTTTTCACCGCAGGGCGCCATCCGCGCCACAGGTCCAGAAAAGCAAGAATTTTCAGCATCATGATTGTCAGGCAATATATCTAAAAAAATAACCTCGCCTTTTTGGCACGTCTGGCGGCCATGCGCATCCCCGTTGCGCCGCAACTGCGGCGAATGGTCGAATTGTGCCAACAAGCCGCCATTGAGTGCCAGATTAACGCCCGACCAGGCGTGATCAGCGGCCGAGCCGTACGATCCAGCGTGTCCACTCGGCGCTATCCGGCTTCAGAATATCCGGTGCAATATCATGGCTTTCCAACGCGAAATGCCGCATCTGGCGCGGCGAAAGGCCGAAGGTCTTCTTGAAGACGCGGCTGAAATTTTCCGGATTGGTGAAACCATAGGACGCAGCCACCTCGGCAATCGTCATATGCGCCGATTGCGGCGCCCGCAGGAAATCCATCGCGCGCTCGAGACGCCGGTGGGTGATGAAGGCCGAAAACCCACCCAGCGGCTCGAAGAGCCGGTAGACGGTGCGTCGCGACACGCCGAATTCGCCCACGACCTTTTCCACTGACAGCGCCGGATCGAGCAGATGATTGTCGATATAACGCCGGATGGATGCCCTGAGCGCCCGCTGCACGCCCTGCGCATTGCCGTGCCCGACATGATTGTTGATGGCGGCCGCAGCAAGTTCCAGAAGCGGAGAGACCGTGGCTGCGCCTTCACTGGCGTTCATGACGTCGAAATGGCGATAGATGCTCGTCATCGTTTCGCGCAGCAGCGATACCAGCGGCAGACCGGCCGGCAGCACGCGTTCATGATGATTGCCGGAACCGCAAAGCCTGCCTTCCAGCAGCCGGCGCGGCACGACGAGGCTGAGATGATCGTGATCCGACGTGGTAGTGGCCAGCGGCTGCGCCATATCGATGAGATAGAGGTCGCCGGGGCCTGCTGTCTCGCCCGATCCGCGCCGCGACATGCTTTGTCCGCTGACGTAGAACTGCAGGAGAAAACCATCCATGCCGTCGCGGGCGATCTTATGGCGCGAACGGTCGAAATCCTGCGCGAACGACTGGGTGCGGCCAAGCGCGACATTGCCGATGAAAGCGGCATCGACGCTGGCGAAGAAACCGTCATCCTGCGATCGCCGCAGGCGGGCATCGAACAACACATTGATCGAATCCCGCCACAGCGCCATGGCGTCGCGTTTCAGTACTTGGCGCGTATCAAAGCGTGAGCGCGCCAGCGGCGCCTCAAAAGACCCTGTGTTCGTCATCCCGCTTTTCCGTGAATACGGCGCTGAACCCCGCCGTCCACGAAAATTATACAGGATTGAAACCGTTCAACAATGACGGAAGTCGACGAGACGGTTCGCTTAAAGCGGGTATGCGAAAATTATTTCGCGGTCCAGCCGCCATCGATGGAGATGGTGGCACCGGTGATGGAGCGGGCCATATCGCCCGCGAGATAGAGCGCCATTTCCGCCACTTCTTCCGGTTGTACAAACCGTCTGGTCGGCTGCGGCGCAAGCATTACCTTTTTCACCACGTCCTCCTCGCTCATGCCATGCACGCGCGCCTGATCGGCGACCTGGGCGGCGACAAGCGGTGTCCAGACATAACCGGGGCAGATGGCGTTGCAGGTAATGCCAAGTTCGGCCACCTCCAGCGCCACGCTTTTCGTCAGGCCAACCACCGCGTGTTTGGTCGCCACATAAGGCCCCTTGAAGGGCGAGGCACGCAAACCATGGGCGGAGGCGATATTGACGATGCGGCCCCAGCCCCTTTCCTTCATGCCGGGCAAGGCCGCATGGATGGTGTGAAACGCGCTGTCGAGCGAGATGGCGACGATGCGGGAGAAATCGGCGAAATCGAACTCGTCGATCGGCGCGACCTTCTGAATGCCGGCATTGTTGACCAGGACGTCGATATGGCCGAACTCGGCGATGACGGTTTCCGGCAGATGCGCGCTCTCGTCATAATGGGCGAGGTTGGCGGCAAAATAGACCGGCCTGTGCCGCGCCGCCTTCGCCACGGTCTCCAGCGCCGGCGTCGCCTCCTCAGCCGTCTCTATGCCATGCAACGCGACCCGAAATCCCGCTTCGGCGAAACGCTTGGCGATGGCAAGCCCAATGCCGCTGGTGGAGCCCGTGACAAGCGCGGTTTTCGGTTGATCCTCCATAGGCCTAGTCCTTCAGCTGCGGCAGGTTGCGGAAAAGGTCGAGCGATTCCGGATTGGCGAGCGCATCGGTATTTTTAACCGGCCGGCCATGAATGGTGTCGCGCACCGCGATTTCGGAAATCTTGCCCGAACGGGTGCGGGGAATGGCGCTGACGGCGATGATCCGTGCCGGCACATGCCGCGGTGTGGCGCCTGAACGGATGCGGTTGCGGATGGTCTTTTCCAGCTCTTCCGTCAGCGCCGCGCCTTCTTTCATGCGTATGAAAAGGATGACCCGCTGGTCGCCATCGATATCCTGTCCGACGGCAATGGCCTCCTCGACTTCGGGCACGGTTTCCACCTGCCGGTAGATTTCCGCCGTACCGATCCGTACCCCGCCGGGATTGAGCGTGGTGTCCGAGCGGCCATGGATGACGTATCCGCCGGAGGGGCGCAGTTCGGCAAAATCGCCATGCGCCCATATGCCGGGAAAACGATTGAAATAGGCGGCCTGATAGCGCGAGCCGTCCTCATCGCCCCAGAATTTGACCGGCATGGACAGATGAGCGTTGCGGCAGACAAGTTCACCGGCGACGCCGCGAACGGAACGGCCCTCGTCGTCAAGCGTATCGATATCCATGCCGAGCATCGCGCCCTGCAATTCGCCGCGATGCACCGGCTGCAAAGGGTTGCCGCCGAGGAAACAGGCGCAGATATCCGTACCGCCGGAAATGGAGGCGAGGTGCACGTCGGCCTTCCAGTCGCAATAGATATAATCGAAGGATTGCGGGATGAGCGGCGAGCCTGTCGAAAGGATCGTCCTGAGCGATGAAAGGTCATGGCTTTCACGCGGCTTCAGCCCAGCCTTCAGGCAAGCGTCGATGAACTTCGCCGATGTGCCGAAAGTGGCGATCCGTTCGGCGTCGATGAGATCGATCAGCCGCGCGGAGGTTGGATAACCGGGATTGCCGTCATAGGTGACAAGCGTTGCGCCGAGCGCCAAACCGGATACTTGCCAATTCCACATCATCCAGCCGCAGGTGGTGAAATAGAAGAAACGCTCGCCTTCCTGAATGTCGCATTGCAGCTTCTGCTCCTTCATGTGCTGAAGAAGCAAACCGCCGCCGGAATGGGTGATGCATTTCGGTTTGCCGGTCGTGCCCGAAGAATAAAGGATCGCCAGCGGCGCCTTGACGGGCAGACGGTTGAAGGCAATCTCACC
Source organism: Agrobacterium sp. 22-209-1 (assembly GCF_053522485.1). Classification (NCBI taxonomy): domain Bacteria; kingdom Pseudomonadati; phylum Pseudomonadota; class Alphaproteobacteria; order Hyphomicrobiales; family Rhizobiaceae; genus Agrobacterium; species Agrobacterium sp. 22-209-1. Next base: position 53,874 of record NZ_JBNWCH010000010.1, read on the forward strand.
CCCCGCATAAGGCGCGACGAAATCCGTAAGCGTCACGCCGCCGAGATCGGCAAGGCTTTTGGGAACGGCATCGCCGATCAGCACGATCTTTTCGGGACTTGCACTTTCCGCCACCGCACGGATGGTCGGGGCTACATCGATGCGCTTACCAGCATAACCATATTCCGGCACGGCGATGAGGACTTTCGGGTCGATCTGGGAAAGGCGGTCCGAGGCCCCGGCGGGGCCGAAATCGGGGGAGCAGGACGACCAGATCGCCCCGATGGCGCTGACAGCCAGATAGCTGACGATCGTCTCGATATCGTGGGTGACGATGGCGCCGACACGATCGCCTTCCCTCACACCGGCTTGGGCAAGCGCCTGCACCATGCGGGACACTTCGGCGTAAAGCTCTTTGCGAGTAATCTCGCGCCTTGTTCCATCGTCGCGATAGGCGATGATGGCCAGCCGCTCATCCGCATCGCGCAGCAGGTTTTCGGCATAATTGAGCCTCGTGCCCGGATAGAACTCGGCCTCCCGGATCGTCGCGCCCGGTTTGAACGCCACGTCGCCTCGCGTGCCGATAATGCCGAGTTCGTCCCACAGAGCATCGTAAAATTCATCCGGCGCGTCGATGGACCAGCGCAGCAGGCCGGCATAGTCATCGGCGGCCTGCCCGTGCAGCTTTGCCGTTTTCGTCGCGAAGGAAAAAAGCGACGAATGCTCCAGCCTTTCACGCGGCGGCACCCACAGAATATCGGAAGGCGTGGCGTCCATCATGCATCGCCCCCACGCAGCATCTCAACGATGGCGGAAAAATCGCGCCCGCCGCTTCCCGCATCGACGAAGTTTTCATAAAGCGCCGCCGCCGCCGCGCCGAGCGGGGTGGAAGCCCCGGCTCCATTCGCTGCCTCCTGCGAAAGCTTCAGATCCTTCAACATCAGGGCCGCCGCAAAACCGGGCTGGTAATCCTTGTTGGCGGGCGATGTCGGCACTGGTCCCGGTACCGGGCAATAGGTGGTGAGCGACCAGCATTGCCCGGAAGAAGTGGCGGCGACATCGAACAGCGCCTGATGCGAAAGTCCGAGTTTTTCACCCAGCACGAAGGCTTCCGAGACTGCGATCATGGAGATGCCGAGGATCATGTTGTTGCAAATCTTCGCCGCCTGGCCGTTACCGCCCTTGCCGCAGTGCACGATCTTCTTGCCCATTGCCTCAAGCACCGGCTTTGCCGCAGAGAAGGCCGCAGCCTCACCGCCGCACATGAAGGTGAGCGTGCCGGCGGCAGCTCCGCCTGTTCCGCCCGATACGGGCGCGTCAACCGAGGAGCAAGCGGCGGAAGCGGCGAGTTCATGCGCCTTCAGGGCGCTTTCCATATCCACCGTCGAGCAATCGATGAGAAGCGTTCCAGCAGGGATTTTCCGAACCAGATCGCCATAGACCGACACGACGTGTTCGCCCTTCGGCAGCATGGTGATGATTACTTCAGCGGCTTCGATGGCCTCGGCCGAATCCGAGGCGACGGGAACGCCCGCCTCTTTCGCCGCCGCGCGGCAGGCGTCGGCAAGATCATATCCCCTGACGGCATAACCTGCCTTGACGAGATTGGCGGCCATCGGCAGGCCCATATGTCCCAGCCCGAGAAAAGCGACGGTCTTCATAGGTGCGCTCCTTTCAGCGATTATCCGCAAGGATCATGTCGGCAGCCTTTTCGGCAATCATGATCGTCGGCGAATTGGTGTTTCCGGATGTAATGCGCGGCATCACCGATGCGTCGGCGACGCGCAGCCCGGCGAGCCGGCGGAATTTCAGCCGCGCATCGACAACGCTTTCCATATCCGACCCCATGCGCAGCGTGCCGACAGGGTGGAAGATGGTGGTGCCGATATCGCCCGCCGCTTTGGCAAGATCATTGTCGTTTTCAAAGGAGGGACCCGGCTTGTATTCTTCCGGCTTGAAGCGCGCGAAGGACGGCTGGGCCACGATGCGGCGCGTCAGCCGCATGGCGTCGATGGCCACCTGGCGGTCGCCTTCGGTGGAAAGATAGTTCGGGCGGATTTCCGGCTGCATGGCGAAATCCGGTCCTTTCACATGCACTGAACCCCGGCTTTCCGGCCGCAGATTGCAGACACTTGCGGTAATGGCCGGAAAATTGTGAACCGGATCGCCGAACTTGTCGAGTGAAACCGGCTGGACATGATATTCCAGATCGGCGGTTTCCTTTTCTGGCGAGGAGCGGGTGAAGACGCCGAGCTGGCTGGGTGCCATCGACATCGGCCCGGAGCGCGTCAGCGCATATTCCAGCCCGATCCTCGCCTTGCCGAACAGGGTGGAGGCCCTTTCATTCAGCGTCAGGACGCCGGAGACCTTGTAGACCATGCGCAATTGCAGATGGTCCTGCAGGTTCTCGCCCACACCCTGAACCTCGGCCACGGTGTCGATACCGGCCGCCTGCAGCACATCGCCGCGGCCGACGCCGGAAAGCTCCAGAACATGCGGCGAACCGATCGCGCCGGCGGACAGCACCGTCTCGCGCCGCGCCCGCATCGTTTTCAAGACGCCGTCATGGTGAAACTCGACGCCGGTCACCCGGCCCTCTTCGATGATGAGACGCTTAACATGCGCCTTGGTCAGCACCGTCAGGTTCTTGCGACCAAGCACCGGCTTCAGAAAGGCTTTCGCCGTGTTCCAGCGCCAGCCGGCCCGCTGGTTGACATCGAAATAACCGGCGCCTTCATTGTCGCCCCGGTTGAAATCATCGGTCGCTGGAATGCCCGCTTCGCCCGCTGCCTTCTGGAACGCGTCCAGCACATCCCAGCGCACCCGCGCCTTTTCCACGCGCCATTCGCCGCCGGCGGCATGCAGATCGCTCTTGCCGCGATAGAAGTCTTCCGACTTCAGGAAATAGGGAAGGATATCGTTCCACCCCCAGCCCTCGCAGCCGAGCTGCCGCCACATATCGTAGTCGCGCGCCTGGCCGCGCATATAGATCATGCCATTGATGGAGGAGCAGCCGCCAAGCACCTTGCCGCGCGGATAGATCAGCGAGCGGCCGTTAAGCCCCGGCTCTTCCACCGTTTTGAAACACCAGTCGGTGCGCGGATTGTTGATGCAATAGAGATAACCGACCGGAATGTGGATCCAGTGGTAATTATCGTTGCCGCCCGCTTCCAGAAGCAAAACGCGGTTGTTCGGATCTTTCGAAAGGCGGTTGGCGAGAACGCATCCGGCACTCCCCGCTCCGATGACGATATAGTCATATTCGCCCATGCTCTTCTCCACGCGTCACCCTTGCCGCACCGTTCCGGACGCGGAGGCCGCCTTCCAAGTGTTTTAAAAATGTCTAGCTGCGGTGCTGAAAGCCGAGTTTTCTCCCGAGCCGCGACGCGTAAAATTCGCCGATAAGACCACGCCGGAACACCAGGACGCAGGCCATGAAGACAAGGCCGGTAATGATGGTGACCGGGAAATCCGATGTCGCGAGATAGTTCTGCAAGGTAACGACGAGACCCGCACCAAAAATCGGGCCGATCATGGTGCCGATACCGCCGAGCAACGTCATCAGGATCACTTCGCCGGACATCTGCCAGGTGACGTCGGTGAGCGTTGCGAACTGGAACACCAGCGCTTTGAGGCCACCCGCAAGACCGGCCAGCGTCGCCGACATGACGAAAGCACCGAGCTTGTAGCGCTGCACGCTGTAGCCCAGCGAAATGGCGCGCTGCTCGTTTTCGCGGATCGATTTCAGGATCATGCCGAAGGGCGAATTGACGAAACGCCAGATGACCAGCAGTGCCAGCACAAAGGCTGCAAGCACCGTGTAATAGATATTGAGCGGCGCATTAAGGTCGAGAAGGCCGAAGAGATGGCCGCGCGGCACGCCCTGCAACCCATCCTCGCCATGGGTAAACGGCGCCTGAAGGCAGAAGAAATAAAACATCTGCGACAGTGCCAGCGTGATCATGGCGAAATAGATGCCCTGGCGGCGGATGGCGAAAAAGCCGATGACCAAGCCGAGAAGGGCCGCCCCTGCCATGCCGATGACAAGGCCGATCTCCGGCGTGACGCCCCATTCCTTCACCGAATAGGCCGTGAAATAGGCCGCACCGCCAAAGAATGCCGCATGGCCGAAGGACAGCAGTCCCGTGTAACCGATCAGCAGATTGAAGGCGCAGGCAAAAAGCGCAAAGCACAGCAGCTTCATCAGAAAGATCGGATAAACGAACATCGGCGCGGCGACGAGGACAGCAAGGCCAGCCAGAATAAGCACGGTCTTGATGGTGCCGGCGGTCGCAGAGACTTCGGTTTGCGGCATCGCACCGGCGGTGGGGTTGTGGGTGGCTTTGGACATATCAGGCGTCCTTTCCGAAAAGTCCGGCGGGGCGGATGAGCAGCACAAAGGCCATGATGACGAAGATGACGATGTTGGAGGCTTCCGGATAAAACACCTTGGTCAGGCCTTCGGCGACGCCCAGCATGTAGCCGGTGACGATGGCGCCCATGATCGACCCCATGCCGCCGACGACGACCACGGCGAAGACGACGATGATGAGGTTGGTGCCCATCAGCGGCGAGACCTGATAGATGGGCGCTGCGAGAACTCCGGTGAAACCGGCAAGGCCAGCGCCCAGGGCATAGGTCAGCGTCAGCAGCACCGGCACGTTGATGCCGAAGGCCTGCACCAGTGTCGGGTTTTCCGTCGCAGCACGCAGATAAGAGCCGAGACGCGTCTTTTCGATCAAGGCCCAGGTGGCGATGCAGACGATGAGCGAAATCACGACGACAAAGGCGCGGTAGTTCGGCAGGAACATGAAGCCGAGATTGGTGCCGCCGGCAAGCTCACGCGGCACCGAATAAGGCTGGCCGGCAGCGCCGTAAAGCCAGCGGAACGTGCCTTCCACCACAAGCGCCAAGCCGAAGGTGAAGAGCAGCCCGTAAAGCGGATCGAGATCATAAAGCCGCGACAGCAGGAAGCGTTCGACGATCGCGCCGAAAAGCGCAACAACGAGCGGTGTCACCACCAGCGCCGCCCAGAAATTGATGCCGAAATATTGCAGGCCGAGAAAGGCGACAAAAGCGCCGAGCATATATTGCGCCCCATGCGCAAAATTGATGACGCGCAGCAGGCCGAAAATGACGGCAAGGCCCAAAGACAGCAGCGCATAAAACGAGCCGTTGATAAGGCCCACCAGCAATTGCCCGAGCAGCGCCTGAATTGGAATACCGAAGAGCATCGTCATCGTTAAACCCCCAGCACTTTGTTGAGTTCGCCCATACGGCCGGAAAGCTCGCTGACCGGAAAGTTGCTGACCATCTGGCCGTGATCCATCAGGTAGAAACGGTCGGCGATACGGCTGGCGAAACGGAAATTCTGTTCGACCAGAACAACGGTCATGCCGCGGCTCTTCAGCTTTTGCAGCACCTCGCCAATGCGCTGCACGATAACGGGCGCAAGTCCCTCTGTCGGCTCGTCGAGCAGCAGCACCTTTACGCCGGTGCGCAGGATGCGCGCCATGGCCAGCATCTGCTGTTCGCCACCGGAGAGCTTGGTGCCGGGGCTGGTGCGACGTTCGTATAGATTGGGAAACAGCTCGTAGATTTCATTGAGCGTCATGCCACCGGAGGCGACGACGGGCGGCAGCATCAGATTTTCCTCGACACTCAGCGTCGCGAAGATGCCGCGCTCCTCCGGCACGAAACCGAGGCCGTATTTTGCCGTGCGATGCAGCGGCACCGGCATCATATCCTTGCCGCCCAGCTTGATGGAACCCTTGCGGTTGCGGATGATACCCATGATGGTGCGCAGCGTCGTGGTCTTGCCCACACCGTTGCGGCCGAGAATGGTGATGGTTTCGCCCTCGCCGACCGACAGATCGACACCGTGCAGCGCCTGGCTTTCGCCATACCAGGATTTGAGGTTGGAGACTTCGAGCATTGCCGCCATATCAGGCCTCCTCCGTGCCCATATAGGCCGTGCGCACCCGCGGATCGGCTGAAACGGTGGCATAATCACCCTCCGCCAGAATTTCGCCGCGCTGCAACACCGTGACCTGATGGCAGATATCCGCCACGACTTTCAGATTATGTTCCACCATCAGCACCGCGCGAGTCTTGGCCACCTCCCGGATGAGTTCGGCCACATGGGAGACATCTTCCCCGCCCATGCCGGCCATCGGCTCATCGAGCAGCAGAACCTTCGGATCCAGCGCCAGCGTGGTGGCGATTTCGAGAACCCGCTTGCGGCCGTAAGAAAGATCGGCCGCAAGCGCATGTTTTTCCCGTGTGAGGCCGACCGTGGCGATCAGTTCCTCAGCGCGGGCGTTCAGCCTGTCGAGTGAGGAGAGCGGCAGCCAGAACTGCGTTGCAAGGCCATTCGGCCGCTGCAACGCCACCCGCACATTTTCCAGAACCGTCAGATGCGGAAACACCGCCGATATCTGGAAAGACCTGACGAGGCCGAGACGCGCCACCTTGTCCGGCGGCGTCCTTGTTATATCCGTTCCCATGAAGGTGATCGCCCCGCCCGTCGGCTGGAGAAACTTGGTCAATAGATTAAAGACCGTTGTTTTGCCGGCGCCGTTCGGACCGATAAGCGCATGCACGCGGGCATGGTGGACGTCGAGATCGACGTTTTTCACGGCCGCGAATGCGCCGAAGGTCTTGGAGAGACCACGCGCCGAAAGAACGACGCGAGGTTCGGCCTGCCCGGCGGGGGCGGGAGCGATCATCATCAAGCTTTCCCCTTTTTATTCTTCTTTACTGCGTTACCAGCGGGCAACCGCTTTTTGCGGGGTCCATGAAGGCTTCCTTGCCGGGGATGGTGGCGAGCACCTTGTAATAATCAAAGGGCTGCTTGCTTTCGTCCGGCTTCTTCACTTCCATGAGATACATGTCGTGAATCATGCGGCCATTGGCGGCGACCTGGCCATCCTTGGCGAAGACGTCATTGACCGGCATTTCCTTCATGGCCTTTGCAACGGCATCGGCATCGTCGGTGCCGGCCTTTTCTATGGCCTTCAGGTAGTGCAGCACGGCGGAATAGGTGCCCGCATGGACCATGTTCGGCATGGCGCCGGTGCGCTCCTTGAAGCGTTCGCCGAATTTGCGCGATTCATCGTCGCGATCCCAGTAAAAACCTTCCGTCAGCGTCAACCCTTGAGCCGCTTCGAGACCGAGGCCGTGAACTTCGGCGAGTGTGAAGAGAAGCGCCGCGAGCCGCTGGCCACCGGCGACGATGCCGAACTCGGCCGCCTGCTTGATGGCGTTGGAGGTATCGAGACCGGCATTGGCAAGACCAATGACCTTCGCGCCCGAGGACTGCGCCTGCAAAAGGAAGGAAGAGTAATCCGTCGTGGCGAGCGGATGGCGCACGGAACCCAGCACCTTACCGCCATTGGCCTTGACGAAATTGCCGGTGTTTTCTTCCAGCGAATAACCGAAGGCATAATCGGCGGTCAGGAAGAACCAGCTGTCGCCGCCCTGCTTGACGAGCGCGCCGCCGGTGCCGACCGCCAGCGAATAGGTGTCATAGGCCCAGTGGAAACCATAGGGGCTGCACTGCTTGCCGGTCAGTTCGGTGGTTGCCGCACCCGTATTGATGGTGATCTTCTTCTTGTCCTTCGACAGCGCCTGCACAGCCAGACCCACCGACGACGAGGTAAGTTCCATGATCGAATCGACCTGTTCGGTGTCATACCACTGGCGGGCGATATTGGAGGCGACATCCGCCTTGTTCTGATGATCGGCGGTCACCACTTCCACCGGCGCATCGAGCACCTTGCCGCCAAAATCCTCAACCGCCATCTTCGCGGCCTCATAAGAGTATTTGCCGCCGAAATTGGCGTAGACGCCCGACTGGTCGTTCAAAATGCCGATCTTGACCTTGCCGTCCGAAATCTCGGCGGCATAAGCGGCGGTGCCAGCGGCCAGCACCATGGCCGTGGATAAAACGATACTCTTGCGCATGACTTCTCCTCCCAGAGATGATTGCGAGCCTCAGATTGTCTGTGCAACGGTGAACGAAACCATTGCGCTTGAACGGTTACACCGCCCTCCTCAAAGCGATGCATCCTGAGCCTAGACTTCTCGAATTCGGCCGTTGACACAAGAGCGGGGCATCATCAAATTGCGAACAGGAACTGTTCATTTTTGAACAGAACTTTTGATGGGAGACAAATATGGCCACCCCTTTCACCTGGGACGACCTACAATATTTTCTGGCCGTGGCCCGCACCGGACAGCTCTCATCGGCCGCCCGAAGCCTGCGCACCAGCCACGCCACCGTCTCCCGCCATATCGACCGGCTGGAATTTTCCCTGAAAACCAAGCTGTTCGAGCGCAATCCGCGCGGTTATGAACTTACGACCGTCGGGCGGCGGCTGGTCGATACCGTCGAGCGCATAGAGGCTGAAGCGGAAAGGCTGCAATCGGACATTTCCGAAAGCGGCAGCTTGCTGCGCGGAGTGGTGCGCCTTAGCGCGCCTGAAGGTTTTTCCAATTTTTTCTTCGTGGAGAGGCTGAAAGACTTCGCCGTCACCCATCCCCACATCATGGTGGAGATGGTGACGATCCAGCAGATCATGGCGCTGTCCAAAAAAGAGGCGGATGTGGCGGTAACGCTCGATCCGCCAAAGGCCGGTCCTTACATCAATGAACAGATCATCGATTACACGCTGCATATCTATGCCTCGCGTTCCTATCTCGCCGGGCGGCCGAAAATTGTAAAGCGCGAGGACCTGCTCGACCACTTCTTCATCGGCTACGTGCAGGACCTGATCTTCTCACCGGGCCTCGATTATATGCGTGACGTGCTGCCCGGTCTGCGGCCGAGTTTCCAGTCCTCGAGCATTTTTGCGCAGCTGACCGCAACGCTAAGCGGCAGAGGGCTGTGCATTTTGCCGAATTTCATCGCCGCCCGCTTTCCGGATCTGCAAATGGTGCTTTCCGGTGAAGTGGAGCTGCGTCGAGGCTATTGGCTGACGAGCCACCAGGACCTTGCCAACGTGCCGCGGGTGCGCTCGCTTATGGATTTCATTCTCACCACCGCCCGCGCCCACCAAAATCTCTTCGTGCTCGATCGAAAGACGACCGCTTGAGCGGCATCGTTCACATTTCGGCGACACCGTGTCTACCGGTGGCGAATTGGAGAACGCGCCCAACTGCTTATATGACTGACAACAACAAAGCTGGCTGGCAAAGCCGGCATCCTACGACATCTGGAAGGTCATCATGAAAAAGATCGGATTCCTGTCCTTCGGCCACTGGACGCCCTCGCCCCAGTCGCAAACCCGCTCGGCTGCGGACACGCTGCTGCAATCGATAGACCTTGCCGTGGCTGCGGAAGAACTGGGCGCTGACGGCGCCTATTTCCGCGTGCACCATTTCGCCCGCCAGCTTGCCTCACCCTTTCCGCTGCTGGCCGCCGTCGGCGCGCGCACGAAGAAGATCGAGATCGGCACCGGCGTCATCGACATGCGCTATGAAAACCCGTTCTACATGGCGGAGGACGCCGGTTCGGCCGATCTCATCGCCGGCGGGCGCCTGCAGCTCGGCATCAGCCGCGGCTCGCCCGAGCAGGTGATTGATGGTTGGCGTTATTTCGGTTACCGCCCGGCCGAGGGCCAAAGCGAAGAAGACATGGCGCGCCAGCACACCGAAGTCTTCCTCGAGCTTCTGAAGGGCGAAGGTTTCGCTGAGCCGAACCCGCGCCCGATGTTCCCCAACCCGCCCGGCCTTCTGCGGCTAGAGCCGCATTCCGAAGGGCTGCGCGAGCGCATCTGGTGGGGCTCAAGCTCCAATGCGACGGCGGTCTGGGCGGCAGAGCTTGGCATGAACCTGCAAAGCTCCACCCTGAAGACGGATGAAACGGGCGAACCTTTCCATGTCCAGCAGGCGCAGCAGATCCGCACCTTCCGGGAAGCCTGGAAGGAAGCAGGCCATAACCGCGAGCCGCGTGTATCGGTCAGCCGCAGCATCTTCGCGCTCGTCAACGACCGCGACCGGTCCTATTTCGGTTACGGCAACGAAGGCGACGACAAGATCGGTTATATCGACGACAAGACGCGCGCGATCTTCGGGCGCAGCTATGCCGCCGAGCCGGAAAAGCTGATCGAACAGCTGAAGGCAGATAAAGCCATCGCCGAGGCCGACACGCTGCTCCTGACGGTGCCGAACCAGTTGGGCGTCGATTACAACGCCCATGTGATCGAAACAATCCTCAAGCAGGTAGCACCGGCCCTCGGCTGGCGCTAACGGCACGCTTGGAAATGAGGGCGGCGCATTTTATGCGCCGCCCTTTTATTTCACCGCCTTGCCGTAGCGGGCGAAGCTTTCCGCTAGCGGCGTGGTGCTAGCGCCGGCGCGCTCCGGACGTTTGTAAACACCGTCCCGCACATGGATCGGCTCTTCGAAATGATCCTTGATCCACGGAATATATTCGAGAACAGTCGAGGCCGGGTGCCAGTAGCTCAGATGCACATGCACCTGGCTCATCTCGCCGGCATGCGGCACAACGGGCAGGCGATGGGCAAGCGCCAGATCGGCGACCTGAATATACTCGGTGATGCCGCCGAGCCGGGTCACATCCGGCTGGACATAGGCGACCGCACCCGCATCGATGAATGAGCGGAACGCATCCACCGTGTAGAGCTGCTCCCCGAGCGCAATCGGAATGGATGTATTGCGCGCCAGCCGCGCATGGCTCGTCACATCGTCATACCAGAGCGGTTCCTCGAACCAGTAGATATCCAGATCCTTTGCCGCCGCGCAGAAACGCTGACAGGTGGGCAGGTCCCACTTGCCGTTGCCGTCGATGGCAATACGAACAGCGGAACCGACACGTTTGCGAACGGCGGCAAGGCGGGCAATGTCGATATTCGGATCGTCATGCCCGACCTTGATCTTCACGCGGGTGAAACCGTCTTCCTCCACCGCCCTTGCGCTGCCCGCCAGCAAATCTTCCAGCGCGAAGGAAAGCCAGCCGATATCGGTATTATAAGCCTCCACCGCCGCCGTGCGCGCGCCGCCGAGATAGTGCCAGAGCGGCACGCCCGCCTTTTTCGCCTTCAGGTCCCAGAGCGCAACGTCCACTGCCGCCAGCGCCAGATGGGTGATGCCCGCCCTGCCGACCCATTGTAGAGCCGGATAACGGGCCAATTTCGTCCAGAGCCTCGAATGCTCCGACGCATCCTCCCCCACCAGCAAGGGCGCGTAACAATCGCTGATGCAGGATGTGATCAGCCTGTCCGACGGCAGATGCGCGTGGGTGCCGGTAAAACCATAGCCCTCAAGGCCATCGCTGGTGTTGATCTTTGCACCGACGACGCCCCAATGGGTGATGCTATGGGTGGAATCGGAAATGGACTCCGATGTCAGCGGCAGGTGCAGGATGAAAGGTTCGACAGCGGTAATTCTCATGATCGGTCATTCCTCGATGCTTGATCGCTTCCGGGGAGGAATAGACGCCGCGCCCCGCGACCACGGACCGCGAAGATGGCTTTCGGGAAATTGCCAGACCGCCCTCCTCCAGCAGCCAGCTTCCAATGACGGATAGAGCTAAAGCAAAAATGGCCTTTGTAAAATAAAAAATTTTTTATTTTTAATATTCCACCATTGCCAGTCCCGCAAAGCTGGGCGATGATGCCGCCATGAACTCGCTGGTCAAAGTCACGCTCGCCGAACAGGCGCATCAGGAACTGCGCGCGCGCATTGTCAGCGGCAGATTGCGCGGCGGCGAACGCCTGCTCCCGAACGAGCTTGCCGCCGATCTCGGCATCAGCCCCACGCCGGTCAAGGAAGCGTGCCTGAAACTCGAGGCCGATGGGCTGGTGGTCAATTCCTCCCGGCGCGGCATGGTGGTTCGCGATTTCACCGTGGAGGATGTGGAGGAACTTTACGCCGCCAGAATGCTGCTCGAAAAAGGTGCGGTGGAAGTGGCCTTCGATGCCGGGCAACTGGATGGAGCCCTGCACGCGGAGCTTCTGGAAAGCCTTGCGAAACATCGCGAATTCGCCAAAGGCTCGACGCTCGACGAATTGTCGAAAGCGCTTTTTTACGACCGCAGCTTCCATGCGACCCTTGTGTCGGCGGCGCGCATTCCGGTCATTTCCGGCTCGCATGAGCGCATTCTCGACCAGACCCACACGGTTTTCGTCTATATCCTCGGCGATTACGCCCGCTCGGTTGAGGAGCACCAGAATATCGCCGATGCCATCGCCGCCGGTAGCAAGGCCCAGATCGTCGATGCCCTGTGGCGGCATCTCGAGCGCAGCCGCCAGAATACGCTGCGCCAGGTCCGGCTACTCAAAGAGGCCGGCGCCTGATCATTCCGCATGTGAGGGGAGGAACCGACATGATGCGCCACAAGCCGGACGTCGCAACGAGAGCGGCGCAAGCCACAACCGCCCCGTTCCGCATGGGGATTTTGCATCGATGACAGATCGGCTTTCCGCTGCAACCCTGCCCCGCCTGCCGCTATCCGTCACGACACCCGCCTATGACCGTCAAAGCGTCACGCCCGGCATCGTCCACCTCGGCGTCGGAGCCTTTCATCGGGCGCATCAGGCGGTTTTCATCGACGATTGCCTTAATCGCGGCGAAACCCGATGGGGCATCGTCGCGGCATCGCTGCGCAGCCCTGATACGCGCGACGCCATCGAGCCGCAGGATAATCTCTACACCTTTTGCCTGCGTGACGGTGAGAGCGAGCGCATGCGCGTGATCGGTTCTATTCTCGAAACCATCGTCGCGCCGGAAGTGCCTGAACGGCTGTTGGAGCGGATGGCCGATCCGCGCGTCCTCATCGTCACCCTGACCGTGACGGAAAAAGGTTACCTGACCAATCTCGCCTCCCGCAGCCTGCTGCGCGATCACCCCGATATCGTCCATGATCTCGAAAACCCGGAGCGGCCCCGCTCCATCTTCGGCTTCATCCTTGCGGCCACACGGCGCAGGCGTAAAGAGGGTTCCCGGCCCCTGACGCTCCTTTCCTGCGACAACCTGCCCGCCAACGGCCATGTGCTGCAAAAGATTCTGCTGGAGTTTGCGGAATTGACCGATCCGGAACTGGCATCCTTCATTAGAACCAATATTGCCTGCCCCTGCTCGATGGTGGACCGGATCGTTCCCGCCACCACGGATGCCGACCGCGAGGCGATTTCGACCGCACTCGGCCTCAGCGACGCCTGGCCGGTGGTGGCCGAACCCTATTTCCGTTTCGTCATTGAAGACCGTTTTCCGCATGGAAGGCCGGCGCTCGAGAAATCGGGCGTGGAATTCGTCGGCAATGTCGAGCCATACGAGCATATGAAGCTCAGAATGCTGAACGGCTCCCATAGCGCCATCGCCGCCATCGGCCAGATTGCCGGCCTTGCGACGGTGGCGGATGCATGGAATGAAAAGCCCGTGCGCGATTTCATCGACGCCTATTGGCGCGAGATCGAACGGACGCTCGACCCCGCCGTCGACGGGGCGGAATTCGCAGACGGCCTGCGGGAGCGTTTCGCCAACCCCTCATTGCAGCACAAGACCATGCAGATCGCCTCCGATGCGTCGCAGAAAGTGCCGCTGCGCATTCTTGGCCCCTTGCGCGAATTGCTTGCGGAGAAGGCTGAAAGCCGGGCGGTCATTTTCGCCGTCGCGCTCTGGATCAGGTCCTGCGCGGACAAGAATGAAAAGGGGCAGCCGATCACCATTCTCGATCCCGCTTTCAAGGAGTGGGATGCGCCGGATCAACTGGCAATGACGCCGGATGCAGTCGTCGACCGATTTTTGACTTTCGAGCGCACATTTGGCAGCGACCTTCCCAGGAACGAAACCTTCGTCCCAGCCCTGAAAGCCGCCTATCGAGACATTCGAGAACACGGCGCGCTTGCGGCAATCGAGCGTTTCCTAAAGTCCTGAAAAAAGAACAGGCCGGAAATCCGGCCTGTTCTTAACCTCGGTCGTCAGCCGTCAGGCCGTCGCTGCCAGCCGTGCCGCCTTGCGGCGTTCCACGCGGGCGCGGATGGCATCGACATCCGTAATCGGCGTCGCGGCGAAAAGCTGGCGGGTATAGGGGTGCTTCGGATCGGCGAAGAGTTCCTCGCGCGTGCCCTGCTCCACCGCCACACCCTTCGAAATGACCATCACATCGTCGGCGATGTAACGCACCACTGAAAGATCGTGGCTGACGAAAACATAGGTCAACTCGAATTCTTCCTGAAGGTCGGCGAGAAGGTTCAGCACCTGCGCCTGCACCGAAAGATCGAGCGCGGAGACCGGCTCATCCAGCACCAGCAGCGCCGGGTTCAGCATCAGTGCGCGCGCAATGGCGATGCGCTGGCGCTGGCCGCCGGAGAACATGTGTGGATAGCGGTTGAAATGTTCAGGACCGAGCCCGACCTTCACCAGCATGGCTTCGGCCCGCTCGCGTCGCTCGGAAGCCGGCATCTTGGTATTGATGACCAGCGGCTCCATCAGGACGTCGCCCACCTTCTGGCGCGGATTGAGGCTGCCATAGGGGTTCTGGAACACCATCTGCACCTTGGAGCGCATCTCCGTATCGGGACGGCGTCTGGCGATATCGACCGGCTTGCCTTCGATCTTCAGTTCGCCGCCGGATGCCGGATCGATCAGCGCGATGATCCGCGCCAGCGTCGATTTACCGGAGCCGGATTCACCGACGATGGCGAGCGTCTTGCCGCGCTCGACGGTAAAGTCGATGCCCTTCAGGGCCTGCACCGTCTTGGCGCCGCCGAACATGCCGCCGGGAACGTGATAGTCGCGGGTAATGCCCTTGCCTTCGACAACGATACTCATTGAACGCCCTCCTTGCCGAAGAAATCGGAAACCGTGGGCAAACGGTCGCCGGTGGCATTTTCCGGCAGGGCCGAAAGCAGTGCCTTGGTATAGGGATGCTGCGGGGCTTCGAACAGGCTCAAGACATCCGCCTCCTCCATCTTGCGGCCCTTATATTGTACCACGACGCGGTCGGCGGTTTCCGCCACGACGCCCATGTCATGGGTGATGAGAATCAGCGCCATGCCGTATTCTTCCTGCAGATTCATCAGCAGATCGAGGATCTGCTTCTGGATCGTCACATCGAGCGCGGTGGTCGGCTCGTCGGCGATCAGCAGGCGCGGCTTGGAGGCGATTGCAATCGCGATCATCACGCGCTGGCACTGGCCGCCCGACATCTGGTGCGGATAGGCCTTGAGCTTGGTTTCCGGCTCGGGAATGCCGACAGCCCGGAACAGTTCAAGGGCGCGGGCGCGCGCGGCAGCGCCGCTCATGCCGAGATTGAGGCGCAGGACCTCCTCGATCTGGAAACCGACCGTGAAGGACGGGTTGAGCGAGGCGACCGGTTCCTGGAAGATCATGGTGATCTCGCGACCGATCACCCTGCGGCGCTCCTGCGGCGTCATGGCCAAAAGGTTCTTGCCATCGAAGGTCATCTCGTCGGCGGTGATCGTCGCCGTATCGGGCAGAAGCCCCATGACGGCGAGCATCGATACCGACTTGCCGGAACCGGACTCGCCGACGATGGCCAGCACCTCGTGTTTGTCGACGGAGACATCGATGCCGTTGACGGCCGTGAAGGCGCCGGTGGCGGTGGCGAATTTGACGGTGAGGTTCTTGATTTTCAGCAGGCTCATCGCTCAGCTCCGCTTCAGTTTGGGATCGAGCGCATCGCGCAGGCCGTCACCCATGAGGTTGATGGCGAGCACCGAGATCAGGATCGTCAGGCCCGGAAGGGTCACGACCCACCAGGCACGCAGGATGAATTCACGCGCTTCCGCCAGCATCGTGCCCCATTCGGAGGCAGGCGGCTGCGCGCCCATGCCGAGGAAGCCGAGTGCGGCGGCATCGAGAACCGCAGACGAGAACGAAAGCGTTGCCTGCACGATCAGCGGTGCAAGGCAATTCGGCAGGATGGTCTTGAACATCAGCCGGAGATTGCCCGCACCGGCCACGCGCGCGGCCGTGACATATTCACGCCTGAGCTCGCTCATGACGGCAGCGCGCGTCAGACGGGCAAAATGCGGCTGATAGACGATGGCGATGGCGATCATGGCATTGGTGAGGCCCGGACCGAGGATAGCGACCAACACCAGCGCCAACAGCAACGACGGAAACGCCAGGATGACGTCCATAACACGCATGATGACGGTATCGACCCAGCCGCCGAAGAAGCCGGCAATGAGACCGATGACGATGCCGCCGACGAGCGCGATGGAAACGACAACGATTCCGATGAACAGCGAATATTGCGCGCCGTAGATCAGGCGGGACAACATGTCACGCCCGACGGCGTCCGTGCCGAAGAAGAAGCCGGCACGGCCGCCTTCCTGCCAGACCGGCGGCACCAGCAGCGCATCGCGATATTGCTGGGTCGGATCATGCGGCGCGATCAGCGGCGCAAAAATCGCGACCAGCACGAGAAGAATGAAGACGGCAAGCCCGATGACGGCGCCGCGGTTCTGGCGGAAATAGAACCAGAAATCGGCAAGCATCCGGCGGCGGATGGCGGCGTCCGAAAGGCGGACGCCGGGAGTGGTGGTCACATCGGTCATTTGTGACGGATCCTCGGATTGATGAGGCCATAGGTCAGATCGACGAGCAGGTTGACGATCATCACCAGACCCGCAATCAGGAGCAAGCCGCTCTGCACGACAGGATAGTCGCGGCGCGAGATGGAATCGATCATCCACTTGCCGATGCCCGGCCAGGAAAAGATGGTTTCGGTCAGGATGGCGCCCGCCATCAGCACGCCGATCTGCAGGCCGATGGTGGTGATAACAGGGATCATGGCGTTGCGCAGCGCATGAATGCCGACGACACGGGCTGGAGACATACCCTTGGCGCGGGCGGTGCGCACATAGTCCTCACCCATGACTTCCAGCATGGCCGAGCGCGTCTGGCGCGCAATCACCGCCAGCGGAATGGTGGCGAGCACGACGGAGGGCAGGATAAGATGCGAAAAGGCCGACACGAAGGCGCCCTTCTGGCCCGAAATCAGACTGTCGATCAGCATGAAACCGGTGACGGAGGGGAAGAAATACATCAGCGAAATGCGGCCCGACACCGGCGTCCATTGAAGAATGCCGGAGAACATGATGATCAGCAGCAGTCCCCACCAGAAGATCGGCATGGAGAAGCCGACAAGCGCGGTCGTCATGGAAATCTGGTCAAACCAGGAACCGCGACGGATGGCAGCGATGACGCCGACCGGCACGCCGATCAAGGTTGCGATGATGATGGCGACGAGACCAAGCTCGACCGTCGCGGGGAAGAGCGACAGGAACTCGGTCAGAACCGGCTTCTTGGTAACCAGCGAATTGCCGAGATCGCCCTGAAGCAACCGTCCGAGAAAATGAAGATATTGTTGCCAGATGGGCTGGCTGAAACCGAGTTGTTCGGCAAGCTGCGCATGCCGTTCGGGTGAAATGCCGCGTTCGCCCGCCATCAGCAGCACGGGATCTCCCGGCAGGACGCGCACGAAGGAGAAGGCGACAAAAGTGATCCCGAGAAATGTCGGAACGAGATAGAGAAGTTTGCCGAGAATGAACCGGATCATGGCTTTTTCCTGAAAAGACGCGCGGAAGAACAGGGTCCTTCCGCGCGTCCGTTGTTTGGGATTATTCCGCGATGTCGACGTTTTCGAAGGTGAAGTCGCCAAGCGGGCTCATGGTGAAGCCGGAGACCTTGGCGGACATGGGAACGAACTGCGTGGAATGCGCAAGCGTCGCCCACGGAGCCTGTTCCTTGAAGATCACCTGCGCCTGTTCGTAAAGCTTGGTGCGCTCGGCAACATCTGTCGCCTGCTTCGCCTTGGAAATCAGGTCGGAGAACTCCTTGTTGCACCACTGCGCACGGTTCGTGCCGCCTTCGCCTGCCGAAGCGCAGGAGAGCAGAACGCCCATGAAGTTATCAGGGTCACCGTTGTCACCGGTCCAGCCGAGGATGACGGCGCCGTCGCGGTTCACTTCCGTCGACTTCTTGAGATATTCACCCCATTCATAGGAGACGATCTCGGCCTTGACGCCAACCTTGGCGAAATCCGCCTGGATGAGTTCGGCGGTGCGGCGCGCGTTCGGCATGTAAGGACGCTGAACCGGCATTGCCCAGATCTTCATCGACAGATCCTTGACGCCAGCGGCTTCGAGAGCCTTTTTGGCCGCTTCCGGATCGTACGCATCGTCCTTGATGCTGTCGTTATAGGACCACATGGTCGGCGGGATCGGGTTCTTGGCAACCTGACCGGCGCCCTGGAACACGGCGTCGATGATCGCCTGCTTGTTCATCGCCATGTTCAGCGCCTTGCGGACTTCCGGCTTGTCGAAAGGCGCAACGGTGGTGTTATAGGCGAAATAGGCGACGTTCAGACCCGGCTGTTCGTCGAGCTTGAGGTTGGAATCGGCGCGGATGGCGGCAAGATCGGCCGGAGCCGGGTACGGCATCAGGTGGCATTCGCCGGCCTTCAGCTTCTGCAGACGAACGGCGGCGTCCGGCGTGATCGCGAAGATCAGATCGTCGATCTTCGGTGCTTCACCCCAGTAGTCGGCGTTCTTCTGGTAGCGGATGACCGCGTCCTTCTGATAGGCGACGAACTTGAACGGGCCGGTGCCGATCGGCAGGTTGTTGAAGTCTTCCTTGGTGCCGGCCTTTTCCAGCGTATCGGCATATTCCTTCGACACGATGGAGGCGAAAGGCATGGCGATATTGGCGAGGAACGGCGCTTCCGGACGCGTCAGCACGAACTTGACGGTGTAATCGTCGACCTTGACGATGTCCTTGATCAGCGACGGCATTTCCATGGAGTTGAAATATTCGTAGGTGATGCCTGCGATATACTGGTTCCACGGGTTCTTCGCATCGCGCTGGCGGTCGTAGCTGAAGATCACGTCATCGGCGTTGAATTCGCGGCTCGGCGTGAACTTGTCGTTGGAGTGCCACTTCACGCCCTTGCGCAGGTGGAAGGTATATTCCAGACCGTCGCTCGAAACTTCCCATTTTTCGGCAAGGCCGGGCTCAACTTCGGTCGTGCCCTTCTTGAACTCGGTCAGGCGGTTGTAGACCGGATGCGCGGAAGCGTCGAAGGTGCCGCCTGCGGTATAAGGCGACGGATCGAAGCCTTCCGGCGATGCCTCGGAGCAATAAACGAAGGTCTTCGCCATGGCGGGCATGGCGGAAGTGATCGCAATCGCAGAGGCGATAAGCAAACTGCGGGTCAGCGTTTTCATCTGGTGGTCCTTTCCCTCTTTTTCTGAGTTCCTGCGGCCCCGTCCCGGGGCCTACCTCTTCTGGTCAGCAGCGACGCGGGAGCCCCATGTCGCCGTTCGGTCCTTTGCCTCCCGACCAATTACCCGGCGACCGGCTGAAACAACCGGTCGAGGTTCTTCTCCGGCGGGCAGAACCAGCGCGGTCCCGCCTCCGTCATATAGGCTATGTCTTCGAGACGGACGCCGCATTCGCCATAAACGCACAGCATCGGCTCGATGGAAAAACACATGCCCGGCTTAAGCGCCGTGGTGTTTCCTGCAACGATATAGGGTTCTTCGTGAATATCCAGCCCAAGCCCGTGGCCGGTGCGGTGCGGCAGGCCGGGAAGCTGATAATCCGGGCCGAAACCGGCCGCTTTCAGGCTCTCGCGCGCGGCCTTGTCCACATCCGAACAGGCAGCGCCGACTTGGGCTGCGGCAAATGCCGCCGCCTGCGCGTCGCGCTCGGCGTTCCAGAGGAAACGCTGCCGTTCCGTCGGTTCGCCGAAGACATAGGTGCGGGTGATATCGGAACGATAACCGTGAAGAATGCCGCCGAGATCGACCAGCACCATATCGCCTTCGCTGAGCGTCTGCGCATGGGGCACTCCATGCGGATAGGCCGTCGCCTCGCCGAACTGGACGGCCACGAATAATGGCTTCAGGCCAAGGGCAATATGCGCCGCGTTGACGAAATCGGCGACTTCCGTGGTGGAAACGCCGGGACTCAGCCCTTCGAAAACGGCCTTCTGCACGCGGTAGCTCGCGTCCATCGCCGTCTGGATGATGGCGATCTCGGCTGCGGATTTGACCTGCCGCTGGGCGACGATCATCGGCTGGGCGGAAATGATGCGGCCTTCCAGACGTTGCATGAGGGCCGATGCGAAGACAAAGGGGGTGGCGGGATCGATGGCGACAAGATGACCGGGACAGGCCAGCGCCTCAATGCGCCTTGCCATCAGGTCGAAGGGGCTTTCATCCTCTTCCCAGACGGCAACCTCACCCGGAATGCGGATGAGCGTCTGAAGCTTCGGCTCCTCGAAGGTCGGACTGACATAGACCGGCGGGCCTTCCGCCGGCACCAGGGCGCCATGAATGCGCTCGGAAAGACCAAGCGACAGGCCGGTATAATAGGTCAGCGACGATGATGCATCGAGCCAGACCGCCTTGATATTTTGCTGGATCATTCGCGCCTGCAGGCCGCGTAGCCGCAACCCGAGCTCGTCTTCAGCGATCGATGAAACCGCGATCGGCTGAAACCGCTTCAGCGTCTCTTGAAAGTCTGCCATTCTCTCCCCGCCGCTTTCGGGCCGCAGACACAGGCGTGCCGGCAACCTCCCAAGCGTTCTTTTGCACATGCTTAAACACAGGGCGGGGGCTAAGCAATGGCCCGGCCGGGCGCACCACGACAAAACTGTGCAAATTTATCTAGACATAACGGAAATGTGATCGACGCACGCCTGATTTCAACACGCGTTGCCTTGACGGAGAAATTCAAAATCCCCTGGAAATCCAAGGGCGATCACGGCTCGCCCTCGGCACTGAGCCGGCGCGCAGGAAGTCGTCAGCCAAAAATATTCAAGGAAAACACGCCCAAAAAGGAAAAAGCCTGCCGCGGGAGGAGGTGCGGCAGGCTTCAAACTTGATCGGCGATTGGGAGGAGGAGTACCACCGATCCGCATCGAGCAACGCTGGGAGGAGGAGTGCGTCGCTTCGATGATTTGAATATAGCGGTATCCGTGATTTTTAACAGAGCAAGTCTCGCAATGCAGCATTGCATTTCTGCATAGCTCGACAATTCCTGCCCGGTTTTTCAGCACTCCCCGGAATCGTGGGAAAATCAGCTTTCCCGATAGACCTGGAAACCGGCGAAGGACTGGTTGACCGGCATGAGTTCGAGGCTGTTGATGTTGATGTGCTTGGGCTGCGAGGCGACCCAGTGAATGGTGTTGGCAATATCGTCCGCCGTAATCGGATTGACGCCCTTGTAGAGATTGTCCGAGGCTTCCTGATTGCCGCCGGTGCGCACCAGCGTAAATTCCGTTTCGCACATGCCGGGCTCGATGGATGTCACCCGCACGCCCTTGCCATGCAGGTCGGAACGCAGGCCAAGCGAAAACTGCCGCAGGAACGCTTTGGTGCCGCCATACACATTGCCGCCCGTATAGGGGTAATGTGCCGCCACTGACGAGAGGTTGACGACAATACCCTTGCGCCCGATCAGCGTCGGCAACAGATGATGGGTGACGTTGAGGAGACCGGTGATGTTGGTGTCCACCATGGTCTGCCAGTCTTTCAAGGGCACCTGCGGTGCGGGCGCGGTGCCGAGTGCCAGACCGGCGTTGTTGACGAGAACGTCGATATCCCGAAAGCCCTCCGGCAACCCGGACAGCGCCTTTCCAGTCGCCCCCTCGTCGGTGATATCGAAGGCGAGGCCATGAAAGGCGGAGCCGAGTTCGGCGGAAAGCGCCTCCAGCCGCTCCGCCCGCCGACCCGTGCCGATGACCTTCCAGCCCTCCTTGACGAAGCGCCGCGCCGTGGCCTGTCCGAAGCCGGATGTCGCGCCGGTGATGAGGATGGTTCCGCTCATGATGATACCTCCACTCTATTCGTTTTTTCAGGGTCAATCGGTGTCAGTAACTTTTCGGCCGCCGCCGCGAGACAGCGCCTGTAGGCCTCGAGATCCGTATACAAGGCCTCTTCGGGAGCATCGCCCATGATGATGACGCCGCCGCGCCGCAAAATCCCGCCATGCAGCATGAGATTGTCGACCATGTCGAAATTCTCGATCGACAGCCCGTCCGGCCCGCGATAACGGCCCGTTTCATCCAGGGTGGCGACGCCGCCATAATGCGCCTTGATGCGGGTGAAGTGATTGGCCGCAACATTGGTATAGGCAAAGACCGGCTTGCCCAGCGCGCACATGAAGCCTAGTTCATAGCTGGTTCCCGTATCGGCCGCGATCCCGCGAAACGGCGTGAGATTGGCGATCACCGCATCCGCTTCCAGCATCATCCGCTCATCGACGGCATTGATGTTGCAGCCGTGACCGACCCTGGTATCCGCCGGCGGAATTTGCAGATCGCCCGGCGAAAGCGGCGTGAAACCGGCTTCCCGCGCCAGCGAGGCCTTGAGATCGAGCATTTCGCGCGCGTTCGGCAGGAAGACTTCCGGTCCGGCGAGATAGATTTTCTTTGTCATCAGGAATTCATGCGATTTGTCAGGAAAGAATGTCTGACCCTAACCCGGGGACTTTCGCAAAGGCAAGTACCAAGGGCGGTGGAGCGCGATGCGCTGGGCGAGCCGATAAAACGGTATCGTCCCGCCGCTCTTTCCGTTATAGCCGGAGCAGGAAACTGGAATTTCTGGAGCAGGACATGGCAGCACCCATCCGTTACCACGAAGGCGATATTTCTGCCGAAGATGCCGCGCGTTACAACGGCGCCATCGCAATCGATACGGAAACGCTGGGACTGGTGCCGCGCCGCGACCGCCTCTGCGTCGTTCAGCTTTCGCCGGGCGACGGCACCGCGGACGTCATTCGCATCGCCGCCGGCCAGAGGCAAGCGCCAAACCTCGTGCGGATGCTTGCCGACCCCGCCCGCCAGAAGATCTTTCACTATGGCCGTTTCGATATCGCTGTTTTGTTCCACACCTTCGGCGTGACGACCACGCCGGTCTTCTGCACCAAGATCGCCTCGCGGCTGACCCGCACCTATACCGACCGGCACGGGCTGAAGGATAATCTCAAGGAAATGCTGGAAGTCGATATTTCCAAGGCCCAGCAATCTTCCGACTGGGCTGCCGAGACCCTGTCGCCGGCCCAGCTCGAATATGCAGCCTCCGACGTGCTGCACCTGCACGCGCTGCGCGACAAGCTGACGGGGCGTCTCGTGCGTGACGGCCGCCTCGACCATGCCGACGCCTGTTTCGCCTTTCTGCCGACCCGCGCGAAGCTCGATCTCCTCGGCTGGGAAGAAACCGATATTTTCGCCCATAGCTGAGCCTTCTGCCGCTTCGTTTAAGCACTGATTTACCAGAATTGCCTATTCTCGGCCGCAACTTTGGGCGGCCGGGGATTTTCCAGATGATTACTCCGTTACAGCGGACGGCGGGCATTGCAGTCAGCGACCTCATGCGCTCGATGGTTGAAACTATCGAAGAACGCCAGCGCGAAGAGCAGGAAAAGGCCAACGGCACCAAAAAGAACGATGCGGTCAAGACAAACCCGCTCCCGGACGAAAGCCAGCGCGCCGCCAACGAGAAGATAAGCGCCTATCTCTTCGGCGCCATGAAACTCGATCCTGACGCTTTCTTGTCCCTCATCTCCCGGTTTGTTTCTGCGCTTGGCGTCACGCAGGAAGCAAACGAATCGAGCTTTGCCTTCGCAAGCCGGCTCCAGGACGCGCTTACGCTGACCCAGTTCGAAAAATCCGACGCACTGGGAAATGCCAGGAAAATTTCCCTGATATCCTTTGGCGTTTCGGAAGCGCAGGTCGTGGATGTGCTGAACGACGGCGCCGACGCCAAGACCGCTCCCATGGCCGCGCTTGCCGCCCGCATTGCGAAGGGCGCAGGCCTGACCGGCACGGAAGAGGATTTCGGCGAGCAGATGTCGAATGCCATCATGGCGGCGCGCGCGACCCTGCCGAAAAACGTCGACGATCTGGAAGAATCGACCGGCATCAAACAACTCGGCGTCTCCGCCCGGCAGATGATCGCCGCCATCGCCAACCCCTATGGCGATGAGGCGCGCGCCGTTAAGGACGCGCTGAACCACCAGACGCAGAGCGCCAGTTTCATGACGCGTGAAACCCTGAAGGTCATCCAGCGTCTGGAAGACGTCGCCGATCCCAAAACCAAGGAAGAGTTGCAGGCCGAACGTGGTGAAGAACGCATCGGCGAAATCAACGATGCCGAAGTGAAGGCCGAAAGGAAACAGGATATTCAGGCCCGCAATGCGCAGGGCAAGCTTGACGACGTTAAAGAGCTCCAGGACGTCGTGAAGGAGCATATCGATGCTTCCGGCGACGAAAAAACGGCAGGCGACGACCCGCAGGCGCCGGCCGACACGTCATCGGAAACGACACTGATCTCCGTACTTGCAGCTGCGCCCGCTGAGCAGGCCGCCCCGGCGGAAACCGAAAATGTGCCCGCGGAGACAGACACCGGCCGCAATCGGGCCGAGACGGAAACGGACGGCCAAAAACTGCTCGATGCGCAGGCGCTTGTCGAAGACGCCCGCAGAGCCATTTTGCCGATCTCGATCGACGACAATGGCCTTTATGAACTGCTGAAGAAGAAGGCGGCATGATTGCCGCTCCCGATCATTCCCTTGAACAAAACATGATGTGAGTTCAGACATGACCGATATTTCCGGCCTGGCTGGCAGCGCCGCTTACGACACAGAACCCAATGCCGCGCAGGCGCTGCTATCCATGGCCGCCCCGCCGCTCGTCCCCGATGATGCGGCCTTCACCGCGCCCGCTGACGAAGCCAGCCCCATCGACCCCGCGAACGCTCAACCCGAAAGAAGACTTCCCAAGGCAAGCTGGCTCGACGCCATGCCGCCGGAAGCTTTTGAGACGGCACCCAGCGATCCCGACCATATTTCCTCTGTCAATTCCGACGATAACGGCCTTTACCGGATGTTCATCGGCGTTTCTCCCTAACGGACGCCAATTCGTTGGTTAGCCAAATCTTAATATCTGCAAGCCAAGATTGAGCTTGATGATTCTGTATGTGCTGCCGCCCGCATTGCGGGCAGAGGCGTATACGGCGCTCCCGCATGAGCGGGCGAGATGACACCTGTCCATCACCGGCGCGGCGATTTTTTCAACATTCAAGCCAGATGCGGATCACAGAGCCAATGGGGATTGGCCCTTTCGCCGCCAGCGGCGGTCACCGATAGAAACGGAGCGCAGCATGTTACCGCCTGTCGCGAAAATTGCGGCAACCGACGCCGCCTATGGAGCCACGGTTTCACTGACACCGCGCGAGCAGGTGAAAGAGATCGCACCGCCATTGCCGAGCACCCCCGCCCCTGAAAACAGCAGCCTTTTTGCCCGTGCGGCAATCGCCTCCCTTACCAGTGAGTTTCAGCTCTCGCGCAGCACCGCGATTCTCGCGGAAGCACTCGGCAAGCTGATGAACCTGCCCCGGCGGGATGGCGAGGCCATAGAGACCTATGTGACGCGGCTGACGGAAGCGCTCCGCACCCTGCCGGCGTCACAACGCCTGGCGTTGGAACAGCAGGTCGGCATGGCCCTGCAGGGTCTGACCCTTTCGATGCTCGCCGAAATCCTGAAACAGCCGACCGGACCGGATGCCGCCCGCCTCGCGCTACTGGTCGAGCTTTCCCGTTACAGGGGAATGGATCTTGCGGCGAAGGCGGTGATTTCCTCCTATCAGCAGAACAATTCCTCCAATCCCGCGCCCGCGCAATCGGCCCAGCCAAAACAGCAGAACGCGCAGAGGCAGAATGCGGAAGCTCGCCCGTCTCCGGCCGCGACAGCGCAGGCGGCAAATTCCGCCACCGTCAGCCGGCTCCTGCCGCTGCTCATCGGGCCGCTCGCCCTCAGCGGCGCAGCAATGAAAGCAACGGTGGCGGCGCTAACGGCGCAACTGGACCCCCGGCCTGCGCCTTCCACTCCGCCTGCCGACACACTTGAGATGTCGACCAATGCCGCAAAGCCGGATGGAAGAGCCGAAAACGCGGCACGTCCGCTTCCGCCACAAACCGGCAGCGTGACGAAGGAAGTATCGGCCGAGGTCCGCCCGGCAAATCCGCCCCGCGCCGAAACGGGCGAAGCCCGCCCCGCCCTTCCGCATCGGGAGACGATGAAGCCGGAGCAGAAAGAAATCCGCACGGGATTTACCCCGCCATCCGGTCCGCTCGCGGACGACGCCGAGACCATGAACACCCTGCTGCTTGCCGCCACAGCCGGCAAGCTTCCTGCCAAGGCAGCCGGTACACAGCAGCCTCTGCCCACGCCGCAAAGTGGCGCACAGCAACCGCCCGACGACCAGGCCGCTGAAAAAGCCACCGTCGCAACGGCCGCCGCCCGCCCCTCGGGTGAAGAAACGGAGACGGCGACCCATCGTCCAGAAGCCCAGCCCCTGTCGCGCGCCACACTGGACCCGGAAGCGAGAATGGCGATGCTGGAGCAATCGGCTTCGCAGTCATTGATCGCCGCCGCCCTGGTAAAAGACGGCACGCCGCTGCCGCTCATCGCCTATCCGCCGGCGGACGAAGACTATGAATCGGAAACACCGCCACGCGGAGGCGGTCCCTTTTCCGAGGATGAGGCGGAAGGTGAGGCCGAGACCGAGGCTGAAAATTCCGATGGTCAGGATGATACGGAAGAACGCATTGCTGCCAATGACCCGACCGACGAGCAGGAAAGCACGCCTGCAGCGGCTTCCGACGACAACGCAGAAAATTATTATCTCAAGATGAGCGGCATGCTCTGACAAGCGGGGGCCATTGCCCGCCCACCGGCGCGACCTGGAAGCAACAAAAAACCCGCCGGAAAATTCCGGCGGGTTCTTCATTTCAAAGATCGGAGCGATTATTCGCCGCGGTTCTTCAGAGCCGCGCCGAGGATGTCGCCGAGCGAAGCGCCCGAGTCGGAAGAACCGAACTGTGCGACGGCTTCCTTCTCTTCAGCGATTTCCAGAGCCTTGATCGAAAGCATGACCTTGCGGTCCTTCTTCGAGAAGTTGACGACGCGGGCGTCGACAACCTGGCCAACCGAGAAGCGCTCAGGGCGCTGCTCGTCACGATCACGGGAAAGGTCCGCGCGACGGATGAACGAGGTGAGGTCTTCGTGGTTGACGAGCTTCACTTCGATGCCGCCATCGTTGACCGCGGTGACTTCAGCGGAAACGACTGCGTTCTTGCGCAGGTCGCCGGAAGAAGCGGCTTCGCCAACAGCGTCCTTGCCGAGCTGCTTGATGCCGAGCGAGATGCGTTCCTTCTCAACGTCAACGTCGAGAACGACAGCCTTAACGACGTCACCCTTGTTGTACTCTTCGATGACCTGCTCGCCCGGACGGTTCCAGTCGAGGTCCGACAGGTGAACCATGCCGTCGACATCGCCTTCGAGGCCAATGAACAGGCCGAATTCGGTCTTGTTCTTGACTTCGCCTTCGACTTCCGTGCCAGCCGGATGGCTGTAAGCGAATGCCTGCCACGGGTTTTCAAGCGTCTGCTTGAGACCGAGCGAGATACGGCGCTTGGACGGATCGACTTCGAGAACGACAACGTCAACTTCCTGGCTCGTGGACAGGATCTTGCCGGGGTGTACGTTCTTCTTGGTCCAGGACATTTCGGAAATGTGGATCAGGCCTTCGATGCCCGGCTCCAGCTCAACGAATGCACCGTAGTCGGTGATGTTCGTGACCGTACCGGAGATCTTCTTGCCAACCGGGTACTTGGCGGAGATGCCATCCCACGGATCCGACTCGAGCTGCTTCATGCCGAGCGAGATACGGTGGGTTTCCTGGTTGATGCGGATGATCTGAACCTTGACCTGCTGGCCAATGTTGAGGATTTCCGAAGGATGGTTGACGCGGCGCCATGCCATGTCGGTGACGTGCAGCAGGCCGTCGATGCCGCCGAGGTCAACGAACGCACCGTAATCGGTGATGTTCTTGACGACGCCGTCAACAACCTGGCCTTCTTCGAGGTTCTGAACGATTTCAGAACGCTGCTCGGCACGCGACTCTTCGAGAACCGTACGGCGCGAAACAACGATGTTGCCGCGACGCTTGTCCATCTTGAGGATTTCGAAGGGCTGCGGGTTGTGCATCAGCGGGGTAACGTCGCGGATCGGACGAATGTCGACCTGCGAACGCGGCAGGAACGCAACAGCGCCGTCCAGATCGACGGTGAAACCACCCTTGACCTGGTTGAAGATGACGCCTTCGACGCGCTCGCCAGCTTCGAACTTGGCTTCGAGCTTGACCCAGCTTTCTTCGCGGCGAGCCTTCTCACGCGACAGAACAGCTTCGCCGAGAGCGTTTTCGATGCGCTCGACGTAAACTTCGACTTCGTCGCCGACCTTCAGCGTGCCGTCCTTGGACTTCGCGCCGAATTCCTTGAGCGGAACGCGACCTTCGACCTTGAGACCGACGTCAACGATCGCGACGTCCTTCTCGATTGCCGTGACGATACCCTTGGCAACATAGCCTTCGGCAAGATCGTTCGAGGCAAAGGATTCTTCGAGAAGCGCTGCGAAATCGTCGCGCGTGGGGGTAGATACTGACATGAAATCTCCTGAATGCATCCGCGTGAGCGCGAATACAAAGCGCCGGTGGGCTAGTGTTGTTGATACCCGAACCCATGCCCGCCTTTTCAAAAGGCTTTCCGGCGCAAGGACATGTCTTCAGGCAATTCCGGACTAAACGCAGAGGGCGGCAAGCCGTTCCGCGAAAAACCTATCTCTTCAGGGCGGCGTCGATAATCGTGCGCGCGGCCTGAAACGCCGCCTCTATACTCATTTCCGACGTATCTAGCAAGTGCGCGTCTTCAGCCGGCTTCAACGGGCTGTCGGCGCGGCCCATATCGCGCTCGTCGCGCTGTTTCACCTCGGCGAAAATGGCATCATAATCGCCATTGCCGCCATTGGCCAGAATTTCGTCATAACGGCGCCGCGCCCGCACGTCGGCAGAGGCCGTGACATAGAGCTTCACCGGCGCGTCAGGGCAGACAACCGTGCCGATATCGCGGCCGTCAAGCACCGTGCCCGGCTCTCTCAAGGCAAAAAGCTGCTGGGCCTTGACGAGCGCCCGCCTCACCGGCGTCATGACAGCAATCCTCGACGCCGCCTCGCCAATCTCGTGCCGGGAAAGAACGGCGCGGTCTAGCCCGGCAAGGTCGAGTTCCAGCGCCATTTTTTCCGCGACCGCCTCGTTATCGAGCGGCAGGCCGGCATCCAGAAGCGCCTTGGCGGTTGCCCTGTAGGTCAGCCCGGTATCGAGATGATGAAAGCCATAGGTCTCCGCGATCTTCCGCGAAAGCGTTCCTTTGCCCGCCGCAGCCGGCCCGTCTATGGCAATCGTAAAGGTCATGAAGCGTTCCGTCCGTGCATTCGTCGTCATTATAATAAAGTGTGCAAAGCCTCTCCTATTACATCAGCATTGACGCATAGGGCTTGCGCCAGCGGAGGCCGCACCCGAAGTTTGTCTTTGACACGAAAGAGCGCAACGATTAAGGGGACCGGCTATAAATTTTACCGTCTATGCCGGTTTTACGGCGTACACACCGAAACTCATTCGACAATTTGAGGCTTAGACAGTGGCAAAAGCGGAACTTGGTACCAAGCGCACAGACCCCGATACCGGCAAGAAGTTCTACGATCTGAACCGCGATCCGGTCGTTTCTCCCTACACCGGCAAGTCCTGGCCGCTCTCCTTCTTCGAGGAAAGCACCGCCCAGGCCAAGATGGAACAGGCTGAAGAAGAGGAAGTGGCGGAAGTCGATACCGAAAACACGGAAGTCGAACTCGTCTCGCTGGAAGATGCCGACGGCGACAACAGCGGCGACGATATCCCTGATCTGGGTGACGACGACGACGTCGAAATCGATGACGACGACGACACCTTCCTCGAAACCGACGACGAAGATGACGACGACGATATGTCCGGGATCATCGGCGTACCCGGCGACGACGAAGAAGCTTGATTTTACTTGATAATTCGGCCCGACGACAAAAAAATGACGCCGGGCCGTTTTTTATGCTTGCACTCGCCGGAAAGCCGCAGTAGTAAGCCGCCACCGAACGGAACAACAACCGCTTCGGTTCCCGGAACCGGAAGAAATGCCGGAACCCTTATGGGGCTATAGCTCAGCTGGGAGAGCGCTTGCATGGCATGCAAGAGGTCAGCGGTTCGATCCCGCTTAGCTCCACCAAATTTCCAAGACGAAAATATCTCGCATTCGGCTAACCAGTTTATCGTTGTGCGGCACCGCCTGAAGCAATCGTTATTGCAACAACGCCCGCACATCCTGGCCGTTGATCCGGCACTCCACAGACCGGGGCGCACTGCCCTGCTCACCCACCGTCCGACATTCGAGAGATCTGCCGTGCAGACGGTTCTGCAGCGCCTTGAAGGCATTGAGGCCGCAGGCGTAACGGCGACCGTCGGGGCCGGTGCAGACGCGGTCGCGTTCGACCTCCTCCACACCAGCGAGTTGGAATTCCTGACCGTTGAAGGTGAAGCGGCTGCTGGAGATGACGCGCAGGCGCTGGTCCGCATGCATTTTCAGCGGATAAAGATCGGGAGGCGGCGGAATGCGCTCGTAATTTTGGCTACGCGGATCGACCCGCACCGGCGAGGTCGTCCATAGCAGTTCCGTATTGACCGCAAGGCCCACTGGCGCCGACGTCGCCTCACCATTGATAAGCGAGGCGATGCGGATGCCGGCTATGCCGAGGCCAATGGCCAAGACGATCTGAAACAGCAAAATTGCGATCTGCCGGACCATTCCACCGCAACATCAAAACGATGAACGAATTAAAATCGATCGGCCGCCGCCTCGCGAGGAGGTTCGCCGCTTATCACATCAATAAAACCTTGCTGGCACTGACATCCCGCACCGTGCCCATGGCCATGATCGGGATCCGATCGCCATCCAGGATCACTCTTCCCGTTGTCCGCAGCCAGCGGAAACCGCCGGATTTAAGCATAATGCGGTATTCCTGATCATAAAACACGCCGTTTGTCAGCGAATTATAAACCGCCTTGGCGACACGCTCCCGCGAGCCGCTTTCGATCTGCGCGATGAAATCTTCGACCGGGATGCCGCAGGCGGCATCTTCCGGCGAAAATTCGCGCAGGCGGGCGGCCACGGCATCCAGGTAAACCAGATTTTGCCCGACATTCCAGGTGTAGTAACCCACAAGTGTCTCTTCGAGAGATATGTTTTTCAGCATCGGCCTTCTACAGTCTGAAATGCTCGTGCGGCTCTGTACCATATCAGGCGACGGACGACTAACTACAAGAATTCATCTTTTTTGTCTGATGGCGTCCTTTTTTCAGTAAGGCTACTTATCGACAGCCCTTTTTGGCCGCCATGTTGGCGAAGCAACCTTCTTGTGCCAAAGAAGATTGATCTTGCGTCAACGACCAGAGGAGCCGCCGTGACCATCGGCCTTGCCCATGCCGAACTCATCGCCGTCGTCACCGCCATCACCACGGACGAGCCGCGGGTCATGACCGTTCGGGAAGGTGCAGCGCTTCCGTCGGGACCGTTCGAATTCGGGCACAGAACCCTCCAGAGCGGACTGCGGGAATGGATCCACGAACAGACCCATCACCCCGTGGGCTACCTCGAGCAGCTCTATACTTTCGCCGATCGCGACCGCAATAACGACATTTTAGGCGGCAGAACCATCTCCATCGGTTATCTCGGGCTGGTTCGTGAACAGGAAGCCTCCGGCGGCAAACGCCCGCTCTGGCACGGCTGGTACGAATATTTCCCCTGGGAGGATCACCGTCAGGGACGCCCGGACGTTCTGGAAAGCATCATCGACAGGCTGCGCGCCTGGGCGGATTCCGATCCCGCCGCGAAAAACCAGCGCCATTTGCGGGCCGATTTCACCTTCGGGCTGGATGGCGGCGGCTGGAACGAGGAATTGACCCTGCAACGTTATGAGCTGCTTTATGAGGCGGGGCTGGTCGCGGAAGCGCAGGGCGAACCGCGGATCAATTTTGGCAGGCCG
The DNA here is from genome assembly GCF_053522485.1 of Agrobacterium sp. 22-209-1. Lineage (NCBI taxonomy): Bacteria > Pseudomonadati > Pseudomonadota > Alphaproteobacteria > Hyphomicrobiales > Rhizobiaceae > Agrobacterium > Agrobacterium sp. 22-209-1. The sequence continues at coordinate 85,819 of NZ_JBNWCH010000010.1, forward strand.
ATGTTTGCCGATCACCGCCGTATCCTTGCGACCGGCATCGCCCGTCTGCGGGCCAAGATCAAATATCGCCCCGTGGTGTTCGAACTGATGGCCGACGCCTTCACGCTCCTCCAGCTGCAGCGCGCCGTCGAGGCGCTGGCCGGCCTGACGCTGCACAAACAGAATTTCCGCCGGCTGATCGAACAGCAGCAGCTGGTGGAAGAAACCGGTGAGATAGCGACCGAAACCGGCGGCCGCCCGGCAAAGCTCTTCCGCTTCCGCCAGACCGTTCTCGATGAACGCGCCCTTTCCGGAACGAAACTGCCACTCTCCCGCAATTGACATATGCTCACAATGAGAATATGTCTTTGCTCTAGATATACTCAATAAGAGTATAAATGGGAGAGCACCGTGAACGAGCAGATTTCCGCTGCCAGCCTTTATGATCGCGTCGCCCGCGTCATTCCCAAGGCCGAATGGATGGGCTTTGAGGACGATGTGGAGGCGATCCTGGCGCTAAAGCGCCAGCGCAACGCCGTCATCCTCGCCCATAATTACCAGACACCGGAAATCTTCCACGGCGTCGCCGATATCGTCGGGGACAGCCTCGCCCTTGCCCGCAAGGCAATGGAGGTGGAAGCGGATGTCATCGTTCTGGCCGGCGTGCATTTCATGGCCGAGACGGCAAAGCTGCTCAATCCGGAAAAAACCGTGCTCATTCCGGATATGGCAGCCGGCTGCTCGCTCGCCGATTCCATCACGCCCGAAGACATCGCACTTCTCCGCAAGGCCTATCCCGGCGTTCCCGTCGTCACCTATGTAAACACATCAGCGGCGGTGAAGGCCGCTTCGGATATCTGCTGCACTTCGGGCAATGCCCGCCAGGTGGTGGAATCGCTCGGCGTGCCGCGCGTGCTGATGTTGCCGGATGAATATCTGGCGAAGAACGTGGCCAAGGAAACCAATGTCGAGCTGATCGCCTGGCGCGGCCATTGCGAGGTGCACGAGCTTTTCACGGCCGATGACATCAGGGAATTGAGAGAGAGCCATCCCGGCGTCGTGGTGCTGGCGCATCCGGAATGTCCGCCCGATGTCGTCAAGGCTGCGGATTTTTCCGGCTCCACCGCCGTCATGTCTGACTATGTCGGCCGCGAGCGCCCCGCCCGCGTGGTGCTTCTGACGGAATGCTCGATGAGCGACAATGTCGCCGTGCATCACCCGGATGTCGAATTCATCCGCCCCTGCAATCTCTGCCCGCATATGAAGCGCATCACGCTTGGCAATATCCGCGCGGCCCTTGAGGAAAACCGCCACGAAGTGACGGTCGATCCGGCCATCGCTGTCGCCGCCCGCCGCGCCGTGGAAAGGATGTTGGAAGTATGAGCGCATTTTCGCCGCAGCGGGACTGGACAGTCATCGTCGGCAGCGGCATTGCGGGCCTGATGGCGGCGCTAACGCTTGCGCCGCAGCCCGTGCTGCTTCTGACACGCGGCGCGCTCGGCGGCGAGACCTCCAGCGCCTGGGCCCAGGGCGGCATCGCGGCAAGTCTCGGCCCTGATGACCGCGCGACCCTGCATCTTGCCGATACGCTCGCTGCGGGCGATGGCCTTTGCGATGAAGATCTGGCCGTTGAGATTATATCCGCGGCCCCCGCCGTCATCGATGCACTGGAGGGGGCGGGCGTCAGGTTCGACCGCGACGCCTCAGGCAACTATGTCTTCGGGCTGGAAGCCGCCCATAGCCGGCGGCGCATTCTCCATGCAGAAGGCGACGGGTCGGGTGCGACGATCGTCAGGGCGCTTGCAGCCGCCGTTCTTCGCACGCCGTCCATCACCATGCTGGAAGGCACGGAAGTGCGCCGCCTGCTGACCGAGGACGGCGTCATCGCCGGTCTCGCCTGCATTGGGCCAAAGGGCTGCTTCACTTTACCGGTTACACAGGTCGTTCTCGCCACCGGCGGCCTCGGCGGGCTTTATGAGGCGACGACCAATCCCTCCGGCAACTTCGGGCAGGGCATCATGCTCGCCGCCCGCGCCGGCGCCATCCTCGCCGACATGGAATTCGTGCAATTCCACCCAACCGCGCTTTCCTCGCCCAGACGGCCGCTGGCGCTGGTGAGCGAGGCGGTGCGGGGCGAAGGCGCGCTGCTTCTCAACGAAAACGGCGAACGTTTCATGGCGGGAGTTCCGGGTGCGGAACTTGCCTCGCGCGATATTGTCGCCCGCGCCATCGACCGCGAAATATTGCGTGGCGGCAGGGTGTTTCTCGATGCCCGCAAGGCGCTCGGCACGGGCTTTTCCACCCGCTTCCCCTCCATCGACCTGCTCTGCCGCGAAGCCGGGATAGACCCCGCCCGAGAGCTCGTTCCGGTGCGCCCGGCGGTGCATTACCATATGGGTGGCGTCGCCACCGATGGCAAAGGCCGAAGCTCGGTGCCGGGTCTTTGGGTTGCCGGCGAAACCGCCTGCACGGGGCTGCATGGCGCAAACAGGCTTGCCAGCAATTCCCTGCTGGAAGCGGCCGCCATGGGCATGCACGCGGCAGAAGATATTGCTGGCAGGCGCACTTATCCTGGAAAAAAGCCAGCTGAAATCGCAACACTCCCCGCACCTGACTTCCCGGCAGTCGACCTCTCTTCCGTGCGGCCCATCGTTTCCCGCCATCTCGGCATCGTAAGACAGGCGGAAGGGCTGACGGGCGCAATCCGCGATCTTCTCCCACTGACCGAGCGGAACGGCCCGGCATCCGATCCCGCCCTTGTTGCCCTTGCCATCGCCGTCTTCGCGGCGTTGCGCACGGAATCGCGCGGCGCACATTTCCGCGATGATTTTCCCGAAAAGGATGCGACGACCACTAGGCGCAGACTGAGCCTCAGCGACGTCCTCGCCATCGCCCACGAATTTTCCTCCTCCAGCCATTCTTCGGCCAGCCTTGCGCGGAGCGCCTGACATGACCCTTTCTCCCCTGCCACGCCTCATCATCGAACCGCTTGTACGCAACGCCCTTCTGGAAGACCTCGGCCTGGCGGGCGACATCACTTCAACCGCCGTCATCCCCGCCGATCACTGCTCGGTCGTCGTCATGGCGGCGCGGGAGCCGGGCGTCATCGCCGGGCTCGATGCGGCGGAACTCGCCTTCCAGCTTGTGGACCCGGCGATCAGGATGAACAGGCACATTGCGGATGGGGCGACTATGGCGCCCGGCGATATCATCGCAACCATCGAAGGCCCCTCGCGCGGCCTTCTGACGGCGGAGCGCACGGCGCTGAATTTCCTAGGCCATCTGTCGGGCATCGCCTCCGTCACCGCAAAAATCGTTGCCGCCATTGCCGGCACAAAAGCGTCGGTCGCCTGCACCCGCAAGACGACGCCAGGGCTGCGGGCACTGGAAAAATATGCCGTGCGCGCCGGCGGCGGCATGAACCACCGTTTTGCGCTTTATGACGCGGTTCTCATCAAGGACAACCATGTCGCGGTTGCCGGCAGCGTGCGTGAAGCCATCCGCCGTGCGAGGCAGGGCGTCGGACATCTCGTCAAGATCGAGGTGGAAGTCGATACGCTCGTGCAGCTGCAGGAGGCCATGGAAGAGGGTGTGGATGCGGTTCTTCTCGATAATATGATACCGGAACAGCTGCGTGAGGCGGTGGAGATCGTTGCCGGTCGCGCCATCACCGAAGCCTCGGGCCGTATCAATCCGCAGACAGCGGCAGCCATCGCCGCCACCGGCGTCGATCTCATCTCCATCGGCTGGATCACCCATAGTGCGCCTGTCCTCGATATCGGGCTGGACTTTGAGAGCCAAGGTTGAATTTGCGATAACGCACACGTCTTGCGGAACAAAACTTCCGGCTCTTCGTTAATAATCGCCTGGGGTCAATTCAAGGCGGGGGGACGTGCGCAAAAAATGCGGGTCCATATGCCTCTGACCTCTCTCTAGAAAGGAAAGGCCTGTTATGGAAGACGCACAAGTTGGCTGGATTGCAGCAATCATCATCGGCGGCGTAGCCGGTTGGCTCGCCGAACAGTTCATGAAAAGCAATATGGGTGTTTTCATGAACATTATCCTCGGCATTGTTGGCGCCATCGTCGCCAATTTCCTTCTGGGGCTCATCGGCGTCTCGCTCGGAGGCTGGATTGGCTATCTCATCGCCGGTTTCATCGGTGCCTGCATTCTCATCGCCGTCGGGCGCGCATTTCGCAGATAAGGGGAGGACAGAATGAGCTTTTTCAACAAGATCAAGAACGCGATTTTCGGCAAGGCCGAGGCCGCGCCGCAGACATCCGCTCCGGCCGGAACACCGCCGACCACGGCCAGCCCGACCGCAGCAAGCCCGGCAGCACCAGCCCCGACAACGGCGGCTCCGGCGCCGACCGGCAATGTCGATGTCGCGTCCATTCTGGATGAGGCTGTCAAGAAAAACGGGCAGAAGCTCGACTGGAAACATTCCATCGTCGATCTTCTCAAGGCTCTCGACCTCGACAGCAGCCTGAGCGCCAGAAAGGAACTCGCCAGCGAGCTCGGCTATACCGGCGACACCTCGGATTCGGCGACGATGAACATCTGGCTGCACAAGGCCGTCATCAAGAAACTTTCCGAAAACGGCGGCAAGGTTCCGGCCGACCTTCTGGATTGAGATAAACGGGAGCGCTGCGATGGACGACTATTCCAGCCTTCGAGAGCAGATCGGCCAAGACCTCGACACCCTGCACCGGACCGAGAATCCGAAGTCGATCTTCGAGATCGCCGACGACTATCTTCTGGGAAATCCAAATCTCAAGAGGGCCATCGTCGAAGACATCATCAAGGAAGAAGCGGACAAGCGCGGCATCGCGATCCACTGAAGCCGCGCATCGCAGGCACGGCTGCTGTCCACAAAGGGGCGTCATCCCAACCGGATGCCGCCCCCTTTTTATGCCACGAACCTCGAAGCTTTATTTATCCAGCTTCGCTTGCGCCTTTTTCGCGTTTTCTTCCATCAGCTCATACCACATCGCGTTCATGACGGCGAAGATGGCGGCGAGAGGCAGGCCGAGCAGCCAGGCGAAATACCACATGTTCGATCTCCTTCTTTCTTGAGTCTCAGTAGGCATGACCGCTGTCGTCGCGGATCGCCTTTTCATCCACCTTGCCCCACAGCACGCGGTAGACCCATGATGTATAGGCGACGATGATCGGGATGAAGATGAGGGCGACGACCAGCATGATGAACAGCGTCATATGGCTGGAAGATGCATCCCACACTGTCAGGCTCGATTTCGGATCGACCGAAGACGGCAGGATGAAGGGAAACATCGTCAGCCCCACCGTTGAGATGACGCCGAAAATGGCAAGTGAGCTGGAAAGCAGCGCCAGCACTTCCCTGCAGGCCCGGAGCAAGACGAAAGCGACGAGCGGGAAGACAAGACCGAGCGCTGGCGCCAGCATCATCCAGGGATGCGCCGCATAATTGGCAAACCAGACACCGCCCGCAACCTCGACCGTCTTCGACAGCGGATTGGACGGACCGTCGGTCACGACCTCCGAGGTAAAGCGATAGCCATCGATACCGAGCCACAGAAAGACGCCGCCGAGCGCGAAAAGAACGGTGGTGGCAAGCGCCGCGATGCTGCCGAAACTGCGAGCGCGAGCGGCTACCGGACCATCCGTTTTCAGTACCAGCCATGCGGCACCGTGCATGACGAGCATGGCGACGGAAACGAGGCCGCAAAGGATGGCGTAGGGGTTCAGAAGCTCGAACAGCGTCGTGCCATCATAGAAAATCCTGAGGTCGTCATTGAGGTGGAAGGGAACGCCCTGCAGCACATTGCCGATCGCCACGCCGAAGATCAGCGCGGGAACGAAGCCGCCGATGAAGAGCGCCCAATCCCAGGCGCTGCGCCACGCGGTGCTTTCACGCTTGGAGCGATATTTGAAACCGACCGGCCGCAGGATCAGCGCAAACAGGGTGGCGAACATCGCCAGGTAAAACCCTGAAAACGACACCGCATAAAGCGGCGGCCAGGCGGCGAAGATCGCGCCACCGCCAAGGATGAGCCACACCTGATTGCCTTCCCAGACGGGGCCGATGGAATTGATGACGACACGGCGCTCGATGTCCGTTTTCGCCACGAAGGGCAGGAGCGCGCCGGTGCCGAGATCGAAACCGCCGGTCACGGCAAAACCGATCAGCACCACGCCGAGCAGCAGCCACCAGATAACGCGGAGGATTTCATAGTCGATGAGTTGGTGCAATATCATGATCGTTTACTCCGCAGCGACGAGTTTTTCAGGAACGAGCGGCGCTTCCGGCTCATGGTCAGGCTCGGGGCCCTTGCGGATCGCCTTCAGCATCAGCCCCATTTCGACGATGAACAGCACCGTGTAGATGGCGATGAAACACAGGAGCGTGATGAGGACGGTGGAGGCACTGAGGCTGGAGACGGCGGCCGCCGTGGGCAGCACGCCCTCGATGATCCATGGCTGGCGGCCGAATTCGGCCACGATCCAGCCCATTTCCGCCGCGATCCACGGCAGCGGAATGGCAAAGACCGCCACTTTCAGCAGCAGTGGATAATGATCCAGCCGCCGGCGGGCCGAGAGATAAAAGAACGTCGCCGTCAGCAGAATGAAGAACATACCGAGGCCGACCATGATACGGAACGACCAGAACAGCGTCGGCACATGGGGGATCGTATCGGCAGCCGCCTTGGCGATCTGCTCTTCGCTCGCCTGACGCGGATCATCGACGTAGCGTTTCAGCAGCAGGGCATAACCAAGCTCATGGCCGAGTTCCGCAAAGGTGCCGCGCACCTCTTCCGGCAGTTGCGCACCTTTGCCGGTGGCGCGTATCTGCATCAGCGCATCATAGGCTTTGATGCCGTCGCGGATGCGGCTCTTCGCCTGCTCCACCAGATCGTTGATGCCCGGAATTTGCGTGTCGAGCGAGCGGGTGCCGATGAGGCCCATCACCCACGGGATCTTCACCGCGAAATGCGTTTCGCGTGCTTCCTGATCAGGAAAACCGATGGCCGTGAAGGGGGCAGGCGCCGGCTCCGTTTCCCACATGGCCTCGATGGAGGCGAGCTTCATCTTCTGGTGTTCGGTGGAGAGATAACCGCTTTCATCCCCCAGCACGACGACCGACAGCGCGGACGCCAGACCGAAGGAAGCGGCAACCGTCATCGAACGCTTGGCGAGATCGACATGGCGGCCTTTCAGCACATACCAGGCCGAAACGCCGAGCACGAAGATGGAGGCCGTCACGTAACCCGCAGAAACCGTGTGAACGAACTTCGCCTGTGCCACCGGGTTGAACAGAACCTCGAAGAAGTCAGTCACCTCCATCCGCATGGTCTGGGGGTTGAAGGCGGAGCCCGTCGGGTTCTGCATCCAGCCATTTGCGATCAATATCCACAGCGCCGAAAAATTCGAACCGAGCGCCACGCACCATGTCGCGACGAGATGGCCGAGTTTCGACAGCTTGTCCCAGCCGAAAAAGAACAGGCCGACGAAGGTGGCTTCCAGGAAGAAGGCCATCATACCCTCGATGGCCAGCGGCGCACCGAAGATATCGCCGACATAATGGCTGTAATAACTCCAGTTCATGCCGAACTGGAATTCCATGACGATGCCGGTGGAAACGCCGAGCACGAAGTTGATACCGAACAACGTGCCCCAGAATTTCGTCATCTGCCGCCAGACCGTGCGGCCGGTCATGACATAGACCGTTTCCATGATGGCGATCACCACCGACAGCCCAATCGTCAGGGGAACGAACAGAAAGTGATATAAAGCCGTCACTGCAAATTGCAGGCGCGACAGCGCCACTATGTCGAGTTCCATAGTCTTACCCACCTTTTCCGGAAGACCGGCCTTCCATTTCAAAGACGACGCCGGCTCTCAAAAATCTCAGTCCGGGCGTAGTGTATCAAGCACTACGCCGTATTCCGGGGTGCCGCTTTGACATTGATCAAGTTGGCGCCCGTCTTTCAGCACGATGATGCGATCGGCAAATTCCGCCTCGCGGCGATTATGGGTGATCATCACGACAGTCTTTCCCTCCGCCCTCGCAAACAGCCGGGTGAGCACGTCGCGGGCTGTCTCGCCGTCCAGCCCTTCTGTCACCTCGTCGAGAAGCCAGAGCGGCCGGTCGGCGAGCAGGAAACGGGCGAGCGCCAGCCGGCGCGACTGGCCGCCGGAAAACCCTTGGCCCGCCTCGCCAAGCCTTGTCTCCAGCCCGGCGGCCAAGGTTTTGACGTGTTCGGCAAGGCCTGCCGCCTCAAGCGCGTCCCATAGCTCGGTCCCGGTTGCGGCGGGTTTCGCGAGCCGCAGATTGTCTTCGATACTGTCGCGGAAAAGCTGGCTTCGCTGCGTCATAAGAGTGGACGGCAGGGCGCTGACCGCGCCTGCAACCGGCTGCAATTCACCCCCCAGAAGCTGGATTAGACTTGTCTTGCCCGCGCCGCTCGGGCCGACGATCGCAACCCGTTCCCCGGCAGCGATTGCAAGGTTGATATCCGTCAGGACAGGATTGTCGTTCCCCTCTCGCTCCAGATGCACATCTTCGAGTTTTGCCGCCATCCCGCTGGCCGGCAAGACGGGACAGCGACCCTCAACCGTTGCCGAGAGACGCGGCGCGATACGCCTTGCGGAAAACAGCGTGCGCCCAAGCTCCATCGCCCCGCGGCGCAGCGCCGTGAAAGGCTCCAGCGCGGCAAAACAGACCAGCAGCCCGAGCGCCGCCGTCGGCGCGGTGACCGCCCCCCGTTCGGCAAGCCAGGCCATGCCGAGAAGGGCCGCGCTCAAAAGAACGGCCGCTGAAACCCCGAAGGAAAAACCGGCACCGGTCTCGATGCGGTTCAGGGTATCATCGCAGGCAGAGAGGTAATCATCCGCCCGTTTCACCGCCGTGACCTGCGCGGAGAGGCGGCCGGCGGTCAAGAGCTCCGTCTGCCCGTTCACGAGATCGGCCGTGCGGGCGCGAAGGGCTTCCAGCCCGATTGCCCGGCGGCGCGAGAATGTTTCCGCCCGCAAGGCGGCGCGCACCGAAATTCCAAGCCCCGCCGCGATGAGGAAAACCGCCGCCAGAATGCCCGCCAGAGGATGGAGAAAAGCAAGCCCGAGGCCTGTCGCGATTGCAGCCAGGATCGCCACGGCGGCGGGAACCAGCACGCGCAGATAAAGCGAATCCAGCGCGTCGATATCCGCCGTCAGCCGGTTCAGCAGGCGCGCAGGCCTCGCCTCCAGGGATTTCGCAGCCTGCGGAGCGGCAAAGCCACGAAACAGCTTTTCCCGAAGTGCTGCAAGCACGGAAAGCGTGGCGTCATGGGTCGTCATGCGTTCGCCGTAACGGGCGGCGGTGCGCGCCAGCGCCAGAAGACGAATGGCGGCCGAAGGCGCAAAGACATCGAAAGCATAGGCCGTTGCCGGCAGAAGGCCGGCAATCGCCGTAGCGGTGATGAACCAGCCGGAAACGCCGAGAAGGCCGATGCCCGCCAGCACCGTCGTTACCGCCAGAGCCGCGCCCGCCAGCAGCATGCCGCGCCGCGTCGACCAGAACAGGCCAATAATGGGTCTCAATATCGCAAAATGCGCGATCATGGCTGCCCCCTCGAATGGATCGCCGTCATATCCACGATCCTGTCCATGCGCGCCGCAAGCACCGGATCATGGGTCGCGACGATCAATGTCCTGCCATTTGCCAGTTGCAGCAGGTTATCCGTGACGAGAGCAGCCGTTTCCCGGTCGAGATGGGCTGTCGGCTCGTCGGCCAGAACTAGCTGCGTTGCGGGGTCTGCGAAAGCACGCGCAATGGCAAGCCGCACCGCCTCCCCGCCCGAGATTCCATATCCGCCATCGCCGATCTGCAGGCGCCGGCGTGCATGCGACAAGCCGTCGAGCCCGGTGCGGCGCAGTGTCTCTTCCACCATGCCGTCACTGACAACCGAACGGCCGAAGCGAATATTCGCCTTCAGCGAACCGGCAAAATAGAACGGCTTCTGGCCGACCCAGCCGATCGTCCTGCGCAGCCCATCCGCCGTCGCATTATCGAGCTTGACGCCACCGACCCTGATCGAGCCCTCTCCAGCCTCGGCCAACCCGGCAATCAAGGAGAGTACAGTGGATTTGCCACAACCGGAAGGCCCAAGGATCGCAACTCTCTCACCCCGCTGAACCGTCAGGTTGAGATTTTGGATGACAGGTGGGGCGCTCGGATAAGCGAAAGAGAGATTATTGATCTCCACCAGGCCGGGCATCGGGGATGGGACAGACGCCACATCCGCGCCCTCGCCCGTAATAGCCGCGCCGCCGGCCGTCAATTTGCCGAGCGCATCAAGCGCCGCTTCGCCGGCTGCGCAGTCGTGCCAGACGGCGGAGAGTTCCCGCAGCGGCTCGAAAAAGGCCGGCGCCAGAAGCAGGATGAAAAGACCTTCGGCGAGTGTCAACTTGTGGCCCCAGGCGCCGAAATTGAGAAAACCGAGCAGATGAAAACCGATATAGACGGCGGTCATGGCAACGCCGAGCGCTGCGAAAAGCTCCAGCACCGCCGAGGAGAGAAAGGCGATCCTGAGCACCGTCATCGTCCGCTTCTTCAGGTTCTGCGCATCGGCGCTAAGACGCTTTGCAGTCAGATCGACGGCTTTAAGCGTGCGGATCGTTTCCAGCCCGCGCAGGCGATCAAGCAGGAAGGCATTCATATTGCCGGTCTCAACAAGCTGCTTTTCACTGGCGGCCTTCGCCTGCCAGCCGATGAGCGCCATGAAAAGCGGGATGGTTGGCATGGCGAGCAGCAGCACCAGCGCCGCAATCCAGGTGAATGGCAGGATCGCCAGCACGAAAACCAGCGGCACGAAGGTCGCCTTCATCCGCGCCGGCTGGAAACGGGAAAGATAGGGCACCAGCGCTTCCGCCGCCTCGGCCACGACGCCTGCCGCCTCACCGGAGGCGGTGCGTGACAGATCGAGCGGGGAAACCTTCGCCACGGCCTTCAGCGCTTCCAGCCGCCGTTGCGACAGCGCCGCACGGGCGGCACGAAACGACAGCCGCGCCGCCATCTTTTCCAGCCATGCCTTGATGAGGCCGAGGATGAGAACCGCAGCCGCGGCGGGTACGATCGCCATCATCGGCGCGCCATCGGCAATTCTTCCGACTGAAAAGGCAAGCAAACCTGCCTGCGGCAACCAGAGCAGCGCCGCCAGCACATGCGGCAGGGCAACGAATTTCCCCACCACCGGCGCGCCTGTCATTTTCGCCCGCCCGTCAGCTCTGTCGCGAAAGGTCTTGCGGTTGGCTTTGCGCCGCCCCATCGTATCGGGCGAGACTGCAGCCGGAACGGGACAGACTGCCCCGTCACCATCGGACCCCTGGCGAATTTCCACTGATATGCTCACGGCCGATCTCCTCACCCGTCCTTCTTCGCGCCGCGGGGTCTGGCGAGGGAGACGATCTTGTCCTTGGCCTCCAGAAACTTCGTGACCTTCGAACCGAGCGCGAGAAGCGAAGCCAGCCGTTCCGTCTCCAGCCGCTTCACATCGTCATACCAGCCGGTCAGCTGCTCGATCAGCGTTTTCATCTCATCGATGCGCTGTTGCGCATGCCGCTCGTCTTCGTTTTCGGGCGTTTCCATCAGAATTTCGCGCAGCACGCTGAGCGTGGGATCGATCTCGCGTTTCTTGCGCTCTTCGGCAAGGGTGCGGAGAATTTGCCAGACATCGTCAGGCGTTGTGAAAAAATCGCGCCGGTCGCCGGGAAAATGCTTGAGAATTGCAAGATTCCACGCCTGTAACTCCTTCAGGCTCATCGACACGTTGGAACGGGAAATACCGAGGGCCTCCACAATATCGTCCGCACACAGCGGCTGCGGCGAGATATAGAGCAAAGCATAGACTTGGCCGACCGTGCGGTTGATGCCCCAGCGGCTGCCCATCTCACCGAAATGCAGCACGAAGGACTGAACGAGCGGCGAGAGGTTGGTCGGCATTTCTTCGTTTCCTGAATTTTCAGTAATTTCTGAAATTTCGATAACGCAAATAGCGGCAGGTGGCAAATCACCTTTTTGACCTGCGTCAAAATGTGCAAACCAGCCGTACAATGAGGCGAGGAAGCATCGAGCGAACGCCCATGATATCGATAACATGCAGGGCGGAATGACGCGATCCACGATGGCAAATAAGAAATTGGTGGCGGAGGCTCCGCCACCGACTCAATAAGCCAGCCCGCTATTTCGGGGAAACGCGCTTACGAAAAAGCGATCTGCACCTTCATGGCGCGGCTTCGATCCGAGGCGAATTCGAAAGCCGAGATGGCGTCGGCGAGATCGACGGTCTGGGTGATGAACGGTTTGACGTCGATCAGGCCCTTGCGCATCAATTCAACGCCGGTGGCGAATTCTTCGTGGAAGCGGAAAGAGCCGCGCAGATCCAGTTCCTTGGCGGTGATCGCCATCATCGGCAGACTCATATCGCCGCCAAGCCCGAGCTGGACGATGATGCCGCGCGGACGAAGCGCGGTAATGCCGCCGGAAAGTGCGACGGCTGCGCCAGAGCATTCATAGAGAACATCGAAAGTTCCCTTGTTCGCACCATAAGCGGCAAGTGCGTCGGGCTCATCCTTGCTATTGATGACACGATCCGCACCCGCCTCACGCGCCTTGGCAAGCGTGAAATCGGAAAGGTCGGTGGCGACGATTTCCGCCGCACCCGCCCGGCGCGCAGCCAGAATGGACAGGATGCCGATGGGGCCACAACCCGTGACAAGCACGCGTTTCCCCAGCAAATCGCCGGCGCGGCGCGTGGCGTGAAGCGTCACCGCCAGCGGCTCCGCCATGGCGGCCTCGCCAGCGCTCAGGCCATCGGCCGGCACGCATTGCAGGGCGTCGGCCACCAGAACCTCACGGAAAGCGCCCTGAATATGCGGAAAAGGCATGGCGCTGCCATAAAACCGCATGTTGAGGCACTGGTTGTGCAGGCCTTCCTGGCAAAAGCGGCAGGTTCGGCACGGGCGGGACGGCGAAACGGCAACCAGACCGCCGACCTTCAGCCCTTCCACGCCCTCGCCCAGTTCTTCGACGACAGCGGAGACCTCATGGCCGAGCACCATGGGTTCACGAAGCCGCACCGCGCCGAAGCCGCCATGGTTGTAATAATGCAGATCGCTGCCGCAAATTCCGCCCCGGACCAGACGAAGCCGCACTTCTCCCGACCCCGGCGCTTCCTCGGGCCGCTCCTCGATGCGCACATCCTTTGCCCCATGGGCGACAATCGCTCTCATAAATATCTCCCGCTCGACATCGCGCCTGAATGGCGCGACGAATAATCCGCATCCCTGTCACCGCCGCCTGCCGCGCATTTACACGTCGTGCGGCCTCCCCGCGCGCCCGGCCCGTACCGAGAGCGGGCGTTTAAGCCTTGACATCCACGCCCGAAAGGGATGAATGTTATCGATAACATAATTCTGTACGAATGCAATGTCGAGAGACTGGAGGAAACAGTGGGCCTTAATTTGTTCGATCTTTCCGGCCGCCGCGCCCTGATCACGGGTTCGTCCCAGGGCATTGGCTTCGCGCTGGCGCAAGGGCTTTCGGAAGCGGGCGCGGAAGTGGTGCTGAACGGGCGTGACGAGGCGAAGTTGAAAGCCGCCGCCGCCGGCATCAAGGGTGCGAAAACACTCGCCTTCGACGCCACCGATCACGAAGCGGTGCGCAAGGCCATCGACGGTTTCGAGGCGGAGGTCGGCCCCATCGATATTCTGGTCAACAATGCCGGCATGCAGCACCGCACCCCGCTGGAGGATTTTCCAGCCGATGCCTTCGAGCGCCTGCTGCAGACCAACATCGCCTCGGTGTTCCACGCCGGGCAGGCTGCCGCGCGCCACATGATCGGCCGTGGCCGTGGCAAGATCATCAACATCGCCAGCGTGCAGACCGCCCTTGCCCGCCCCGGCATCGCGCCCTACACCGCCACCAAGGGGGCCGTCGGCAACCTGACGAAAGGCATGGCGACGGACTGGGCCAAATACGGCCTGCAATGCAACGCCATCGCACCCGGCTATTTCGACACGCCGCTCAACGCGGCCCTGGTGGCGGACGAAACCTTCTCGGCATGGCTTGAAAAGCGCACGCCCGCCGGTCGCTGGGGCAAGGTCGAGGAGCTTGTCGGCGCCTGCATCTTCCTGTCGTCCGATGCCTCGTCCTTCGTGAACGGACATATTCTCTATGTCGACGGCGGCATCACCACTTCGCTTTAAAACACCGAAACCGGACCGGCGGCTGCGGCCGCCATCCGGTTTTGAACCGACGACACCACGACACTTTGGGAGGAGGCCGTGAACACCATGACCGAGAAGAACAAAGTCGCCCTGATCGGCGCCGGCGCCATGGGCGGGGCGATCGGCACACGGCTCATCAAGACCGGAAATCAGCTGACGGTTTTCGATATGGATGCGGAAAAGGTGGCGGCGCTGACGAACCTCGGCGCGCAGAGCGCGGGGACGGCTGCGGAAGCGGCTTCGGTTTCCGATGTGGTCATCCTCAGCCTCAATTCACCGAAAATCGTTCGCATCGCCGTCTTCGGCAAGGATGGCGTCGCGGCGGGGGCGAAACCCGGCACGCTGATCATCGACATGTCCTCCATCGATCCGGAAGCGACGAAGGAACTGGCGGCCGACGCTGCGGGAAAAGGCCTGCGCTGGGTGGACAGCCCCCTTTCCGGCGGTGCACCCAAGGCGCTCATCGGGCAATTGACGCTGATGGCCGGCGGCAGCGACAAGGATGTGGCCGATGCGCATCGCGTGCTGCGGCATGTGGCCAGCAACTACACCCATATGGGTCCCTGTGGCGCAGGGCAGACGACGAAACTCATCAACCAGGTTCTGTGCGGGTTGAATTTCCTTGCTGTGGCGGAAGCAACGCAGCTTGCGCTGGATGCCGGCGTCGATGCCGCCAAGATACCGCAGGCGCTGAAGGGCGGCCGCGCCGACAGCGCCATCCTGCAGGAATACATGCCGCGTTATGTGGCGAAAGATTACCGCCGCACCGGACGCATCGACAATATGGTGAAAGACCTGAACGGCGCGCAGGATCTCGCCCGGCGCACCAACACGGCCATGCCGCTGACAGCCGTTTGCGCCGAGGTGCACCGCATGCTGACGGCGGCCGGGCTGGGTGGGGAGGATCAGGCCGCGCTGATGGAATATTTCAGCGGCGCGAAACGCACTTTTCCGGACTGACTGCACGGCGGACCCGGAATGGCGGAGCCTGTTGATACGGCCCTTGCGGGCCCTTAACGGCCATTGCGAAATTGTCCGTCAGCGAAGATGATCGGGCGAATCGGCAGGGCAGTCGCCCCGATGACCGCAGATGCATGTATGCAAAGGACAATTTCCCGATGACTACCCCCACGACAGGCACGGGGATTGCCGGTGTGACCGTTTCTGGAAACGGTTTCACAGCCGAAGTCGCTTATGAGGGCGCGACGCTTCTAAGCTGGCGGCCGGTCTCTACCGATGGCGGCGAAGGCGAAAATCTTGTCGACGGCTATTCGACGCCTGCCGAAATGCAATCGCATAATGGCGTGAGAAATGGCATTCTCGCACCCTTCACCAATCGCATCCCGGATGGCCAGTTCAGTTTTGACGGACAAGCGCACCGCATTGAGCCGGTGCTTGCCCATGAAGACCTCGTCTTCCACGGATTTGCCAGAGCCCTGCCCTTCGCGCTTACGCAGTCTTTCGAGGAACACGGCGCTCACACTCTCGTCTTCCGCGCCGAAATAGCGCCTGCGGATTTTGAGGGTTATCCCTACCGTCTCGCCATCGAGGTGGAATATCGTTTCGCCGGCCATGAGGTCACCATCGACATACGCGGCATCAATCGCGATGACCGGCCCCTGCCTTTCGCCGCCGGGTGGCATCCCTATTTCCGCCTGCCCGGCACGACGTCTATCGACGATCTTCTCCTCACGCTGCCCTCGCGAACGGCGATTGAAACAGACGAGGACCTGATCACCCTTCGCGGCGCACAGGGCGGGATGGTCAAACGGGACGACACCCGCTTTCTTTACGCACCGCTGTCCGGCCATGTACTCGACGTCTGCTTCACCGATCTCATCGGATCCGAAAACGGGCTTTACGAGACGAGGCTGGAAAACCGCCACGACGGTTCGAGCCTGACGGTTTGGCAGGAGCGCGGGCACATGCATGTCTTCACCGGCGATACGCTTGCACGCGGCAGGCGGCAATCCATCGCGCTCGAACCGGTGGAAACGCCGACCAACGCCTTCAACCAACCGGAACTCGCGGATGCGATTACGCTGCAACCCGGCGAGACGCGAAGCTTTCGCTTTGGCGTCCGTTTTAAGGCGGCGCGCTGATCAAGGCCCGACGAACACTCAGATATGTGTCGTCGGCAGCGAAGACGACAGCTTCACCGTCTCCATGGAGATATAGGCGGACATGTCGTAAAGCTCGACGCGGCGCAGGATCTGTTTGTAGATCGTGTCGTAATATTCGACATTCGGCAGCACCAGTTTCAGAATATAGTCGAAATTGCCGGTCAGCCGGTGAACCTCGACAATTTCGGGTATGGTGCTGACGGCGGCATGGAACCGGTCCAGCCAGTCCTCCGCATGCAGGCCGGTTCTGACCAGCAGGAAAACCGTGGTCGGCAAGTTGATCTTGCGACGGTCGAGCAGCGCCATCGTACCCGTCACATAACCTTCCGCCCGCAGCCGCGTGATGCGCCGCGAACAGGCGGACAGCGACAGCGCCACTTCCTCCGCAATGTCGGCGAGCGGCGTTTCTGCATTTTCCTGGAGAATCGCAAGGATTCGGCGGTCGCGATCATCAATCATCGTTAAAGAATGCACAGGTTAACGCAATAGCGCAATAAATTTGCGATTTTCATAGAAAGAACGCCCTGATTTTGCATATATATCGTGAAATCCTTGCAAAAACGCATGCCGTTTTCGCCCCGACGATGGCATTCTTATTTTCAATCAAACTCGATAAGGGAATTCTTATGAAACGGATCGGCCTGATCGGCGGCATGAGCTGGGAATCCACCGCAACCTATTACCGCATGATCAATGAGGCCGTGCGCGACAGCCGCGGCGGGCTGGTGTCGGCCGACATCGTCATGCATTCGCTCGATTTTTCCGAGGTCGTCGCCCTTCAGAAGGCCGATCGCTGGGATGAGGCAGGCGCACTTCTGGGTGATGCCGGTGCGCGCCTTGCCAATGCGGGCGCCGATTGCGTGCTGATCTGCACCAACACCATGCATCTTGTCGCTGAAACCGTAGCGAAAATGTCCGGCGTGGCGCTTATCGATATCATAGACGAAACCGCCGCTGCCCTGAAAGCGGACGGACGCCGCAAGCCGCTTCTGCTCGCCACCCGCTACACGATGGAACATGGTTTTTACACCGAGCGCATGCGCCGCCATGGCGTCGAAGTGATCGTGCCCGATGCGGAAGACCGGGCTGCGATCCACGACATCATCTTCGGCGAACTCTGCCGGGGCGAAATCAAGTCCTGCTCGCGCGAGCGCTATCTCGCGGTCATCGAGAAGGCCCGCGCACTTGGCGTCGATTCCGTCATTCTTGGCTGCACCGAGATTTCGCTGCTGATCGATCCCGATGCCCTGCCGCTGCCGGGTTACGATTCGACCGCAATTCACGCGAAGGCCGCCGTTGGCTTCGCGCTCGGAAACAAGGCCCTGAACAGAGCCGCATGAATGTGCCGCCTCTTTGCCTATTCCGGTAAACCCGTCTGGCTCGACAGCCTGCTGATCGAGCCGGAAGCATCGCTGGTCAGCCAGTCCATGGCCGCAAGGGAAGCGAAAACCGTCGTCAATGGCGATGGTTGCGGCCTTGGCTGGTATGGCGAACGCGGAACGCCCGGCGTCTTTCGCGATACCAGACCCGCCTGGTCGGATGCCAACCTCGCGGCACTCTGTCACCAGCTTCGTTCGGGCATGTTCATGGCCCATGTCCGCTCCGCCACGTCGGGCGAAGTATCCCGCGCCAATTGCCACCCATTTGCGCATGGGCAATATCTCTTCATGCATAACGGCCAGATCGGCGGTTACGAGCAGATAAGGCGCGATATCGACTCCCTTATTCCCGATGATATCTATGCATCCCGGCGCGGCACCGGCGACAGCGAAGCTATTTTCCTCATCGCCGCCGGCCTCGGCCTTGATGCCGATCCGGTACGCGCCATTTCCACCGCGCTTCGCCTCTGTCAGGAAAAGATGATCGCAGCGGGCGTCTCCTCCGCCCTGCGCTTCAGCGCCGTGCTGATGGACGGCGATTGCGTGCATGCCTTCCGCTGGTCTAGCGATGACAAGCCACCGACGCTCTACTGGCGTGGGTTGGAAGAGGGTATTGCGCTGAGTTCAGAGCCCTTTTCGTTTGATTGCACCCCATGGTGCGCCGTTCCACCCAATACCTGCGTAACGATCCGCGCCGGGGAAATGATGACGCGGCCTTTTTGCCTCGGGTGAACACGGCGATATCGCCCGGTTTCACGCCGCCGCCACCGGCAACAGGTGCGGCTGCGGCGAAGGCCTATTTATTTTCATTGAATTGTTACAGCCGCGAAGGCTAGTGTGTGATCCTAAGTATCAGACCGAACCCGCTAAGCGGTTTTCGGCCCGGTGTTTAAAACAGGATACATTGAGCGAAACAGATTTCAGGACCGGTGAACCATTTAAAAGTGTTGCAGCCTCTTTCCCTTTTTTGAACGATGCCCGGCATCGCAATGACCACGCAAACCTTTTCGGTAACGGCGGATAAAGGGCCGGCAATGCCTTGCGCGATCCTTGGGATGCGGAAGAAAAGGTCTTATTTTTCATAATCCTAAGCCGCTCAACTTTCCGCGAAAATTGCTGTTGCCACACCTCCATATCGATGCATAAACTGGCATCAGCAAAGGCAACACGGATCGACCTCTCAGACCCTCTCCTCCCACCAAGGTGCTGACCGACCAATGATCAATAACCTCAACACCGCCGATCTTCCCCGCCCCGCCCCGCGCAGTTCCAACCCGGAAATCATGGCCGCGGAAATCATCGAACGACTGACCTATCGCATCGGCAAGGACGTCAAGGTCGCCAAGCCCCATGACTGGCTGACCGCAACCATCCTCGTCGTGCGCGACCGCATCATCGACAAGTGGATGGAATCCACCCGCAAGGCCTATGCCAACAATTCCAAGCGCGTTTATTATCTGTCGCTGGAATTCCTGATCGGCCGCCTGATGCGCGACGCCATCTCCAATATCGGCCTGATGCATGAAATTCGCGATGCGCTGTCCTCGCTCGGCGTCGATCTTGACGTTATCGCCGGGCTGGAGCCGGATGCCGCACTCGGCAATGGCGGCCTTGGCCGTCTAGCCGCCTGTTTCATGGAATCCATGGCGACCGTCGACATTCCCGCCTATGGCTACGGCATCCGTTACGTGCACGGCCTCTTCCGCCAGCAGATGGCGGATGGATGGCAGGTGGAACTGCCGGAAACCTGGCTTGCGCATGGCAACCCCTGGGAATTCGAGCGACGCGAAAGCTCTTATGAAATCGGCTTCGGCGGATCGGTGGAGACGATCGGCGGTTATGAAGATCCGCAGCGTTTCGTCTGGAAACCGGCCGAACGCGTGATCGCCATGGCCTATGACACGCCGGTCGTCGGCTGGCGCGGCACCCGCGTCAATACGCTCCGCCTCTGGTCCGCGCAGCCGATCGACCCCATTTTACTGGCCGCCTTCAACGCCGGCGACCATATCGGCGCATTGCGCGAGAGCAACAAGGCGGAAAGCCTGACACGGGTTCTCTACCCTGCCGACGCGACGCCGGCCGGTCAGGAACTGCGCCTCAGACAGGAGTTCTTCTTCTCCTCCGCCTCGCTGCAGGACATTCTGCGCCGTCACCTCCAGCAATATCCGGACTTCACTTCGCTGCCCGAGAAGGTCTCGATCCAGCTCAACGACACGCATCCGGCGATCTCCATCGCCGAAATGATGCGTCTTCTGTGCGATGTGCACGGTCTGGAATTCGAGGAGGCGTGGAAGATCACGCAGGGCACCTTCTCCTACACCAACCACACGCTTTTGCCGGAGGCGCTGGAAAGCTGGCCGGTGCCGCTGCTCGAGCGTCTTTTGCCAAGACATATGCAGATCGTCTATGCGATCAACGCCAACACGCTGCTTTTCGCCCGCAAGGAAAAGAAGATGGCGGATCAGCAGATCCGTTCGATCTCGCTGATCGACGAAGGCGGCGAGCGTCGCGTGCGCATGGGCAATCTCGCCTTTATCGGCTCACATTCCATCAACGGCGTTTCCGCCCTTCATACCGATCTGATGAAGGAAACGGTCTTTGCCGATCTGCACAGCCTTTACCCTGACCGTATCAACAACAAGACCAATGGCATTACGCCGCGCCGCTGGCTGATGCAGTGCAATCCGGGCCTCACCAGCCTGCTGCGCGAGGCGATCGGCGACGATTTCCTCGACGATGCGGAAAAGCTGACAGCACTCGACCGTTTCGCCGACGATGCCGGTTTCCGCGAAAAATTCGCCGAGGTGAAACGTCTGAACAAGGTGCGGCTTGCCAATACGGTAGCGCAGCGCATGGGCATCCGCGTCGACCCTTCGGCCATGTTCGACATCCAGATCAAACGTATCCATGAATATAAGCGCCAGCTTTTGAACCTCGTGGAGACGGTCGCGCTTTACGACCAGATCCGTTCTCACCCGGAACTGGATTGGGTGCCGCGCGTTAAGTTCTTCGCAGGCAAGGCGGCGCCGAGTTATCACAACGCGAAGCTGATCATCAAGCTTGCCAATGATATTGCCCGGGTCATCAACAACGATCCGGCCGTGCGCGGGCTTCTGAAAGTGGTATTTATTCCGAACTACAATGTCTCGCTGGCCGAAATCATGGTTCCCGCCGCCGATCTTTCCGAACAGATATCGACGGCCGGCATGGAAGCCTCCGGCACCGGCAATATGAAATTCGCACTCAACGGCGCGCTCACCATCGGCACGCTCGATGGCGCAAATGTCGAAATGCGCGATCATGTCGGCGCGGAGAATATCGTCATCTTCGGAATGACGGCGGATGAAGTGGCCAAGGCGCGCGCCGAAGGCCACAATCCCCGCGCGATCATCGAAGGATCGGCGGAGTTGTCGCAGGCGCTGTCTTCCATCGCCTCCGGCGTCTTCTCGCCGGATGACCGCTCCCGTTTCGCCGGCCTGATCGACGGTATCTATAACAGCGACTGGTTCATGGTCGCCGCCGACTTCGACGCCTATGCCAATGCACAGCGCGAGGTGGACGCGATCTGGAGCGATCCGGACAGCTGGTATGCCAAGACAGTGCGCAACACGGCGCGTATGGGCTGGTTCTCGTCCGACAGGACGATCCGCCAATACGCCACCGAGATCTGGAGAGCCTGATGAAAAAACCGCTCAATTCGGCCGAAGAGAAAAAGACTGGCGATATCACGAAGGCTGAAATCGAGGCGATCAAGAGCGGTTTGCATTCCAATCCCTTTGCCCTTCTCGGCGTTCACGAAACGCCGGAAGGATTTTCCGCCCGCTGTTTCATTCCCGGCGCCGAGGAGGTTTCCGTCCTGACGCTGGACGGAAACTTCGTGGGCGAATTAAAGCGGCTCGATCCCGACGGCTTTTTCGAAGGCCGGATCGATCTTTCAAAGCGCCAACCGGTGCGGTATCGCGCCAGCCGCGACGATGCCGAATGGGCGGTGACCGACCCTTACAGTTTCGGCCCGGTTCTCGGACCGATGGACGATTATTTCGTTCGCGAAGGATCGCATCTGCGGCTCTTCGACAGGATGGGCGCGCATCCGCTGAAGCTCGAGGGCGTCGAGGGTTTCCACTTCGCCGTCTGGGCGCCCAATGCGCGGCGCGTTTCCGTTGTCGGCGATTTCAACAATTGGGATGGCCGACGGCATGTCATGCGTTTCCGCAAGGATACCGGCATCTGGGAAATCTTCGCGCCTGACGTCTATGCCGGCTGCGCCTACAAGTTCGAAATCCTCGGCGCAAACGGCGAGCTCCTGCCGCTGAAGGCGGACCCCTATGCGCGGCGCGCCGAGTTGCGGCCGAAGAACGCCTCCGTTACCGCGCCTGAACTCACCCAGGAATGGGAAGACCAGGCCCATCGGGAACATTGGGCGCAGGTGGACCAGCGCCGCCAGCCTATCAGTATCTATGAGGTGCATGCCGGCTCCTGGCGGCGGCGCGAGGACGGCACGTTCCTGAGCTGGGACGAACTGGCCGCCGAGCTCATTCCCTATTGCACGGATATGGGCTTCACCCACATCGAGTTCCTGCCGATCACCGAACATCCCTATGACCCTTCCTGGGGTTATCAGACCACTGGCCTTTACGCCCCGACTGCCCGTTTCGGCGATCCGGAAGGTTTCGCCCGTTTCGTCAACGGCGCCCATAAGGTCGGCATCGGTGTTCTGCTCGATTGGGTTCCCGCGCATTTTCCGACCGACGAGCACGGGTTGCGCTGGTTCGATGGCACCGCGCTTTACGAACATGCCGATCCGCGCCAGGGTTTCCATCCCGACTGGAACACGGCCATCTACAATTTCGGCCGCGTCGAGGTGATGTCCTACCTCATCAACAACGCGCTTTATTGGGCCGAGAAATTCCATCTCGACGGCCTGCGTGTCGATGCGGTCGCCTCGATGCTCTATCTCGATTATTCCCGCAAGGAAGGCGAGTGGATCCCCAACGAATATGGCGGGCGCGAGAACCTGGAATCCGTCCGCTTCCTGCAGAAGATGAATTCCCTCGTTTATGGCACCCATCCGGGCGTCATGACCATTGCCGAGGAATCCACCTCCTGGCCGAAAGTATCGCAGCCCGTCCACGAGGGCGGCCTCGGTTTCGGTTTCAAGTGGAATATGGGCTTCATGCACGACACGCTCAGTTATTTCTCGCGTGAGCCGGTGCATCGCAAGTTCCACCATCAGGAGCTGACCTTCGGCCTGCTTTACGCCTTCACCGAAAATTTCGTGCTGCCGCTGTCCCACGACGAGGTTGTGCACGGCAAAGGATCGCTGATCGCCAAAATGTCCGGCGATGACTGGCAGAAATTCGCCAATCTGCGGTCCTATTACGGCTTCATGTGGGGTTATCCCGGCAAGAAGCTGCTGTTCATGGGGCAGGAATTCGCGCAGTGGAGCGAGTGGAGCGAGAAGGGTTCGCTCGACTGGAACCTGCGCCAATATCCGATGCATGAGGGCATGCGCCGCCTCGTGCGCGATCTCAACCTCACCTATCGATCCAAAGCCGCCCTGCACGCCCGCGATTGCGAACCCGACGGCTTCCGCTGGCTGGTGGTCGATGATCACGAGAACTCCGTCTTTGCCTGGCTGCGCACGGCGCCCGGCGAAAAACCGGTGGCCGTCATCTGCAATCTGACACCGGTCTATCGGGAAAACTATTATGTGCCGCTGCCCCAGGCGGGGCGATGGAGGGAGATTCTCAACACCGATGCCGAAATTTATGGCGGCAGCGGCAAGGGAAATGGCGGGCGCGTTCAGGCGGTCGATGCCGGAGGAGACATCGGGACAATGCTCGTCCTGCCACCGCTCGCGACGATCATGCTCGAGCCGGAAAACTGACAGACACAGAGGGAGGACACCATGTCGGAAAAAAGAGTTCAGCCTTTGGCACGCGATGCAATGGCCTATGTCCTCGCAGGCGGCAGAGGAAGCCGCCTGAAGGAGCTGACGGACCGCCGGGCAAAACCCGCCGTCTATTTCGGCGGCAAGGCGCGCATCATCGATTTCGCGCTCTCCAACGCGCTCAATTCCGGCATTCGCCGCATCGGCGTCGCCACGCAATACAAGGCGCACTCGCTCATCCGCCACCTGCAGCGCGGCTGGGACTTCTTCCGTCCCGAGCGTAACGAAAGCTTCGATATTCTGCCGGCCTCCCAGCGCGTTTCCGAAACGCAATGGTATGAAGGCACGGCCGACGCCGTCTACCAGAACATCGACATCATTGAGCCCTATGCGCCGGAATATATGGTCATTCTCGCCGGCGACCATATCTACAAAATGGATTACGAATACATGCTGCAGCAGCATGTCGATTCCGGCGCCGATGTAACGATCGGCTGCCTTGAAGTGCCGCGCATGGAAGCGACCGGCTTCGGCGTGATGCATGTGAATGAAAAAGACGAGATCATTGATTTCATCGAAAAACCGGCCGATCCGCCGGGCATTCCCGGCAATGAAGGCTTCGCGCTCGCCTCGATGGGCATCTACGTCTTTCACACGAAATTCCTGATGGAAGCGCTGCGCCGCGACGCCGCCGATCCGAGCTCCAGCCGAGACTTCGGCAAAGACATCATTCCCTACATCGTCGAGCACGGCAAAGCCGTCGCCCATCGCTTCGCGGATTCCTGCGTGCGTTCCGATTTCGAGCATGGCCCCTACTGGCGCGACGTCGGCACCATCGATGCCTATTGGCAGGCCAATATCGACCTGACGGATGTGGTGCCGGACCTCGATATATACGACAAATCCTGGCCGATCTGGACCTATGCGGAAATCACACCGCCGGCGAAATTTGTGCACGATGACGAGAACCGCCGCGGCTCGGCCGTGTCTTCGGTCGTCTCCGGCGATTGCATCATTTCCGGCGCCGCCCTCAACCGCAGCCTCCTCTTTACGGGTGTGCGGGCTAATTCATATTCCCGCCTTGAGAATGCCGTAGTACTGCCAAGTGTGAAGATCGGGCGTCACGCCCAGCTCAGCAATGTCGTCATCGACCATGGCGTGGTCATTCCGGAAGGACTGATTGTAGGAGAAGACCCAGAACTGGATGCCAAACGTTTCCGCCGCACTGAAAACGGCATTTGCCTTATCACCCAATCGATGATCGACAAGCTGGACCTGTAGAGCCCATGAATGTCCTTTCGGTTTCATCCGAAATCTATCCCCTGATCAAGACCGGAGGGCTCGCCGACGTTGTTGGCGCACTCCCCATCGCGCTGGAAGCCCATGGCGTCACGACGCGCACATTGATACCCGGATATCCGGCGGTGAAAGCCGCCGTGACGGATCCCGTCAAATGCTTCGAATTTACCGATCTGCTCGGCGAAAAAGCCGATGTGCTCGAAGTGCGGCATGAGGGACTGAACCTCCTCATTCTTGACGCGCCCGCCTATTACGAGCGCTCCGGCGGCCCCTATCTCGACCAGACCGGCAAGGACTATTCTGACAACTGGAAACGCTTCGCGGCGCTTTCCCTGGCCGCCGCCCGCATCGCCGCCGATGCGCTTCCCGGTTGGCGGCCGGATATGGTGCATGCCCATGACTGGCAGGCCGCAATGGCGCCGGTCTATATGCGTTATGCCGAAACGCCCGAGATTCCGAGCCTTCTCACCATCCACAACATCGCCTTTCAGGGCCAGTTCGGCGCGAATATCTTCAGCAAGCTTGGCCTCCCCGCCCATGCCTTCGGCATGGAAGGCATCGAGTATTACAACGATGTGAGCTTCCTGAAGGGCGGCCTGCAGACGGCAACGGCGCTCAGCACCGTCAGCCCGTCCTATGCCGAGGAAATCCTCACCCCGCAATTCGGCATGGGCTTGCACGGCGTCATCGGCAGCCGCGCCCATGTACTGCACGGCATCGTCAACGGCATCGATGCCGACGTCTGGAACCCGGCCACCGATCACCTGATTCACGACAATTATTCAGCCGCCAATCTCAAGAACCGTGCGCTGAACAAGAAGGCGGTCGCCGAACATTTCCGCATCGACGATGATGACAGCCCGCTTTTCTGCATCATCTCCCGCCTCACCTGGCAAAAGGGTATCGACCTCATGGCGGAAGCCGTGGACGAGATCGTTTCCCTTGGCGGTCGCCTCGTGGTGCTGGGCGCGGGGGAAGTAGCGCTGGAGGGCGCGCTTCTGGCGGCGGCGCCCCGCCACCATGGCCGCGTCGGTGTCGCTATCGGTTATAACGAGCCACTCTCGCACCTGATGCAGGCGGGCTGCGATGCGATCATCATTCCCTCTCGTTTTGAACCCTGCGGCCTCACCCAACTTTACGCGCTGCGTTATGGCTGCATTCCGGTCGTCGCCCGCACCGGCGGTCTTGCCGATACCGTGATCGACGCCAACCATGCCGCCATCGCCAATAAATCGGCGACCGGCGTGCAATTTTCACCCGTCACGCTCGATGGTCTGAAACAGGCGATCCGCCGGGCCGTCCGTTATTACCACGACCCGAAACTGTGGACACAAATGCAGAAACTCGGAATGAAATCCGATGTTTCCTGGGAAAAGAGCGCCGGTCTTTACGCCGCGCTTTACAGCCAGCTTATTTCGAAAGGCCATTGAAACAATGATCAAGACCGTTCAGACGAAGCCCTATCAGGACCAGAAGCCGGGCACTTCAGGCCTGCGCAAGAAGGTGCCGGTCTTCGCCCAGGAAAATTACGCCGAGAACTTCATCCAGTCGATCTTCGACGCGCTTGAAGGCTTTGAAGGACAGACGCTGGTGATCGGCGGCGACGGCCGCTATTACAACCGCGAAGTCATCCAGAAGGCGATCAAAATGGCTGCCGCCGCCGGTTTCGGCAAGGTGCTGGTTGGTCAGGGCGGCATTCTCTCCACGCCGGCCGCCTCCAACATCATCCGCAAATACAAGGCCTTCGGCGGCATCGTTCTTTCCGCCAGCCATAATCCCGGCGGCCCGAACGAAGATTTCGGCATCAAATACAATATCGGCAATGGCGGCCCCGCGCCGGAAAAGATCACGGACGCGATCTATGCCCGCTCGAAGATCATCGACAGCTACAAGATTTCCGATGCCGCCGATATCGACCTCGACAAGATCGGCAGCTTCAAGGTGGATGAGCTGACAGTCGAGGTGATAGACCCGGTCACAGACTATGCCACCCTGATGGAAGAACTGTTCGATTTCGACGCCATCCGTGCGCTCATCGCTGGCGGCTTCAGCGTCGTCATCGACTCCATGAGCGCTGTCACCGGCCCCTATGCGGTGGAAATCCTCGAAAAGCGTCTCGGCGCGCCGAAGGGCTCCGTCCGCAATGCAACGCCGCTGCCGGATTTCGGCGGCCACCATCCAGACCCGAACCTTGTCCATGCCAAGGAGCTTTATGACGATGTGATGAGCCCGCAAGGCCCCGATTTCGGCGCGGCCTCCGACGGTGACGGCGACCGCAACATGGTTGTCGGCAAGGGCATGTTCGTCACCCCATCAGACAGTCTCGCCATCATCGCCGCCAATGCGAAACTGGCGCCCGGTTATGCCGCCGGCATTTCCGGCATCGCCCGCTCGATGCCGACAAGTGCTGCAGCCGACCGCGTCGCCGAAAAGCTCGGCCTTGGCATGTACGAGACACCGACCGGCTGGAAATTCTTCGGTAATCTCATGGATGCTGGCAAGGTAACGATTTGCGGCGAGGAAAGCTTCGGCACCGGCTCCAACCATGTGCGAGAAAAGGATGGCCTTTGGGCCGTGCTCTACTGGCTGAACATTGTCGCCGCCCGCAAGGAAAGTGTGAAGGACATCGTCACCAAGCACTGGGCCGAATATGGCCGCAACTATTATTCGCGCCACGACTATGAGGAAGTGGATTCGGATGCGGCGAACACGCTGGTCGCCACCCTGCGCGAAAAACTCGCCACACTTCCCGGCACCAGCTATGGCAATCTGAAGGTCGCGGCGGCGGATGATTTTGCCTATCACGATCCGGTCGATCAGTCGGTCAGCAAAAATCAGGGCATCCGCATCCTGTTCGAAGGCGGCTCGCGCATCGTGCTTCGCCTCTCCGGCACGGGTACTGCGGGCGCCACGCTTCGCCTCTATGTCGAGCGTTACGAGCCGGATGCGGCCCGCCACGGTATCGAAACCCAGGAGGCGCTTGCCGACCTGATTTCCGTTGCCGATACCATCGCCGGCATCAAGGCTCATACCGGCCGCAACGCACCGAGCGTTATTACGTAAGGGCTTGCCGCCCGCTCATGAGGGACGCACTGAAAGCGTCCCTCACTCGGCCTTGCCTCCCTGCTCCATTCTGGAAGAGAAACACCATTTCCCGGAGAGACCGACCATGCAGACACCTTCCGTTTTCCCCAAAGGCGCAATCCAGACGGAAAACGGAACGGAATTCACGGTCTACTCCCGGCACGCCTCGCAGATCGATCTCTGCCTTTTCGATACGAAGGGCGAAAAAGAAACGGCGCGTTTGCCGATGGCGCGCGGTGAAGATGACGTTCACCGGTTGACCGTCTCCGACGCAGGCCCCGGCACGCGATACGGCTTTCGCACTCACGGCATTTACGCCCCTGAACACGGCCTCTGGTTCGATCCTGCGAAACTGCTGCTCGACCCCTATGCCACGGAGATCGACCGCCCCTTCCGGCACGACCCCGCGCTTTACGCCTTTGGTGCGGAAACCGGCGGGATCATGCCGAAAGCGATCCTTTCGCAATATGAGCCGGTCAGGCGTCAACCGCCGCTTTTTGCCGAAGGCGGGCTGATTTACGAACTCGCCGTCAAATCCTTTACCCGGCTGCATCCTGAAGTGCCGGAAGAGATCAGGGGCACCGTTGCCGCACTTGCGCATCCCGCCATTGTCGCGCACCTGAAAAAAATCGGCGTCGATGCGGTGGAGTTGATGCCGATCACCGCATGGATCGATGAGCGCCACCTGCCGCCGCTCGGCCTTTCCAATGCCTGGGGTTATAATCCCGTCGGTTTCATGGCACTCGATCCGCGCCTCTGCCCTGGCGGCGTCCGGGAATTGCGCGACACGATTGCGGCACTGCATGCGCAAGGCATCGGCGTCGTTCTCGACCTGGTCTTCAACCATACGGGTGAAAGCGATATCGAAGGCTCGATCCTGTCGCTGCGGGGACTCGATAACCTCACCGCCTTCCGCCACCCGCCGGGAAAGCCGGGCGTGCTGGTCAATGACACCGGCACCGGCAACACGGTTGCCTGCGACCACCCCTATGTTCGCCAGCTCATCATCGATTCGCTGCGGCATTTCGTTCTCAATGCCGGCGTGGATGGCTTCCGTTTCGATCTTGCGCCGGTGCTCGGGAGGACGGCCGCGGGTTTCGACATGGCGAGCGAGACGCTGGCCGCGATGCATTCGGACTCGGTGCTTTACGACCGCCTGCTGATCGCCGAACCCTGGGATATCGGCCCCGGCGGTTATCAGCTCGGCAATTTCCCAGAAAGTTTCCTGGAATGGAACGACCGCGCCCGCGATGACATGCGCCGTTTCTGGCGTGGAGATGCTGGCACGACGGGGGCGCTGGCCAATGCCCTGTCCGGCTCCTCGCCGATCTTTTCCCGCCATGGCCGCCTGAAAAGCCGCAGCGTCAATTTCCTTGCCGCCCATGATGGTTTCACCCTGTTCGATCTCGTCAGCCACGAACACAAGCACAATGAAAAAAACGGCGAGAACAATCGCGACGGGCATAACGACAACCATTCCTGGAACAATGGTTTCGAGGGATTGACCGACGATCCCGCCATTGTCGCCGCTCGCCTTGCGGATGTAAAAGCGCTGCTTTCCACGCTTTTTGTCAGCCGCGGCACCCTGATGTTGACGGCGGGTGACGAGGGCGGCCGCAGTCAGCAGGGCAACAACAACGCCTATTGCCAGGACAATGACATCAACTGGGTCGACTGGTCTTCGCTTGTCCCCGAACTGATCGATCACACGGCATTTCTCGCAGCGCTTCGCAAACGCTTCGGCGTCTTTTCCGAGACCGGCTTCTTTTCCGGCAGCGGCGATGTGACATGGCTTGCTCCGGGCGGGGAGCCCATGACGATTGCGGACTGGGAAAGCCCGAATGGACCCGCCTTCGCCATGGTGCTTTCAACGTCGGACCGGGAAACGGGCGACGAGGTCGAGCTTGCGGTTCTCATCAATCGCGGTCGCGAGGTCGTTCCTTTCACGCTGCCCGGCGATGGCTGGCATGCGATCGGCACGGATTTCGGCAATCCCGCCTTCCTGCCCGCCCGTTCCGTGGTGTTTTATCTGCGCAGTTGATCCCTTCGCGTCGCCAGCCGTATAAGTCCCTGGAAACAATGCGGACGAGGTAACATGACAAAAGAAATTGCGCTGGCGGAGATGAAAAATCTGGTCGGTACGGAAATGGGCGTTTCCGACTGGATCACCGTCGACCAGACGATGATAAACGCCTTCGGGAAAGCGACACTGGATGAACAGTTCATCCATATGGACCCTGAGCGCGCCCGTGCTGAAAGCCCTTTTGGCGGCACCATCGCCCATGGTTTCCTGACGCTGTCGCTGCTTTCGGCGCTGAATTACGATGCCCTGCCCCGTATTCGCGAACAGACCATGGGCATCAATTACGGCTTCGATACCGTCCGTTTCGTGACGCCGGTCAAAAGCGGTGCGCGGGTGCGCGGCCGTTTCACGCTGGCGGAAGCGCGTTTTCGCGGTGCGGCCATGCTGATGACGACTTATGACGTGACGGTGGAAATCGAAAACGAAAAAAAGCCGGCGCTTACCGCCCGCTGGACCACCATCAGCCAGTTCAACCCGGAAGACAGGCCGGAAGACGCCTGAACGCAAAAAGGGAGACACCGCATGCATGACGAAGCCGTAAGGAACGCGTTTCTCGTGCAGGCAAAGGCCTGCGACAGCCTCGGCTCTCCCTTTACCGCACGGCTTTGTCGCGCCGTGGCCGCAAGGCTCGACCGCCAGACGGAAGTGGGGGAGACAATCCTGTCCTGGCCCGGCGATGTCGGCCCCTCCGGTGATTCCGTTCCCCTGCGGCTGGCGGGCGCCCTGCATGCGCTCGCCATCGAGGAAAAGATCGCGCCGCTTGCCGATATTGCGCCGGAAGACGAAGAAGCGCTCTGGCAGGCCTGCGCCAGCGCCCTTCGTTTTCATTCGCCCTTCATCCTCGCAAGGTTGAAATCACCGCCGCAGACCAACGAGGTTCGCCGTTCCGCCGTTCTGCTGCCGGGCTTTCTTTCGATAGCGGCGCTGACCGGCAAGCCGCTCGTGCTGTCCGAGGTGGGTGCAAGCGCCGGGCTTAACCTGCAATTCGACCGATACCGCTATCGTCTCGATGACTTTGCATGGGGCGAACAATCCGATGTCTTCCTGTCGCCGGAATGGCGCGGCAACACCCCGCCGGATGGCCGGATCGAGGTTATCGAGCGTGCCGGAGGCGACCTCAACCCGCTCGACCCGTCATCCGCCGAAGATCGCCTGCGGCTGATGTCCTATGTCTGGGCCGATCAGACAGACAGGCTGGAGCGAACCGCCGCCGCCCTGCGGATAGCCGTAGAACATGGTCTGCATGTCGAGAAGGCGGACGCGGTCGACTGGCTGAAACGCCGCCTTGCCAGGCAATATCCGGGTGCTGCCCATGTCGTCTATCACTCAGTCGCCTGGCAATATCTGCCCGATGCGTTGAAGGAGGCCGGCGAGGCTGTAATTAGCGAAGCCGGAGACCGCGCTACGCCGGATGCCCCGCTTGCCCGGCTGCAAATGGAGGCAGACGCGACGCCGGGCAGCGCCGCCATTACCCTTCAGATCTGGCCGACCGGCGAGAAGCAGGAAATCGGCCGGGCCGATTTCCATGGGCGATGGGTGGAATGGCGAGGCTGGATGGCGGGTTAAACCGCCACGTCCTCGGCCGCCTCCTGCAACAGCCCGCCGACATATTCGGCAAAGGAACGCCAGCATTCCACCCGGAACGTATCGTCCGCCGTGCGCAGCAGCACCACTTCCGCCTTACCGAAAACCGTGCGTGAGCAGGCGCCCACCGGGAACCGTGCCGGAGACAGGTCCTGCGGGCAGCCGGCATTGAGTGCTGCTTCCGCGCCTGGGCCGGAGACGATGACGGCTGTGTTGCGGTGGGAAACATCGGTTGCGGAAAACAGCCCGGAGACGCCGGCAAGCGCAGCCATCAGGTCGCTTTCACCCTGATCGATCACCAGCCATTCATCCGGGCCAAGCCATAGAGCCGAGCGCAGACCCGACGTGACGGAGCCTTTCGGGCTGGTGGGCAGAGCAAGGCCGAGTGCCTCCGAGAGCGCCGGTACGGCACTTTCCCGCGCCCGCAGCGACAGCCGCGAGGCGGAGGCGGCGGTTTTCAGCGAAACGAAAGGCGAGCCGCCGTGAAAATCCTCAAGCACGGATTTGCGTTTTGCGTGCAGCATGTCAGCCATTGAGACGGGCTCCTTCCTTGTCGAGGAAGACCATGTCGGTCACTTCGACGGCAATGGTTTTATCGGCAAGCGGAATATAAAGCGTTTCACCCATGCGCGCCCTGCCATCCGCCACCAGCGCAAAAGCGATGGAATGGCCGAGATTTTCCGACCAGTAGGCCGAAGTGACATGGCCGAGCATGGTCATCGGCTTCGGCTGATTCGGATCGGCAACGATCTGTCCGCCTTCGTCAGGCACGGTCAGTCGGTCTTTCGTCTTCAGACCGACGAGCTGCTTGCGGCCGGTGCGCGTCAGGTCAATGCGTTTCAGGCCGCGAATGC
This sequence comes from Agrobacterium sp. 22-209-1, assembly GCF_053522485.1. Classification (NCBI taxonomy): domain Bacteria; kingdom Pseudomonadati; phylum Pseudomonadota; class Alphaproteobacteria; order Hyphomicrobiales; family Rhizobiaceae; genus Agrobacterium; species Agrobacterium sp. 22-209-1. The sequence continues at coordinate 118,338 of NZ_JBNWCH010000010.1, forward strand.
CGACGAAATCCGTCTTCTTCTTGGAAACGGCCCAGGCAAGCCCGGCATCGTCAGGGGTCACCGTACCGTCCGTGTCCTGACCGACGATGATATAGCCCTTTTCCGCACGCAGGATATGCATGGTCTCGGTGCCGTAAAGGCAGCCGCCCACGGCTTCCGCCCTTTCGCGGATCGCCGACCAGACGGCTGCGCCATAATCGGCGGGCACATTGATTTCGAAACCGAGTTCGCCGGTGAAGGAGACGCGGAAAAGCCGCGTCGGCACGCCGCAGAACTTGCCCTCGGCCACCGCCATATGCGGGAAGGCTTCCGGCGACAGATCGATGCCCTCGACGAAGGGCGCGATAACCTCGCGCGCCTTCGGCCCCTGCACGGCAATGACAGCCCATTGCTCGGTGGCCGAGGTGAGCCAGACATTGAGATCGGGGAATTCGGTCTGAAGATAATCTTCCATATGCTGGAGAACGCGCGGCGCGCCGCCCGTCGTCGTCGTGACATGAAAACGGTCTTCGGCAAGGCGCCCGACGACACCGTCATCGTAAAGGAAGCCGTCTTCGCGCGTCATGATACCATAACGGCAGCGGCCGGGCTTCAGCGTATCCCAGGCATTGGTGTAGATGAGGTTCAGGAACTTCGCCGCATCCGGGCCAACCACCTCGATCTTGCCGAGGGTGGAGGCATCGAACACCCCGACACTCTCCCTCACCGTCTTGCACTCGCGGTTGATCGCCTCATGCATGTCCTCACCCGCACGCGGGAAGAACCAGGCACGTTTCCAGTTGCCGACATCTTCGAACACCGCACCCGCCGCCAGCTCTTCCTCGTGCATCGGCGTCTTGCGGGTGGGGTCAAACAGCGCGCCGCGCGAATGGTTGATGAGCGTGCCGAAGGTGACCGGCGTATAGGGCTGGCGGAAGGTGGTGAGACCGACCTTGGGCAAATCCCGGCCGAGCGCTTCCGATGCGATGGCGAGGCCATGCATGTTCGACATCTTGCCCTGATCGGACGCCATGCCATTGGTGGTGAAGCGCTTGATGTGTTCGACGGAATGCATGCCCTCGCGCACGGCAAGGCGGATATCCTTGGCGCAGACATCGTGCTGGAAATCGATGAAGGCCTTGACGCCGGTGCCCTCGCCTGCGCCTTCGGCCGCACCGATCATGCCGCCCGTCCATGCCCGGGCATTTTCGCCGGAGAATTCCACCGAACCGCCCCCAGCAGCTGCCGCTTCGGCAATGATCGCGGAAAGATCGTCCGTGCCGTTGCATGCGCCGATGGAGACGCAGTTCTGCACATGGATATCAGGCAGGAAACGCTGATTAGCCGCGTCAAACTTCAGCTTGCCGCGCGATTGCGAGAAGAGATGCACCGACGGTGTCCAGCCGGCGGAAACGACAAGCGCATCGATGGCGATCTTGCGCTTGTTGGAGCCGCCATTGCGGCCAACGGTCATGGAAGAGACGCGCAGGCGGCCGGCGGTGTTGTAGACGCTGTGGCCCGCCAGCACCTCGATGCCGAGCGCCCGGGCCTCGTCCAGCAGACGCTGGTCCGGATTTTCGCGGCAATCGACGATGGCGGCGATCTTCACGCCCGCCTTCTTCAGGTCGAAGGCCGTCTCATAGGCCGAATCATGCGCAGTGTAGACACCGACATTGTGACCGACGGCGACGCCGTACTGGTTGAGATAGGTGCGGGCCGCCGAAGCCAGCATGATGCCGGGGCGATCATTATTGGCGAAAACCATGTGGCGCTCGATCGCGCCTGCCGCGAGCACGACCTTCTTGGCGCGCACCTGCCACAGCCGCTCACGCGGCTGGTGTCTGGCGGGCGTGGCGAGATGATCGGTGACGCGCTGCGCCAGCGCCACGAAATTGTGGTTGTAGTAACCGAAGGCCGTCGTGCGGGTCAGAACCCGGACGTTGGGCATGGATTGCAGTTCGGCAAGAACCTTCTGCGCCCACTCGTAGCCGGGCAGGCCGTCGATCACCGCACCGGTGTCGAAGCGCAGCGCGCCGCCGACTTCGGCATTTTCATCCACCAGAATGACGCTGGCACCGGTTTTTGCCGCGGCAAGCGCCGCCGTCAGGCCGGCGACGCCGGCGCCGGCCACCAGCACGTCGCAATGGGCATAACGGCCGGAATAATGATCCGCATCCGGCTCGCTCGGCGCTTTTCCGAGACCAGCGGCGCGGCGGATCAGCGGTTCGTAAATCTTATGCCAGGCGGCCTTCGGCCACATGAAGGTCTTATAATAAAAGCCCGCTGCGAACATCGGCGAGAGAAGATCGTTGACGGCGCTCAGATCGAAGGAGAGTGACGGGAAACGGTTCTGCGAGGCGATGATCGCGCCGTCGAAGACTTCCTGCACCGTGGCGCGCACGTTGGGTTGCTTGCGCAGGCTGTCGCGGGAGACGTCGATCAGCGCATTCGGTTCCTCCGGCCCGGCGGACAGGAAACCACGCGGGCGGTGATATTTGAACGAGCGGCCGATCAGATGCACGCCATTGGCCAGCAACGCCGACGCGACGGTATCGCCTTCCAACGCCGGATAGATCTTGCCGTCGAAGGTGAAACGGGCGGTTCTGGCCGGGGTCAGCCGGCCGGCACCCTTTATACGATAATCGCCGCTCATTGCCCGGCTCCCTTTTCTGCGGAAAGGACCGTCTCAGTATCCGGTTTCGGTTCACCCGCCCTGTAGGTCATCAAGAACTTGTCGCTGACTGAATCGCGGGCGGCGTTGAAGAAGCGGCCGCAGCCGTGAATGTGACGCCAGCGCTCGAAAACAAGGCCCTTGTCATTGTCGCGAATGAAGAAATATTCCGCGAAGGCCTCATCGGAGATATCGGCAATGTTTGTCGGACGCGCGATATGGGCTTCGCCCGACCAGCGGAATTCCAGTTCGGAACGGTCTTCCCCGCAATAGGGGCAATGGATCAGAAGCATCGTCGCTCCACCTAGAGAGAGTTTTCCGGAAGTATGGTTCCGGCGGGTTGGTCACACAGCCGCTTTCCCATGGCTACGAAAGGGGAAAGCCGCTTTAAAAGCTGCTCGAAATTATCGAAGGGACGCAGCGCCGAGGCCCGGCCCATATTGACGATGGCGACCGCCATCATGTCGGTATCGATCGCGAAAGGGTAATCCTGCTCGCCATCCTCCTTCTCGCCGACAAAATAAACCATCTTGTTTGCGAGACTGGGAGCACAGAGAAGCAGGCCTTTTTCCGCCGCGAACGGCCAGTCTTTCTCGCCCTGCATCTTCGCAATCTTCTGACTGCGAAAATCCCTGGCCTCGGGAATGACGCTGCCGGCGGGCACGGCCGCAACCGCGCCTGATATGTTGATCGCAAGCATGGCCGCCGCCAGCATCAATGCGCCACCGCGGCAGCGGCAGCCTCATCGATCAGGCGGCCGGTACGGAACCGGTCGAGCGTCAGCCCGGCCGCCAGGCGATGCGGTTCACCGCGGGCGATGAGATGCGCGAAGAGATTGGCCGAACCCGGCGTCGCCTTGAAGCCACCCGTGCCCCAACCGCAATTGACGAAGAGGTTTTGCACCGGCGTCACGCTCTGGATGGCGGAGCGGTCGGGTGTGTTGTCGGTGATGCCGCCCCATTGGCGCATCATCTTGACACGGCGGAAAATCGGGAAGAGTTCGCAGATGGCGTCGAGCGTATGGGTGATGATCTGCAAACCACCGGTCTGCGAATAGGAATTATACTGGTCGGTGCCAGCACCGATCACCAGCTCGCCCTTGTCGGACTGCGAAATATAGGCGTGCACCGTGTTGGACATGACCACGCAGGGGAAGATCGGCTTCAGCGGCTCCGACACCAGTGCCTGTAACGGATTGGAATGCAGGGGAACGCGGACATCAGCCATTTTCATGATGACGGAGGAGTGGCCGGCGGCGGAAACCCCGATTTTTTTCGCGCCGATGAAACCGCGATTGGTCTCCACACCCGTCACCGCTCCGTCCGGCCCACGGCGAATACCCGTGACCTCGCAGTTCTGGATGATGTGCACGCCGCGATCCGAGGCCGCACGGGCATAACCCCAGGCCACCGCATCGTGGCGAGCCGTGCCGCCGCGGCGCTGGAGCGCTGCGCCATTGATCGGATACCGCGCATTGCCTGAGATATCGAGCGGCGGGCAATAGGCTTTCGCCTGCTCCGGCGTCAGCCATTCATTGTCGATGCCATAAAGTCGGTTGGCATTGATATGGCGGCTGAAGGACTGCCGGTCGTGAATATTGTGCGACAGCATCATCACGCCGCGCGCCGAATACATGACGTTGTAATTGAGATCCTGGCTCAGGCCTTCCCACAGTTTCAGGGAATGCTCGTAAATATCCATGCTCTCTTCATAGAGATAGTTGGAGCGGATGATGGTGGTGTTGCGGCCGGTATTGCCGCCGCCAAGCCAGCCTTTTTCCAAAACTGCGACATTGGTAATGCCGTGTTCCTTGGCAAGGTAATAGGCCGCTCCGAGACCATGTCCGCCACCACCGATGATGATGACATCATAGTCCTTGCGCGGTTCGGGCGAGGCCCATTGCGCATCCCACCCTTTGTGACCCCTGAGCGCCTCACGCGCCACGGCAAAAACGGAATATTTGCGCATTCGCAATCTGCTCCTCAAGAACCGGCCAGAGGCCGTAAAGATAGTCCCGGCCCATATCATACACATGGCAAATCGGGAGGGGAGGCAATATTCATTTTGCGACGTCGCAATGATTTTGTTTCGACATTGCGGGACGAACGCGGGACAGCCCGTATTTTGCAGGCGGATTATGCGCTACCGGCTGGACTTGGCGCAAATGATCTGTTATTGCACGTCACCAATCGCCCAGCTGGACAGCCGGACGAACCATTTTTCGTTTGCGTGCGAATGCCTTTATTCTCACAGCAAGATAACCAAACTAAAGGAACGGGTTTAACGTGCAGGTACTAGTCCGCGACAATAACGTTGATCAGGCGCTTCGCGCCCTCAAGAAAAAGATGCAGCGCGAAGGCATTTTCCGTGAAATGAAAATGCGCGATTATTACGAAAAGCCCTCCCAGAAGCGCGCCCGCGAAAAGGCTGAAGCCGTTCGCCGCGTTCGCAAGCTGGCACGCAAGCGTGCACAGCGCGAAGGTCTGGTTGCAGGCCCCCGCGCAGGCCGTTAATAGGCCGTCTTTTGGACGTTTTTGAATGCTTGTTGGGCGGGGGCGATCAATTCGCCGCCGCTTTTTGTGTTTGTGGCCGGAGAATGTTCTTGAGAACGATCGTGAGACCGGCCTGCGAGGGAACCCACACCGAATGATCGCTGTCGACGCCTGTGTTGTGAAAAACGCCGATGCCTCCGCGCGCCGGTTGCCACTGAAAAACAACAGAGGGTTCCGCGCTTCTCTGGTCGTCTGCACCATCCTTGCCGGTCTTTCCGGCTGTGCGACATCCAACCAGACGGAAGATGTGTTCCGGATCGACCGCGCCCAGGGCTCGCAGGAAAACATCGCCTCGCTCACCTCGGTCATCAACGCCAATCCGCAGGACCCTGAAGGTTACAATGTTCGCGGTTCGGCCTACGGCCGCGCCGGCGATTCGCGCCGCGCCATCGAGGATTTCAACAAGGCGCTGCAACTCAACCCGCGCTTTTACCAGGCCTATGCCAACCGCGCGCTGGTTTACCGCAATAGCGGCCAGCAGCAACAGGCCCTTCAGGACTACAACGCTGCTCTGCAGATCAATCCGAGCTACGATGTGGCGCTCATCGGACGTGGCAATCTTTACCGCCAGTCGGGCCGCGTGAACGAAGCCTTCAACGATTTCTCCCGCGCCATCGAGCTGGAAACAACCGACGGGCGCGCCTGGCACAATCGTGGCCTGATCTACCAGCTGCGCAACCAGCATGCCCAGGCCATCGAGGACTTCTCCAAGGCGATCTCGCTGTCATCGACGTCGCCCGAGCCCTATAATGGCCGCGGCCTTTCTTATGTCGCGCTGAACGACGATGAAAACGCCTTCGCCGATTTCAACCACGCGATTTCGCTTGATGGTAATGTGGCGGAATCCTGGGCCAACCAGGCGCTGGTCTATGAGCGCCGCGGTGAGATGGCCAAGGCTGCCAAGTCCTATGCGCATGCGGCGCGACTCGATCCTAAATACAAGCCCGCACTGGATGGCGTTGCCCGCACGCGCGGCGCCGCTAGCGCCTCCTGAGGCGTACGGAACCAACAAAAAGCCGGCTGGGTTATAACCCGCCGGCTTTTTTATTGAAGAAAAAGAACCATCAATTGCTGTCGCGGCGTGCCTCGGGCGTGGCGTCCCCCGCCCACAATTCAGCCTGCACGGCGTTTTGAAATTCCATGACCTCGCGCCGCATGGCGGCGTCCTCATAGCCAAGCGCCGTCAAACGGGCGGCCAGTTCACGGCACTCCCTGCGCCAGAAATCATTCGCCTCCACACCATGCAGCCGGTCGAGCATGGTTGCACATCGTTTTACGTCGGCAATGCGGTTCTTTGCCGGAAAGGCGATTACTTCTGAACTCGTCGTCACGCGGGCACCCTGCTCTTCGAGGAATCAATACCGACTTTTTAAAGGCGAGATGGTTAACGAAGTCTGCAGAGCGTGACAGACAACCCGCAAGGGCCGCCCGCAGCACAGTTCTGGCGCTTCCAGACGCAGGAGCCGGTGTGGTCAGGCAGGCCTGATCGGCGCGAATCGGCAGTTATGGAGGAATTTACCAATCCAGATTACCGAAATTTCATGCCGCAACCGTTAGAAGAACTATATATGTGTGTTGAAACAGCACCGGTCTCATCGTATATTTCTTGCAAAGAAAAAAAATGCCGCAGCGCAGTCAAAAATGGAGAAATCGTTCTCGGGAGGAGAGCACCATGTATGCACCTCGTGTCTTTTTCAGCATGATCGGTGCATTGCTTGCCTTTGCGGTTGGCACGTATTTCATCCACGGATCATTCTATACCGCATTCATCCAGACGCTCATCTGTGCAGTCATTCTGCAAATCGGCTATTTTATTGGAATTCTGGTTCTCGTCGCCCGAGAAAAACGGCGGATGCGGGAAACCTTTTCGCGTGATCGCAGCGCCGAGACCATTGCGGCGGAACCGGCAAAAAGCGCCCCGCCGCACGGCGCCAAACTCACCGATATGTAAGCTTTTACGCAGCTTCTTTTATTGCGCTGCAAAAAATCGCTTGCATCCATACGCCTGACACTTTCTGCTGGCCAAATCCTGACGGTTGATCAAAGCAGAAGGACACCACATGGTGAGCGGTTCACAGCCCATTTGCGTCATCATCGCTGCGAAAAACGCATCTGAAACCATCGACATCGCCATTCGCTCCGCCCTTGCGGAGCCCGAGGTCGGGGAAGTCGTGGTTATCGACGATGGCTCCACCGACACGACAAGCGACGTGGCGCATGCGGCGGATGATGGCACGGGCCGTTTGCGGGTCGTGCGGTTCGATGTGAATCGCGGTCCTTCGGCCGCGCGCAACCACGCGATTTCGATTTCATCTGCCCCGCTCATCAGCATTCTCGATGCGGACGACTTCTTCTTCAGGGGTCGCTTCACTGCCATGCTGACCGATGACGACTGGGATCTCGTAGCTGACAATATCGCTTTCATCCAGCAATCGGTTTCCGGCGCTTCCTCCATGCAGCCGGCCCGTTTCGAGCCGCAGGCGCGGTTTTTATCGCTCACGGAATTCGTCGAGGGCAATATTTCCAGGCCCGGCGTGGAGCGCGGAGAAACCGGATTTCTGAAACCGGTGATACGCCGCTCTTTTCTCGACAAACATGCGCTGCGTTATGACGAGGCTCTGAGGCTTGGCGAAGATTACGAGCTTTACGTGCGGGCGCTGGCCGCCGGCGCGCGCTACAAGGTCATCCACCATTGCGGTTACGGCGCGATCGTGCGTGGCAACTCGCTGAGCGGCCGCCATCGCACCGAAGATCTTCGCCGCTTATACGAGGCGGACAAAGCCATTCTCGCTGGTTGCCGGCTTTCGGCAGAGGAAACGGCGATCCTGCGCGAACATGAAAAACATATCCGCGCCAAATTCGAGCTTCGCCATTTTCTCGATACGAAAAAGCAGAAAGGCATAGGCGGCGCGTTAAGCCACGCCCTTGCGCGCCTCCCCGCCCTGCCCGCAATCATGCGCGGCATCTGGAGCGACAAGACTGCCCGCTTCCGCAAATCGCCACCGGTGCGTGATGTGCGTTATCTGCTGGACGGCACGCCGGTTTCGTAAGGGAAAAGGCGACCTCCGCCAATTTCTCGCCGTCATCCTCGGGCTTGTCCCGAGGATTTACTCACGTATCGTATGATCGGTCGGTTGCAGATGCTCGGGACAGGACCGAGCATGACGATAGAGACCCTAGAGGATGGCATCCTCATGCGAAGGCGGCAGAAAACTCCCTGCCGCATCCACTCTTCGCCCTCAGAGATAATCCCGCTTCACCGTTTCCAGAACGGCGGCGAAACGCTCCTTGCGCTCTTCCAGCCGGCCATCCGGGCTGAGACGCGGCTCCGCGCGGCTTGCCTGCCAGAGCGCCAGCGTGGAAGGCGCGGCCAGCACCTGCTTGGCCAATTTGCGCAATGACCGGGACTGCGTTTCCTGCGGCCGGACCAGCACGTCACCCTCATGCGCCGGACCTTCATGCACCGGAACGGAACCGGCCTCGGCAATGACGGGGCCGGGCGGCGGCGGGAAGCTCATACCCCAGAAGCGCGAGCCCTTTTTCGCCGCCTCGGCGCGGGTCGAAACCGGCACATAGCGCGGCTGATAGTCGACACCGACGCTGCCGGCCCAATCGCTCCATTTGAAGCTGTTGATCGACGGCGAGGTGCTGACCGCGACCCACGGCACGCGGAAGGCATCGGCAAGGATTGCACCATGCATGGATTCAGCCACGATGAATTCCGACTGGGCAATGGCGCGGATGACCGCTTTCGCCTCGCCGCGCGGGTCGAGATAGGTGAGGCCTGCCGGCTCGCAGACCGTTTCCCACATGCCGAATTCCGCCGATTCCCAGTGCGGAACAAAGGTCTTCTTGTAGAGTTTCGGCAGGTCTTTGAAATCGGGCATCTCGGTGACCATGACGGCGGGATCGACAATGCCTTTTTCGGGCGCGAGCCCGAGCTTGGCGGCAGTTTTTTCGCCGCGCACGCAGCGAATGTCCCAGAATTCGGTGCTGGTATCCGGCACCGCGCCGTAACCATAACCGCTGCCGATCACCAGCTTGCGCTGTTTTCCCGGCAAAAGAACATCGTTCAGGACAGTGCCGACTCCGACGAGCATGACATCGTCATGCACATCGCGCAGGCCCGGAAGCAAAAAGTCCCACAGCCACAGATTGAGATCGTCACCGAAATTTCCGTGATGAGATTCCCAGTGGTAAGGTTTCATGAGGTCACTCCTGGGTGAAAAACATATAAATTCTTGCGGGCGAGAATTCGCTCATCGCGGGCGGACGATTTTTCCGGCGCCGAGTTCGAAAGCGGCACGCAGCAGTGCCGGATCACGCATCGCCCACTTCAACAACAGTCCGAATTCGGGCGCCTTTCGCCGTTTCAAGTTGCCCGCCTGGCTCCACAGCGCCTGTTTGCGCGCCGTGTTTTTATAGGACGCAATGGAGGCGACATCGTCCGGCCGGCGTGAAAAACGCCCCTCCAGCGTATCGAGCGCCACCCAGGTATTGAACTGCTGGCGCAGGAATTCCGGCGAGGTATTGTCGATGCTGTGGAAGATATTGACGCCCATTCCGCGCATCGCACCGGCATCGTCACAGAGCAGCGTCCGCTTCGATGCGAGGATGGAATCGCAGAAAAACAGCACGTCTTCCGCCGCCAGTCTGAGCGCCGGATCGAAGCGGATTTTCTCAAAAAGAGGACGGCCAATCACCATGCAGGAGAGATGCAGGAAGCTCCAGTTGCGTAGCATCACACTTGCCAGATCCGGCAGTTCGATCACCAGCGGTTTCTCGGAAAGCCGTGCCGCGCCCTCATTTTTCTCCAACTCGGAAATGGCAAAATGATAATAAAATTCGTCACTTGCCTGCATCGATGCCCAGTAGCAATCGCCGTCGTAAGTCTCTAGCGCGAAGGCCGCATTCTGCAGATGATCTGGCGTCCAGATATCGTCGGAATCGAGAAAGGCAACGTAGTCGGTGCCGCCAGGCACATGGTCGAGACCGGTGTTACGCGCGCCGCCCGGGCCGGCATTGGCCTGCTTAATGACAAGAATCCGGTCTTTCTCACCCTGCGAAAGTTCCGCAAGTTCCTGATCGATCGGGTATGGCGATTCGTCATCGACGATGACAAGATCGAAGTCCTGGTAGGTCTGCGCAAAAACCGATGCGAGTGCACGTCCCAAGACACCGTGCTGCTTTTGGTAGTAGGGAATGACGACAGTAAACCTTGCCATTGTTTCGCCCCTTGCGTTGATCAAGAAGTGTCGGGCCCGATCCTAAAAGCGGCCCCGATGGTATCGGCAACTCCCAACCGGCTTCCTCCCGCCGGCCTCCAGAAACAGGATGCTTGTATGCCCCCAGCGCCAAATGTAAAGACCATCACCACGAATGTCGGCTGGAGCGTTTTATCAAAAACAGGGACATTCGGGCTTAAATTTGTCACGGTCCCAATTCTCGCTCGTCTCCTCACGCCGGAAGAATTCGGGGTGGTGGCGGTAGGACTTACGGTTGTACAGTTCCTGACCATGATCGCCGGGGCGGGCCTGACGTCCGCCCTTATCGTCGAGAAGGAAGAGGATATGGAAACGATCCATACCGTCTTCTGGGCCAATCTCGCCATCTCCTGCACCATGGCCGCCGTCCTCTACATCTTCGCGGAATTTTTCGGCGAACTGCTGGGTGCGGTGGAAAGCGCCTATCTGCTGCGCATCATGGCATTTCTCATCCCGCTGCAGCTTGCCGGTGATGTCGCCTATTCGCTGCTGGCGCGACGGATGAATTTCAGCAAGGACGCGCTGTGGAGCATGGCATCGGAAAGCATCGCGGCCATTGTCGCGGTCGCACTTGCTTTCATGGGTTTCGGCGTCTGGGCGCTGATCATCCAGCTTTTTGCCGCAGCCCTCATCCGGCTTGTCGGGCTTTATGCCGTTTCCCGCTATTGCCCGCGCTTCGTCATGAAACCGCGCCGACTGGTGCCGCTTCTCGGCTTCAGTTCGGGGCTGATGGGCTCGGAAATCGCCAATTTCGTTACCTTCCAGTCACCGATGGTGGTCATTGCCCGGCATCTTGGGCTGGCGGATGCCGGCGCCTATTCCGCCTCCAACCGCTTTGCCAGCATTCCCAACCAGGTGGTTCTGTCGGCTGTCATGGGCGTCCTGTTTCCCGCCTTCAGCCGCATGATGGACGATCCGCAGCGCCGGCGCGATGCGCTGATGTTCAGTACGCAGGTGCTGACCGTGCTTTTGGCACCGATGATGTTCGGCCTCTGGGCCGTGGCGGAGCCGGCCATGCTTGTCATCTTCGGGCAGAACTGGGCCTATGCCTGGCCCGTTCTCGGCCTGCTCGCCCTGTCGAAGGCCATTCTGACGCCGTGCAGCACCTTCATCCCGTATTTGAAGGGAGCAGGTTACGGCCGCGTGCTGTTCTGGTCGGCGACGATCCGCGCCATCGTCACCACCGTCGCGGTCTGGCTTGCCGCGCTTTATGGCACCCTGATCGACGCGATGGTTTGGCTCTGCATCGTCAATGCGGTAACGCTGGTCGCCTATTCCTGGGCGGTGTTCAAGGCAAGCGATACACCCTTCTTCCGCGGCCTTTATGTCAGCAGCCGGCCGATGATCGCGGCGCTGATCATGGCCGGTGCGGTGCGTTATCTGCTTCACGTTCTGGCTGAGCGCGTTCCCAATGCCACGCTTCAGGTTCTCATCGGCGCTGCCGTGGGTGGCGTCATCTATGCGGTGCTGATCCTGCTGACTGAACGGGCGCTGCTCGGGAAAATTCTCGGAATCGTCAAATCGCGGCGCATGCAGAGCGATGCAACCCAAGGTTAGTTCAATCGTAGAAAAACGCGCCTCATTTCCGCCGTTAACCGGCCTTTTCCGCGGTGATTTCCCTCACCGCGGCAGGGGCGTATGGCGGTTCTTTTTGCAGCGCAATATCACGACAAATGACAATTTCACACGCTAGGGCGATTTTTAACGATGGCCATGTTTATAAAAATTATAGTAATTTCAAATGTTTGAATTTTTAAAGCGACAGGAATGACTGGAACGCCAGACATTCACCCGCAAAATCTAAGCTTGTGTTTTTCCCGCGTCGCCACATTTTATCCCAAAGTCGAAACCAGACTTTCCAGTGCGGGCTTAAGTTCGCTCTGGTTGCAACGCGGCGTGGGTGGACGCCGCCCAATAGGGGTGACTGATGTGACTGTCGATCAGAACCTATCCTCCCGTATCAATTTGATGCGCATATTGCTGATTTCAGGCATCGTGTTCGTGCATGTGCCGCACGATGCCGAAACCAGCCCTTTTCTCGGCCTTTACGGCTTCTTCGATTGGCTGCGCGTTTTCCTGGGCGATGCGCTCTTCCGTATCGGCGTGCCCTGCCTCAGCGCCATCTCCGGTTACCTGCTGTTTCGCCGCGGCATGAGTGAATTCAATTATCCGGCAACAATCCGCTCCAAATCGAAGACCGTGCTTTTGCCCTTCCTTCTGTGGAATGGCGCGCTGTTTGCCGCCGTATTGCTGATCCAGCTCTTCGATGTTGGCGTGGGGTATTTCCCCGATCTGTGGAATGCCAGCCCGCGCGAAATCCTCAGCCATGGTACGGCACTCGAAGAACTGCCGGTGAACGTGCCGCTTTATTTTCTGCGCGACCTTTTTGTCTGCATTCTGCTGTCGCCGGTGCTCGCATTTCTGATGCGCCGCTTCGCGCTGCCGACGCTCGCAATCCTGTTGATCATCACGGCCATGCCGGACCTGACGATCTTCATCGTGCAGAAGAAATCGATCCTCTTCAGCTTTTCGCTCGGCATTGCGCTTGCGCTGCACCGGGTCGATGTCAAGGCGCTTGATCCCTACGCCCTGCCGATCATGGTGCTAACCTTCACGGCATCCGCCATTCTTGCTACGGGTCTTTATTTCACCGGCCCGGAATTCACCTTCTGGCTCAACATGTCGCGCAATCTGCTCGCGGTCTTCGGCGCGCTTGGCTTCTGGGTGTCTTCATCGATCCTGATCCGCAGCAGGCTTGGCCAGCGGCTTGCCGAGACCGGCAGCCTCAGCTTCTGGATATTCTGCGCCCACTACCCGCTGCTGGTCATCATGTGGATGGTCTGGAACAAGGGCGGGCCGGACTTTTATCCCGCCTTCTATATCAGCGCGACATTGTCCGCCTTCGTCATCCTGATCATCAGCAACGCGCAGACACGCAAATATCTGCCCACCGTCTATTCCGTGCTCACCGGGAGCCGCAGCGGCAAACGCAAGACGGCAACTGCTTCCCCGACCAAACGGGCCTCCATAATCGGCCCGCCCACATCCGAAACGCTTTATTCGCAACGACAGAGGTGAACCAATGACAACATTTGTCACCCGCGTTCAGACACGCATTCTTCTTGCCGCAGCCCTTTCGGCCACGGCTTTCGCAACACCGATGCAGGCGCAGGAAGGCAACGGCGCGTCCTTCACCGAGAATTTCGACCAGATGGACAGAAGCTTCTGGTACGTTTCAGACGGCTGGAACAACGGCGCGCATCAAAACTGCACCTGGTCGAAAAAATTGGCGACGGTGGAAAACGGCCAACTCACACTCGGTTTCGAAGAAGCCAAGGCTGGGGACCGCAAATTCGCCTGCGGCGAAATCCAGACCAAGGGCCGTTATCGTTACGGCACCTATGAAGCGCGCATGAAGGCCGCCACCGGCTCCGGACTGAACTCCGCCTTCTTCACCTACATTGGCCCGACCGACAAGAAACCGCACGACGAAATCGACTTCGAGGTTCTCGGCAAAAATACCGGCCAGGTGCAGCTCAACCAATATATCTCCGCCAAGGGCGGCAATGAGAAGCTGGTGCCGGTGGAAGGTGGAGCCGATGCCGGTTTCAACGACTATGCCTTTGTCTGGGAACCACAGCGCCTGCGTTATTACGTCAACGGCAAGCTCGTTCATGAAGTCACGGACGCAACGAAAATCCCGCAAAACGCCCAGAAGATTTTCTTCAGCCTGTGGGGCACCGATACGCTGAAGGACTGGATGGGCAAGTTTGCTTATGCCGGGCCGTCGCAGATGGTCGTTGACCGCTTCTCATTCACTGCCCTCGGCGACAAGTGCCAGTTCCCGGAAAGCATCGCCTGCGCTCTGAACTGACCGGATTTTTTGAACCAAAACCTGTGCTGCGACGTCTTTGACGCGCGAACCAACCGGAACCCTGCATGACCCATATTCTCTATCTCGCGCATGATCTGTCGGACCCCGCCATTCGCCGGCGGGTGCTGACCTTGCTCGCGGGCGGGGCGCGGGTCACGCTGGCAGGTTTCCGGCGCGGGCGGAACCGGCTGGCGGAAATCGAAGGCGTCGTGCCCGTCGTGCTTGGGGAGACCGCCGACGGGCAGTTTCTGCAGCGCATGGCGGCTGTGGCAAAAGCCAGCCTTTCTCTTGGAAAGCTCCTGAGCGGCATCCCGACACCCGACATCATTCTTGCCAGGAACCTCGAAATGCTGGCTCTGGCAAAGCGGGCCATGTCGATCTTTGGCGGCCAGCCAGCACTGGTTTACGAATGTCTCGATATTCACCGCCTGCTTCTCAACAAAGGCAGGCCCGGACAGCTGCTGAATGCTGCGCAACGTTATTTCGCACGCGACGCCAAACTGCTGGTCACGAGTTCTCCGGCATTCGTGGAGCATTATTTCAAACCTGTGTCGGGCCTCGACCTTCCCGTCCTTTTGCAGGAAAACAAGGTGCTGGCGCTCGACAGCACCGTTGCCGCCGCGCCGCAACCCCGCCCCCCCAAGCCCGGCGAACCATGGAAAATCGGCTGGTTCGGGGCGCTTCGCTGCCGTAGGTCGCTGGAAATCCTCGCTGAGTTTGCCCGCCGCATGGAAGGCCGGGTCGAAATCATCCTGCGTGGCCGGCCGGCCTATTCGGAGTTTACCGATTTCGATGGCTTCGTGGCCGCTGCCCCGCATTTGCACTTCCACGGACCTTACAAAAACCCCGAGGATCTGGCCGCGATTTACAACGAGGTGCAGTTCACCTGGGCGATCGACTTTTTCGAAGAAGGCCAGAATTCCAGCTGGCTGCTGCCCAATCGGCTTTATGAAGGCGGCCTTTATGGCACCCTGCCGATTGCGCTTTCCGGCACGGAAACGGCTCGCTTTATTGAAAAACGCAATATCGGCTTCGTCCTGCAACAGGCAGGCGCTGACGATCTTGCCGCCCTCTTCAACCAGATGATCCCGCAAACCTATGCGGACGCCTTCCACACCCTGTCGGCAACAGACAGGAAACAATGGCTGACCGACCGCGACGATTGCCGTCAGCTGGTCCAGCACTTGTCCTCGCTCACCACATCCGCTTCCGGCCATGCCCGTGATGCGCAGTTTTCACCCGTGTAGTGCGTAGGGGGCAAATTATGGAAGGTCTTGGTCATCACGGCATCAGAACGCTGATCGTCATTCCTTGCCTCAATGAGGCAAAGACGATCGAGGGGCTGCTTGTCAAATTCACCAATGCAATGCAGGGGCGTCTCTTCCGTATCGTGGTTGCCGATGGCGGCAGCACGGATGGAACCCGCGATATCGTTTCCGCCTTTGCGGCGACGGATGACCGCGTCACACTTCTCGCCAATGCGAAGCGCATCCAGAGCGCTGGCATCAACCTTGCCGTTGCCACCTTCGGCGAGGATTTCGACTATCTCATCCGCATCGACGCCCATGGCGATTATCCCGATGACTATTGCCAGCGGCTGATCGAAGATGCGGAACGCACCGGCGCGGATTCTGTCGTCGTCGCCATGGACACCATCGGACATGGCCTGTTTCAGAAAGCGACGGCCATCGCCCAGAATTCCAAGCTCGGCAATGGCGGTTCCAAGCACCGCGAGGGTGCCAAAGGCCACTGGATCGACCATGGCCATCACGCCTTGATGCGGATTGCCGCCTTCGACGCGGTCGGCGGTTATGACGAGAGCTTCAGCCACAATGAGGATGCCGAACTGGATTTCCGCCTGCGCAAATCCGGTTTCCGTATCTGGATGACCGACAAGACCCGCATGACCTATTATCCGCGCGCCAGCGTCATGCCGCTGTTCCGGCAATATCTCGCCTATGGCCGCGGCCGGGCGAAGAACCTCCTGAAGCATCGCTCGATCCCGAAAATCCGCCAAATGATCCCGCTCGCCGTGCTGCCGGTGTTCATCTTCGCGCTGCTATCGCTCGTGCATTGGGCGGCCCTTATCCCGCTCGGCCTCTGGATCGCCGCATGTTTGGGCTATGGCTTGTGGATGGCAATAGGTCAGAAAAACCCATACGGCCCGCTCGCCGCCTTTTCGGCGATGGTGATGCATCTGGCCTGGTCCACCGGCTTCTGGCTGGAACTCCTGAAATTCCGGGGAAGAAAGGCTGTCTCATGACTGACAACACCGTCACCCGCCCAGATGATTCGAAAACCGTCGATATCGGCATTTGCACCTACAGACGCCCGGCACTTATCGCCACACTTCTGTCACTCTTCGAGCTGGACGTGCCGGAAGGTGTGAAAGTTCGTCTTATCGTCGCCGATAATGACGAGGAGCCGAGCGCCAAGGCGAGCGTCGATCGCCTGCGCGAAACCGCCCCGTTCGAGATCACCTATGTCCATTGCCCGAAATCGAATATTTCGATTGCCCGCAATGCCTGCCTGTCGGAATGCAAGGCGGATTACCTCGCCTTCATTGATGATGACGAGACCGCCCCGCCGCACTGGCTCTTCGCCCTTCTGGAAAAAGCCGGCGAGACCGGTGCGGAAGCGGTTCTCGGCCCCGTAGCGGCCGTTTACCGAGACAATGCGCCGGGATGGATGAAACGCGGCGATTTCCACTCGACCGTTCCGGTCTGGGTGAATGGCGAGATCATCACCGGCTATACCTGCAACACGCTGCTCAAGATGGATGCGCCTTCGGTGAAGGGCCGGCGCTTCGCGCTGGCGCTCGGCCAGAGCGGCGGCGAAGACACCCATTTCTTCTCGCATCTTCACGCCGCCGGCGGGCGTATTGTCTTTGCGGAAGATGCCATGTTGTCCGAACCCGTGCCGGAAAATCGCGCAAGCTTCCTATGGCTTGCCAAACGCCGCTTCCGCTCCGGCCAGACCCACGGCCGCGTGCTGGCGGACAGGAAACCCGGTATACGCCGCGTGGGGCAGGTGCTGAAGGCAGGTTCGAAAGTGCTTTATTGCGCGCTCTTCGCCGCCTTGAACGGTTTCAACGCCGTGCGCCGCAATCGTTATGCGCTGCGTGGCGCACTGCATATGGGCTCGATGAGCGGCGCTTTCGGCGTGCGCGAAATCCGCCAGTATGGCGCGGTGGAGGCGACCTGATGGAAAACCTTGCCTCACCGCCCGATATCAGCTTCATCATCGCCGCCTATAATGCGGCCGATACAATCGAAGCCGCCATCCACAGCGCTCTCGACCAGCAGGGTGTGACGCTGGAAGTGATCGTCGTCGACGACCGTTCCGCCGATGACACTATCCCATTCGTTGAGGCGATTGCCGCCATTGACCCACGTGTGCGCCTGCTTGCGCTGGAAGAAAACCGCGGTCCGGGTGGTGCACGCAATGCCGGCATCGAGGCCGCGACGGGACGCTGGATCGCCGTGCTCGATTCCGACGACGTCATCCGTCCGCAGCGTTCCGCCTGCATGATGTGCCGGGCGGAGGCCGCGAATGCTGAGATCGCTGTCGATAATCTCGATGTCGTCTATACCGACGGCAGACCGATGGAGACGATGTTTCCGGAAGAGTTTCTGGAGGAACGCTCTGCCCTCACGCTCGAGGACTTCATTTCCTCCAACATCCTGTTCCGTTCCACCTTCAATTTCGGCTACATGAAGCCGATGTTCCGGCGCGATTTCCTCAATAGCGAGGCTCTGCGCTTCCGCGAGGATATACGCATCGGCGAGGATTATATCCTGCTCGCCTCGGCGCTCGCCGCCGGCGGCCTCTGTGTCATCGAACCGAAGCCGGGCTATATCTACAATATCCGCGAAGGCTCGATTTCGCGTGTGCTCGAACTTCATCACGTCGAAGCGATGATGCGGGCGGATCAGGAGTTCCTCAGCCATTACACTTTGCTGCCGGCAGCCATGGATGCGCAGCAGGCGAGAAGCCGCAGCCTGCGGCTGGCGCATAATTTTCTGACATTGGTGGAAAACATCAAGAGCCGCTCGGTACTCGGCGCCTTGAAGACCACGATAAGGGATCCTGCCGTGCTGGGGCATTTGCGAATGCCAATTGCAGTGCGGCTGAGGAGGTTGCGGGACGCCATGTTTGCGCCCGCGGCGAATACAGGGGTGAAAAGACAGATTTCGTGAAATTGACGCGTGGACGAAATCTGCGCGGGGACTGGGGACAGATCAAACCTTGATGAAGGAGAACGCGATGGACCTGAACAAAACTGTCAGAAAAGCCGTCATTCCCGTAGCTGGCAACGGCACACGGTTTCTGCCCGCCACCAAGGCGATGCCGAAGGAAATGCTGACGATCGTGGATCGTCCCGTCGTGCAATATGCCGTCGATGAGGCCATGCAGGCCGGCATCGAACACATTATTTTCGTGACGAGCCGCAACAAGACCGCCATCGAAGACTATTTCGACAGCGCGCCGGAACTCATCAATACGCTGACCCGCTCCGGCAAGACCGTGCAGGTGCTGCAGCTGGAAAAGATGCTGCCGGTTGCCGGCACCGTCAGCTATACGCGCCAGCAGGTGCCGCTCGGTCTCGGCCACGCCGTCTGGTGCGCGCGCGAGCTGGTAGGCAAGGAGCCTTTCGCCCTGCTTCTGCCGGACATGGTTTCTTACGGCGCACGCGGCTGCATCGCCGGGCTGATGGAGCTTTACGATGAAGTCGGCGGCAATATTCTCGGCGTCGAGGAATGCCTGCGTGAAGAAGTCTCGTCCTATGGCGTCGTTGGCGTCGGCCAGAAGGTCAATTACGGCTTCGCCGTCACCGAAATGGTTGAAAAGCCGGAACCATCCAAGGCGCCTTCGAATTATTACCTGAATGGCCGTTACATCCTGCAGCCGGAAATCTTCGATATTCTCGCCAAGCAGGAGCGCGGCGCGGGCAATGAAATCCAGCTGACCGACGGCATGAAGCGGCTCGCCGAGAAGCAGCCGTTCCACGCGCAGAAATATTCGGGCCGCACCTTTGATTGCGGCAGCAAGCAGGGCTTCATTGCCGCCAACGTCGCCTTCTCGCTGATGCGGGCGGATATGGAAGCACAGGTTCTCGCTTCGGTGAAGGAACTGGTGGCGAACCACGAAAGCCGCGTCCAGGCGGCCTGACTTTCATCGCGCCGCCGGGGAGGCGGCCGGCGCACCAATAACGGGAGGCGGGAAGGCGAGTTTGCTCGGCTTCCCGCGTACCATTTTTAGTTCACAAGGTAGGTCCATGCACCACAAGACCTTTAAATCCAATATCGGTTTTCCGGAATCCGGCAAGGATTCCGACACGTTCATCGACCTCGACCGCCTGTGGGCCGCCGTGGTGCGCCGCGCCAATGTCATTGCCGCCTCCGTCATCGCCGCCGTGGTTCTGGCCGGCCTCTATCTGGTGCTTGCGACCCCCGTTTACACCGCGATGACGCAGGTGCTCCTGGATGAAAGCCTTTCCCGCTATGCGGAAGAGGAATCACCGGTGCCCGCAGCCCAGATCGTCGACAACCGCATCGCTAGCGCCGTGGAAATTCTGAAATCCAAGGAAATGGCGCTGACCGTAGTCGACAAGGCCAAGCTCGATGAGAACGACACCATCGTCAATCCGCCGATGTCGCCGGTCCAGCTCGTCAAATCCTCCGTGCGCGGCATTCTCGATCTCGTCCTGCCGGGCGATCCGCCGGTTTCCGAGGCCGCAATCCGCGCCGGACGCCGCGAGAAGGCCGCCGCGGTGCTGCAGCAGTCGCTGACGGTGGAACGTGTCGGCCGCAGCTCGGTCATCGCCATCTCCACCCGCTCGACCGACCGCCAGCTTGCAGCGCAGATCGCCAAGACCTATGCACAGGCCTATCTTACAGAACAGCTTAACGCCAATTTCGACGCCAGCGAGCGCGCTTCGGTATGGTTGCAGGAACGCATGACCGACCTCAACCAGCGCGCCCAGGCCGCTGAACTGGCGGTGCAGAAATTCAAGTCGGACAACAACATCGTCTCCTCGCGCGGCGAACTGATGTCGGAAAGCCAGCTTGCCGACCTCAACGGCCAGCTGATTGCTGCGCAGGCAGATGCCGCGACGGCCTCCGCCCGTTACAACCAGTATAAGTCGATCATCGACCGTGGACCGGAAACGGCGGTCGATAACGCCGTTGTCTCGGCCCGCGATACCGACAATTCGGTCATTCAGGATCTGCGAAAGCGCTACATCACCATCTCCGACCGGCAGCGGGGTATCATCCAGCAATTCGGCGCCGACCATCCGCAGGCGACCGCGCTTGAGGCCGAGAAGAAAGAAGTATCGCAGCAGATCTTCCAGGAATTGCAGCAGCTCACCGGCAGCTTCAAGAACGAATATGACGTCGCCAATTCCCGCGTGCAGTCGTTGCGCGACAATATCGACCGGGTGGCGGGCCGCAATTCGCAAGCCAATATCACCATGGTCCAGCTGCGCGAACTCGAGCAGCGGGCAACCGCTCTGCGCACCCTCTACCAGTCCTATCTCGGTCGCTTCGAGGAGGCTTCCCAGAAGCAGTCGCTGCCCATCGCCAAGGCGCGCATCATTTCCGAAGCGGGCCTGCCGACTTCGCCTTCCAGTCCGAAAAAGACCATGACCATGGCGCTTTCGGTCGTTCTCGGCCTGATGCTGGGCGGCGGCATTGCAGCGCTTCTCGAATTCCGGGATCGCTTTTTCCACACCGGCAACGATGTACGCGACAATCTGCGCATGCGCTTTCTCGGTTACCTTCCCTTTATCGGGGAAAGGGGCGTGGAAAACGCCAAGACCGGCGACAGCGCCGCCACCCCCGGCGGCGAGAACGCCACGCTTGATGACAGCGGCCAGGTCTCGTTCCAGAAGATGCTGCGCCTTGCCGTCGATAGCCCGCGTTCCAGCTTTGCGGAAACGCTCCGCAATGTGAAGCTGACGGCGGACGTCGTCATTCAGGAACGGCCCTGCCGGGTCATCGGCGTCATTTCCTGCCTGCCGAACGAGGGCAAGTCTGTCGTGGCGCTCAATCTCGCCGGGCTGATCGCCTCCACCGGCAAACGAACGCTTGTCGTGGATGCGGATATCCGCAATCCCGGCCTCAGCCGCATGCTGACCACACGGCAATCCGCCGGTCTGGTGGAAGTGGTGCTCGATGAAATCCCGTGGACGCAGGCGGTGAAGGTGGATACGCGCACGAAAATGGGCATCCTGCCGGTTTCCACCAGCAACCAGTTCGCCCATTCGAGCGAGCTGCTCTCCTCCCCCGGCATGCGCAAATTCATCGAATCTGCCCGGGAGGCCTGCGATTACATCATCGTTGACCTTGCGCCTGTCGTTCCCGTCATCGATGCCAAGGCCTTTGCGCCGCAGGTGGACGGTTTCGTCTTCGTGACCGAATGGGGCAAGACACCGATCCAGATGGTGCAGAACCTGATGGCCAACGAACCGCAGATCGCCAACAAGACGCTTGGCATCGTGCTCAACAAGACCGACATGACGGAATTGCAGCGTTATGCCGGCCCCGGCGGTTCGGAGCATTATCACGAGAAATTCGCGGCCTATTACGGCGATGCAAAGCCGCCGGTGAAGGAAGACGCGTAATGGTGAAACGGTCCGGTGAAAACCGGGCCGTTTCATTCCGTTGACGATTCGAACGACTAACCCATGGTATTGTCAGCCGAAATTGCGCATTGATGGCGCGAAACTAAAATCGCAAGCAGGATCAGTCTCATGCCATCACCCATAGCCTTTGTTTCGCGGATGAATGCGGAAACGGAGACCGTCTGGAAGCAGGCGCTGCGCGCCGCCATGCCGGAAGAGAACATTCTTTCCTTTTCCGAACTGAGCGCGGAACAGAAAGACCAGGTGGATTTCGCCATCGTCGCCAATCCGGATCCTGCCGATATCGCGGCGCTTCTGGGCCTCAAATGGATCCACAGCCTGTGGGCAGGTGTCGAGCGGCTGGTGCTGGAACTGGGCGAAAAGGCTCCTCCCATCGTTCGGCTGAAAGATCCTGAGCTTTCGCGTGTGATGGCCGAAGCCGTGCTGGCATGGACCTATTATCTGCAACGCGATATGCCCGCCTATCGCGAAAACCAAAAAAAGGCGCTCTGGCATGAGCTGGATTACCGCCACCCCGGCGAAATGACCATCGGTCTCCTCGGCCTCGGGGCGCTCGGCACGGCTGCGGCGGAGCGCCTCACCCATGCCGGATTCAACGTCGCCGGCTGGAGCCGTTCGGCCAAGGCGGTCGATGGCGTGGAAACGCTGTCCGGCGATGACGGGCTGCAGGCATTGCTGGAAAAGAGCGACATTCTCGTCTGCCTCGTGCCGCTTACCGATGCGACGCGCGGTCTTTTGAACGCCGAGCGTCTCGCCGCAATGAAGCAGGGCGCGGCACTCATCAATTTCGCCCGCGGCGCAGTGATAGTCGCAGATGACCTGATTGCAGCGCTCGATTCCGGCAGGCTTTCGCACGCCGTTCTCGATGTCTTCGAGCAGGAGCCCTTGCCCGCTGCTTCCGCCTTCTGGCAACACCCCAAAGTGACCGTCCTGCCGCATATTTCCGCGCCGACAAGCCGGGAAAGTTCGGCCCGCATCGTGGCCGGCAATGTGCGCACATGGCGCGAGACCGGCGGGCTGCCGGAAACGGTCGACATGGCCCGCGGTTATTGAGCCGGCAAAGCGGCGACGAGCCTATTGCGTCGCCGCGCTCTTTGCCGTGTGGGCCTGTTTGACGGCCGCGACAATCTGCTGTTCGTCATAGGGCTTGGTCAGGAGAACCGCGCTTGCCGGCGCTCCTTCCGGCAAATGGCTATCCCCCGTCGCAAAAACAATGGCAAGCCCTGGCTTTCGGCGCAGGGCCTCCACCGCCAGTTCGCCGCCCTTCATGTCCGGCAGGCCGATATCGGTGACGAGAACGTCGACCTGATCCGCTTCAATAACCTTTAGCGCCTGCGCCGCATCTCCGGCCTCGACGACGGCAAAGCCGCTCTCTGACAGCATCTCCATCGAATTCATCCGTATCAGCTCGTCATCCTCGACCAGAAGAACGCGTATAGACCGGCTTTTATTTTCGACCGCCCTGACCGGCTCGGAAGGTTTCGAAGAATCCGGCGCAGACGTCGGCTGCGCTCTCGACAACGACACCTGTTTGCGGTTGGCGATGACGTGGCGAATGCGCCGCGCCAGCGCTTCCCGCGTATAGGGTTTGGAGAGAAGCTCCACCCCGGCATCCAGCTTGCCGCCGTGCACGATGGAATTTTCCGTATAACCCGAGGTGAAGAGAACGGCGAGATTGGGCAGCCGTTCCTGCGCGCGGCGCGCCATTTCCCGGCTTTTCAACGGTCCGGGCATTACCACATCGGTGAAGATGACATCGATTGGAATGCCGCTTTCCACCACGGTCAAACCGGCCTGCGCATCACGGGCGGTGAGCACGCGGTAGCCGAGATCGCCCAATGTTTCGACAACGGTGTTGCGCACTTCCTCGTCATCTTCCACCACAAGAATTGTTTCGGTTCCGCCCTCCACGGGACCGTTCGGTGTCACAACTTCCCTGTCCTCATCGGCGGCGGAGCGGGGCAGATACATCTTCACCGTCGTGCCCTGCCCCACCTCGCTATAGATGTTGACATGGCCGCTGGACTGCTTCGCAAAACCATAAACCATCGAAAGCCCCAGCCCGGTGCCCTTGCCTTCCGGTTTGGTCGAAAAAAACGGCTCGAAGACCTTTTCGAGAATCTCCGGCGACATGCCCGACCCCGTATCGGTGACAGCGAGCATCACATATTGCCCCGCCGAGACTTCCGAGTGCTTGCGGGCATAATCGCGGTCGAGAACCGCATTTCCGACCTCAATGGTCAGCTTGCCCTGCCCTTCCATGGCGTCGCGCGCATTGATGGCCAGATTGAGAAGAGCGTTCTCCACCTGGTTGGGGTCGGCATAGGTGTTCCACAGACCGCCCGAGGTGATGACTTCCACCTCGATCGCCTCGCCAAGCGAGCGGCGAAGCAGATCGTCCATGCCGGTCACGAAACGGGCAATATTGATGACACGCGGCTCCAATGCCTGCCTGCGGCCGAAGGCCAGAAGCTGGCTGGCCAGTTTTGCGCCGCGATGGACACCGGCAAGCGCATTTTCCAGCCGCCGCTCCGCACGTTCATTGCCGATCACATCCTTGGAGAGCAATTGCAGATTGCCGGCGATCACTTGAAGAAGATTATTGAAATCATGCGCCACACCGCCGGTGAGTTGGCCGATGGACTCCATCTTCTGCGCCTGCTGCAATGCCTTTTCGGCCTGGCGGCGCTCCGCTATTTCCGCCTCGACACGCGCCTCTAGGCTTTCGTTCAATTGGCGAAGCTGCTCTTCCGCACGGATGCGGTGACGAATTTCACGCTCGAGATTGCTCGCATGTTCCTTGAGGGTATTTTCGGCCCGCCGCTGTTCGGTGACATCCGTATGGACGCCGACCCATTCGGCGATCGCACCGGCCTTGTCGAAAATCGGCACGCCACGGATCGCAAAGGTGCGGTAGACGCCATCGTGGCGGCGCACCCTATGCTCCCAGATATAGGTCGACTTTTCGGCGACCGCTTTGTTCCAGCTGTCGACAGACCCCTGCCTGTCCTCGGGATGGACCGCGTCCGCCCAGCCAAAACCCCGATACTCTTCCGGAGTCTGGCCCGTCAAAGCGCTCCAGGCGGGTTGCTCACCCAGCATCTTTCCTTCGGCGCTATTGGTCCACAGCACACCGTGAACGGCGTCCACCGCGGCGCGGAAGCGATTGTTGCTGATGAGGATTTCCCGCTCCGAGCGCTTGCGATCCTCGATATCGATGATCAGCACATAGATGCCGTCGACGGAGCCGTCGGCGATGTAACGTGGAACATAACGGATTTCGGCGGCGCGCGCCGTGCCGTCGGGTCTGCTGATCACGGTATCCGAAACGATCTTCTCGCCGCTAAGCGCGCGGTCGAGATAGGCCCTGCGGGCCTCGAAAAAAGCCTCGCCGACGATTTCGGGAACGCTGCGGCCTATCACCTCGTCGGCGCGGCGGCCAAACCATTCCAGATAGCCGTCATTGGCGAATTTATAAACATAATCACGGTCGACATATCCGACCAGAATGGGCAGGGCATTGGTAAGACGGCTCAGCTCCTTGCGGCTCTGCTCCAGCGCCTCCAGGGCCTTCACCTTGTCGGTATTTTCAAGCACGGTGCATAAAACGCCGTCCACCGTGCCGCCTTCATTGTAGATCGGCGTGTAGAACAGATCGAAGATCACCTCTTCCGGCACGCCATGCCGCTTCAGCGTCATCGGCTGGTCGCGATAGGCCATGACCTCGCCGCGAAAACCGGCTTCTAGAATGCGGCTGTTCCAGTCCCATATTTCCGGCCAGATGCCGGGCACGGTTCCGCCCAGCGCCTGCGGGTGATAATTGCCGGCGATCTCCGCATAGCCGTCATTATAGATCATCACATGATCCCTGCCCCACATCAGCACCTGCGGAATAGGGGAATTGACGACGGAGTTGGCTTTTTGCCTCAGATTTTGCGGCCAGTCGCAAATAGGACCGAGCGATGTCTTCGACCAGTCGAAGCGGCGCACAAGCTCACCCGTTTCACCGCCGCCGATCGGCCATACCGGGGCAGCACGAAGATTGGTCATTCAACATCACCACAAATCGAGAGGAAATCTCCCGTAATATATGACGAGAGAAAAGTCCACGAAAACAGAAACTTCCGCTGATAGTTCCAGAAGTTTTTTCAAAAAATCGAAAAAGTTCCACGGTGCCGGAAATTTCCTGTCGCATCCGCTAAAGAGCATGAAAATTCAGGGCCTTCGCACCGGAAAATTTACTCATATCCCCCCGGGGAAAGCGGGTAGTCTGAGAATTGGCATCCTCAATACGCCAGAAATTGCCGCAAACGGAATGGCCACAAAGAAATTATTAAGCCTCAATAAGAGTGCTGGCGGTCGCGGTGTCGTCAGCACCCGGGTCTTCGCCACACCGCGACCAGAGGGAACAAAAATGAAAATACTTTTGGGTGCCACAATTCTTTCAGCCGGCTTCGCCTTTTCGGGGGCCGCCGCCTATGCCGCCGACTGCGGAAACGTGACGATTGCCAGCATGAACTGGCAATCCGCCGAAGTCGCCGCCAGCCTCGATAAATTCATTCTTGACAACGGCTATGGTTGTTCCGCCGAAATCGTGACAGGCGACACTGTGCCGACATTGACCTCCATGGCCGAAAAAGGCCAGCCGGATATCGCCCCGGAAGCCTGGGTCAGCCTGCAGCCGGAAATCGTCAAGCGCGGCCTGGAAGGCGGCAAGGTCGTCGCAGCAGCCAAGATCCTTTCGGACGGCGCGGTCCAAGGCTGGTGGATTCCGAAATATGTCGCCGACGCCAATCCGGATCTCAAGACCATTCCCGACCTCTTCAAGCACCCTGAACTGTTCCCCGCGCCGGAAGACAAGTCCAAGGGCGCCGTGTTCAACGGTCCGCAGGGTTGGGGCGGCACGGTTGTCACCGCGCAGCTTTTCAAGGCTTTCGGTGGTGAAAAAGCCGGTTTCACCCTCGTCGACACCGGCTCGGCCGCAGGTCTCGATGGCTCCATCGCCAAGGCGTATGAAGCCAAGCAGCCATGGGTCGGTTATTATTGGGCGCCCACTTCGCTGCTCGGCAAATACGAGATGGTGAAGCTCGGCTTCGGCACCGACTATGATGCCGCCGAATGGAAGCGCTGCACCTCGGTCGCCGATTGCGCCGACCCGAAGCCGAACGCATGGCAGGTGGATGACGTACAGACACTTGTCAGCAAGGACTTTGCCGACCGCGCCGGCCCAGCCATGGACTATCTGAACAAGCGCGCCTGGACCAACGACACCGTCAACAAGCTGATCGCCTGGATGACCGACAACCAGGCGACCGGTGAAGACGGTGCCAAGCACTTCCTGAAGGAAAACGAAGCACTGTGGACAGGCTGGGTATCTCCCGATGTCGCGGAAAAGGTCAAGGCCGCCCTTTAAAAGCTGGTTCCTGCATATCTGCCTGGGAAACGGCGTCCGCCAGCGGCGACGCCGCACCCGCATCGGCTCTGGAACGCCTTCCGGCTTTCCGGTGACGATGCGTTGGCTCAACAGAGCGTTCCGCCCTTTCGTTCTGATGGACGCGCGGCGCTCTTGCGATTTTACTCCCGGAGCGCGGAGGATATCGATCCCCGCCTCCGGTTCGTCATGGAGAACAGGATATGGAATGGCTTTTCAAATTTCCGACCATGAATGACGATGCTCTGCGCGCGCTGAAAAAAATCATCGACGAAGGTTTCCGGGGCTTCACCCGAACCTATGGCGGCGCGATAGAGGGGCTCTTCACTCCCCTCCAGAGCTTTCTCATCTGGGCGGAAAGGCTTTTGATCGGAACCCCCTGGCCGATCGTTATTCTTATTGTCGGCGTGCTTGCGTGGTTCGGCAGCCGCAGCGCCACCATTGTTTCGCTGTGTTGCGGCATTCTTTTCGCCATCGGCTGGTTCGGCATGTGGGAAGACACGATGAAGACGGTCTCGATGATCTTCGTCTGCGCCGTGCTGTCCATCATTGTCGGCCTGCCGATCGGTATCGCCATGGCGCGCTCCAACCGCCTGCAGAGCGTGGTCAATCCCATTCTCGACGTCATGCAGACGATGCCGAGTTTCGTCTATCTCATTCCCGTCGTCATGCTGCTCGGCATCGGCCGCGTGCCCGGCGTCATAGCCGTTGTTATCTACGCCATTCCGCCGATGATCCGGCTCACCAATCTCGGCATCCGCATGGTCGACAGCGATGTGCTGGAAGCAGCGGACGCCTTCGGTTCTTCGAAGCGCCAGAAGCTTTTCAAGGTGCAGCTGCCGCTCGCACTGCCCACCATCATGGCCGGCATCAACCAGACCATCATGATGGCGCTCGCCATGGTCGTCATCGCCTCCATGATCGGCGTGCAGGGTCTTGGCCAGCCGGTGCTGAAGGCAATCGCCAACCAGTATTTCACGCTCGGCGTGTTCAACGGGCTTGCCATTGTCGGCATCGCCATCATCTTCGACCGCATCAGCCAGGCCTATGGCCTTCGCCTGCAAAAACACCGGGAAGTGGCGCATGGCTAGTCAATCGATCGAAATTCGCAGCCTTTACAAGATTTTCGGGCCCAAGGCGGCCGACTATGTCGAACCCGTCAAGGCCGGCATGTCCAAGGCGGATCTCAACGCCAAACATGGCCATGTGCTCGGCCTGCGCGATATCAACATCACCATGCCGGGCGGACAGATCACCGTCATCATGGGCCTTTCCGGCTCGGGCAAGTCGACATTGATCCGCCACGTCAACCGGCTGATCGACCCGACCGCCGGTGAAATCCTCTATGGCGGCACCGATGTCTGTCGCCTCAACGAAGCGGACCTTCTGGAGTTTCGTCGCCACAAGACGGCGATGGTGTTCCAGAAATTCGGGCTGCTCCCACACCGCAACGTGCTGCAGAATGTCGTCTACGGTCTCGAGGTGCAGGGCGTCGACAAGCGCGAGCGGGAGGAAAGGGCGGAAGTCTGGATCAGGCGCGTGGGGCTGGAAGGCTTCTCCAGCCACTATCCGAACCAGCTTTCGGGCGGCATGCAGCAGCGTGTGGGCCTTGCGCGCGCGTTGACCAACAATGCCGAAATCCTTTTGATGGACGAAGCCTATTCGGCGCTCGATCCACTGATCCGCGTCGACATGCAGACGGTGCTGCTGGAATTGCA
Source organism: Agrobacterium sp. 22-209-1 (assembly GCF_053522485.1). NCBI lineage: Bacteria > Pseudomonadati > Pseudomonadota > Alphaproteobacteria > Hyphomicrobiales > Rhizobiaceae > Agrobacterium > Agrobacterium sp. 22-209-1. The sequence goes on from NZ_JBNWCH010000010.1 coordinate 147,475, forward strand.
GAAGGAACTGAAAAAGACCGTGGTCTTCATCACCCACGATCTGGACGAAGCGCTGCGGCTCGGCGACAAGATCGCCATCCTGCGCGATGGCGAAATCATCCAGCAGGGCACGGCCGCCGAAATTGTCATGTCGCCCGCCGACAGCTACATCGAGGCCTTCGTGGAGGAGGTCAATCGCGGCCGGGTCATCCGCCTCGGCGCCATCGTCCAGCCGGAATTTTCCGGCCAGTCGCGGCTTCAGCTCGATGCGGATATGACGGTCGAAGAGGGCCTGCGCGCCCTCGTCCGGGAAAATGTCAGCAGCGCCACAGTCGTTGGGGAAAACGGCAAACCGCTTGGCGCCGTCACCACCGATGCCATCATGCGCTGCCTCGTCAGAACCGCACATGGTGAGGAAGCAGGCGCGGCTGAACGCTTGTCAGGCTAAGCTTTCAAGCCACGCGGCCATGCCCTTTGCGGCGGCCTTGCCGGTTGCGAAACAGGCGGTCAAGAGATAACCGCCGGTCGGCGCTTCCCAATCCAGCATTTCCCCGGCAGCAAATATGCCGGGGAGCTTTTCCAGCATGTAGTTTTCATCAAGGCCGCTCCACGCGACGCCACCGGCAGATGAAATTGCCTCGGCAATCGGTCTCGTCCGCAAAAGCGGTATCTCTGCATGTTTTATTCTCGCGGCGACGAACTCATCCGGGATGGCCGCGATATCGGGAAAGATTTCCCGCAGAAGCCCGACTTTCACCGCCGATAAGCCGGCCGTCTTGCGCATGCGGTTTGCAAAACTCTCCTTCCGCCCGAGCTTCGCCAGATCGCGGCTGAGGCGTTCCACCGTACGTCCCGGCGCAAGATCGGTTGCGAGGGACACTTTGCCCGCCTCTTCCAGCCGGTCGCGCAGCGCAGCGGAATGGGCGTAGATAACGCTGCCCTCAATACCATGCTTCGTGATGACGAATTCGCCCTGAAAGGCCCCTGCCGGCGAAAGGGTGATCGTGGATTTCACCGCTTCACCCGCAAAACGCGTGCGGAAGACATCGCTCCAGTCCACGTCAAAACCGCAATTGGCGGGGCGGAACGGGGAAAGCGCCACGCCTTTCTCCGCCAGCGCCGGAACCCATGCGGCATCGGAGCCGAGACGCGGCCAACTTGCGCCGCCGAGCGCCAGAAGAACGGCATCGGCCTTGATGGTGATCTCGCCCTCCGGTGTCGCGAAAACCAGGTGCTTGCCGGAAAAAACCGTCCAGCGATGCCGCGTCCTGATCGTCACCCCCTGCGCCTCCAGCCGGGCGAGCCATGCCCGCAGCAGCGGCGAGGCCTTCATGACGGTCGGAAACACCCGGCCCGAAGTGCCAACGAAAGTTTCCTGCCCCAGCCCCTGCGCCCAGTCGCGCAGCCTATCCGGCGTAAAATCATCGAGAGCGGCACGCAGCCTCGGTTCCGCATCGCCGAACCGGTGACAAAAGCTGTCGTAGTCTTCGGCATGGGTGATGTTGAGGCCGGATTTTCCGGCCATCAGCAATTTACGCGCCACGGTCGGCATCGCCTCGAACACCGTCACGGCATGGCCTGCGGCCGAAAGCATCTCGGCCGCCATCAGCCCCGCCGGTCCGCCGCCGATAATCGCGACCTGCCTCGCCTTTGCCAAAACCCTCTCCATCGCCATCTTCGCCATTCCGAGCCTTATACCGATTTCCGCATGCGAATATATGCGATATTGAAACGCCCATGTTCACGCTCGACCGACCCGTCACCTTTTCGCAGGATATCAAGAAAAGCCGCTTCATCGCCTTTGCCGCGCCGGTGACGGGTGAAGAGGATGCGAAGAACTTTCTTGCGGCGCATTCCGATCCGGATGCGAACCATAATTGCTGGGCATGGCGAAGCGGCCAGGCCTATCGTTTCAGCGATGACGGCGAACCCTCGGGAACGGCCGGAAAACCGATCCTTCAGGCCATCGACGGCCAGACACTCGATAATGTCGCCGTTCTCGTCATCCGCTGGTTCGGCGGCATTCTCCTTGGCAGCGGCGGCCTGATGCGCGCTTATGGCGGCACCGCGGCTGCCTGCCTGCGACTTGGCGAGACGTCACCGGTCATCGCCTATGTCATTGCGACGCTCAGCTGCCCTTTCTCCGATCTGGCGCTGGTGAAATCGCGCCTCTCCGCCACACCGAACCTGCGTCTGGAAAGGGAAGATTTTACCGGCGCCGGCGCGGATATGCTGCTCTCGGTTCCGACGGAAGAAGCCGAACGGCTTAGCCGTCTTCTCAGCGACCTGACCAGCGGGCGGGTCAATCTCCATATTCCCGACTAGAGTTTTCGCTTTTCTTCGAATCGCGAAAACACTCTAACTCTTTGTTTTGGCGCATTTCCGGACGGAAAACCGGGTTCCACTTTTCCTGGGAATGCTCTCGCGCCTGTCCGAATGCGCAATTCGTGCTAAGGAAGCGACATGTCATCCAAGCTTTCCAACCCCGTCTATCATCCGCCGCTCGACCCCTGGCTCACCATCGTGCACCGCGATGACGATCTTCTGGTGCTCGACAAGCCAAGCGGGCTTCTCTCCGTGCCGGCGCGCGATCCGGCGCTTTCGGACAGCCTGATGTCGCGTGTGCAGAAACAGTTCCCGAAAGCGCTGATGATCAACCGGCTCGACAAGGACACATCGGGTATCGTGCTGATGTCCCTGAACCGCAAGGCGCATGCGGCGATTGCGTCGCAGTTCGAAAACCGTGAGACGCGCAAATCCTATGTGGCCATTGTCTGGGGAGATGTCGCGGGCGAAGAGGGCGAGGTGGATTTGCCGCTGGCCATCGATCCCGAAAACAAGCCCCGTCACCGGGTCGACCAAGAAAACGGCAAACCGGCGCAGAGCCTTTGGCGGGTGCTGGAGCGACTGCCGCTTCCCGCAACCAGACTGGCGCTGACCCCGCTTACCGGCCGCACCCACCAATTGCGGGTGCATATGAAGGCGCTCGGCCATCCGATCCTCGGTGACGAATTTTATGCCGAAGGCGAAGCGCTCGCCGCCGCGCCGCGCCTGATGCTGCATGCGCAGGAGGTCGGGTTCCGCCATCCCGATGGCCGTGACGTCACCTATACCGTACCCTGCCCGTTCTGAGGTCCAGATGAAGGAACAAAACGAAAGCTTCGTGGTGGATTTTGTCGGCGGCGCGGTCGGGCACCGTTTCCGCTCCGGCGAAGGGCGCGGGCAGGCCCTGCCGAAAGCCGCCGGTTTCACCAAAGGCCGCATGCCAAAAATCGTCGATGCCACGGCCGGGCTCGGGCGGGATGCCTTTCTGCTTGCCTCACTCGGCGCGGAAGTGACCCTCATCGAACGCTCGCCGGACATGCATGCTCACCTCGCCGATGGCATTCGCCGCGCGCTGGAGGCGGGCGGCGCCTATGCCGAGGCGGCGGCGCGCATGACGCTGCTTCACGGAGATTCACGCCAGTTGCTGAAAGAGCTTTCACCGGAGGTGGTGATCGTCGACCCCATGCATCCGCCGCGCCACAACACGGCGTTGGTGAAAAAGGAGATGCGGGTGCTGAGGGAACTGGTTGGCTCCGACCCGGACCAGGTGGAGCTGATGGAGGTTGCACTGGAGAATGCAACGAAGCGGGTGGTTCTGAAATGGCCGCTCCGCGCCGATCCGATGCCGGGCATTCGCAAGCCTTCGCATCAGATAACGGGCAAGAACACCCGCTATGATGTCTTCATGATCTTCGGAAAATCTATCGACCGGCAAGAATGATCAGCGAAAGCTCGGCTTGCGCTGCGCATTCATCAGAAGCTCGTGCCGCGAAGCAAATTCGCCGAACAGCTTTCTGAGCCGAGTTTCCTCGGCCTTGTCCAGCCGGTAACGCCGGCAGAATTCCGCGACGTTGAGGATCGGCTTGGCTCTGTTCCCGTCTACGGTCTTGTTGTCGATGATCTGCATGGCGCCCTCCGTGTAACAAAGAGGAAAACGTGACCGCAGGCCGGCGGTTCCTTATGAATTCGCATGGATGAGAAAAGAGCGTGCCGTCTGCACACGCAATGATCAAGTTTTCTTGAAACTATCGCAGGAAACGAAATGCTCCCCAAATGGTTCTCGACCAGACGTAAACGATGGAAGGGAGACCCATGTTCCACAACAACCGATTTCTGAGTTCGACGATCCTGTGCGCGCTGCTCACCATGCCACTTGCCGGGATTGCGCAGGCCCAAGCCCCGGCTGCCGAAACGAAACGGCCGAACGCGCCGGATCAGAAACCGGCTTTTGAGGGGCAGACCCGCGCGCCGCAGGCCGCCGCGCAGCCAAGCGTTGAAAAAACCGTGATCGCTGACGGCCTGCCGCATCTCTGGTCGATGGAGTTTCTGCCAGATGGCCGCATGATCGTCGCGGCCAAGGAAGGCGCCATGCATATCGTCGCCGACGGCAAGGCCGGCCCGGCGATAGAAGGTGTGCCGGAGGTGGCGTCCGACGGACAGGGCGGACTTCTCGACATCGCGCTGGCTCCCGATTTCGAAACATCGCGCACGATCTTCTTCTCCTTCTCCGAACCGCGCGATGGCGGCAATGGCACGTCGGTAGCCTCGGCAAAACTGACCGAGGAAAGCGGCGCGGCAAAGCTGGACGATGTATCGGTTATTTTCCGTCAGATGCCGACCTACGACGGCGACAAGCATTTCGGTTCCCGCCTCGTTTTCGGGCCAAACAGCGAGCTTTATGTCACTGTCGGAGAACGTTCTGACGCAAAGCCTCGCGTGCAGGCGCAGGACCTGTCGAGCGGGCTTGGCAAGGTCTTCCGCATCGATACAAAGGGCAAGGCCTTTGAAGGCAATCCCTTCGCCAGCCAACAGAACGCCCTGCCCGAAATCTGGAGCTATGGCCACCGCAACCTGCAGGCGGCAGCGCTGGACGGAGAAGGCAGGCTCTGGACCGTGGAACACGGCCCGCGCGGCGGCGATGAGCTGAACATGCCGAAAGCCGGCCTGAACTACGGCTGGCCGGTCATCACCTATGGCGTCGAATATAGCGGAAGGTCGGTTGGCGAAGGCGTTACCGCAAAAGAAGGCATGGAACAGCCGGCTTATTATTGGGACCCGGTCATCGGCCCCTCCGGCATGGCCTATTATGACGGCGACCAGATCCCCGAATGGAAGGGCGCTTTCATCGTCGGCGGTCTGGTAAGCCAGGGTCTCGTCATCCTGCATATCGATGGCGACAGGGTCGCGACCGAAAGCCGGTTGCCGCTGGAGGCGCGCATTCGCGACGTGAAGGTCGGGCCGGATGGCGCGATCTATGCCGTGACCGAAGAGCGCGGCGGCGGGAACTCACAGATTCTGCGGATCGCCAAGGCCGGCTGATTAAAAAGACCGGCTGAGAAAACTCACGATTGGAGCGACAGGCCGCCGGAACGAAGGCGGTCTGTTTTTCGTTTGCCGCAGCGTGAAACCTGCCGGGAAAAACAATGCCACAACCGCCCACCCGCCTTCTTGCCAAAATCGGACTTGCCTATGTCAACGATCAGGAGCCGGGTATTTCCCGCGAAAAACGCGGACGCGGTTTCTGTTACCGCCTGCCGGGCGGCGAGCTTCTCTCCGACAGCGTCGAACTGAAGCGCATCAAAGCGCTCGGCGTGCCGCCCGCCTATAGGGACGTCTGGATATGCATCGACCCCGCCGGCCATCTGCAGGCTACGGGCTTCGATTCCCGGGGACGAAAACAATATCGCTATCATCCCGACTGGCACGCGTTCCGGGGCGAGACGAAATTTTTCCAGCTCAAAAGCTTCGGCAAGGCGCTGCCCGCCATCCGCCGCCGCGCCATCGCCGATATAGAAAAACAGGACCACGGGCAGGAAATGACGCTTGCAGCGCTCACACTGCTGCTCGATGCCGCCTATCTACGCGTCGGCAACCGCTCCTATCTCGAAACCAACGGCACCTATGGCGCAACGACGCTGCTCAAGCGGCACGTCTCCTTCGGTGAAACTATCGAGTTGCGATTTGCCGCCAAGGGCGGGCAGAAGGTAAAACGGCAATTGCGCCACCCGCGCCTTCAGAAAATCCTCGAGGAGATCTCCGACCTGCCCGGCAAGGAACTCTTTGTGTGGCAGGACAGTGAAAACCGGGTGCATTCGGTCGATTCCAGCGACCTCAACGCCTACCTCTCCCGCATCGGCGGACAAGGCATTTCCGCCAAGACCTTTCGCACCTGGGGTGGAACATTGGCAGCCTTCTGCAACGCGATGGAGCACGTCGCAGCGGGTGAGAAACCGAGCATAAAGGGCATGTGTCAGGCGGCCGCATCAGAGCTTTCCAACACGCCCGCCATCTGCCGCAAGAGCTATGTGCACCCTGCCGTTCTCGACATTGCGACAGAAGAAAAAGCCCGGAAAAAACTCGGGCGCATCCTGAAGGTCGGTGCAAAACCCGTTTCCGGCCTCAGGGCCGATGAAAGGCGGCTGCTGGCCTTTCTTCCCTAAGCGGTCAACGGCTAGCAGCCCATTCCGCCAGTTCCCGTTCGGCTCTTTCCAGCGCGCTGTAATTCAACAGCTTACGCAGGAAAGCGACGGTAACCGCACGGGTGCGGAGATTATATCGTCCCTCCGCCTCGTCGTCGCCGGCCGCCTGATGCACGTTCAGCTTCTCGTAGAGGCTTTGCAGCCGGTTCTGCACGCTGCGCAGCGACAGGTTGCGACGGCGGGCAATCGCCTTGTCGGTGAGGCCGAGCGCGACATCGATCAGGATTTCATATTCGGAATCGGTGAAGCCATGGGCCTTGCCCAGGCTCTTTTCCTGCAGGCCGCGCACCTCCCGGTCGATCACGCATTGCGCCTCGATGAAGATGCTGCGCAAGGCCAGCCGCAGGCGGTCATCGGAGGCCGATTTCAGCACGTAGCCATAGGCGGCGCCTTCCGGCACGATGCGGGAAACACCGCGCACATAGGCCTCGTCGGAATAGTTGGACCAGAACAGGATGCGGGTATCCGGCCTTTCCTTCCAGATGGTGCGCGCCGCCTCGATGCCGTTGCGCTCGTTCATCTGCAAATCCATGACGATATGGGCGGCCCGGTTTTCCCGCGCAAGCTTCTCGCCGGTCCTGCCGTTCGCCGCTTCCAGCACATTGTCGCATTCCGGCAGCGCGGCGCGCACCGCTTCGTTCAAATAGGCGCGGTGCAGCGCATCGTCCTCGACGATCAGCACGTCCATGTCACACATCCTCCCGGTGATCGAAAGCACCTTCCGGCAGGGTCACGGTGATGCATGTGCCCGCCCCGTTGCGGTTGCCGCCAATATCGAATTTCGCCGAAATCAGCCGCGCCCGCGTCTTCATATTGCCGATGCCGAGGCCGCCGGAAGCCGCGCCGTCACCGCCGCCATTGCCATCATCGCTCACCGTCACCCTCAGCCCGCCATCGACGGCGGTGAGGTTCACGGCAATGGTTTCCGGCTGGGCATGACGAATGGCGTTGTTGACCGCCTCCTGCACGATGCGGAACAGCGAGATGGCCACCGTCTTGTCGAGCCTTTCCACCAGCCCGTCCGTCTCATCCGTGACCGACCAATCTATAACCGAGCCGCTGTCGCGCACGGAACGATCCACATAGGTCTCGATGGCCTCAACGACACCGAACAATTGCAGGATCGAGGGTTTTGCCTCCTCGATGATCTCGCGCAGGTCCTGCATGCAATGCTGCAGGCTGCGCACCACCGGTTCCAGCATCTCGCCGGAAACATCGGCCGAATGGCTCATCCGCTCGATGCGCCGCGCCAGCCGCGTCAAATCCGCCAGTGTCTGGTCGTGCAGATCCATGCCGATACGCTGTCGTTCGGCCTCCAGCGCCTCCGTCAATTGCAGCGCGCCGAGGCGCAGGCCCTCTTCGCGAGCATTGGCGCGCGCCTCCTCGATGGCGGAGCGTTTGGCCTGCTCGGCGGCGCGGATGGCGTAAAAATAAGGGGCCAGCAAATCCGCGACGGCGCGGGCATTCGCCACATCCTCCATCGTATAGGCGTCCGACTGGTGGGAGGAGCAACTCAGCGCGCCGATAATGTCGCCATGCACCTTCATCGGTACATGCAGCCGGCTATGCAGGTTAAGTTCGATGATCGGGCTCGAAAACGACCCTTCGAAATGAAAGCGCGGATCGGAGCAGGCATCGCCGCTCAAGAGGTATTCCACCTCGCCTGACAGCAGTGTCCGGATCGGGCTGCCGGTCAGAAGGGCGGGCGGCTGCCGGCTCCAGGCGCTGACGAGGCCGCTCTCATAAGCGATGTGATATTTGTCATCCAGCTGCTTGATGCAGACATCCATATGGTCATGCGGGATGATATGGCCGATCTCGGTGGCGACCGCCTGGATGATGGCGTTGAATTCGAGCTGCCCGGCAAGCAGCCGGGAAATGCCCATATAATGATGAAAAAGAGCGCTTTTCGGCGTATCCAGCATGTGCGGACGCCCTCCCAAGCGCCTGCCTTCGACCATCGCGGCGAATTCAATCCCTTGGGCGCCGCACCGTTCATTCTGCGCCCGGCGGAGGCGTTTCGTCCTGCGGGTTCCCGCATGCTTTCTGCGGAAACCCGCAGGAAGATTGCCGTGATCCGCCTATACAAGCCAAATCTTCTTGGTCATTCTCGCTTTTACTGGGGAAAGGAGCTCCAGTGCAAAGGAATTCCGCCTGCCGCCGAGGAGATTTGCGGTGTTGCAAGAATTCCGGGCTCGAAAAGGGCAAGCCACGAGGGAGGAAATCAAATGGCTTTCAGGAAGATGCTTATGGCATCGGCCGCTGTCGCATGCGCAGCTTTGCCGATCACCGCTCATGCCGATACGTCGGCCAAAAAAATCGCGCTTTCAAACAATTATGCCGGCAATTCCTGGCGTCAGGCGATGCTGACGAGCTGGGACAAGATCACCAAGCAGGCGGTTGCCGACAAGCAGGTCGCCGCCGCTGACGCCTTCACCACAGCCGAAAACCAGGCGACCGAACAGGCTGCGCAGATCCAGAACCTCATTCTCCAGGGTTACGACGCCATCGTCATCAATGCCGCTTCGCCCACCGCCCTTAACGGCGCGGTAAAGGAAGCCTGTGATGCCGGCATCACCGTCGTATCCTTCGACGGCATCGTCACCGAACCCTGCGCATGGCGCATCGCCGTCGATTTCAAGGCGATGGGCGCAAGCCAGATCGACTATCTCGCCAAGGCCATGCCGAAGGGTGGAAACCTGCTCGAAATTCGCGGCCTCGCCGGCGTTTCGGTCGATGACGAAATCCATGCCGGCATCGTCGACGCCGTCGCCAAGAACCCGCAGTTCAAGATCGTCGGTTCGGTCAACGGCGACTGGGCGCAGGATGTTGCCCAGCGCGCCGTCGCCGGCATTCTGCCGAGCCTTCCCGAAATCGCCGCTGTCGTCACGCAGGGCGGTGACGGTTACGGTGCGGCACAGGCTTTCGCCGCCGCCAAGCGTCCAACCCCCACCATCGTCATGGGCAACCGTGAAGACGAGCTGCAATGGTGGAAACAGCAGAAGGATGCCAGCGGCTACGAAACCATGTCCGTTTCCATCGCCCCTGGTGTTTCGACGCTGGCTTTCTGGGTGGCGCAGCAGATTCTTGACGGCAAGGATGTGAAGAAGGACCTGACGGTTCCGTTCCTGCGCATCGACCAGGCCAATCTTGAGGAGAACCTCAAGAACACCCAGAAGGGTGGCGTGGCGAATGTGGAATATTCGCTTGAGGATGCCCAGAAGGTGATTTCGTCGACAAAATAAGTCGCGCATTCACAAACTTCTCCTGCGGCGCTTTAAAAAGAAGCGCCGCAGCGACCCCCATATTCAATTTCAGATCACTGGCGTAATTGCTCATGAATGACATCATCGAGGCGCAAGAAGTCGTCGCCGCGCGCGGCGTGAAGGTCGTGTTCGGCGCGGTAAGAGCGCTGGATGGGGCCGATCTCGTCATCCGCACGGGGGAATGCCTCGGGCTTGTCGGCCATAACGGCGCGGGAAAGTCCACCATCGTCAACGTTATCAATGGTGGGCTAACGCCACATGAGGGTTCCGTTTCCTATGGCGGCAACGAAAACCGCCACGGCATTGCCGCCGCGCGCGCGAACGGCGTTCGCTGCGTGTTTCAGGAACTGTCGCTCTGTCCGAACCTGACGATCAGCGAAAATGTCCGCATCATGCATGCCTCCGCGGGTGGGCGAAACTGGCGCGTCCGTGCGCTGACGACGATCCGGCAGGCACTGGATGAAATTTTTCCCGGCCACGGCGTCGATTGCGAGCTGACCGTGGCCGAGCTTTCCATCGCCGAACGGCAGATGGTGGAAATCGCCATCAATTTCTGCCGCATGCCGCACGCACCGAGACTGGTGATCCTCGATGAGCCGACGTCCTCCCTCGATGCCGGTCTCGCCGAGCAGCTGATGGATTATGTCCGCCGTTTCGTGCGGGAGGGCGGATCGGTTCTGCTGATCTCGCATATTCTCGGCGAAATTCTTTCGACGGCCACCCGTATCGTGGTGATGAAGGATGGCCGGGTGGTGGCCGACCGGAAGGCCGCCGACTTCACCACCCGCTCGCTGGTTGAGGCCATGGGCAGCGTCGTCAAGGAACAGGACAGGCGACGGGGTGAAAGCCGCAAGGCGGGCGAGAAGGTGCTTTCCATGCCGGCACGCCGGGGCGAAGGCCTTGCCTTCGAGGCCTTTCGCGGCGAGATCGTCGGCCTTGCCGGTCTCGGCGGCCATGGCCAGACCGAAGCGCTGCTCGATCTTTACCTTGCCCGCAACAATAGCTGGCTGACCGCGCGCAAGACCGATCTCGCCTTCGTGGCGGGCGACCGCAGCCTGAACGGTACTTTTCCGCTGTGGAGCATCCTCAAAAACCTGTCCATCGCCTCGCTTAGAGATATTTCAACAGCAGGCATGGTGGACAGGGGCAGGGAAACCGACCTTGGGGCGCAGTGGAAAAAGCGCATCGAAATTCGCACGCCCGACATGGGCAACAAGATCCTTTCGCTCTCCGGCGGCAACCAGCAGAAGGTGCTTTTCGCCCGCGCGCTCGCCACCACCGCCAGCACCGTTCTGATGGACGACCCGATGCGCGGCGTCGATATCGGCACCAAACAGGAGGTCTACGACATCTTGAGAACCGAAGCCTCGAACGGCCGCACCTTCATCTGGTACTCCACCGAAATGGATGAAATCCGTCTCTGCGACCGGGTCTATGTGTTCCGCGACGGCGCCATCCAGGCCGAACTCGTCGGCGACGATATTACCGAGCAGAATGTGCTGGCCGCCTCCTTTTCCGGAGAAGACCACGCATGAAACTCTCCGCAAACGCGCTCCGCCTCATCATTCCCGCCGCCTCGCTCGCCTTCCTGCTAGCCGCCGTCTTCTACATGCAGCCGCGCGCCATGAGCTATACCGGCATGAACCTGCTGTTCAATCTGGCCGTGCCGATTGCGCTCGCCACCATTGCGCAGATGCTGATCATGTCGGTCAACGATCTCGATCTGTCGATGGGCGCCTTCGTCAGTTTCTGCGCCTGTGTAACCGCCACTTTCCTGCAAACCACGCCCGCCCTCGGAATTGCGATTTTTGCCGGTGCGATTGCGGTTTATGCATTGCTCGGCGCCATCATCCATATCCGCAACCTGCCCTCCATCGTCGTTACACTTGGCATGAGCTTCGTCTGGGGCGGCCTCGCCGTCCTCATCCTCCCCTCGCCCGGCGGCCAGGCGCCTGCCTTCATCCGCACGCTGATGACGGCGAAACCGCCGCTCGTGCCAATCGCCATCGTCGCCAGCATCCTGATCGCGGCAGTCGCCCATTATATCGTCATGCGCTCTTCCTTCGGCGTGTTGATGCGCGGCGTCGGCGGCAATTTCCGCTCGGTCGAGCGCTCCGGCTGGTCGGTCATCGGCATCCGTGCCGCCACCTTTGCGCTCGCCGGTTTCTTCGCGGTGCTGTCCGGTATCGCTCTTGTGGGGCTGACGACATCGGCGGACGCTAATATCGCGCTGCGTTACACGCTGCTGTCGATTGCCGGCGTCATCCTCGGCGGCGGCGAATTCGTCGGCGGCAGGGTCTCCCCCATCGGCGCCGTCATCGGCGCGCTGACGCTGACGCTCGCCGGCTCGTTCCTCTCTTTCATGCGCATTTCGCCCGACTGGCAGATCGGCGCTCAAGGGGCGATCCTGATCATCGTGCTGGCGCTGCGCATCCTGCTCAACCGTCTTGAAAAACGGGAGAAAAATCAATGAACGGGCTCTCTTCCCTCACCAGAAAACCATGGATCTGGTCCTTTGCCGCAACCGTTGCGGTCTGGATCGTCACCGTGCTCTTCACCGGCGGCGCAAGCTCCTTCGGCCTGTCGCATGCAGCACTCACCTTCGCGGCCTTTTCGGTCATCGTCGGCATCGGCCAGATGTTCGTCATCACGCTCGGGCCGGGCAATATCGACCTCTGCGTTCCCGCCACGATGACTTTGTCAGGCACGCTCGCGCTCAAATTCATGGATGTGTCCGACAGCCTCATCCTGCCCGGATTGCTGATCGCCATCCTGATCGGCATCGCCATCGGCATCGGCAATTATGCGCTGATCAAGCTCCTGCGCATTCCGCCGATCATCGCGACGCTGTCGATGAGCTTCATCGTGCAATCCATCGCCATCTGGTCGAACCGCGGCCTGCGCATCAAACCGCCGGAAACATTGGCGACATTCGCGATCTCAAGCTCTTTCGGCATTCCCAATGTGGCGCTTGTCGCGCTGCTGCTCTCGGTCGTCGCCTGGCTGCTGCTCGACCGCACATTTTACGGACGCTGGATTGCCGCCATCGGCCAGAGCACCTTCGCTGCGCGAATGACCGGCATTCCCGTGGATGGCGCCCGTTTCGTCACCTATGTCCTCTGCGCGGTGCTGGCGGCGATTGCCGGTTATCTGCTCGCCAGCTTCTCGGGAGGTGCTGCCCTCAACATGGGATCGGAATATCTGCTGATGTCCATCGCCGTCGTCGTCATCGGCGGCACAGCGGTCGCGGGTGGGGATTCCAATGTTCCCGGCATCTGGGGCGCCTCGCTTTTCATGTTCCTGGTGGTATCGATGCTGAACACCTATGGTTTCGGCGCCGGCATCCGCCTCATCCTCACCGGCCTCATCATCATATCAGTCATCCTTCTGGCAAGCGGCCCCAAAGCCACGCGCTGAACGACAAGCTCTCAAGCGGATCACGCTCATGACCACAGACAAGACCTCCCCTTACGAAATCCACGACGACCGCTTCCGCCATCTGATCGTCGGCAATGCGGAGCTGGAAGAGCTTTATTCCGGCTGCCGCTGGGCCGAAGGCCCGGTGTGGTTTGCCGATCTCAACTGCCTGCTGTTCAGTGATATCCCCAATGAGCGCATGCTGCGGTGGGTGCCGGACGGCGGCATTTCGGTATTCCGCCAGCCCTCCAATTTCACCAACGGCAACACCCGCGACCGGCAGGGACGACTTGTCTCCTGTGAACATGGCGGCCGCCGCGTCACCCGCACCGAGGTCGATGGCTCGATCACGGTTCTCGCCGACAGCTACGGCGGCAAGCGGCTAAACTCTCCCAATGATGTGGTGGTGAAATCCGACGGCAGCGTCTGGTTCACCGATCCGACCTACGGCATTCTTTCAGACTATGAGGGCTACAAGGCCGAGCCGGAGCAGAAGACCCGCAATGTCTATAGGCTCGATTCCGCAACCGGAAAGATCGATATCGCCATCGACGACTTCGTGCAGCCGAACGGCCTTGCATTCTCGCTCGACGAAACGAAGCTCTACGTCGCCGACAGCTCCTATAGCCACGACACCTCCCGCCCGCGCCATATCCGCGTCTTCGACGTGGTGGATGGCGTGAAGCTTACGAATGGCCGGGAATTCTGCAATCTCGACAATGGCTTGCCGGATGGATTCCGCCTGGATACGGCTGGCAACCTCTGGACCAGTGCAGGCGACGGCGTTCATTGCTTTGCACCTGACGGTACGCTGATCGGCAAGATCAAGGTGCCACAGACGGTGGCGAACCTCACCTTCGGCGGCCCGAAGAAGAACCGGCTGTTCATCACCGCAACGAAATCCCTCTATTCGGTTTATGTCGCCGCCACCGGCGCACAGACGCCCTGAGACACCGAAACCGGAGAATTCAGGCCGGGAGGGAACTGGCAAGACGGCTCAAGCGCGTTATAAATGCGCCATGAGTGACGATTCCAGCCCCTTCCTGACTGACGATATGGAGTTCGACGACGAAGCACAGGCCGTTGAGCCCACCAGCCGTATGCTCTCCTGGGCGCGCAATTCCGCTCTCTACCGGCTGCAACAGCGGATGATGACGGAAAAGCAGCTGCGCGACGCCATCATGCGCAAGGCCCGGGAAAAATTCGAGGATATCGGCCCGGCGCAGGTAAAGGCGCTCGGCGAATTTGCGGTGACCTTCGCTTACGGCATCAAGGCGCTCGACGATACGGCTTTTGCGGAAATCACCGTGCGAAGCGGCCAGCGCAGCGGCAAGTCAAAACGCGGGCTGGCGCAGAAACTCCAGATCAAGGGCGTAGCCCGGGAAACGGCCACGGCCGCGTTGCAGGAGACCAACGATCTGGTCGCCGCCGTCATTTTCGCGCGCAAGCGCGCCTTTGGGCCTTATCGCCGTGTCGAACCGGACGAGAAACGCAAGGCCAAGGAATTTTCCGCTTTCGCCCGCAACGGCTTCAGTTTTGAAATCGGCGCGAAGGTGATGGCGATGACAACGGAAGAGGCGGAGGACATCCTCTCCGACGCGCCGCTTTAACATTTACTGCGGCAGAGGATGCGTCTTCAGATAGGCGATTAGATCAACAATATCGGTTTCGCTCCATAGCCCGAAAAAGCGCATCGCATTTCCGGGGATTGCCTTTTTCGGGCTGGCGATGAATTTCTGCAATTCTTCTTCTGTCCAGACCCGGCCAGATGCGCCTGCGTCCTTCAGAGACCGTGAATAATGACCGTAATCGACCACGCCCGCCATTGGCCTGCCGACCACGCCCATCAGATGTGGCCCCATGCGGGTACGCGGTGCGTCGATGCTATGGCAGGTGGAACAGCGGCTGAAAACCGTCTCACCACGCGCAGCATCCCCCTCGGCAAAGGCGCTTGCCGCAAGAAGGAGGGAAAACGCGGCCACGGCCGCGGCTTGTCTGAAGACGGAAATCATGATCCGGATAATACAACGCCCTCCCCGTCTGGCAACGAAGAGGGCGTGTTTTGACATGCGACACAATGCCCGGTTAAAAACACCGGGCAATTCGCCGATCAGTTCATGGCCGTCAGCGTCACAGACGTGCCGGTGGCAGCAAGGTTGAGGCCAACCTGACCCGTTACGCTGACCGTCTGCAGCTGGATGGAGCCGGAGGTGCCGCCAACGAGGATGTTGGTGCCGACGCCGAGACCGACGGTGACTTCTGCCGTTGCGCCCTGATAGAGGCCGCCCAGCGAACCGCGGTGGTAACCGGCAGTCGGGGCGAAAACGGCCCAGACCAGACGGCCCTGCGTGGTGAAACCGAGGTCAACACCCATCTTGCGGATGGCGCCGGTGTAATGGTCTGTGCGACGCGCGCCCATGGTGGACTGGAAGGTGCAATCCAGTTCCTTGGCCGAGCCGAGAACGTAACCGACGCCACCGCCGATATCGCAGGTGAGGTAACCGATCTTGACGCCGTTGCGATCGTCCTGCTCCTGCGGAGCCGGCTCATATCTTGCAAGGTCGGCAGCGAGCGCGGAAACGGTTCCGCCAAGGCCCATCGTCAATGCGGCAAAAGTTACGGCAACAGCCTTTTTCATCTTGTTTTCTCCTGTTTTATCCTACCCGCAGCAGCCCTTCTTGCCCTCTCCGGATATTGAATTCCGCACTGTTAACGTTTGTTCCGAAAAATCGATCCAAAACAATTGAATTGGAGGCGATGAAAGCGAAACGGTTAACAATGTCTGATGGCGGTAGGCTGGCATTAAGACATTGTTAGGGCGACAAATGCGCGCGGAATTACCATCAACAGCAAGCGTTTCCGCCCGTTGTTTTGCTGCAACATCTCAAAGCGGCAAAGCGACAGGAAGGCCGGTGGCGGCATGGGTCATGACATCCATGCGCACGCCATAGATGCGCTGCAGCGTCTCCGGCGTCATGATCTCCTGCGGCGTTCCGCGTGCAATGAGTTGGCCGGAATGAAGCGCGACGATCTCATCGCAGAAACGTGCCGCCATGTTGACATCGTGCAGCACCACGATGACGCCGAGGCCCTTTTCGCGCGACAGTCTCTGCACCAGAGACAGCACCTCGAGCTGGTGCGCCATGTCGAGCGCGGAGATGGGTTCGTCGAGAAGCAGGCTTTCGGCATTCTGGGCCACCAGCATGGCAAGCCACACGCGCTGGCGCTCACCCCCGGACAGCGTGTCCACCAGCCGGTCGCGGAAGGCGACGGTGTCGGTGAGTTCGATGGCTTCATCCACCTTCTCCTGATCGGCTTTGGTGAACTGCCCAAGCGCGCCGTGCCAAGGATAACGGCCGAGCGCCACCAGTTCCTTAGCCAGCATGCCGGAGGCGGCCGGCGTATATTGCGGCAGATAGGCGAGCTTTCGCGCAAATTCACGATTGCCCCAGGCGCCGAGCGTCTTACCCTCGAATGAGACCCTGCCCGCCGTCGGCTCCTGCATGCGCGCGAGAATCTTGAGCAACGTGGATTTTCCCGAACCGTTATGACCGATCAGGCCAATGGTCTTGCCGGTCGCAAAACTGGCCGTCAGCGGCTGCAACAATGTCCTGCCCGGCACTTCCATCGTCACGCCGTCGAGAGAAAAGAGCGGAATATCGTCATCATCGACGGCAAGCGCTGCCTGACCCATTGTTATCATCTCCGTACACCGTTCAAAAATTTAGTCATCGCCTGCCTGAAAGCCAGATCAGGTAAGGCGCGCCTGCCAGAGCCGCAAAAAGCCCGAGCGGCAGTTCATAGGGAAAGGTGACTGTCCGTGCGCCGAGATCGGAAAGCGCCATCAGCACCGCGCCGAACAGGAAGGAGGCGAAGAGATGGTCGCGCGGCGTGGTGAAACCGGCGCGCAGCGCAATATGCGGCGCCATCAACCCGACAAAACTCAAGGGGCCAACGAGCAGCGAGGCGGCACCGGTGGCAATGCCGGCCACCGCGATAACGGCGATACGCGCGGTGCTGAGCGGCAGGCCAAGCGATAGCGGCACGTCCCGCCCCAGCGGCAGGATCGTCAGCCAGCGGGTCACCGAAAGGGCCGCCGCCAGAAGCACGATGGAAAGGATGGAGAGAAAGATAGCCGAAGCCGGTGTCGCCGACGAACCGGAGCCGCTGAGCCAGGCGAGAATCTGCCATGCCCGCTGGTCGCCGATGGCAAGCAGCGCCGAAAGCACAGCCGAGCAGAGCGAACTGACGGCAATGCCGGCGAGTAGTATTTTTTCCGGCGCAAGATGCCGGCGCGCGGCGAAGAACAGCACAAGGATCATGACGGCCGCCGAGCCGATGCCGGCGCCGCAAAACAGTTCGAAAAGACCGGCCGCCGGAAAAATCGAAATCGCGGCGGCAAAACCGAGACCGGCGCCACCGCTGACGCCGATTACTTCCGGGCTTGCCATCGGGTTGTCGGTCAGCCGCTGCAAAAGCGCGCCCGCCATGGCGAGCAGACCGCCGGCGGCCATAGCGGCCAACAGCCGCGGCCAGCGGAAGGGCATAAGGCTTTGCAGGTCAGTGGCCTTGAGCATTGTCCAGCCATCAGGCCCCTTGCCGATGGCGAGTGCGGCAAATACCAGCACTACCATGATGAAGAGCACCGGCAGCAGGGCCGCAAGCCCGCGTCGTGTGGCGAGATCGACGCCTTCGCCACGATGCACATCGGTCGGCCGGATTTTCGGCAGCAGCCATAGAAGCAGCGGCCCGCCGATCAGCGCCGTTACGGCACCCGTCGGGAAAACTTCCGCCGTCGTAGTCGCCAGAAGCTGCACGAGACCGTCGCAGAACCAGAGCAGCAGACCGCCCAGCAGGGGCGAAACAAGAAGGACGGAGGATGACCGTCGCACGCCGAGCGCCCGGGTGAGCGCCGGCGCGGCAAGACCGATGAAGCTGACGAGGCCGACCGCTGCGGCAACGAAAGCGGCCAGCATGACCGCGACGGCGGCGATCGCCAGCCTGATCGAAAACAGCGAGACGCCGAGCGATCGCGCGCCGGCATCGCCGAGACCGAGGACCGTCAGCGGCTTTATCAGCAGGCCGGTCGCGGCAAGCCCCGCGAGAAGCTGGAAAGCGAGCACAACGGCATTCGACCAGTCCTGCTGGCTGAGCGAACCACCATTCCAGACGACAAGGGACATCAGATATTCGCCCTGCGCGAGCGTCAGCGCCGCGGATACGGAAGCGGCGGTGATGCCGACCAAAAGCCCTGATACCACCATGGTCACCGGCTCGAAGGAGCGCCGCCAGCCGAGAAGGAAAACGATGCCGGCCGCCGCCGCCGCACCGGCGAGCGCCACCCATGCGCGGTTGCCATCCAGCACCGAAGGAAAGAACAGGGTGGCGATGACGATGGCGAGCTGCGCGCCGGCCGAGATGCCGAGTGTCGAAGGATCGGCAATCGGATTGCGCAGCAATTGCTGCAACAACGCACCCGACAGTCCCAGCATCGCGCCCGCCAGAATGGCGACCGCCACGCGCGGCATCAGGCTGAAGGCGAAAATCACCTGATCCATCGACATGGTGGCGGCATCGAACGGCGGGCCGGGCCATGCGCCGAAAGGCAGCCGCAACAGCCCGGCATGCAGGGAAAGCCCGCAGGCCAGAACGAACAGCAGCCCGAAGAAAAGCTGGAGAGGCCGCGCGGTCACAGGGCTTCTCCCTGCGCCGAGAGCGCTTCGGTCAGAAGCCGCGCAAAGCGCATGCCGGCGGTGATGCCGCCATAGGGGCCGACATTGCCGAGCGTGACCACCCGGTTTTCCCGCACGGCAGGCAGCGCGCGCCATATGGCGCTGCTGCGCAAGGTTTCCCGCGCCTCGACCGGAATGTCGGAGACGATCACGATGCGCGCATCGGGCGACGCGGCGAGATTTTCAAGCGGCACCGGGGCCGCAAAGGTGAATTGCGAACGATCCACCCAGGCATTGGCAAGCCCCAGCCGGCCAAGAACATCCCCGAACATGCTATCAGCACCGAAAGCGCGAAAATGCCGGGCGTCGCCGATGTTGATCACATAGGTCGGCCGCGCCGCAAAACCGGCAAGGCGGGCCCGCATGGCCTGCAGCGCCGCTTCCGTTTCGCCCAGCACCCTGCGGGCCTCGTCTGCCCTGCCGAGCTTGCCGCCAAGGGCTGAGACCGCCGCCAGGGCCTTTGCGAAAGGCGGTTCGCCCTTCACGTAAAAGGGCAGCGAGAAGACCGGGGCAATCGCTTCCAGCCTGCCGATATAACGGGTGTAGAAGGGCGAAATCAGAATGAGATCGGGCCGGGTCAGTTGCAGAAGCTCGAAGTTCGGCGCACCGCGCAAGCCGAGATCGGCGACGGTTGCAGGGATTTCCGGCTCGACCGCGTCGACCCGGAACTGGATGAGTTCGGTCGCCGCCACCGGCATGACGCCGAGCGCAACGGCGGTTTCCAACATGGCCCAGTCAATGGCGGCAAGGCGTGGCGTGACCGCCGCGCGCGCCTTGCCGGCAAGAGCAGAAGCAGCGACCAGGCCTAAAAATTCCCGCCGCCCCCAGAGGGGGGACATCCATCGATCCTTGCGCGTCATGCCCCTGCTGCTTCACTTTGATATGGCGTCACCAACGATAGGTCAGCTTGCCCATAACCGTTCTTCCGTCACCGTAATAGCATCCGAAAGTGGAGCAACTAGAAATATATTCTTTATCAGTCAAGTTTTGCGCCTGAAGCGAGGCGCGGTAGCCGTTCTTCTCGTAATGCACGCCGAGATCGAGCAGGGCGAGGCCCTTCATCTCGAAGGTATTGGCGGCATCGCCATAGCGTTTTCCGACATAACGCACACCGCCGCCGATGCCGAAACCCTCAAGGGCGGTATCTTCCGGGAAAGTGTAATCCAGCCAGAGGCTTGCGGCGTGGCGGGGCGTGCTGTCCAACTCCTTGCCGTTATTCACGCGGCCGGAGACCTCGCTGTCCATGTAGGTATAGGCAGCGCGCAAGTCGAGCCCGTCGGCAAGGCTTGCGACGCCCTCGAGTTCAAGGCCTTTCACATGCGCCTCGTCCATCTGCTGCGTCACGCCGCCCACAGTCGTCGTGACGTTTTTCTGTGTCAGATCGTAGACCGCGGCGGAGAAGAACCCGTCGAAACCCTCGGGCTGGTATTTGACGCCCGCTTCCCATTGTTCGCCGGTGGTCGGTTTCGGCGCATCGCCGACAGCCGGCTGCGGCACCGGTTCGAAGGAGGTCGCATAGCTGACATATGGCGCGATGCCGCCATCGAACAGATAGCTGACGCCGACGCGGCCGGTCAGCTTGTGATCGTCCTTGTCGAGCGAGCGGTAGGTGGCGCCGTTGAAGGTCGTGCCGCTGGTGCTTGCCCAGTCCTGCCGCAGGCCGGCGGTGACCCGCCAGTTCTCGAAGGCCATCTCGTCCTGCGCATAAAGGCCGATCTGGGAAATATCCGTCTTCACATCGGCATAGAGCGTGCGCGACGTGAGGCTGATCGGCCCGCCATAGACCGGATTGACGGGATTGAGCGGCGTCGCGGCCCAGAACTCGGTTTTGACGTTATTGTCGAAATAACGGTAGTCCAGCCCGACAAGCAGGGTGTGGTCGATTGGCCCCGTGGAGAAATCCGCCTGCAGGCTGTTGTCGATGTTGAAGGTGTTCAGCAGCTCGTCCTGGAACGTCGCATTGCGACGGATGAGATTGCCGATCATGCCGCCGTTGGCCGACGACATGCCGAGCGCACGGTAGGACCAGTCGAAATTGGAATAACGCGCATTCTGCCGGAAGGTGAAGGTCTCGTCGAAACGGTGCTCGAACTCATAGCCGATATTGGTGAATTTACGGTTCGACGTATCGAAGGACGGATCGCCGACATAAAAGCTGCGGTCCAGCATATTGCCGGGTCTGAGATAGGTCAGCGCCGCCGGCAGGCCGGAGGGCGAACTCGGATTGTCATGCTGATAGGAGGCAAGAACCGTCAGCTTCGTATCCTCGTCCGGCTGCCAGGTGAGCGCCGGTGCGATGAAATAGCGGTCGTTCTGCAGATTGTCCGTCTGAAGGTGGGCGTTGCGCGCAAGACCTGTCAGGCGATAGGCGAAACTGTCGGTGCCCGCGACCGGTCCACCGATATCGAACATCGACTGGTAATAGTCGAAGCTGCCGATCTGCGCCCCCACTTCGCCGAAACGCTCGAAGATCGGCCGTTTGCTGATGAGATTGATGAGGCCACCGGGATTGCCCTGACCATAAAGCACCGAGGCCGGCCCGCGAATGACTTCCACCCGCTCCAGACCATAAACTTCATAGGACGGCGCACCGGCCGTGCGCATCAACCGCAGACCGTTTAGAAACTGCAACTGGTTCCCCTGAAAACCGCGGATACGCGGCGCATCGAAACGCGGATCGGCGCCGAACGGCTGCGCAACCACACCGGGAACATAGTTCAACGCCTCGCCGAGAGTGCGGACGTTCTGCACATCCATCTGGTCCTTCGTGATGACGGAGACGGATTGCGGCGTCTCGATCAGGGATCGCCCCGTCTTGGTGGCACTGGCACTCGTTTTCGCCACATAGCCTTTCACCGGAGCCTTGGGGTCCTGATTTTTGGCGCTGTCCACTGTGATGGTCTGCAGCACCGTCGTACCGGCCTCCTGCGCAAAGGCGGAAGCCGGGGCAAAAAACGCCGCATAAGCGATGACGGCGCAACCGCCAGCCAGAATGGAAATGTGTTTGATTTTTCCCTGCACGCCAAGACCCTTCATCACCCGCGCCACCATAAGACGGTATTTTCTGGAGAATTTAAGTCATCTTATTACGCAAGGGACGGATTGTGATCCAATAAGCGCAGCCGGTTTTTTTCAGAACTATTGATTATGAAAACTCACATCGATAATAGCTTTGGATTATTCAAATCTGCCGGGAAAGGCCGTGACGATGGGCAGGAAACCGGCAAGCCGGGCGGAGACATTCGAATTACGCCACCTGCGCTATTTCACCACGCTGGTAGATGAGCGCAATTTCGAGCGCGCCGCCGCCCGCCTCGGCATTGCCCAGCCGGGCCTGAGCCAACAGATCATGGCGCTCGAACAGATTGTCGGCATGCCGCTTCTCGACCGAACGCGCCGCTCGGTGAAGCTGACCACGCCCGGGCAGCTTCTCTATGAGGACGCCCGGAAGATCCTCGCCAATGCCGAGGCGACGCTTGCGGCGCTCAAACGCGTCGACCGCGGCGAAACCGGGCGCATTTCCATCGGTTATGTCGCCTCGGCCGCCTATTCCGGCCAGATGATCCGGTCCATCGCCGGTTTCCGTGCTTCCCATCCCGATGTGGAGATGCAATTGATCGAGATGGAGATGCGGCTGCAACTGGCCAAGATTGCCGACGGCAATCTGGATTTCGCCTTCATCCGCCCGCCCGCGCCCGTTCCGGAAGGTGTGACAACCCATGTGGTGCTGCGCGAACCGCTGATGGCCGCGCTTCCTGAAAACCATCCCCTGGCTTTTGCGATGCAGGTCGATCTGAAAAACCTTGCCGGCGAGACCTTCATTACCCCGCGACAGCCGCCGGATGTCGGGTTTCACTACAATACGATAGAGGCCTGCAATGAAGCCGGGTTCCAGCCGGCGATCACCCCGGAAGGCAGGGACTACACCACGATCGCCAGCATGGTGGCCATCGGCCTCGGCGTCGCGCTGGTGCCGCGCTCGCTTAATTGCCTGAGGTTGCCCGGTGTGCGCTACCTGCCGCTTGCCGCCAGTTCCACGACCTCGGACCTCGCCATCGCCCACCGGAAAACGGAAGCCTCTCCCGCCGTCAGGGCCTTCATTCTCCACATGCGCAATTGAAGCGGGCAGCATCCGCCCGCCTGTCGATCCCGTGGAGGAAAAATCCGTCATCATCCGTTTGCGCCGCATTGGCGGCAAAAGGCGGGGGCGGCGTAACGCCATGAAATTGCGAAAAGAATGACGCTCTTGCGGGCAGGCCCAATACGAGGCCGAAATCCTGTCCGGATATTTCCTGTACCCGCTTTTCCCCATGGCCGCAGCACAACCCATAATCGCGCCAGATTTCGATTCACGGGAGACAGCAATGGCTGAGACTTACGAACACCACGCCGCCGGCCTCGAATCCCCGGCATCCCACGCTTTCGATGTGGTTCCGGACGATACGAGCCCGCTTCCTTCCCCCACCCGCGCCATCTATGTGGGCAATGGCGGCCATCTCTGCCTGACCCTGCTTTCCGGGGCGACGGTGACCTTCCAGAACCTGCCCGCAGGCAGCCTGCTGCCGGTCAGGGCCACGCGCATATTTGCAACGCGCACCACCGCCACAGGCATCGTGGGCCTCAATTAAGGGCTCTATCGTCATCCGCCAAACGGCCACCACGGAGTGTGACACTTTCATGACAAGCTTTCAGGTTGATGTCAGCAAAATGACGCATCCGCCATTGGTCGGCCCATGCGGCAGCCTTTCCGGCGGCGTTTTCGCCCCGTCTCCGTTGCCGCCGGCCTATTGTAAATCTGGTGGATCTGACAGTGGCTCTTTTTACCGCGAAAGCGACGGGAACAGTAACATATCGTCCGGAAATCGGCAGCGTGCCGCTCAGCCTGCTGACGGCGGCCTATCTGCTGTTTTTCACGAACCGGACATTCTGGTCGAAGGTTCACACCTATCTTTCGGCCTATCCGGTCGCCATCGTCGCGCTGTATGGCGCCATGGCCGCCCTTTTCGGCGCGCTAATCATTATTTTTTCCGCCAAATATCTCATCAAGCCGTTCTTGATCTTCCTGATCTTCGCGGCGGCGGCCGCTTCCTGGTTCATGGATCGCTACGGCATCGTTATCGACAGCGATATGATACGCAACGCCATGGAGACGACACAGGCGGAAGCTGGCAATCTGATCACGCCCGGCTTTCTCTGGCACATGGCGATTTACGGACTGGTGCCGTCCCTCCTCATCGTCGCCGTGCGTGTGCGGCACCGGACGATTCTCGACAAGCTTTTATGGAACACGATCAGCATCCTGATCTGTCTTACCATCGCCGGCATCATCAGCTTCGCCAATTCCAAGACCTTCACCACCGCCGTGCGCCAGCACAAGGACATTGTCAAAAGCGTCAATCCCCTGTCGCCGATCATGTCGGCCATTCATTATTTCACGCTGGCCGGCAAGGAAGTCGATATTCAGGTCAGCCCGGTCGGCAGGGATGCGAAAATCCTGCCTTCATTGGGCGGCGTCCGCAAACCCCGCATCACCGTCATCGTGGCGGGCGAGACCGCGCGGGCCGCGAACTTTTCCCTGAACGGTTATGGGCGCGAGACCAATCCCGAACTCGCAAAACGCGGCGTGATTTATTTTCCAAACACGACCAGTTGCGGCACCGCGACGGCGATTTCCATTCCCTGCATGTTCTCGAAGTTCCCGCGTTCGCAATATAGCCACAACAAGGCGCTCGCCAATGAAAACGTCATGGATGTTCTCGTCCATGCCGGTGTCAGCGCCACATGGCTGGACAACAATACCGGCAGCAAGAACGTGGCTGACCGTATCCCTTATTTTGATCTGCCCTCGACCAATGACAGCCGCTTCTGCACTGGCGGAGAATGCCGCGACGATATCTTCTTCGACAAGCTCGATTCCTGGCTCAATAACGTTACCAGAGACAGCGTGATCGTGCTGCACCAGATGGGCAGCCACGGGCCGACCTATTATCTGCGTTATACCGACGAATTCCGCAAATTCACCCCGGATTGCCGCACGGCCGAGCTTGGCAACTGCTCCGACGCGGAGATCGTCAATTCCTACGACAACACGCTTCTTTACACCGACCATTTCCTCTCGACCGTGATCGACAAGCTGAAGGCCCGTTCCGACAGGCTGGCGACGAGCATGATCTATGCATCGGACCACGGCGAATCGCTTGGCGAGAGCGGCGTCTACCTGCATGGCGCGCCGTATCTGCTGGCGCCCGACCAGCAGACCCATGTGCCGTTTCTCGTCTGGTTCGATGACGATTTTGCCAAATCCATGGGGCTCAACAAAGCCTGCCTCGCAAAAACCGCGGCGGAGGGCGGGCGCTCGCACGACAATTATTTCCACAGCATCCTCGGCATGATGAATGTCTCCACATCGGTCTACGATCCATCGCTCGATGTGTTCGGTGGCTGCACCCAGCGTCAGAACAGCTGAAACACTGTGCTTGACGCTTATCCGGAGAAAGAGATACGCAAGACGAAGCGATAGAGGGAGCTGTCTTGCGGGTTCTGCTTGTTGAAGACGATCATGTGCTGGGCGAAGCGCTGCGGGACCATGTCGCAGCGGCGGGTCATGCTGTCGACTGGTTCAAGACGCTGGGTGACGCCATGGCCGCGACGCTGACGATGGGTTACGGCCTCATCCTGCTCGACATGCGCCTGCCGGACGGCGAGGGCATCACCCTTCTGCAAGGCCTGCGCCAGCGCGATGACGCGACGCCGGTCATCATTCTGACGGCCCACGACCAGGTCTCCGACCGCATTGCCGGACTGAACGCCGGTGCGGACGATTATCTGGTCAAGCCTTTCGATCTCAACGAGCTTTCGGCCCGCATGCTGGCCGTCTCGCGCCGTTACGAAGGGCGTTCTGCTCCCGTCATCCGCCTGCCCGGCATCGAGATCAATCAGGTGGCGCGCAACATCACGGTCGATGGGACTGCGCAGACGCTGAGCGCCCGGGAATGGGCCGTGCTGGAGAAACTCGTCGAACATCCTGGCGCCGTCGTTTCCAAAGCGCAATTGCACGACACGCTTTATGAATTCGGCGCGGAAATAGAAAGCAACACGGTCGAGGTCTATATCAGCCGGCTGCGCAAGAAAATCGGCCATGACCGCGTCGAGACCGTGCGCGGCGTCGGCTACACCATCAGATAGTCAGAATTGCAAGCAGGCAGAAATGGCCAGACCGACCAGCATGACCCGCAAGCTCGTGACGGCGCTGACCAGCGTTGTCGCCATATCCTGGCTACTTGCCTGCGCGCTGGGCGTCATGGTGATGCAGGATGAGTTCGCCGAGATTTTCGACGCGGGCCTTGAGGAAACCTCAGAAAGGCTTCTGCCGCTTTTGCTGGACGATCTTCGCGAAAACAATACCGCGCCCGCCTCGCAGAAACTCAACAAGTCGGCGGAAGGGGCGGAATATCTGACCTACCAGGTTCGCGACCGTGAAGGGCAAGTCTTGCTGCATTCACATGACAGTTCGACGGAACCTTTCGAGGTACCGCTTGATCCCGGTTTTTCAGAGACATCGTCGCAACGTATCTTCACGATCGCTTCGCCGGACGACAATTATTTCCTGCAGGTCGCCGACGCCTTCGCCAATCGCCGCGAGGCAATCGAAGAGGCCGGCGCCGCGCTGCTTCTCCCTGTTCTCATCCTCATTCCCGCCAGCATTTTTGCCGTCATTGTGGTGGTGCGCAGAACGCTGCGACCGATACAGACCCTGCGCGACGATATCGGCAAAAAGGACGGCGGCAATCTCGCGCCGCTGCCGACGCAACCATTTCCGGGCGAACTGCATCCCATTGCCCGTTCGGTCAATCTGCTGCTCGGACGATTGCGATCGGCAATCGAGGCGGAACGGGAATTCACCGCCAACAGCGCCCATGAATTGCGCACGCCGATTGCCGGCGCGCTGGCGCAGGCGCAGCGGCTGCATGCCGACATTCCGCCGGAGCTTGCGCCGCGTGTGGAGAACATTGAAAAATCCCTGCAGCATCTCGCCCACCTGGCCGAAAAACTGCTTCAGATGTCGCGCGCGGAAGCGAGGATCGGGGTCACCGATAAAACGAGCGACGTCATCCCCGTGCTCGAACTCGTGATCGATGACATGAGCAGAACGACAATCGGAACGTCGCGCATCCGTTTCAACAATCGCCGCGACGGCGGTTTACCCTGCAGGATCGGCGCGGATGCCTTCGGCATCATCATTCGCAACCTTCTCGAAAACGCGCTGATCCACAGTCCGGCGGAAAGCCCGGTGCAGGTCATCGCCGAAGCAGACGGCACGATCCACATCGTCAACTCCGGGGCGGCTATCGATGGGGGGCTCTTACCCAAGCTGACGACGCGTTTTACCAGGGGCCAGACCACGGCGGACGGAACCGGGCTTGGTCTGGCCATCGTCAAAAGCCTCGTGGAGCAAGCCGGCGGAAAGCTGCTGCTTTCCTCTCCGGCGCCGGGCCGGCAGGATGGTTTTGAGGCCCGTATCGTCCTTCCTGTCGAACCCGCCTGACTGCAGAAAAGAACAAGCCCCGCCGGAAGGGCGGGACTTTTGCCGGTCTGGATGCGGGTCGCTCAATCCTCGTGAATATGGCTGTGATCGCGCGTGTCGCGCATCTTCACATAAACCACCAGCGACAGAGCGATCATGATCGTCACATACCAGAAGAACCAGCTTTCGTGGCCGATTTGCTTGAACTTCAGGGCCACGAATTCCGCCGTTCCGCCGAATATGGTGTTCGCCAGCGCATAGGGCAGAGCCACGCCAAGCGCGCGGATATGGGCAGGGAACATTTCCGCCTTCACCACCGCATTGATGGAAGTATAGCCGGTAACGATCAACAGACCGACCAGAACGAGGGCGAAAGCCATGATGGGATCGGTCGTCGTCGAAAGCGTGCTGAAGATCGCATAGGTGCACAACGTTCCGAGAATACCGAAGCCGACCATCAGCGGTTTGCGGCCGATCTTGTCGGACAGCGCGCCGGCAAGCGGCTGGCACAGCATGAAGACGAAGAGCGCCGCCGTGGTGATCTCCGTGGCGCTTTCCTTGCTGAAGCCGGAGGTGTTGACGAGGAATTTCTGCAGATAGGTCGTATAGGCGTAAAAGGCGAGCGTGCCGCCGGAGGTGAGCGCCATGACCATCAGCGCTTCCCTTGGATAGTGCTTGAACAGCGCCCATCCGCTGGACTTCGGCTTGTCGACAGCACCGGTCTTGGCATTTTCGAAGGACTGCGTCTCGACAAGGCCGCGGCGGATATAAAATACCGCAATCGCCAGAAGGCCGCCGATGAAGAAGGGAATGCGCCAGCCCCAGGAGCCGAGTTGTTCCGGCGCCAGGACCCGCTGCAACACCAGAAGCACCGCCAGCGCCAGAAGCTGACCGGAAATGAGCGTCACATACTGGAAACTGGAGAAGAAACCACGGCGATTCTTGCCGGCCATTTCGCTGAGATAGGTCGCGCTCGCGCCATATTCACCGCCGACGCTGATACCCTGCAGAAGCCTTGCGAAAACCAGAATGGCCGGCGCGGCAATGCCGATCGCCTCGTGGCCGGGCGTAATCGCGATCAGCAGCGAACCGAGACACATCAGCGTGACAGATAAGGTCAGGCCGGCCTTGCGGCCCTTGCGGTCGGCATAGGTGCCCATGAACCAGGCCCCGATGGGCCGCATCAGAAATCCGACTGCGAAAACGGCGGCTGCGCTCAGAAGCTCGGCGGTCTGGTTTCCGGAAGGGAAAAACACCGGCGCAAAATAAAGGGTGAAGGCCGAATAGACATACCAGTCGTACCATTCGACGAGATTGCCCGCCGATCCGCCGATGATGGATTTCAAACGGGTTTTCTGATCCGGCGCGGTGGCGGGACCATTTGCCATAATATTCACGGGTAAACTCCAATTCATCTTCGTCTGGAGATGGAAGGGCGAACGGAAGGTGTGATAATTTGTCGCTCTCGGTGGGGGTATATACCCGCCATGTTGCAGTGCGCAAGTTTATACCGCGCCGCAATATTGACGAAAAAACAGCAAGGGCGAGCAAAACCCGCGTCGCGCCATTTCTGTAACCACACGGCTTTTCGTCGGGATTTTGGGTGAAAACCGCGAAAGCGGAGGTGCCCGACTGTGATCCGCCTTGTAAGCCGCCCGTGCTCAAACTAAAAAATATCAATGATTTACGATATATCGGACGTACAGATCGAAAAGCTCCTCATTGCCGCCGCCCGCGCCGGCGAGGCGCTGGCGCGGCTGGACGAGCGGATCGACCGGTCACCGATGAAACAGGGCTTCATCGAAAGACAGGATTTCACCGATGCGATTTCATCCATGTGGGTGGATGGCGAACTCGTTCACATGGAAGATCTTGTGCTGCATGACGCCCATATGGATGTGCGCGCGCCAACCCATGAAATGACGGCGGCGCACCGGATTCTCCGCTCGCGACGGCTGATCTTTTCCAATGCCTCCGGCTGGGCCTTTACCGCGCCGGGCCTTTCGAGGCTACGCGGCAGGGCCGCGCTTGCCGAAGAGCCAGCACCTCCACGGCAAACACTCGACCATTCCCGCGATGAAGATGCCGACGCAGAGGAGGAAACATCGCTGGACGGCGCTTTTTCCGAGCTGGACGCGCTGCTGGCGCGAAGCGCCGCAACGCTCGATGCGATCACCACCGGAGGCGCGCTTCAGCCAATGCACAGGGAGGAAAGCCATGCGATCATCAACGAACCCGACTGGGACGAAGACGAACGGTTGAAAGAATGGTGGGCTGTCCTTGCGCGCACGGAAGAACTGCCGGCAATCCTTCGCACCGCCATCCTGCTCGACGCGTGGAACATGATCGAGGTGCTGCAACGCAGCCCCTGGCTCGGCCGACTTCTGGTCTCCGCCTTTCTGCGCGACGGCGCCGTCACACCCGCTCACCTGCCGGCCCTCAGCGCCGGTCTGCGTGCGATCCCACGGGAGCGCCGGCACGCCCGAAACCAGACGCAGCGGATTGCCGCACTTCTCGACAGCTTTTACGAAGCGGCGCAGGCCGGCATGAAGGAACATGACCGCCTGACCCATGCGCGAGAACGCATGATGCGCAAACTGGCCGGCCGACGCTCTTCCTCGCGCCTGCCGGAACTGGTGGAGCTTGTCGTCTCTCGACCGGTGGTTTCGGCGGCGATGATTGTCAAGGAACTCGGCACCACGCCGCAGGGCGCTATAGGCCTCGCCAACCAACTGGAATTGCGGGAAGTGACCGGCCGTGGCCGGTTTCGCGCCTGGGGCATGCTGTAGCGAAAGCCGCCGTCCTCGCAGGAGCCCTGAAAACGTGGGATTTTCGGCCATTTTCGGGCAGGGCGTGCCGCAGGAATGCGGCGATCACGAATCTTAACAAAATTTAACTATTGCGTAGGTCGATGAAGCCGCTATGTTCCTCGCTGCGTTGCAGCACCGATATTCTTCTCCGGCAACGCGGTCGCATTCGGCCCCGGCAACTTTTCTGTGCCGCCCGCATTTAAGTGTCCATTCTGAGGGAGATGCAATAATGACAATTTCAATCTCACAACCCGATTCCGATCACGAAACCGATGCTCCATTTGCCAAAAAGGTCCTCACCGCACGCAATCTCGCCGGATATACGGTTGAACAGCTTGCCGTGACCTGCGGCCTGACCACCAGCGAAATACGCGCGCTGGAAGACGGCACGGACAGCGATCCGCTGCGCATCAGACGCGTTGCCGCAGCACTTCATATTCCCGTTGAAACCGTGATCTGATCCACCTGGCGATCATTAAAAATCTCAGCGCCGCCGGGGACGATGTTCCCGGGAACATCCGGGCGGCGCGCGTGGCCTGATTAAGCCAATCCCTTCCGGAACATTTTCCGCGCTCCTCTCTTAACATTTTCGTTATCCGGCACCACATGGGGTTTGCGAGCGACCATGTTTCGCCTTTGCGACATGTGCCCCGCTTGCGCGAGAGCAGCAACAACCTCCGGAATCCTGCCATGACACTAAGTCTCGACACCGAAGAACGGGTTTCTTCAGCACTGGATGAATTGTGGCCGGCGGAGAAGACGGAAATTCTTGACTGGCTGATCACGGGCACCAAGGACGAACGCTTTATCGACGAGATATTCGTCGAACTCTGCAACAGGCTTCGGGAGAGCGGAGTTTCCGTGGCGCGGGGCGTGCTCGCTTTCCGCATTCGCCATCCGCAATGGCTTGGCGCGCGCATTCTGTGGAAAGCCGGCCTGTCCTCCGCCGAGATCGCCACCTATGGCTACGGATCTGAAAATACGCCTGAATATCTCAATAGCCCCATCAACGACATTCATCAGGGCGCCACCGAAGTCCGCCACCGGCTGAACGGAGAAGACATCGATGAGCCCGGCTATACGATCTACGAAGACCTGCGGGCCGAGGGGCTGACGGATTATTGCGCCTGGCCGATCGAGCATACCTTCGGCAAGCGCCATGTCGCCACATTCTCCAGCGACCGGCCCGGCGGTTTTTCCGACAGCGAAATCCTCGCCCTGAAAAACCTGCTTCCGGCACTGGCGCTCGTCAGCGAAATACGCCTGAAGAACCGTATGACGCGCACCCTTCTGGAAACCTATGTGGGGCCGCATGCGGGCGAAAAAATCCTCAACGGCGCAACGACACGCGGCAGCGGTATGACGGTGGGTGCGGCGATCCTGATCTGCGACCTGCGCAATTTCACCCATATTTCCGACCTTTGGCCGCGCGACGATGTCATCGAGCTTCTGAACGGTTATTTCGACGCCATGTGCGATCCCATCGAGGAATTCGGCGGCGAAATCCTGAAATTCATGGGCGACGGGCTGCTGGCGATTTTCCCGCTCAGCGACCCGCAGGCCTGCGAAAACCTGCTGAAAGCCATTGCCAGCGCGCAGAAGAGCCTCGTTGCGCTGAATGAGATCAATCGCCGCAAGGGACACGATCCTCTCGGCTACGGCATCGGCGTGCATGTCGGCGATGTCATGTATGGCAATATCGGCTCGAAAACCCGCCTCGATTTCACCGTCATCGGCCCTGCCGTCAATATCGCGTCACGGCTGGAAACGCTGACCAAGGAGACCGGGCGCAATGTGCTTTTCTCAGAAGAATTCGTGCGCACCGCCGGATATCAGGGAAAGCTGGAAAATCTCGGCCCATGGCTGCTGCGCGGCCTCGAAACCCCCGTTGAGGTATACGCCCTGCCCCATAATACGGCCCTGACAGCTTCGGCTGATTGATTGTTGCGCGGGGCTTTTCTCGACACCAGCCATCCGCGCCGCACCATCTTCCTGAAGGCGTGATTTCGGCCCCCCTGGATCATCGTCAAAACGCTTGACACATCTGCGATGTCGAACTAGCAAAATAGAACATATATTCCATATTGAAACATTGCTTGTATTCATATTCTGTCCTTCCGGGAGTGAGGGATGGGTGTGAGAAACCGGAGGAAAGATGGTTACGAAATTGGCGCTGCTCGGCGCTGGACGGATCGGCAAGGTCCACGCCAAGGCGATCACCACCGACAGCCGTGCGCAGCTGGCGGCCGTTGTCGACGCCATGGCCGGCGCTGCGGAAGCAATCGCCCGCGAAGCGCAGTGCAAGGTCAGCACGATCGATGAGGTTCTGGCCGACAAGACGATCGACGCCGTCATCATCTGCACGCCGACCAACACCCATGCCGACCTGATCGAGCGTTTCGCCCGCGCCGGCAAGGCGATCTTCTGCGAAAAGCCCGTCGATCTCGATGTCGCCCGCGCGGAAGCCTGCGCCAAGGTGGTCGAGGAAACCGGTGCGAAGGTGATGCTCGGTTTCAACCGCCGTTTCGACCCGCATTTCCAGGCCGTCCACAAGGCAATCGACGATGGTCGCATCGGCAAGGTGGAAATGGTCACCATCACCAGCCGCGACCCCGGCCCGCCGCCGGCCGACTATATCAAGGTCTCCGGTGGCATTTTCCGCGACATGACCATTCATGATTTCGACATGGCCCGCTTCCTGCTCGGCGAGGAAGTGGAAACCGTGTTCGCCACCGGTTCCGTTCTTGTCAATCCGCAGATCGGTGCGCTGGGTGACTTCGACAGCGCCAGCATCATCCTGACCACGAAAAGCGGCAGGCAGGCGATCATTTCGAATTCCCGCCGCGCCACCTATGGTTATGATCAGCGCATCGAAGTGCACGGTTCGGAAGGCTCGGCGGCTGCCGAAAACCAGCGCCCGGTTTCCATCGAAATCGCCAATGCGGAAGGTTACACCCGCCCGCCGCTGCATGATTTCTTCATGACGCGTTACACGGCGGCCTATGCTGCGGAAATCACCGCCTTTATCGACAGCATCGAAAACAATGTCGCACCGTCGCCCTCCATCAAGGACGGTCTGATCGCGCTGAAACTGGCCGACGCCGCGCTGAAATCCGCGACCTCGAAGTCGGCCGTGACGATCGGCTGAAGGCCTTATGCGCGACGCCGTCATGTGGGCATGAACCCCACCAGGCATGTTGCCGTCATCCTCGGCCTTGTGCCGAGGATCTAAACATGTCGAATACAACCAGCAAGTCGCAGATCCTCGGGACAGGCCCGAGGATGACGTCGATGCAATTGGCATGAATTAAAGACTTGCGCCTTTTCGAGAAATCTAAACCAGACAGTAGCGCAGGCTAAGCCGGCAATCCGCCTGCCAAAAACGCAGCTTCCACACTTGCATGGCAGCTATTCGGAAAATAAGGTTGTCTGACAAGGTGCCGTCATAACATATGGCCGACACCCACCTCATTCATCCCGAATACTCTTTTGCCGGCGGCAGTCGGATAGCGGTTTGCTTATGCCATCACCCAGAACCGGCTTTCTTTATGCGCTTGTCGCCTTCACGATCTTTGCGGCGCAAGATGGCATATCGAAACATCTGGGCAGCGCCTATCCGCCGGTTTTTATCGCCATGCTGCGATATTGGGCCTTTGCCGTTTTTGTTCTGCTGATGGCTGCAAAATCCGCCGGCGGCATCAGGGGCGCCGTCATGGCCAACCGCCCCTGGCTGCAGATCGGCCGTGGCGTGCTTCTTGCCGTACAGATCGTTTTTTCCATCTTCTCCTTCGCCGTCGTCGGGCTGGCGCACAGCCATTCCATCCTCGCCTCCGCGCCGCTGATCGTTGCGGCGCTGTCCATGCCTTTGCTGGGAGAACATGTGGGCTGGCGGCGCTGGAGCGCCATTTTTGTCGGCTTCATCGGCGTTCTCGTCATTCTCAAGCCGGAGGGCGACGGTTTTGATAACAAGCTCATCATCACCTTCGTGGCCGCCTTCATGCTGGCGCTCTACAGCGTCCTGACCCGCCTTGGCAGCAAGAGCGATTCAGCGATGACCAGCTTCTTCTACACCGGCGTGGCCGGCGCGGCGGCCCTGACGCTGGTCGGCCCGTTTTATTGGGTCAACCTCGCTCCGCAGGATTGGGGCTGGATGCTGGCGCTTTGCATTACCGGCATGAGCGGCCATTATTGCCTGATAAAGGCGTTCGAACTGGCGGATGCGGCCTCCGTGCAGCCCTTTTCCTATTACCAGCTGGTGCTCGTCTCCATCATCGGCGTCACCGTCTATGGGGAAGTGGTGACGCCCAACATGGTCATCGGTGCGGCGATTGTTATCGCCGCCGGCCTCTTCACCATCTGGCGGGAGCATGTGGTTGCCCGCAGGAACCGCCGGGAAACGAAATAGACGGCCAGCGCTGGAAATCCCTAGACGAGGGCCGCCTCACACCGCAACAGCATCCCAAACAGGTCACGTGGTTCATCCGGGTCGGCC
Organism: Agrobacterium sp. 22-209-1; assembly: GCF_053522485.1. Taxonomy (NCBI): domain Bacteria; kingdom Pseudomonadati; phylum Pseudomonadota; class Alphaproteobacteria; order Hyphomicrobiales; family Rhizobiaceae; genus Agrobacterium; species Agrobacterium sp. 22-209-1. The sequence continues at coordinate 182,219 of NZ_JBNWCH010000010.1, forward strand.
AGCAGATCGAGCTCGGTATAAAGCCCGGTGGATGGCAGCTTTGAGCGCACGTAACGCAGCGCCGAAAAATCTTCCGTCGCGAAGCCGACGCTGTCGAACAGCGTGATCTGCCGGTCGCTTGCCCGCCCCTGCTTTTCACCCGATATGGCCTGCCAAAGCTCGGTGACGGGATAATCCGCCGGCAATTGCTGGATTTCACCTTCAATGCGCGTCTGCGGCGGATATTCCACAAAGATATCCGATCGCAGCAGAATGTCCCGGTGCAGTTCCGTCTTGCCGGGGCAATCGCCGCCCACGGCGTTGATGTGAATGCCGGGCCCGACCATGTTGTCGGTCAGGATCGTCGCATATTGCTTGTCGGCGGTGACTGTCGTGATGATATCCGCCCCTTCGACCGCTTCCTGCGAGCTTTCACAAATCTTGATGGCAAAACCCTGCCCGGCGATATTGCGGGCGCATTTTTCGCTGGCGGAAGGGTCGATATCGAATAGCCGCAGCGTGTCTATGCCGAGGATAGCCTTGAAGGCGCGCGCCTGGAATTCGCTCTGTGCACCATTGCCGATGATGGCCATGGAGCGGGAGTTCTTGCGGGCGAGATATTTTGCGGCAACAGCGGAGGTGGCGGCGGTTCGCAGCGCCGTCAGGATGGTCATCTCGGTCAGCAGCAGCGGATAACCATTGCCGACATCGGAAAGCACGCCGAAAGCCGTCACCGTCTGGCGGCCTTCCTTCATGTTCTTCGGATGGCCGTTGACATATTTGAAGCCGTAAAGCGTGCCATCGCTGGTCGGCATCAGTTCAATGACACCTTCCTTCGAATGCGAGGCAATGCGCGGCGTCTTGTCGAAGCTTTCCCAGCGGCGGAAATCCTCTTCCACCACCCCCGCAAGTTCGCGCAGAAACGTATCGATGCCCACGCGCAGCACAAGTTTCATCATGTGATCGACGCTGACGAAGGGGACGATATTGAGGTTCGGTATCACGGTCATCATATCACCCCTTTCAGCCGGCCCGCGTCGGGCGGTCCATGACCCGCTTGCCCAGCAGGCTGGCGGCGAGATCCACCATCAGCGTCGCGGTTCTGCCGCGCTCGTCGAGAAACGGGTTGAGTTCCACGAGATCGAGACTGCAGACCAGCCCGCTATCATGCAGCATTTCCATCACGAGATGCGCCTCACGGAACGTCGCGCCGCCCGGAACCGTGGTGCCGACGGCGGGCGCGATGGAAGGCTCGAGAAAATCGACATCCAGACTGACATGCAAAAGCCCGTTCGCCGCCTGAACCCGAGCGAGGAATTCGCGCAGCAGGACGGCAACACCGTGCTCGTCAATCGAGCGCATGTCGTGAACGGTGATGCCGCTTTTTTCCAAAGCGGCCCTTTCGGCCGGATCAACGCTGCGGATGCCGATCATGCCGATATTTTCCTCAGGCACCGCATGGGAAAGCGGCGGGAAATAACCGTCAAAACCCTTTCGCCCGCTGAAATAGGCAACCGGCGTACCGTGCAGATTGCCGCTGCGCGTCGTCTCCAGCGTGTGATAATCGGTATGGGCGTCGAGCCAGAGCACAAAAAACGGACGGCCCTTTTCAGCCACCCGGCGCGCCATGCCGGCGACCGTCCCTGCGGAAATCGCATGGTCGCCGCCGAGAAAGATCGGTACGGCATCCGCGCTCTCACGATAGGCAGCCTCCGTCAGCGCCTCGGTCCAGGCCACGGTTTCAGGCAGATGATGCACGGCGGGATTGGGATGGTTAAATTCGCGGAAGGTCGCCGGCGTCACATTGCCGGTATCGACAACGCGATGCCCCAGTTCTTCGAGAGCATAGGCAAGCCCCGCAACGCGATAGGCGCTCGGCCCCATTTCGCATCCCAGTTGCCCGGCCCCGATCTGCAACGGCGCACCAACAAGCCTGATTTCCATTCCCGTCCTCACTTTCCTGCCAACAAGCCCAAGTTCACCACAGCGATCCGGCGAAATGAACATCAAATATTGGCAATATTATCGAAATAAGCTATCGATGTGGTAAAATTGATTTACCGAATTGGTCATATGGACAATCTCGACGAGCGGCTCATAACCCTTCTGCGCCACAATGGCAGGCGCAGCATTTCCGATCTCGCAATCGAGACGGGAACCTCGCGCGCGACGGTGCGTTCGCGCATCGAAAGAATGGAGAATGACGGCGCCATCATCGGTTACACCGTCATTTTGCGCGCCGATGCAGTGGAGGCGGCGATCCGCGGCATCATGATGATCGAGATTGAAGGCCATGTGACGGACCGCGTCATCCGCACACTCGGCGGTTTTCCGGAAATCTCCGAAATTCACAGCACCAACGGCCGCTGGGATCTTATCGTGGAACTCAACGCCGCCACGCTCAGCGATTTCGACGCGGTACTGCGCCGCATCCGCTTGGTGCCCGGCATTACCGGCAGTGAGACCAGCCTCTTGCTCTCCACCCCGCGTTCCACCCGCGCACGGCTCTGAGCCACGGGCAAACGCAAAACAGGGATAAAACGCATTTTTCGATTTTTTCGACTTGCGCCCCGGAATAAATCATCTATATGACGACCCACCAAAGCGAACGCGCCACGCGCTTTAAGGCTTTTGGGGAATAGTTCAATGGTAGAACAGCGGACTCTGACTCCGTCGATCTTGGTTCGAATCCAGGTTCCCCAGCCAACGCTTTCATCAAAGGTTTCAAAGCGTTAAACAGGGAGCTTGGCTTCCAACTGCCGAAATCCATGTCGCATCATGTCACACGCTGTTCTCCCTTGTTTTCCGGGGATTCCCCTATAGCCACGGCTATTCCGTGCAACACGCGTTGCAACATGCAACATGCTGTCATTTGCTTTCATTCTGCTATAATCGCGCGCTCGGCATAGGCGCGCTGCATCTCCTCCACAACGGCACCGGTGAAGAGCAGAACCTGCTTCGACATTTCTACCTCACACATGCCGATCGCTGTCAGACGGGCGGCCAGGTGGCGCATTTCCTCCCGCCAGTATCGGCTTGCGGCTTCGCCATTCAGTCGGTCGAGATTGTCGGCGCAGCGCTTGATCTCGCTGCGCTGACGATGGGCAGGAAAGCAGATGACATTCTTCATGATGCTCTCCAGAGTCCGCAGTCATAGCCCATGGCCTGAAGCTGCTTGCGTTCGCTGCGAATATGTACCCTGAAGCCCTCGGGCTCTTCCCGGCTCATAGGTGGCTCGAAATCGTCATCCGATTCGCGGTCTTCAAGCCGTGGATCTGCATCGGCCAGATACGGCTCAAGGTTCTCGTCGCCGTCAAGAAGATCGAGGAGAGCGATAAGCTCCTCAATCCTCTTCTCCAATTCAGCGCGGCGGAACTGCAAGATTGCGGGGGGACGGGTCATTCGTTGGCCTCCCCCTTCGACTTTTCAGCAGTACCGAAAGAGGCAATCAGAGCTTTAGACTTGTCGTGAAGCTCTTCGATATCAGCCTTCAACTGGACTTCTGAAATCGCATGAGCCACCAGGCCATTGAGATACTCAGCCACAGGCTTGACGGGTTCCGGCGTACTGTCTGAACGATCCCCCATCCTGCAAACGATGCCCTCGGACATGTCGCGGGCAATCCACAGGAGGCTGTCAATACGGCGATCGACGGGACCGTCGGCAGTGTCGAACTGGAGCGCGCAAATCACATCGAGGAGGTCGTTTAGATTTCGCGCGGCAGAATCGAGGCAATCGGTCTTGTCGATTACGAACTTGCTCATGCGAGCTCCTCCCGAACTTCATCGATCCGGTCGCCAAGGACCTCGATCCGATTGTTGATCTCATCGATTACGGAATGGAGCGCGTTGATCTGCTGCATGTCATTGAGATCTGCGCAGGCCATGAAAAGCGCGTTGTTGAGGTTCTTCACGACCGAAACCATGTTGGCGATGTCGAGGAGCTTACGCTGGGCGAGAGAAGGCGCGGTCATTCCGAAGCTCCTTCTGTGCGACGGGTTTCAAGGATCGTCTCCCAGGTCTGGTAGATGCGCTTGATCAGGTCTGCAGTCTGGTAGGTGGCAAACAGCATATCCTCGACCTGGTTGTTGGTGAGGTAGTATTTGTTGCCCGTATTCGGCTGACCAAGACAATCACCGATCAAACGGGAGGTGATAGACGCCATGCGGGTGGCATCAGCGAGAGGATTTTCTAGGCCGTCGACTCATAAACTCTGACACCAGATTCTTGCGGCGACGAGTTTGACAGCTGCGAGATAGTTTTCCGGGCGCTTGTCGTAGCGCGTGGCG
>NZ_JBNWCH010000011.1:0-132547 GCF_053522485.1 Agrobacterium sp. 22-209-1
GCAGACGCTTTTAACACGCGTAGTCGAAGATCATCGCTCAGTGCTCGTCCCATCATCCACCTCTTTCGCAGTGGATGTTGAATCAGCTTCCGCTCGCCCTGTCCCTTCACAATCGATTCATCGACCACAGAATCTGCCCTAGCGTTGTGCTAGGGGTAAAAACGACTTCGGCCTCCCGAAGGAGGCCGATTAAAGTCTTGATAGTCATATAAGTTTTGGTTGCGGGGGCTCGCAACCACCGATACCGACATTCGTTACGCGTCCGTGTCTAGAGCAACTCCAGCAAAAGTGGGAACCGGTTTTGCGTCAGGAATTGCGGAAAAGAGTGTATCAGTTTTTTGGAGTGAACCCCTCGGGATGGACCAGAGAGGCGCTTCATACTAAGCCGCCTGCTGGGCGAGTTGGGTCGACGGAAGGTGCTTGGCGCCGTGTTCGAGTTGGTGACCTGACGGATTGGTTGGCGAACTCGACCGTCTTCACCCAAGGTTTTTCCCGTTGAAGTCATCACAGACATGACCCATTCGTGACCCTAACTCGACAGAAATGTACGAACGGTCTTGTTGAACTGAAGGGACGATTCCATGCTGATTATGTGCCGTCCAGCAAGGGAAACATGGTTCCCGTTCCGAACGCTCGATGCGATCTCTTCTAAATCGGAGGGCGGACAGACCGGGTCGTGGTCTCCGGAGACGGCAAGCAACGGCGTAGTAATTCGTGCTAGATCGCGCCTGAGATCTGCGCTGGCGAGAGCCGTGCAGCAGCCTATGTATCCGGTTGGCGACGTGGATTCGAAACGGTCCAGAACATCGGCCACAAGAAGTGGATTGCTCTCGACATAGACAGGGCTGAACCAGCGTTCCTTTGTGGCGTCCCTCATCGGCCCTAGCCCCCGCTTCCTCACGTCCTCCATCCTTGACTCCCAACCTTGAGCCGTACCGATTTTCGGGGCCGTCGCGCAGACGACCAGCTTGAGCAGACGGGAGGGAGCATGGACGCCCAGCCACTGGCCCGCCAGTCCGCCGATCGAGAGGCCGCAGAAATGTGCTCGTTCGATTGCGAGTACGTTCAACAATGCGATCACGTCCTGCCCGAGATCTGCAAGCGCGTAGGGCGGCGGCGGCGCGGTCGATCTGCCATGGCCTCGGCGGTCGTAACGAAGGATGCGAAAGTCCTGCCCGAGCTCCGCCACTTGTTGGTCCCACATCCTCAGATCCGTGCCGAGCGAATTGCAGAAAACAAGCCAAGGCCTCGCCGGCATTCCTTCATCGTCCGGCTCGATGCGATAGTGAAGTCGATGGGTGGCAAGTTCGAGATAGGGCATTGGATCACCGCGCTGGTAGGAGATTGGAAGCGGCGCCGGAGCGTAGCGCCGCTTCTCGGATCTGGGTGTGTCAGGTTGCGACCGCGAGCGGGATCGTGCGAGCGCGCCGACCGGTCGCCACGGCAAATACGACCATTGCTACCGTGGACACAGCTGCAGGAATTGCGAAAATCAGAAAATTCTCCTGGATCGGCAATTCCTGAGCGAGCAGCACGCCACCAAGCGTTGGTCCGACGATGGCGCCGATCCGTCCGACGCCAGAGGCCCATCCCAGACCGGTGGATCGAACCGAAAGGTTATATAGCTGGGCGACGCCGGCATAGAGTAGAATCTGGGTTCCGATCGTGGTCGCGCCGGTAATAAAGACTATCAGGAAGAGTGCTCCTGGCGGCAGACTGAAGCCTGTCAGGGCGATCGAGATCGTCGCTGCCGCGAAGAACCCAACGACGACCTTCGGCAGCCCGTAGCGATCACCCAACCATCCCCCGGCGATCGCACCCGCCATTCCGCCGAAATTCAGAGAGAAAAGGCTGAGTAGGCTTGCCCGCTCCGCATACCCCGCCTCCTGCAGGACCTTAGGCAGCCAGGAGGAAAGAAGGTAGACAAGCAGAAGGCAGCAGAAGAAGGCTACCCAAAGCATGAACGTGCTCAGCGCTCGCTGATGCCGGAACAGTTCGGCCACGGATGCAGAAGCTCCCTTGACCTCGCTGAATACAAGCTTGTCGCCCTTGCCAAGCGTTTCGGACGGATCGATCTTGCTGAAGATTGCCTGCGCCTCGTCCTGCTTGCCCTGCCGAATAAGAAAGCCGAGAGACTCGGGCAGCTTCCAAAGTACTAATGGGAATATCAACAGGGGAATGGCTGCGATGAAGAACATCGGCTGCCATCCCACTGTCGGTATCAGGCCGACCCCGAGACCGGCTGCGACCATGCCGCCTACCGAATAGCCCGAGAACATCAGGGCAACCATCGTGCCACGTAGACGCTTCGGCGCGTATTCGTTCATCAAAGCGACGGTGTTTGGCATCAGCCCGCCGCACCCGAGGCCGGCGATGAACCGGAAAATCTTAAACTGCTCGGGCGATGTTGCAAGACCGGTCAGCAGAGTCGAAATGGTGAAGAGCAAGAAACTGATTGCGATCCCCTTCTTGCGGCCAATGCGATCCGCGAGCGGACCAAACACCAAAGCGCCGAACATCATTCCGAACAGTGCCCAAGCTTGCAGTGCGCCTGCCTGCGGCTTGGTCAGTCCCCATTCTGCAATCAGCGACGGAAGTACCGTGCCCGCAACGAACACATCGTAGCCATCGACGATCAGCAGCAGCCCGCATAGGACGACCACCATCCATTGGAAGCTCCCAAAGGGGCTCCTATCTATCACTTCATTGACATCTATATCGCGCATTTCTACTCCTCCCGAGTTGTACGCATGGATCGTTCCTTACGATCAGCCGGTGTCGCCTCCTGCCACAGGCATGACCGTTCCGGTGATGTAGGATGCTTCGTCGGAGGCAAGGAACAGGATGGGTGCGACCTGTTCGTCGATCGTCCCGTATCTCTTCATGAAGCTCGAGTCCGTTACTTGCCCGACGACGTCTTGCATCCATCCCTGTTCCTTGAGCGTGTCGCCGTCCGAATTCCTCGGAACACGCCTCGCGGGCGCCTGCGTACCGCCCGGCGCCGTGGCGACCACCCGGATATTGCGTTCGGCAACCTCCATCGCGAGCGACTGGGTGATGGCGTTCACGCCCCCCTTTGCTGCGGAATAAGGTACGCGAAAGATCCCCCGTGTCGCATTCGACGAGACATTGACGATAACGCCCGCGCCGCGTCGAAAGAGATGCGGCAGAACGGCGTGGCAGCAGTAGAGAGTCGGCATGAGAGATCGGCGGATTTCTGCATCGACCTGCGACGGTTCGAACTCCTCGTAAGGGCGCATCCGGATCGCGCCGCCGACATTGTTGATCAAGATGTCGACACCACCGAAGTTTTTCGCCGCGAAATCCATTGCGGCTGCAGCGCCTTGGTGAGTCTCCAGGTCTGTCTCGAAACCCAACGCATTGCCGGGCCCCGCTTCAGCAGCGACGTCGGCAACGAAGTCCGCACGATCCACGAGCAAGACCCGTCCGCCTTCGGCTGCCGCGCGCATGGCGACCGACCGACCGATCCCTTGTGCCGCACCCGTCACCACGATGACCTTGCCAGCAAACCGTCCTTCGCAGACACCCGTGCTCATGCTGCTTCCCTGGCCGGAGCGTTGGGAGTGAACTTCTCGTAGTGGAAGCTCTGGGGAACAATCCCCCTCTCGTCAAAATGCCGGCGAACGGCATCGACCATGGGCGGCGGCCCGCAGAGATAGACGTCCATGCCGCTAGCAAGGATTTCGTCCGGCAAGTGGCTCGTCACCCATCCCTTTCGCAGATGGCTGGACGTCTCGTCGGCGACGACGGTGCTGAAGGTGAAGTTCTCCAGCCGCGCCGCATAGGATTCGAGTTGATCGACGAGAACCAGATCATTGTCGCGCGTGACGCCGTACATGAGGTGGATCGGCTGCTGACATCCCGAACGTGCCAGGACTTCGAGCATGGATAGGAACGGTGCAAGGCCTGTTCCGCCCGCTAAAAACAGGAGGGGTCGCTTGACCTCACGAAGATAGAAACTTCCCAGCGGGCCGGTGATCGCAAGCTTGTCGCCGACCTGCGCCTTCGACAGCCATTCGGTCATGACGCCGCCCTGGATCTTCTTGATCAGGAAGCTGATGCGCCGTTCTGCGGGTGCGTTGCTGAACGAATAAGACCGGCTCTGACCACTGCCCGGCACGTCGACATTCACATACTGGCCCGGTAGGAAGGCGGGTCCGGTGCCGGCGTCTGTTTCCAGTTCCAACACGACCGCAGCATCGTTGAAGGGCTTTACAGAAGCGACCGTCGCCGCGAAGCTGCTCTGCCCGGTCTTGCAGGCCGCAGCCGTGGTCGGAACCGCTAGCACGCAGTTCGACTTCGGCTTCATCTGGCACGTCAGCACCAGTCCCTCCTTAGCCTCGTCTTCGGTCAGCGCGTCCTCGATGAAATCGTCGCCTAGATCATAGGAGCCGCTTTCGGCACGACACTTGCACGTGCCGCAGACGCCGTCGGAGCAATCCATCGGCAGGTTGATCTTGTTGCGGAATGCGGCGTCCAGCACCTTCTCGTCATCTCCGCATTCGATGACACGCGTGATGCCATCTTCGAAGTTCAGTGCGATCGTGTAGCAGGCCATAGAATTTTCCTCCTCGGTTGCCGCACAGCCCCGACGCGTATCAGATGTGATAGACGTCTATGACCTGGCGGATGTAGTCGTTCTTCAGCGCTATCGTCTTGCGCGAGATCAGAAGTCCTTCAGCACTATTTCGCAGGGTGACGAACATCGTGCCGAAGAACTGGTCCGTGACCTTGTAACGGTGGTTCATCGTGTGGAAATTGTAGCGGACGTCTATCTCGTCGCCGCGATCGTCGACGATCTCGACATTCGTTACGTTGTGGCTGGTTCGCGGCTCGGGCGTGGAGGCGCCGGATCGCTCCGTCTTGATGCGGAAGACCCGGTCCTCAAGCCCGTCACGGTCGGGATAGTAGATCAGCGAGATTTCCGACTGCGGGTCTTCCGTAAGCCGATCGTCGTCATCCCATGCGGGCATCCAGTAGACGACGTCGGAAGCGTAGCAGGTGAGCCACTCGTCCCACTGTCGATCATCTAGAAGCCGCGCTTCGCGATAGAGAAAGGCACAGATGGTGTCGTATGAAACGCTCATGCCACGACCCCATTCTTTTCTGCAACTAGTGCATTGCGCATTGCCTTTGCCCAATATTCATGCTGACGGACGAACAGCCCCTCGTCTTCGCTACGCTCTCCGGATAGCAAAGGCTTGAGGCCCATCCGTTTGGCGTTTTCGTCCGGCCCGTCTATCCACAAGGGCGCGCCGCGTGACAGGTCGTTCCAGAGGGCGGCAGTTCCGGCATAGCCCTCCTGGCAGGCACGAAACTCCTCCAGATCGTCCGCAGTGCCCATGCCGGACACGTTGAAGAAGTCTTCGTACTGTCGGATTCGGGTAGCCCGATCCTCTGAGCTTTCTCCCTTGGGCGCGAAGCAGAAGATACTGATTTCAGTGCGGTTGACGCTGATAGGCCGCGTGACCCGGATCTGTGTTGAGAACTGGTCCATCAGGAAGACGTTTGGATAAACGCAGAGATTGCGGGTCTGGTTGACGATGAACTGCGCTCGCTCTTTGCCGACACGCGATTCGATTTCAGCCTTCTGATGATAAACCGGACGAACTTCGGGATTCATCGTGTTGGTCCACAAGAGAATATGCCCGTTCTCGAAGCCATAGACGCCGGCCACGGAACGGCTCCACCCGTTGGCGTCGACTGCCTTGGTGCCCTCCTGCTTCCGGCGACCCATAGTGGCCGAATAGTTCCAGTGGACCGAACTCACATGATAACCGTCGCAACCGTTCTCCATCTGGAGTTTCCAGTTGCCGTCGTAGATGTAGGACGAATTTCCGCGGAGTACTTCGAGACCCTGCGGTGCTTGATCCACGATCTGGTCGATGATGATCTTGGTTTCGCCGAGGTAGTCCTCGAGCGGCGCAACATCCTCCTTGAGGCTGCCGAACAGGAATCCCCTGTAGCTTTCGAACCTCGGGAGGCGCTTCAAATCGTGTGAGCCATCCTTGGCGAACTGGGCGGGATACTGGCTCGTCTTCTCGTCCTTCACCTTAAGAAGCTTGCCGGTGTTGGAGAAGGTCCAACCATGGAACGGACAGGTAAAGCTGCCCTTGTTGCCGTGCTTGCGGCGGCAGATCATCGCCCCGCGGTGCGCGCAAGCATTGATCACTGCATTCAGCGCGCCGGTCTTGTCACGCGTCACCACGATCGGCTGACGTCCGATATAGGTCGTGTAGTAATCGTTGTTCTCGGGAACCTGGCTTTCATGTGCCAAGTAGACCCAGTTGCTTTCGAAGATGTGCTTCATCTCCAACTCGAACAGGTCTTCATTGGTGAAGATATCCCGACGGCAGCGGAATATGCCTGCCTCCTTGTCGTCTTGGACGGCGTTGGAGAGGAGGTGTTCCAGGTCACGGGCCTTGTCGATATTTGCAGGCATGATTTTCCTCCCGCGAGGAACACGCTTGGCGGCGGTGCTCCTCGCAATAGACTTCCATTGAAAGGGTGGCTACGGGCCGCGCTCAAGCGCGAGCCGAGACTATGCGGCGGCGCGCTTGCGCTGTTCGTTTACCTGATTGTCGATGCCGTCGACCAAGGGCGTAAGGCGGATGTCGAATACGATCTCGGCAAAAGGACCGTTCATTCCGTTGGCTTCGATGCTCTCCACATCCGTTCGCTCAATTAGCGAGGGGATGAGGCCATCGCGCGTAGCGTAGGCAAAGTCATCGTTGACGAGCGGATCGCCTTCGATATTGATTTGCGTCGTGAGCTTACGGTGGCCGTCGCCGCTGATGAAGAAATGGATATGTGCAGGTCGTTGTCCATGACGTCCGAGCGCGGACAGAAGCTGTTCGGTCGGGCTTCCCGGAGGGACGCCATAGCCGTTCGGGACTATGCTCTGGAAGCGATAACAGCCCTTTTCATCGGTGACGATAGTGCGGCGCATGTTGAAGGGCGCCTGCTTTCCGGTCGGATCGAAATGAGAGTAGAAGCCGCGGGTATCGCAGTGCCATACTTCGACCGTCGCGCCTGGCAAAGGTGTTCCGTCAGAGCCGTAGACCGTGCCGTGCATGATCAAGGGATGCCCGTCGGTATCGCTTCCGTCGTCGAGGCGAGCAAAGCCATGGGCAACAGGGGCGCCGGCGACATACAGCGGACCTTCGATGGTGCGCGGCGTGGGGTTCTCGATCCCCAGCGCCTCGTCAATCGCGTCGAGCCGCTCATCGAGGAAATGGTCGAGACCCAGGCCGGGAGAAATCAGGCCGGCTTGGCCTGAGGCACCGATCTCGTTGATCCATGCGACTGCCGTCCAATACTCGTCTGGCGTCACGTTCAGATCATCGATCGTCTTGAACAGATCCGACATTATTCGATGAACGACCTGCTTGACGCGAGGATTGCCGCTGTCGTTGTTCAAACCGCTAAGGGTTGTCAGGAATTCCTGAATGTCAGGTCTGTTGAAGATGGTTACGGTCATTTCTAACTCCTCCTTTTAGAAACCGCGTCGGACGCGTGTCCGGCGACCGGTACGCGTTGATGCCAGGTTAGCTGTCGTCCTCACGAATGGCCGAGGGATGACGCAACAGCGGGCTCACCTCGATCTTCATGAACTTAAAAAGTGGCAGGCCCGAAAGCACTTGGTGAAGCTCCGCGTTGTCCGCCACGTCAAAGATGCTGTAGTTCGCGTACTGGCCGGCGATCCGCCAGATGTGGCGCCACTTGCCGGTGCGCTGCAGTTCCTGCGAGTAAGTCTTTTCTTCCGCCAGGATCTCGGCAGCTTTCGAAGTGTCCAGATCCCGAGGAAGCATCACGTCCATGCGCACATGAAACAACATAGTCAGCCTCCTTACCCGCCAACACTGACGGTCTTGCCCGCTCTGTTTCGGGAGAAGAACGCTACTCGGTCCTCATCCAGCACGATTCCGAGGCCCGGCCCGGTCGGTACTGACAGCTCGTAGTCCTTGTACTCCAGCGGCGTCGCAAGGATCTCTTCCGTCAGCAAGAGCGGGCCGAACAGCTCGGTACCCCATTCCAGCTTAGCGAACGTCGAGAACGCCTGTGCCGACGCAATAGTACCGACAGCGCCTTCAAGCATGGTTCCCCCATAAAGGCCGATGCCGGCGGCATCGGCGATCGCCGCTACCCGCAAGGCATTGAAAAGGCCGCCACTCTGTTCGATCTTCACGGCGAAAACATCGGCGCCGTGTGACTTGGCGATCTCGAACGCAGTCTCTGGGCCGTGCAGCGATTCATCGGCCATCAGCGCGATCGGAAAGCGGCGCACCAGGCGGCTCAATGCGGAGGTAGAGGCAACCGGCTGCTCCACCAGTTCGCAGCCAGCGTCCGCAAGAGCGGCCATCCCGTAAGCCGCATCACGCTCGCTCCAAGCCATGTTCACATCCACGCGCACCGAGCCGCGATCACCGAGAGCGCGCTTGATCTCCGCCACATGGACGATGTCGTCGCGTAGAGGCCTGGCGCCGATCTTCAGCTTGAAGATCCTGTGGCGACGCAGTTCGAGCATCTCCTCGGCCTCGGCGATGTCGCGCGATGTGTTGCCGGAGGCGAGCGTCCATGCCACGGGCAGGGTGCTGCGCATGCGACCACCCAGAAGTTCGCTGACGGGAAGGTTCAAGCGCTTCCCATGGGCGTCGAGAAGAGCCGTTTCCACCGCACATTTCGCGAAGCGGTTCTCCTTGATCAGCTGGCCTACCCGCAGCATCAGTGCCTGTATGCGCGTGGGATCCTGACCAACAAGCAAGGGCCGGAAATAAGTATCGACCGCAAGCTTCATGCTTTCCGGGCTTTCGGCCCCATAGGCCAGCCCGCCGATTGTGGTGCCTTCGCCGATACCCACGAAACCGTCGCTGCAGAAGATCTTCACGAGCATCAAGGTCTGCCCGTTCATTGTGGCGACCGACAGCTTGTGGGGCCTGATGGTGGGCAGGTCCACAAGTAGGGTTTCTACCCGTTCGATGACGGGGCTTACGCTTGCGGTGGTGACGAGATTTGCGACGGTGCTGTTCATGAGCGCCAGGGTGCTACGCGAAGCACCCGACGTCCAACACCATTTACGTCTTGTTTCATACCTATTGGATATAGTATTCTAATTAGCATGCGATAATGCGCGCATGTTGCAGCGCAATATACCTGATTCAATAGTTTGGAGGCTATAATGGATCTGCGTCAAATCCGCTATTTTGTTGCTGTTGCCCGAGAGCGCAACTTTACCCGGGCGGCGCATATCCTTAACATCGCGCAGCCCCCTCTCAGCCGCCAGATACAGCTTCTCGAAGAGTGGCTCGGCGTTGAGCTTCTCGTCCGGACCAGCAGGCCCTTGAAGCTGACGGAGGCGGGGCGGCTTTTTTACGAGCAATCGATTCAGGTGCTCGGACGCGTGGAACAAATGCAGGCCGCCACGCGCCGTGTCGGCCTGAACCAGAACAGCGTGCTTTCGATCGGCTTCGTCGCATCGACGCTTTACGGCGGCTTGCCGACGCTGATACGCAAACTGCGGCAGAACGCTCCTGAAATTGACATCCAGCTGCTTGAAATGGTCTCTGTCCAGCAGATCCCCGCGCTCAAGGAGGGTCGGATTGATATCGGTTTCGGGCGCGTATGGCACAACGACGCGAACACCGTCAGCACTCTGCTTCGCGAGGAGCGTCTGGTTTTGGCGGCGCCCAAGGGGACAATGTTCGCCCAAGACACCTCCCCCTTGCCCGTCGCAGCGCTTGCCGGGCAGAAAATCATCGTATATCCCAAGGAACCGAGGCCGAACTATGCGGACCACGTTCTTAATTTCCTTCATGCGAACGACGCGCGTCCGGGCGAGGTGCAAGAAGTGCGCGAGATACAGACCGCTCTTGGTCTTGTCGCGGCTGAATCCGGCCTGTGCATCATCCCGTCGTCGGCGAAGCAGATGCGCTCCGACGTTCACTACCGCTTGATCGAAGGCGACGGCGCAACGACGCCGGTCATTCTCAACCACCGTCTCGGGGACAAATCCTCGAACATCGGACTTGTCAAACGCCTGATTCAAGAGATGTATGACGAGAACCCTCCGTGGCTGGGAATTGAGCATAATCTGCCAACAAGACCGCATTTCGAACGGTAATCGCGGACTGCTTTCAGGTAGGCTTTTGCCGTGAACAAGAAGACGACGCCGGCAGGGCGGATGCCGGGCAACCGGGGTCGATCCGCATCAAAGCGGGTAAGCGGGCGCGGTGTCCTTGATGGTCATCCATTGCCACTGGGTAAATTCATCGATATTCGCGGGACCGCCGTGCCGTGAGCCGTTACCTGAGGCTCCGCGACCACCCATCGGCATAAAGCCGTCATCGTTGACCGTCTGGTCGTTGATGTGGACGAGGCCGACCTTGAGCTGGTCGGCGATGGCCTTACCGCGATTGATCGATGACGTGATGATCCCCGCCGACAGCCCGTATTCGGTGTTGTTGGCCAGTTTGACCGCCTCGTCATCCGACCGGAAAGTGGTGATCGATACGATCGGACCGAATATCTCCTCCTCGAAGGTGGCCATACCCGGCTTCACCCCGTCGATCACTGTCGCCGGGAAAAACACCCCGTTCGACATGCCCCCGGCCTTGAGTGTGGCGCCAGCTTCGAGAGTGTCACGGAGAATCCGGTTGACGCGTTGAGCCTGGACATCCGAGATCAGTGGACCCAGCGCCACCTGCTCGCGGAAGGGATCGCCGACCGGAAGGTTCTTGGCCTTTTCGGCCATTCGGGCAGTATATCGCTCAGCAATACCTTCATGCACCAGGTGACGGCCGGCGCTCATGCAGATCTGCCCCTGATGCAGCCATGAAGCCCAGGATCCGTTTGCCACCGCAAGATCGATATCGGCATCATCGAGGATGATCAGCGAATTCTTGCCGCCAAGTTCGAGCGCGACCTTTTTGAGGTTGCGGCCCGCTAATTCGCCGACCCGGCGTCCGACCGCCGTCGAACCGGTGAACGAGATCATGGCAATCGCCGGATCGGTGACGATTGCTTCACCCGTTTCGGCGTCGCCCGGGAGAACACAAAGCATACCTGCCGGGAGCCCGGCTTCCTCGAAGATTTCGGCCAACAGCATGCCGCCGACGACCGGCGTGCGAGAATCCGGTTTGAGCACGACGGCATTGCCGCAAGCGAGCGCCGGGCAGAGAGGACGGCTCGACAGAAGGAAAGGAAAGTTGAACGGCGAGATGATGCCGACCACACCGTGGGGTACACGCCGGGCTATCGACAGGCCATTGCCGTCATAGGGCAGAAGCATGCCGTGTGGCTGGGTCAGCGTCGCCGCCGCCTGCTGCATGTGGTTGATGACTTGCGCTATCTCGAAGGCTGCCTTGGGAGCGATCGCGCCGGTCTCGCGAACGATCCAGTCGGTGATTTCCGCCGAACGTCTCTCGATGATCGCCGCGGCGCGGCGGAAAATGGCGGCACGCTCGAGAAACGGCATGGTGATCCAGGTCTTCTGAGCGTTGGTGGCAATTCTGGCTGCTTCGGCGACCGTCGCCGGATCCGGCTTTCCGACCTTCCCGAGTTCCTGGCCGGTCGCGGGTTCGCGGACAGGAATGGAGTCGGGGGCTCTCACCCACTCGCCGACGAAGTAGGCTTGTTGCCACTTCGCCGAATTCTGATGCTCGTTGCTCATAAGGAATCCTTTCTTCGATTGGATAGGAAAGTGTCGGGCGCGTGCTGCGGACTCGCACAAACCTGGCTACGCGAAATCCGGCTCCAATCCGTGTCGTGGACTGAAGCCGGTGGAGTCGTGGTTTCAAGTTTTCTCTACCGGCCGTATCTGGTTCCTGACGAACCAGAGCGCGAACGTGGCGACGACCATGGCAGCTCCCAGCATTGCGAAATAGCTGAACGCACCGCCCGCAGTGATCATCGCAGCGCCGACGAAGGAGCTGAGAATCGCACCCAGACGTCCGATCGCGAGCGTCGCTGCTGTCCCCGTCGCGCGAATATTGGTCGGGTAGACGTTGGCGCAGAGCGAATAGATGATGCATTGGACCGTTGTGACGAACAAGCCATGCATACCGATCCCGACTATGAGCACGTCGATGTTTTCGGCCGGCTTTATCGTCATCAGGAAGAAGGCGCTGATTGCGCCTCCGGCGGTGAATATCGCCAGCGGCCATTTCGAGCCGAAGCGGGTTACGGCATAGGCGCAGACCATGGCGCCAAGAACACCGCCGAGATTGTAGGCAGTGAGGCCCGTGCCGGCCACCGCTCCGCTTACTCCCTCGCCGGTCAGCATCGTGGGTAGCCAGCTGAAGGCGCTGTATGTCGCCAACAGCACCGCGAAACAGGCGATCCACAGCGCAAGGGTGTCGAAGCCTCTACCTTGCTGGAACAGCGCCTTTACGCCACCGTTACCCGCCACAGCCTGCTCCCGGCTGTCAAAGAAGCTTATGTCGTTTGGAACCGGTCGCGACATCCTCCCTAAAAGGGTTCTCAGTTCCGCCCAGCGGTTGGAATTATGGGCAAGGAAACGCGGGGATTCCGGCAACTTCATAATGAGGATCAAGGGAAGAATGAGCGGGATCGCTCCACCGATCCAGAAAAGGCCTCGCCAGCCGTAAAGCGGAATGACGTGACCGGCGACAAAACCTGCCAACATCCCTCCGAACGGAACGCAGACGATGGTCGCCGTGATGGCGAGCGTCCGGTGACGAAGCGGCGTAAATTCGGCTGTCACCGTCGTCGCTGTCGGCAATGCGCCCCCCACGCCGAGACCGGCGATGAGACGGATCAATGCGACCTGCCAGATGTTTTGAGCGAAGCCGATGGCGCAGGTCGCGACACCGAAGACCACGATGCTGGCGAGCAGCGCGAACTTTCGCCCGAACCGGTCGGCAAAAAGGCCCGCACAGGCGGTGCCGATCCCCATTCCGACAAGACCGCTGGCGACGACAGGAGCGAATTCGCCCCGTGAGACACCCCATTCCGCCATCAATGAGGGAATGGCATATCCGATCAGCTGGCCGTCGAAACCGTCCGCGATGATGGCGAATGCGGCGAGCAGAACGACAAGCTTCTGCAGGCCGGTCCAGGGGCCATCGTCAAGAATCCTGCCGATGTCCACCTGGGATTGTTGAGAAGAGACCGGAGCGTTCATACGTCGCTCCGATCTGTTCGAGCGAAAAATTGTGCGCAGTAGGTCATCGAAGCTCCTCCTTGTATGACCCGTCATTGATCTGCCCGCACACCTCCATGTACGGACGGACGATGGAAAATCAGTTCGCGAGATATCGGGTCACGGCATCCTCGTTCCAGGCGACGCCACTTCCGGGCTCGTCGGCGGGAATGGCATTGCCATCCACGAACCTCTGTGGCTGCCGAAGGATCGGGCCAGCTTGCTCCATGCGCTCGAGCCAGTGTGCGGTCGGCGTGACGAGCATCAGGTGGGTGGTGATCTCATGCATGAGGTGGCTCGACATCGGCATGTTGCGAGCCTTGGCCAAAGCGGCAGCACGCAGCCATCCAGTGACGCCACCGATCTTCATCGCGTCAGGCATTGCCAGATCGCAGGCATCCGCGTCGAGTGCCTTGGACATTTCCTCGATACCACACCAGTTTTCGCCCATCTGGATCGGAAGCCCAGCCTTGCGTCGGATGGCGGCATGTCCCTTCCAGTCGTCCTGCAGGGTTGGCTCCTCCACCCAGCTCACCCCCTCCCCCTGCAGCGCGTGGATGCGCCGGACAGCTTCAGGAATGGATAGCGACTGATTGTAATCGACCATCAGCTCCATATCGTCACCGATCGTTTTGCGCAGCGCGCGGACGACCTCGATGTCTTCGGCAAGCGTGGGATAGCCGATCTTAGTCTTGATTGCGCGGTAACCTTCATCTCGCGCCCTCGCGGCACGGGTCACGCCGACCTTCAACCCTTCCATGCTATGGCTGTCATATGCCGGCACGGGCCTTGGCGTGGCACCGAGCAAGGTCGCAAGCGGCAGCCGGTGATGCCTGGCAAGCGCATCCCAGGCCGCCATGTCGAGCCCGGAACACGCCATCAGAGCAAGACCTGTCTTGCCCAGAAGACGTAGCCGTTGAGACAGAAGCGCGTCGAGCTGGACCGGTGCGAGCGGCTGTCCGACCAGCGCATTGCCCAGAGCCTGTACCAGTTCGCGCATCGCGCGAAGCGCCATGGGTGTGTATGTGAACAGGTAGGCGTGCCCCACGACGCCGTTGCTCGTCGTGATGTCTATGAGAACAAGGGGTGCGGTCGCGACAAGGCCGACACTGGTCTGCACCGGGAATTCGAGCGGGATGTCAACCGATCGGGCAAGCACTCCCGTGATGGTCACGTCGATATCTGAAATGGAATTGGTCTTGTTCACACGGGCCTCCCGTTTAATATAATTTTCTGTCAACTGACCTATCTCGCGAGATAGGTTCCATCGAGTTTCGCGCAGGCCTCGCAGCCGATCAGCGCGATCGTGCTGTCGATCTCCTCGCGAAGCATCCGAAGCACGTCCAGCACACCTTCTTCGCCGCGCGCCGCCAGTCCGTAGAGTGTTGCGCGTCCGAGCATGACCGCCTTGGCACCCAAGGCCAGCGCCTTGACCACGTCCGTCCCTCGCCGTATCCCACTGTCGATGATGACTGGCACCGAGATGCTTGACGCAACTGACGCGAGTGCTTCGACGGGGGCGCGAAGATCCTCCACCTGGCGACCGCCATGGTTCGACATGATGACGCCATCCACCCCGAGTTCCTGGCATCGCACCGCGTCGGCCGTGCAGAGAATGCCCTTCACGAGCAGCGTGCCGTGCCATTCGTCGCGCAGAGCCTTCAAGTCATCCCAATTGAAGCTCGCATCCATCTGGCGGCGCATGACCGCGGCCTGAGCCTCGACGTTATCGGCATCGACGCTGGCGAAGTTCGCCAGTTGTGGGAGCCCGTGCCGCAATTGCGCCACCGTCCATTGCGGATGCATGGCGGCATCTAGAACGATACGCGGCGTGTAACGGAACGGCACGCCGAAGCCGGAGCGCATGTCGCGTTCCCGCCGTCCGTTGACTGCCACATCGGTGGTGAGGATCAGCGTGCTGAACCCTGCCGAGCGCGCGCGCTGGACCAGCGCCTTCGCCAGACCGCGCTGCACCACGTAGAGCTGAAACCACAGCTCGCCATCGACACGACGCGCCAGATCCTCGATCGCCATGTTCGACGCCGTGGATAGCGCGAACGGGATACCGGCCTTGGCGGCGGCCTTGGCGAGCAGGAAGTCGCCGTCCGGCCGGATCGCGCCGTTGAGGCCGGTCGGAGCGATCACCAGCGGAAGTGTCTGGCGACGTCCAAAGAGCTCGATCGAAAGATCGCGATTGCCCACGTCGCTTAGTCTCTTGGGTTCGAAAGTGATCGCTTCCCAGGCGTGGCGATTGCGATGAAGGCCCCTCTCGCCGGACGCTCCACCGTCGAGATAGTCGAAGACCATGCGCGGCAGCCGTTTGGCGGCCAGCTTCCGGTAATCTTCTACGTTGACGGGCTTCATTTCGTACTCCAATCGCGTCGGCCGAGTGTGCCGGCATACAAGTCAGTGTCAGTTTATGGAGGTGGTAACCTCAATGAGCATCGGCTTCGACTGCTCTAGCGCTTGCCCTAGAACAGAGCGGAAATCCTCGGGTGTTGAGACCGACGCGGCCTTTATCCCGTAGGCGTTTGCAAGCGCGCAAAAATCAATGCCGGGAACATCCAATCCAGGTACGTCCTGCGCCTGCAGCACGTTGGCGAACCAGCGCAACGCTCCATAAGTGCCGTTCTTCATGATGATAAAGATCGCCGGAATGTTTTCCTGCGCTGCGGTCCACAGCCCCGTGATGGCAAAATTTGCGGATCCGTCGCCAATCACCCCGATCACGCGGCGGTCAGGGCACGCCAATTGGACTCCGAGCGCCACGGGAATGCCGAAGCCGAGACCACCTGCGCCCGGAAAATAGTAGCTGCCCGGCTCTTCCATGGGCAGGCGATCCCAGAGTTCGTTGGTCGTGGAGGTCGATTCATCGACGTAAATGGCATCGCGGGGAGCAACCTCCGCAAGAATGTCGAACACTTGCTCCGGGTGAACCGCCTGTTCGGACGACTTTGCCGCAGGCGCGGGCTTCGGCCTGCGCGGCGGAGCAGGACGATCAGTTCGTGTCGCCAACTCCGCTATCGCTTCCAGCGTCAGCGCGATATCGGCGACATAGGCGTCGCCGACTGGTGCCCGCGCTGCCTCGGCCGGGTCGCAGGTTATATGGATGAGCTCGGTGCCATCGGCAATGATGAGACCGGGTTCGTGCTGGTGATAACGGAAGACCGGCGCACCGACGACGAGCACGAGATCGTGTTGCGACAGGATGCGCGATATCGACGCCATGCCCGTGGGAAGCACTCCGCGAAAATTGGGATGCGTCGTCGGGAACCCCAGCCGCGCTGGGCGCGGAGCGATCCAAACGGACATTGCTTGTTTCTCAGCCAGGTTCGCGGCGAAGCGCTGCGCTGCGGCGGCATCGACGTCCGTGCCGACGACAAGCACGGGGTTTCTAGCGGCCTTGAGGCGAGCCGCGATCGATTCGATCTCGTCCGCCGGGAGCAGCGTCCGGTTCGATACCCGGCGCGCGTTAAGCAGTTCGTTCTGATCCGCGGCCTCTTCGGCCCAGTCGTCATAAGGAATGGAAACATAGACCGGACCTGTCGGAGCGAGCGATGCCATGTGAATCGCCTGGCTCAGCGCGCGCGGCACGTCCTGCGCGGATGCGGGTTCGTAGCTCCACTTGACAAGCGGCCGCGGCAACGAAGGCGCATCGACATTGGTCAGCATGGGCTCGTAGCCCATGGTCGTGCGCACCTGCTGGCCGGCTGTGACCACGAGCGGAGAATGCGTGGCGATTGCATTCGTCAGCGCGCCCATTGCGTTGCCGGTCCCGGCCGCGGCGTGCAGGTTCACGAAAGCAGGCGAGCGCGTCGCTTGGGCGAAACCATCCGCCATGCCGAGGACCACCCCCTCGTGCAGTCCGAGAACATAGCGGAAATCCGAGGGAAACCCCTTAAGAAAGTGCAGTTCGTTCGAGCCAGGGTTTCCGAAGATCGTGGTTAAGCCTTTCGCGCGGAGAAGCTCGAATGTGGCGACCTGTACAGTAGTCATGTCTTATCCATCATTTATGATTGGGAATGCCATGAAGCAACTTTGAAAGGCGCCGCGACCGATTTGCTAAAGGTCACGCCGCCAACCCGCGTCATTGATCATATCAATCGGCAGATAATCGGCTCTTTGCGAGATAGCCGCCCTCGTTTTGTGAGCACACAATTGAGCCGCGGCGATTGTAATTCAAATGAATAATTGGTATTTTTATTATGCACACAGTTTATGGGAGGTATTATGGATTTGTCGCTGACGCGGGTTCTGTGTGCGGTTTATGAGACGGGAAGTGTTTCCAGGGCTGCCGACGTATTGTTTGTCAGCCAACCAGCCGTCAGTCACGCACTTGGCAGGTTGCGTCGCGAGATTGGCGACGAGCTTTTCGTACGCACCGGCTCCGTGATGCAGCCGACGTCGAGGGCGATCCAACTATACAACGCGTTCAGAGAGGCGATCTCGTTGGTGGAAGCCGCCGTTGAGGAGAGGAAGCACTTCGACCCTGCAAAATCCCACCGGAGGTTCCGCTTCAGCATGACCGACCTTGGGGAGATGGTGTTTCTTCCGCCAATCCTCGAACATCTGCAGGTGGTCGCTCCCGACATTACGATCGAAGTACGCCAGATCGCGATGGCTGAGTTGCTGCGCGCGTTGGAGGTCGGGCAGATCGACTTTGCCATAGGCAATCTCCCGGAATTGAACGACGACACGAACCACTCGCTGATCTTCGACGAGGTCTATTCGTGTTTACTCCGAAAGGGGCACCCGGCTCTCGCTGGATCTGAGCTCTCATTCGAAGCCTTTAAGAGCATTCGCCGCGTGACGGTGGCCTCCCCGTTTTCCGGGCACCGCAGGGTCGAGGATGAACTGCGCGCACAAGGCTTGACTAAGATGATCGCGCTGGAAATCCCGCATTTCACGAGCGTTCCCGAGATCATTCTGAAAACGGACCTCGTGATCGCGCTTCCTTCGCGCGTTGCCAAATTCTTCGCGCAAACCCGCGGGCTGAAAGCGGTACCGCTCCCCTTCCCTATCTCACCTTTCAAGGTGAGGATCCATTGGCACGAACGAAACAGGCATGACCCAGGTCACCATTGGCTTCAGGAATGCCTGCACTCGGTTCTTGGAAACATTTGAGCCTGCCCTCACGCAAAAGGGGTCCGTGCCAGATGCGCCATCCTTCCCCTGCTTACACTGCGTGCGTCCCACAATCATTTCCCGTTTTCCAAATAACACCGCCGATGCATTTTCGGCCCTAGAACTTCGTCATTCCAACGGCAGAACTGCGCCATCGCAGCGGCTCGGAATGCTCTGGAAAGCATTGTCTCCGCCTATCGCAAAGACTCGAAAACCGGCGGCGGCATTTCGAAGATGCATCCAATAAGACGAGGTTTCTCCAACGCCGCGCGAAACGTGTAAGCGAAAGTGGGTGCTTTGCCGCATATAGATCTGAGAACTTTGCGGTCGATCAACCTTGCCAGAGCGAACCCAACGTTTGATATAGAAAGCTGTCAATTGACGTGTTAACCGTCGTTATAAAGATCAGATTTTGATCGTTTTGCCCATTGCTCGGGCAGTTCCCCGTGGCTCCCCGTTTTCGCGCATGATCAAGACGGCAAGCTCAGCGCGGTTCGAACAGCCCTTTTTTTCCATCGCCTTATTCAGATGTGTCCGGACCGTCGAGAACCCGATATTCAGCATGTCGGAAATCTCGCGGTCTCGAAGGCCTCGGGCCACGAGGAATGCGATTTGCCGCTCCCGCGGTGTGAGATTCTCGTAACGCTCGCTGCTGTTTGCCATCGCCTTTTTCAGGAACGGCGAGATCGTATCAAGAAGCAGCTTTTCTCGCTCATTGAAGTCGGGGCTTTTGGCGGATCGCCATAGCCGGAAATCGCCGAGATCGCGATCACCTTCGAATAGAAACACATTGATCCCGTGGTGCAACCCATCACGCTTCAAAAAGTCGTTGTAGAACTCGGTGCGCATGAGTTCGCTATAGGGATTAACCTCCTCGACTAGCGTCGCTTTGCGCTTCGCCCGCAGCTTGAAAGTGTGAGGGTCGCGGAACTGATAATATCGCTCGTAGTTCCGTATGTTCTCAGGATCCATATTGTGGATCAGACCCTTCTCGAAACGGCGCGTGCGGTCGTTCCAAATGTATGACGCGGCGAAGTCTGCGCGAACCAACTTCACGATATCCTGGAAGATCGCCGTACGCGCTTCGATGTCGCTATCCAAACGTGAGAGACGCGCGACTATGTCGCCAAACAGCTGAAGCTCGTTCGATGAGAGATCCCGAATGTACGATATCATGCTGTCGTTCTCGCGTTCGCAATAAGTAAAGCAGGAATCATGCCAGCCGAGAGTCCGCTTGAAGGCGACATCGACATTTCTAACGATGGCAGTGCGCTCTTGTCGGACGCATTATACTTCATCTTACTGCAAGGAGATTGAAATGGACACCGAGAAATTCCCAGTCAGCCTTATCGGGCTTCCGTATCTGATGGGGTCGAAAGGGCCCAATCTTGGCTATCAGATGGCGCAGGGGCCGCGCGTGCTGCTTGCTGCCGAAAACGCTCCGGCGGCGATGCAGGGACTTTTCTCCGATGTCGAAACAGTCATGATCGAGGATGCGGACGAGCCGAACACAGCCTTCACGGGCGGGGATTATCGGCTCCTGCCCGTTGGCGACCAGATGTCCCGCGTTCTTGTCCAGAACATTCGCCTGGCGCAGGAAGTCAAGGGCGCCCGCGACCGTGGGCGAATCCCGATCGCCTGCGTTGGCGCTTGCTCGGCCGCACTTGGAATGGTCGGCGGCGTGGGGGATGCCGATGGCAAGATCGGCATGATCTGGTTCGATGCCCATGGAGACGCGCAAACACCAGATACGTCCGAAAACGGCTTCATCGAGGGGATGCCGGTCACCACCATTGCCGGCAAATGCTGGCCTCGTTATCGTCGCAAAATCCCTGGCTTTCGCGAGATCGACGAAAGCCGCATCGTAACGATCGGCCTAAGTGAAATGTTTACACCAACCGCGCGCAAGCATGCGAGCGACGCTCTTGGCACTCTCGTCTACAAGCCGGTCATCGATGCTTTCGGATTCGAGAACGCTTTGACCCAGGCGCTGGACGGCTTGGCATCGAAATGCAACAAGGTCTTCATCCATTTCGATACCGACGTCCTTGATCCGTCTGTGCTGCGAGCCAATACGCACGCGGCCGATGGCGGCTTGACGGACGAGCAATGCAAGACGGCCTTCGGTCTGATCGGCGAGCGTTTTGAGATCCTTGCCGTAAGCTTCGCCTCCTATGATCCGGTCGTCGACAAGCGCGGCCCGAAGGTCCTCGTACCCCTTGTTGTCGCGGCGGCGGAAGCGGCTGCGGCAGGCCTTGCCCGGCGAGGCGGTGCAGCGTGACAACGCCGATTTCATGGATAGGCCTCCCCTACGTCTTCGGGCGTCGCGAGGCATCGCCAAGGAATGCCATGGCGCTTGGTCCGCGAGAACTGCTTTCGGACCAGACCCTTCTGAGCGCCCTGTCTGACGTCAGCCGCGATCTGACGGTCGAGCTTATCGAGGACGTGGATGACCCCGCTCCGGACGAGACTGCAGGTAATTTCGACGCAAATGTCGCGGGTCTGTTCGCAGGCGACCAGATGAGCCGTCTCCAGGTTCAGACCTCGAGGCTCGCCCGTTCGGTCCGCACTGCCGTATCCGCGGATCGGCTTCCCTTGGTGGCGAATGGCGGATGCACCTGCACGCTTGGGATGGTCGCCGGGCTTGGAGAAGTCGACGACATCGGCATGGTTTGGTTCGACGCCCATGATGATGCGGAAATACCCGAGACATCGACGAGCGGGCTGGTTGAAGGCATGCCCGTATCGATGATTGCTGGGCGATGCTGGCAGGCGTTCTGCCGTCAGATTCCTGGATTCGAACCCATTCCGGCCGACCGTATTCTGACGATCGGCCTGCATGAAAAATATGAGCACAAGCCAAACCGTGGTCAAAAGTCACCGGGAAGTATCGTCAACCCGGCCATAATCGAGAGCAAGGGCTATGAAGCGGCGATCGTCGATGCCTTGGCGGATCTGAGAACGCGCTGTTCGAGGTTGTACGTGCATGTCGATGTCGACGTATTGGACCCGACAGTCCTCATGTCCAGTCACCACGCGGCGGAGGGCGGCTTGTCCGACGTGCAGCTCGTCTGGGCCCTGGACGCCATCGCGGACCGTTTCGAAATCGTCGGCCTGGATTTCAGTTCTTTTGATCCAACCGTTGATCCAAACGGGATTTCGGCACTTGTGCCATTGATCGTACATGCAGCGTCGGCGGCGACCCACAGCCGGAACCGGAACCGGAACCGGCGCGAACAGACCTGCAACTGAAAGTGCAATGGGAGGGCGATGCCCTCCCATTCATTTTTCATGCCATCCATACCGAGCGCAGGCTGTAAAGAGCGGAGTCAACCGTATAAGGGACGAGGCCGTTTACGTTCGCGCGGTAACCGTTAAGGACATTGGCAAAGCCCCAGACGATGTTGCCGCCGCGCTCGTGTTCGATCGCGCGCATCTTCGCGATGATATCGCACCGCTTGGTGATGTCGGCCGTCGCCACGGCCTGCCTGTGCAAGTCGTTGAACTCGGGGTCATTCCAGTGAGAGGTGTTGAACGTGCCGCTCGGGAGCAGGCTGCGCGTTGCGACCGCGAGATAGGTATCGGAAAGGAAATCGACCCCGAAGGACCACTGCCCGTATTTCGCAAGGTAGGCGCCGACTTCCATCACCTTCACATTGATCGTGACCCCGGCCGCCTTTGCCTGTTCGGCGAACACCTGCGCGCACTCGACCATGCCGGCGGTGCCGTTGACCGTCACCATATCTAAGGTCAGTTCCGACTTTCCAGCCTCCTTCAGCAGCTCCTTCGCCTTGGCAATGTCCTGCTTGCGCTGCGGTAGTGTGGACTCTCCGCAAGGTGCAATTGTTCGCCCGGCCATGTCGTTGCCGACCGTGCCGTAACCGGCCAGAGCAATTTTTACCATTTGCTCCCGGTTCGCGATCAGCTTCATCGCCATTCGGACCTTCGGATCATCGAAAGGCGCAACATCGGTCCGCATGTAGATCGGAACGGACATCGCGGAAGGATTGTTCAGCAGCTTCAAGCTCGGATCGACGGAGATAACTCGTGCCTGCGCGAACGGCATTGTATAGGTGATTTCAACCTGGCCGCCGCGCAGCGCATTGATTGCCGCGGTATTGTCGTTGATCACCGAGATCACGAGTTGATCGACCCATGCCGGCTCGCGGAAGTAGCCGTCGAAGCGGTCGAACACGGATTCCTGCCCCGGCGTAAAGGAAACGTATTTGAATGCGCCGGTTCCGATCGGCAGCGCCGGATCGAAATCACGCGGCACCATTTTCAGATAGCGGTTTGCCCACACTTCGGAGAACAGGCCGTTGGGCGCCGCGAGCGTAAACTTCACCGTCAGATCGTCGACTTTCTCGACCTTCGTCGGGTCGATAAAGCTGATCAGCGAGGCACCTTTGGACGGATGTTCCTTGTCGAGAATTCGCTTTACCGAGTAGATGACGTCATCAGCCGTGAAATCCTTTCCGGCATGGGTCTTCACACCCGCGTGAAGCTTGACCGACCATACGGTCGCATCCTCATTGGGAGTGAAGGACTCGGCGAGAACCAACGCGACGCTGGCATCCGCCTTGTATTCGCAAAGTCCGTCGAACAGGTTGCAGAAGCGTACGATGTCGGAAATCTGCCCCTGCGTCCGATGTGGATCGAGTGAATCGGCGCTTCCGCCCGGTACAGCCACACGAATGGTCCCGCCCTTCTTCGGTACTTCGCCCTGAGCCATTGCCGCAATCGAGCCCAAAGGCGATGCGAGGATGCCGGCCACGCCGATTGCCGCTGACGCGCGGAGAAGCTGTCGCCGGGAGACGGACGGCATGCTGGTAAACTTCGTGTCGCTCGACATATGAAACCTTTCTTTCGTTCCCCGATGCATTGGATTGCAATGTCACTGATAGAGAGACCGCGCCGTTGCGGTATCGACATTAATGTCGATCTTTGAAGCTGCCGCTGTGGGCCTGTGTCAGGCCAGTTCCAGGGTGTTGGCCAAAAGGCCTTTGGTGTAGGCTGCGGCCGGTCGGCTCACGACCTCCTCGCAAGAGCCGATTTCGACGATCTCCCCCTTGTCGAGAACAGCAACGGTGTCGGCGAGGCTTCGCACCACGCCGAGATTATGTGTCACAAACACCAGGCTCAGGCCATCGGACATAAGAGACCTGAGCAGTTCGACGATCGCGGCTTGTACCGAAACGTCCAAAGCCGCGGTGATCTCGTCGCAGATCATCACGTCGGGAGAGGCAAGCAAGGCGCGTGCGATTGCGACACGCTGTTTCTCTCCACCCGACAATTCGTTCGGGAACCTGTCGATATAGGCGGATCTCAACTCGACCCGTTCGAGGACGTCGCGGATCTGGCGATTGCGATCCGTGCCTTGCGACGATCGGAAGTGGCCAATCGGCACTGCGAGATTGCCGCCGATGGTCTGCCGGGGATTCAAGGAACCATAGGGGTTCTGGAACACGTATTGCAGCCTGCGACGATCATCATGAGAACGATGACCGGCTGAGGGAGAAAGCTTGCGCCCATCAAGAAGAACCTCACCATTCCAGTCACCATGCAGCCCGATCAGACACCGTGAAAATGTTGTCTTTCCACTGCCGGATTCCCCCACGACGGCGAGACATTGCCCCCTGGCAAGCGTCATCGAGACATCACGCAATACGGTTCGATCGCCATAGCGCGCCGACAGTGAGCGCACGTCGAGGACTTTAATCTCCTCAAGCGTTCTCTCCTTGACCAAAAGCGGCGCTGGCCTGGCCATGCCGTCAAGTTCGCCGGTTCGATGGCATGCGACGGCATGGGTGGCCGCCGGAATGTTTTCGAGTGGCGGGGCGCCGGCGCAGATAGCGGTCGCGTGGGGGCAACGGGGACGAAAGACACAGCCATGCTCCCGATCGACGAGAGCAGGAGCTTTTCCAGCGATTGCTCGCAGTTTTCGGGCTTCTCGGACCGAAGGCACCGCATCGAGAAGGGACCGTGTATAGGGATGCGCTGGCTTGGAGAACACATCATCCCGGCTTCCAGCCTCAACGATGCGCCCTGCATAGAGAACGACGACTTTGTCGGCGATATGCGCCACGACGGGCAGATCATGAGAAACATAGACAGTCGCGATGCCGTGAGCCCGGCAAAGCCGCGTCATCATGGAGAGCACATCCGCCTGTGTCGATACGTCCAAACCTGTCGTCGGCTCATCCATGATGACAAGCCGGGGTCGCGGAGCGACCGCCATTGCGATGGCGACGCGCTGCAGTTGCCCGCCGGAGAGCTGGGATGGGTATCTGCCGAACAATTCGGGCGTCGCAGCCAGACCGACTTCCACCAGGAGGTCGCTCAACCTTGCCCGCGCCTCGCCCGGGGACAGAGCGCTCCGGCCCCGCACCAAGCCTTCGATGAGCTGTTCGCCGATCTTCATCGCCGGATTGAGCGATGCGAAGGGATCCTGCGGTACGTAGGTCACGAGTTTTCCGCGCACCTGATTTCTCGCGGGTGGCGACAGTGCCATCAAATCCATGTCATCGAGGACAATTCGGCTTTCCGCCGTTATGGTGGTCCCGGGTTTGGCGAAACCGAGCAAAGCAAGAGAAATGGTCGTTTTACCGGACCCGGATTCGCCAACCAGTCCCAGCACCTCGCCGGGAGCGATCTCGAAGTGGACATCCTTGACGATCGGAAGACCGGTCGCTGTCGCATCGACTCTCAGATTGGAGATCTTGATCATGATCAGTCCTTTCCACCATCTGTCCGGCCCAAAGAGCGAAGGACACCTTCAGCAAATATGTTTCCGCCGATCGTGAAAACCGCGATGGCGACGATCGGAGCAATGACTGCCCACGGCTGGATGGAAAGCGCGTTGCGATTTTCGTTGATCATGACGCCCCAGTCGGCCTCCGGGGGCTGAATGCCGTAGCCAAGGAAGCTCAGACCGGCAAGGAGCGAGATCGACCACATGAGACGAAGGCCCGCTTCGACCAGAAGCGGCGTCGCGACATTCGGCAAGACCTGCGTGACGATGATCCGCGGTCCGGACAAACCGATCGCCCGACAGTATTGAATATATTCCAGATTGACGACCGACAGCGCCGCACCGCGGATGACGCGCGAAACGCTGGGTGCCTGTGAGATGCCGACCAGGACCACGAGAAGAATCTTGCCCGGGCCTGCGACGGTTACAACCAGGAGCACGAAGATCACACTGGGAAACGCGAGCTTCACATCGACGAGCCTCATCAGAAGCAGGTCGGTCCATCCTTTGTAGAAAGCACTGGAAAGACCGATCAGCGCGCCGAGAACGAGACCAAACGCCGTCGCGCAGAGCGACATCCAAACGAGACTGAACCCGCCATTGAGGAAGCGGGAATACACATCCCGGCCGAGAAAATCCATTCCGAGTGGCGAACCGGGCTGAGGTATGTCGAACGGTATACCCACAAGTTCGGTCGCCCCGTAAGGCGCGAGAAACGGGCCAAGGACCGCGACCGCTGCAACGACAATCATGAGGGCGACACCGATACCTGTTCTTGCCGATCGGAACAATCTTGTAACCGCCATCCTCGAGCGCTGCGTTTCGACATTGTCCATCATGATTTCCTTGCTCATGTCAGGTACCTCGGCCCGGGGGAGTGAGGAGCGCCGCCGCAAGGTCCGCGATCATGTTCGACAGAAGGAAGGTGGCCGCGATGATCAACACAATGAATTGCACGACAGGGATATCGCGGTTTCCGACGGCATCGGTGAGCGCTGTCCCCATGCCGGGGTAGCCGAAGACATATTCCACGACCACGACGCCGCCCACGGATAAGGCGAAGACGTTTGCCGCTGCTTGAATTGCCGGAACGGCGGCATTCGGCAGGGCATGGCGGAAGAGGATCCTGCCGGAAGACATCCCCTTGAGCCTCGCAAACTGGACGTAGTCCGAAGCGAGGACATCGATCATCGTCCCGCGAACGAGACGATAAAGATAGGTTGTCTGGAGCAGGAAAAGCGTCGCAACAGGAAGCACGTAGGCACCGAGCTGCTGATAGAACGGCTTGCCCGGCGACAGAAGCGACACGGCCGGCACGACATGCAAGACGTTGGTGCTGAAAACCACGACCAGAAGCAGCCCAAGCACGAACTCCGGCAGGGCATTCACGCCGAGCGAGGTTGCCATCGCGATGCGGTCGAACCACGTATCCTTGAAATTGGCGGTCGCTACTCCGAGAAGAACGGAAATCGGCAAAGCCAGAACCATGGACATCGCGACGAGGGCAAACGAGTTCTCGACCCGCGGCCCAACAAGGTCGGCGACGGACCGGTTCGATGCGGCCGAGAATCCGAGATCCCCACTCAGAAGCGAACCAACCCAGCGCATATACTGCTCGATGAGCGGCAGATTGAGACCGAGTTGCGATCGCAACGCCTCCACCTGTTCGGCACCCGCTTCCTTTCCCAGGATCATTCTGGCGACGTCACCGGGCAGTCCCTGTGTCGCCATGAATATCAGCCCGGACACCAGAATAAGGGTGACGAAGCTCAAACCTATCCGTCGACAGATCAGCCCCAACTGCTTTGGTGCAACTTCCATCGAAATTGATCTCCTACATTTTTCCATGTCGCAGCCTATGGAAATGGCTGTCAGTCGCCATCGACATAAATGACGATGCGCGAACTGTGACGCGTCATGCCAATGCCCGGCAGGGACGATGACTTGCGCCATAATCGCGGAAAGGCTGCAGATTGCGACGTTTCAAGCGCAGAAATTTTGCCAGGAGCTCAGACGCTCAGCCAGCCCTGGATTTCCGCGCGTGTTATCTCGCTCACACTCCGACGAAACACGACGTCGCCATGGTCGAGAACCGAAATCTGATCGCCGACGCTTTCGACAAGACCCAGGCTTTGTTCCACGAGTACAATGGCTGCACCAGCAGCCTTGCGAGCGCTTAACAGCTGGCCAATACGAACGACATTCTCATACTGCACCCCCTCGGTAGGCTCATCCAGCAAAACCAGAGGCCGATCTTCAGACAATACGCGCGACAGAGAAAGCAGCTTCTTCTCGCCGCCGGAAAGCGTACCTGCCTTCTGCGAGAGCCGTTCGCGCAAACGCGGAAACGTATCGAGATAGAGCTCCAGGCCTTTCATGCTTCTATTGCCACGCATCAGGGTGAGGTTCTCCGCCACTGTCAGTTCGTCGAACACGACCTTATCCTGCGGCGCATAAGACAATCCCATCCTCGCCCGCTCGAACATCGACGCCAGAAAGAAGTCCCTACCCTGGAAAACGATCTCGCCAGATGCAGGCTTGATCGCGCCGGCCAGCAACTTCAGAAGAGTGGATTTGCCGACACCGTTGCGTCCGACAATGCAATGCACCTCGCCTGCTCGGAAACCTGCCGAGAAATCACGAAGGACGATACCGGAGCCGTATCCGCCCGATAGCTTGTTGACGGTCAAAACCTCCAGATGGCTCATCGTTGCCCTCCCGCATAGACGCCGCGGACGTCGTTGTTCGCCCGGATTTCCTCAATCGTTCCTTGGGCTAGAAAGCGTCCCTGATGAAAAACGGTGACGTTGTCGGCAAGCGCCTCAACCAGAGCCATGTCATGTTCCACGATAACGATGGTCATTCCTTTCGCCTGCCTGATCCATTTGATCAGCTCTATGACAGCGGACGTTTCGTCGTGGGACAGCCCGGCGCAGGGTTCGTCGAGCAGCAAAATGCGCGGCTCCGTCAGAAGGACCATGGACAACTCAAGAATTTGTCGCTGACCATGGGAAAGCTCAGATGCGAGCTTGGCGCTATCGGAAAGGAATGCGAAGCGCCGCTGCAATTCGACAAGCAGCGGGCTATTCCACTGCCAGAGACGACGGTCCAGAAGCCTCAGCGTTGAGATCCGTTTGCTCCAAAGCCCAAGGCACAGGTTCTGGCGCACCGTCAAATCCGCAAATACGGTCGGGGCCTGGAATTTTCTCGAAACACCGGCAAGCGTCAGGCCAGCGGGCGTTGCCTTTCGTATCTGCTTCCCGTCAAGCGAAAGCACACCGGATGAAAGAGGAAGCAGGCCTGTCAGCGCATTGAAGGACGATGACTTGCCTGCGCCATTCGGACCGATGATGCAGGTCGTCTTGCCCTGCTCGGCGAAGAAATCCAGACCATTCAGTATCTGGACCGAACCAATTCGAACGCACACACCCCGCAGATCGCAGGACAGTGCCGAATTGTCACTTTTCAACCGAGGCGCCTCGATCGGCATGCGCAAGTTCATTAGCGGGGCGGCTGTTGGAATGATCCCTGCCAGGCCCTTTGGGAAACGCAGGACCACGGCGATGAACACGAGCGCTAGAACAAGCTCCCACCAGTCGATCCTATCCCTTAGCTCGGAGCTCAACATTCCCACGGCGAGCGCGCCGATGAGCGGTCCGAACACCGACATGCGCCCCCCTACGGCGACGAAGACGAGCAATGTCCCGCAAAATGCAAAACCGGTGAGATCGGGCGTGACGAGCCCTTGCTGTTGCGCGTAGATCACGCCCCCCAAGCCCGCGCAAAAGCCGGAAACGGCAAACGCCAGAGCCTTGAGCAGTGCGGTGTCAAACCCGAAAAACTGCATCCGACGCTCGTCCGCGGCTATCGCTTTCCACACTGTTCCGATCGGCGCGTATACCAGCCACGCATAACCGGCGCACACAACGAGGGTTGCGGCGGCAACAAGGAAGTATTGCTCCATTAACCCAGATACGCCCGGCATGTTCGGGATACCCAGCAGACCGTTGAAGCCGCCGGTCACACTCGACCAGGTGATTGCAATCTGACTGCCGGCAAAAGCCAGCGCGAGCGTTACCATCGAGAAAGACGTCGCGCTTCCCGTCTGGCCACGAAACACGGCATAAGCGACTAGAAATGCAACCAGCATGGGAACCAGAGCGCATAGCAAGGCCGCCGGCCATGCAACGGCCGAACCATCGACGACGATGAACATGTTGGCAGCAAGATAAGCGGCGATGGCCATGTAAAGCCCGTGTCCCAGCGACAGGGTTCCGCTCAGCCCCCAGGCAAGACCCAAGCCGGTCGCAACGATCCCGTATGTCAGATAAAGTGAGACCTCATAGGCCCATAGATCACCGGCCAGTAGTGGCAGGAGGATCAATGCCAAGGCCAGGAGCGCGAGCTTATGCAAGGCTGAAGAGACCACGGGGACGTCTCCATAGAAAGATGATGGCGATGGCGAGAACGACAAGATAGGCCGTTGTTGGGCTGAGCTGAGTGGCAAGAATGCTTTGCGAGCCGCCGATTGCTGCAGCCCCGCTCAAGAGCCCGGCGATCGTTCCGTAACCGCCGACGACAAGCGAAAAGAAGGAATTGACGACGAGCAGGATGCCCATTGATGGCTCGACGGGAACCGTCGGTGCAATCAGCACTCCAGCCATTCCAGCCGCCGCGGCGCTAAAGACGAATGTCTGCGTGGAAAGGCGGCTGGAATTGATGCCGATGGCCTGCGCGAGCATCGGATTGGATACCATCGCCCTGATCCGAAGTGCAGTCTTGGCACGAAGGTACCATATGCCAACTGACGCCAGCGCGACA
This sequence comes from Agrobacterium sp. 22-209-1, assembly GCF_053522485.1. Classification (NCBI taxonomy): domain Bacteria; kingdom Pseudomonadati; phylum Pseudomonadota; class Alphaproteobacteria; order Hyphomicrobiales; family Rhizobiaceae; genus Agrobacterium; species Agrobacterium sp. 22-209-1. The sequence goes on from NZ_JBNWCH010000011.1 coordinate 29,877, forward strand.
AAGGCGCATGACATCGCAAACAGCCGCCATCCCGGAAAAGCAGTGCCGAACAGATCAACCGTGCCGGGAATCGGGAGATCAACGCTCTGATATCCGTTGCCCCAAACCAGTTTGACAATCTCTCGTATTGCCATGCCGAGGCCCCATGTCCCCAAAAGGGTTGCGAAACCATCGTATTTAAGCGGCCTGATGATCAGTCGCTCGGCCAAAAAACCGAGCGAACCACAGACCAGGAAAGCAAGCGGGATGCCGAGGAAATAGGAAAGCCCCAGATGTTGAACGCTCAGGCCGCAGTAGGCGCCGACCATCACCATCTCTCCATGAGCGATATTAAGGACCCCGAGCAGCCCCATGGATACAGCCAAGCCAAGCGTAAGCAACGCTAGGAGCAGCACGTCGTATCCAAGGTTGAGAGTGAGTGTCATCATCCTAGACCGCCCGCCGTTACTTGCAGCTTTGCCCGGTCTGGATATCCTTGAAAGTCTCCACGACTTCAAAATCCGTACCGTTGCATTTTGCGAGATACATTGTCTTTGTGGTATGCCTGTTCGTTACCGTCATCAGGCCTGACGGTGTGGTGAAGCTAGTGCCTTCCGCGGCCGCATCGAATTCCGTTGGAGACACGGATTTTGCCTTTTCGACAACCGCTTTGACCATCGCCAGACCATCATAGACCGACTTCGCGATCGTGTTCTGGATCGCCGGTGTTCCACCCGATGCTTTCGAGACACCGTCGAGAAACGCCTTGTTTTCAGGCAGATCCAGGTTGGTGAAATAGCCCATGCAAGAATAGAGCTTGTCGGACGCTTCCTTGCCGATGCCCAGCAACGTATTTTCCTCAAGCAGGCAGGACATTCGCGTAATGTTGGCGGAAAGTCCGAAATTGGCGAATGTTCGATTGAAATTTACGTTGTCGCCGCCGACCAGCGTCTGGAGGACGATAGCGGGCGAGGTCGCGCGAATCTTCTCGATGGAACTCTCAAACTTGTTCGCCGCCCCTACCGGATAGTATTCCTCGCCAACGATGGTGCCGCCGAGCCGATTCACCGCAGCCTTTACGGCGTCGTTCGTTACGCGCGGCCACACGTAGTCATTACCGATCAGATAGAATGATTTTCCATTCGCCCGCTTGACCAACGACCCGATCGATGCCCCGATCTGCTGCTCAGGCGTTTCTCCAAGGAAGTAGGTAAAAGGCGCGCAATCCCCACCTTCGAAGACCGGTGTGTAGATGTAGGGAACCTTGCCGCGGATTGCCGCTTCAACCGCTTGCCTGACGGCGCTGTCGTGAGCGCCGACGATGATATCGACCTTCTTTCCCAAGACCATTCGTGTCGCGGTCTTTGCAACCTCGGCGGGCGCCGCCCCTCCGTCTGCGATTGTCAATTCAAGCGGTCGTCCCGTGATGCCGCCCGTGGCGTTGATCTGCGCCGCTGCGAATTCGGCGGCGGCCCTGCTGGACGCGCCAAAGAGCGAGGCACCACCAGAAAGGGTGATAAAGACAGCAATCCTGATGGGGTCGGCCGCGAAGGCAACCCTTCCAGTGGCTGCTAATACCGCTGCCGTGGCGGTGAACTTAATTAGCTGACGGCGAGAAATCGTATCTGTCATCTTTTCCCCTTGATTTATTTTGGTTGTGGAATTGCAGGCAGTATCGTTTCAAGTGAAAGCGCGATCGAGATGAGCTCCTCATCCTCAGCATGGGCGCCTTCGAGTGCCAGACCGATCGGCAGACCGTTGCGATCGACGCCGACGGGCAATGAAATGCTGGGCAGGGCGATCACGCTGCCGATATCCATGTTGCGAATGACCGTCAGGAAGGTTGGAACACGCTCGCCGTTCAGATCGGTGGTGTCGTCATCCCCAATCTTCGGAGCGGTAATCGGCGAGGTCGGGTAGAGAATGCCGTGCAGTCGGTTTTCCGCAAGAACCGAGGCGTAGCTCGCGGCTATCTCGGGTATCATCTCGTCGATGGTGCGCCGGTAATCGGAAAGGGCGACGGCTTGGGCCGGGTCCATCAGGATTTTAGCAACCTGAGCGACGTCGGGCGAAGCGACATCGGACAGCAGCTTCTCCACGGTCAAACCCGTCTTCCATTCCTCCAGGAAGGCGGAAAGTTCCGGGACTGCTTCGTAAAAGACAATCGGGAAAGCTATCTCTCGAACGCGGGCGGTCAGCGGGGCCAAGTCAATTTCTACGATGGTCGCCCCGGCGTCTGACAATCGAGAAAGTGCATCTTCGCAGGCCAAACGCACATCTTCGGCCAGATTCTCCCAGTAAAAACCGGAGGGCTTGCCGAGGCGCAGCGTCCCGATTTCGGCGGGAACAGCAGGCTCTCGAGCATTGATCGCGCGGTCGATGAGATCCAGATCCGAAACGGATCGAGCGAGGGGTCCCAAGGTGTCGCGGGTGTGCGACAGCGGGAGGACACCGTTGCCCGACCATCGTCCCACGGTTGGACGATAACCGAAGACGCCGTTAAACGACGCCGGAACACGGACCGACCCACCGGTGTCGCTTCCGATACCGGCGGGCACGAGCCGTCCGCCGACCGCGGAGGCAGTCCCTCCGGAGGAACCTGCGGGAACCCTTGTCCGATCGAACGGATTGCGAACCGGACCACCGAAAGAATTGTTCGATGTACCGCCGAACGCAAGCTCATGCATCGTGTTCTTTCCGAAAAGGATGGCGCCGGCACTTTTGAGTCTTTCAACCACCGTGGCGTCTGCTTGCGGTCTGAAATTCTCCAACGCCGGCGTATTCGCAGTCATCGGCATGCCCACGCAGGCTATGTTGTCCTTGAGGGAAATCGGCAGCCCGTAAAGGATGGGCAAAGGGCCATCCGCCTTTCGGCGCCGGACATCGCAATCTCGCGCCGCAGCAATAATCTCTTCACGATCGAGGTAGGTGAAGGCGTTCAATTCGCTCAGAACGTGCGCTCGATCAAGAAGATCAGAAACAAGATCCACCGACGTGATTTCACCACGGCCAAGCAAAGTGCTCGCTTCGGTGAGCGTAAGTTTCCAAAGCTCCATTTGCATCTCCTGCTGTGTTTTCGCCAGCAAAGCAGATGCTTCCATTGTCCAGTATCGACATTTCTGTTGATCTGAGCGAAGTCGTTTGGGATTGAAAGGGGACGAAATCCCACTGTTCTTCGCTTCCCACCATGGTTTGCTGGCAAAGCGAACGCCGCCGAACTAGAATTTCAGCAAATTGCCGCGATATTGGGCGGTGACGGCCTTCGAGAATGCATTGCCGTTCGCCGGATGACAGCCACGGCAGGATGAGGTTTGATCAGTGGGAAGCGCGACGCCATTGAGATGGTGTGCACCCGAACGCAGCCTTAAAAGATCTGTTGAAATAGCTGACGTCATTGAAGCCCCAAGACAGAGCGATCTCGGTTATGGACTTGCGGCCACTCGGACCTGCAAGCAATTCACGCCGTACGCCACGAAGCCGCGCGTTCATTATGACCTCGCCCGGCGAAGTTCCGCTTTCCGCGCAAAGTCTCCTGAGGGATCGGTCGGACATCTTCGCATGCCTGGCGAACTGCAGCGCACCGAATTCCGGATCCCTGATTTCATTCGAGATCCCGCTACGAAGCTTCTCGAACAGCCAACAACGCGGTGCAAGGCCGGCTGCTTGCGACAGGATGCCATTGATCACGAGATCGCCCGCGCTCGCACTTATTGCCTGAAGATGGTGACGTTCGCATTCGGGAGCGCGCTGGGCAATATTCTTCAGAAAATCCAACGCCACGCCCGTTGGACCGTAGCTGGTTTGGAAGGCAAGCGCATTGAGGTTGTCTAAACTGTTTGCGCGCGATCCCAGCGTCGCACGCGATAAGCGAAGAACCAATTGCTTGAAAGGCTAACGAAATTCCAGCTTGTAGGGTTTTCGGCTGTCGTAAAAGACAAACTCTCCAGGCCGTGTCTCCGCGACACGATCATCCTGATAAACCGCACCCCGACCGTCTATCTGAAAGGCGATCAGGAAAACCTCTTGTCCGCCCGAGCGGATGTGCTCGATCGTTCTTTCGGTTGTCTGGCTTGTCGATTGCACGAGGCTGAGGCTATCGCCGCATGGCCGTTTTGGGCAATATTCCTGGCCTGGATATGCCAAGAAGAATATTGCCAGTCACGCGAGGATGACGTCGGGGACGAAAGGAAAAAACGATGGTCACCACACAATACAAGGTCGCCGCGATTCAGGCGGCTCCGGAATTTCTCGACCTTCACAAAGGCGTAGACAAGGCAATTGCTCTGATCGAAGAGGCTGCACGCGGAGGTGCGTCTCTTGTGGCATTCCCCGAAGTGTGGTTGCCAGGCTACCCGTGGTGGATCTGGCTGGACTCGCCAGCCTGGGGAATGCAGTTCGTCGGAAAGTATTTCGCCAATGCCATGGAAGTCGGTGACGCGTCTTGCAAAAAGCTGCAGAAGGCGGCTGCCGACAACAAGATTCACGTTGTCATGGGTTACGTGGAACGGTCCGGCGGTACGCTGTATCTGTCCTAGGCGCTGATCGACGACAGCGGTAAAACGATCGCGAACCGACGCAAATTGAAGCCGACGCATGCAGAGCGGACAGTCTTCGGCGAAGGCGACGGCTCCCATCTCGCTGTTCACGACACCTCGCTGGGCAGGATGGGCGCACTCTGCTGTGCTGAGCACATTCAGCCGCTGTCGAAATTCGCCATGTATTCGCAGAACGAGCAGATTCATATTGCAAGCTGGCCGAGCTTTTCGGTTTATCGGGGAGCAGCGTTTCAGCTAAGCGCCGAGGCCAATCTTGCGGCAAGTCAGGTCTACGCGCTTGAAGGGGGAACATATGTTCTTGCCCCATGCGCTATCATCTCCAAATCGATGATCGATCTGCTGATCGATAGTCCGGCTAAACAACCTCTTCTACTGGAGGGCGGTGGCTTCACGATGATCTTCGGGCCGGACGGCGCGCCTCTCGCCAAGCCGATTCCCGAAACGGGAAGGCATCATGTACGCCGACGTTGACCTCGGCGTCATCGGTGTGGCGAAGGCGGCATACGATCCTGTTGGTCATTATTCCCGCCCGGACGTCGTCAGGCTGATGTTCAACAGACGCGAAATGCAGCGCGTGCAAGCGTTTGAACCGGAATATCAAGCGGTGGAGCCGCAGTCCGAATAGCCACCTTATCGGCGCGCGAATTGATCTGCGCAACGTGCCAGATTGTTTGCGCGCCGCGTCCGACGACCGTTTTGGTTAGAACGTTCGACACGTGCCATCAACGCATCAGGCTTGCTCAAGCGAATTCAATCCATCGCGAACCATCGCCGCGACGCGCTCAAGGCCTCCGAGGAAATCGACCTGCGGATTGCGCAGCCATTGCATCTGCAAGCCATCGGAGGCCGCAAATAGCGTGGAAACCAATAGCGAAATTTCAGCGCGTCCAGCCTCGCCACGAACACCTTTGGCCTGTGCAATAGCATCAGTAAAGCCTTCGCGCGCGACATCATAACGGTTGACGAAAAACCCGTGAGCCGGGTGTTCCGGCGTCAGAGATTCTCCTGTCATCACCGAAAAGAAGCGAACGAGTTCGGGGTCTCTGATGTTGCGGCGGGCGGCTGCCATAAGTTCATCAACGAATTCGGTTTTTCCCGCAGCCACCGACATCATATCAGGCCTTGATACCGATGAGGGATAGTGCAACTTCAAGGCTTCTTCGAGCACCATCTCCTTGGCACCAAAATGATGATGCAGGGCTGACTGCACGACCCCGGCCCGTTTAGCTATCTGGCTGATCGAGGTAGCACGATATCCCTTCTCGCCGAAGAGTTCGACCGCGGACTTGAGAATTGCAAGTCTTGTTCTCTCTCCCTTTTCCGCATGTTTCTGCGCGCGCGGCATGGAAATCCTTACATCTTACAATACTCGGCACTCGTGTAACTCAAAGGTGATCGGTTCGCAACCAACCGGCCGAATTCAGTCGCCCCGTGGCGTGGGAAGCTCGCGCATCAGTGCCAACATTGAAATCGACGTGAGGGAAAGTATGCTGTGCCGGTTCGGCCGGCGGGGTGCCATGTTTCCAAATGTTTGCATGGCGCCCCGCGCAGTGTGTCAGGCGGCAAGCGCTTTGACTTCTTCCAAAGTGACTGGGACGCCTGGAAATTCGACAATGGTTGCGAGCGGTACCGACCGAACGGCGTCGCGACCGCCGCCCTCGTCCTCGAGAAGATCTGCCATGCGCCCCTTGAGACCGCCACGCTCTTCGATAATGCTAAACAGCCGCGGCCCAAGCTCCATATGATCCATCCATTCACCGAATGTCGACCACTCATCGATCTTCACGACGATATCGTTTCCCGGAACAGTGGCAATCGTTTCGAGCGGCAAGTCGCGGGATGAGCCGCCAGAGCTTACGATAAGTTCACCACCCGGATAGGCCCAGTCCGCAGTGGGAACATGCCAATGCTGAAGGCGCTCACGGGGGATAGAAATCTCCACATTCATCTCTTCGCCGGGTGCGAGGCCGATTTTCTTCCATCCTCCCAGTTCCCGCCGAGGTGTCGATAGGAAGCCGGACTTATCCTCAATGTAGAGCTGTACAACCTCCCGCCCGAAACGCTTTCCTGTGTTGCGAATGCGGACCTTTGCGTCGAAGGCGATGGTGTCGGTGAGAGGACGGACCGCAACCTCCAACCCGCAATACTCGTATGTCGTGTAAGACAGTCCGTGACCGAACGGATAGTCCACTTCGATGTCTCGCGCATCATAGTAACGGTAACCGACAAAGATACCTTCGCCATAGTCCACATTCTGATTTTCACCTGGGAAGTTCAGGAACGCCGGCGTGTCCTCCAAACGACGCGGAATGGTCTCGGCAAGCTTCCCGCTCGGATTGACCTCGCCCAAAAGAACGTCGGCAACGGCGTCGCCATGTGCTTGGCCAGTGAGCCAGAACTCGACGATCGCATGGGCCGAATCGCGCCAGGTATGGCTCGTAACTGCGGAGCCGTTGCTCAACGCCACGATGATCTTCGCGCCCGTTTCCCCAAGGGCCTTCACAAGCGCTATCTGGTTGTCGGGCAGCTCGATCGTCGTTCTGTCCCGCCCCTCTGCCTCGTATTCCCCGGGTAGCCCGAGAAAGAGGATAACGGTGTCGGAACGTCCGGCCAACTCCACCGCTTCCGTCAACAGCGACGGCAGATATTGCGAGCTCGAAAGAGCATAACCACCGGAAAACTCAATGTGGGCGCCCATCTCGTCGGCCTTTGTCGACAATGCGTCCCAACCGCTGACCACCCGGGTCGCGTTCACGCGTGAACTGCCAGCGCCCTGATATCGAGGACTGCGCGCCAGTTCTCCTATGACCGCAATCTTCCGACCGGGTTCGAAGCTGAGTGGCAGCACCGCGTCGTTTTTGAGAAGAACCGCGGATTCCGCCGCCGCCTTCCTGACCAAGAGATGATGTGCATCGTAATCGATTGGCGACGCGGGTGCCGGCCCCGCCGTGCGCTCGCACAGCAACCGCATCCTGGAGACCGTATTTTCCAGCACATTGGCACCTATCTGCCCGTCGCGCCAGGCTTCATGGACCCGCTTATCCTCCGGTCGTCCGGGCATTCGAAGATCCAGCCCGGCTTTGAGGGCTTCCACCGGATCCCGGACAGCCCCCCAATCGGAAACGACAATCCCGTCAAAGGCCCATTCCTGGCGAAGAACCTCTGTGAGAAGCCAGTGACTTTGAGACGCGAACTCCCCGTTGATGCGATTGTAGGAGGACATCACCGACCATGCCGCAGACTCGCGAAGGGCTATCTGGAAAGCGCGCAGGTAAATTTCCCTGAGCGTTCTCTCATCAACGTTTGCGCTGACCCGAAGGCGATCAGTCTCTTGGTTGTTGACTGCAAAATGTTTCAGGCAGGCCGCGACTCCCTCGGTCTGAAGTCCGCGCGCAGCCGCTCCGGCCAGCATGCCGGTGAGCAGCGGATCTTCGGAGTAATACTCGAAATTGCGGCCGCAAAGCGGGCTTCTCTTGATATTGAGACCGGGGCCCAACACAACGTTGACACCGGCCGCCCGCGCTTCCTTGCCTAGAGCTTGCCCGACCGCCTCCACGAGTTCTGGATCCCATGACGACGCAAGCGTCACCGCAGGCGGAAAGCACGTCGCGGAAGCACTGCGCTCTAGCCCGAGATGGTCGGGGTTTTCGTCGTCCTGAACACGCAGTCCGTGGGGACCATCCGCCAGCCGTAGCGACCGAATTCCGTGCGCCGGCGCGGCTGCCGTCGTCCAATAATCCGCCCCGGTCGAAAGAGACAGCGCTTCGGCACTCGATGTGTCTGGCCAAGTTTCGTCGTTGGCGAGTCCTGTCATTTGGTACCTTTTATGAACTGGATGAAAATGGCGCTGATCAAAGCAAATGCTGCAGCGAACAGGTATAGCGACGTATAGTTCGGCGTTCCGCCGTCCGCGTCAATCATTAGCAGGACCGGCGCGATAACCGGCGCCAGCGTCTGAGGGATCGTGCTCGACAGGTTAAAAACGCCCATGCTTTTGGCGGCCGCGTTCTCGCGGTCTGGAATGACTTCCGACACAAGTGCGTAGTCAACTCCGAAATAGAGGCCGTTTCCAAGCCCGGCGATCGCCATACCAACAAGGAACATCTCAACACTATGGGAGAATGCGATGATCAGCATCGACGCCACGAAGAAAAGGGATGCAAGGACGACAAGCGGCTTGCGCTTCCCGAGGTAATCGGACAGCCAACCGCCGCCGATGCTGGATATCGCGACAGTGATGGCCAACACAAACATCGCGGTCGTCAAAATTGGCGCAACCGTGCTGGTCGTGTATCCAAGCCGATCCATCAGAAAGTACGTCTTGTAGGTCGTCAGCAGGTATAGCGCTGTCCATGCGAGAAAACGGCCGGCCCAAACGAGACCGAAGTCTCGGTGCTGGAACGGATTGATCCATAGAGCTCCAATCACGCTAGCCAAATTGACGTTGGGAACTTCACCGGGCTTGCGCGGCACCTCACGCAACGTCAATAAGAACGGCAGGATGAGCGCGCATCCGAGAACGGCTGGCCAGACAAACATTCCCGCGCCTTGCGTCCCGACGAGCTGGATGAGGAAAACACCGCTGACCACCGCGAGCTGCCCCGTCATGCCCATAAAGCCGGACACACGTCCGCGTAAGGACGCGGGCACGCGTTCGGGCAACACAGCGATGATGGCGGCAATTGCCGCGTTGAAGGCGACCTGCGCGACTGCCCAGCCCAAGGCAACGAGAGGGATAGTCGGTGCGAGCCCGATGGCAAAAATGGCCAACACGCCGATCGCAAATCCGAAGAAGATAAACGGGCGCCGCTGCCCCCAGCGTGACGTCGAACGGTCGCTTAGCATTCCGAAGATCGGGTTCGAGAAAAGCGCGGCCGCGGCACCTATACTCGCGACTAGGGCAAGCGAACCTGCCTTCCCGGCAGGATCAATCTGACCAACCCTGATCGCAAGGGTCACCGAGGCCGGCGTGATCAAGGCAATATAAATCCCAACCAGAGCTGCGATGTAGCGCGCAACGAACAACAGGCCGACTTTTTGCCCGGTCAACCGGATATTCCGCTCGGGCGCGGATTCTTCATGCGCTTCAGTCTGATTGAATGTCTGGTCCATAATTTCCTCCTCCGAACCTCGGCGGAAATAGCGCACAAAATAACAGATCGGTCAACCGACCTAGTTATTAAACCTTGGGCGAACTTGATTGTTTTGGTGTTAAGACACACAGGAATAGACATTGAAGCCCCAAGACAGAGCGATCTCGGTTATGGACTTGCGGCCACTCGGACCTGCAAGCAATTCACGCCGTACGCCACGAAGCCGCGCGTTCATTATGACCTCGCCCGGCGAAGTTCCGCTTTCCGCGCAAAGTCTCCTGAGGGATCGGTCGGACATCTTCGCATGCCTGGCGAACTGCAGCGCACCGAATTCCGGATCCCTGATTTCATTCGAGATCCCGCTACGAAGCTTCTCGAACAGCCAACGACGCGGTGCAAGACCGGCTGCTTGCGACAGGATGCCATTGATCACGAGATCGCCCGCGCTTGCACTTATTGCCTGAAGATGGTGACGCTCGCATTCGGGAGCGCGTTGGGCAATATTCTTCAAAAAATCCAACGCCACGCCCGTTGGACCGTAGCTGGTTTGGAAGGCAAGAGCATTGAGCGATTATGCCCCAGGATGCAGAGCAAGCAAGAAATGGGCCAAGTGATTGTGCCTTTGGTTTCACGCGGAGCTCAACCGGTTAGTGCTTAAATTTCCATTAAGAACTGAGCCATGGGAACCTTCTCCTTGACGCGCTGAGTGACGGGCAACGGAGTGATCTACATCGGACTTTTAAACATCATCCGTCGGATAGCGCTGCGCGAGAATCAGCCGATCCGCGAGATCAGCTGTCGCACTGGGCTGTCGGGGAACTACGTTGCTCGGACGGCCTTCGAAGCCTGGGGGGAAGTCGAAGGGTTACATGCTGCTGCATCCGATCGTGACGGTGAAGAGGCCGGAGACGAGAGACGGCAAGATCGCGGAACTGAAAGCCTGTGATTCACCACCTGATCTTCGGTCTCCTAGCTGGGCGTCAGCCTTCGCTTCATCCAGTTCCAGAGGTTTGCCTAACCGGTGTTGCGCTCGCCTGCCTGATCCAGGCTGGTTACTCGCCCTCCATCTGGGTGCACCTCTTCACTGCTCTCCCGCCCGTCCTCCTGATTTGTCTTCTACCCCTTCGGCCGTTGAAAGGCTGGCTTATGAACAGCCGGTTCTGCATGAAGGCGGAAGCGGAAGGTATCGATCGCGACCACGTTCGATTGAAGCGGCGCAATCACACACAGATGGCGATTGACATCGACACCTACGGTTCCAAACCAACTTCAAATTGAACAGGCACCGGATCTGGGAGCCGCAAGCCAGAATTGCGGTTACGGACACCATACAGCCGCCACCCTACGCAGTCCGTGTCGGCATCTGCTCGGTCTAAACAACCTGTTCTTAGCGGCTTAAGAAAGGAAGCTGCCGCCTGCGGTTACACGCCAGCGTCGCGAATGGACGATTTTTGGGTGCCTGAGATGAGATCATAACGCGGGTAGCTGATGAACGAGAGAGTATTATGATCGAGTGGACACCTATAGTCTTCGTTACGTTCAAGGTACTGGCGTTGAGCATTGGCATTTTCTTCGCGATCAAGTGGCACTACGATCAGGGGGGAAGGAGGAAAGGCGAGCTGTATTACGCACAGGAGGCATGATGGCTGCAGTCTTCATTCTAGCGCTCCTAGCCGTAGCGCTCGTCGCCTTCGCCCTTAGCAGGATGCTTGGTTTGGACTTGAGCTTCCCATGATGGCATCACGCTCCCAGCCGATTACCTCGTGCGGGCGGGTGGGGTCGACGCAAGCCGGATGCGCATGACGGTCAGGAGCCGGGCATCGTCGCCATGCATTGCTGCCTCGACGCCCCGAGCACTCCGACGAAGGCCGATGTGCACAGCTTCACCTGGTTCCACGTTGCCGAGATGCACTACGTGCCTAGCTGCGACCATGTCCGCACCCCTGAAGACCTCGAACATCGCGCGATCGCATAGCGCGCTGAAACTCGGAAAGTACATCAGCCCGGCCGCGTTGAAGTCCACCGCCGGGCATGGGAGCAGTTTCACTGCGTGGTCGCACGGCACATCGAGCAGCCGCTGCGAAGCCATACGCGCAATCCTCGCCGCCTCGCCAGAAACGCGGCTCACTATTTCTGAAGTCTCGGCCGGCATCGCCAGCACTCGAGGGGCCCGCCGAACGATCGACCGGTTGCTCGAAAGATCGGAGCGCCCCACGAATGTCGACACAAGAACAAGTCGACCTACGCACTGTCGGTTGACCGTGATCTGCACCAGAGACCCGAGACGGCCGGTTCCGACGCGGTGGAGCGAGCCATGCAGGGCGAGCTCTGCACCGAGGCGAGGGAGCTCCGGTTTGGAGAACTGCAGACTTGTAGCGCAAAAAGCCGCATAAAGAGGCTGGCCCGCCGGGCATGTGAATACCGCGCTCTTCTGACCCATCGCGGCGGCGATCAGGCGCCAATGGAGGTCGCCTGCCCGCCGCATCAACCACTGTTCCGAAAGCCCCTTGTATCCCATCTCCGCCATCCCGAGCGTGTGCGTCTCGGAAAGGCCGGGCTTGTTCATGGCGGAGACAGCGAGGGAGATCATGCCGCTAGCACGCTCTTCTGAAGAGCCACGATCTTTTCCGCGAGGTACCGACTATCTTCATCGATGCCAAGGAAGCGTCCTGACCCCCAGGTGTTCAACCAGCCGAGCCCGATGAAATAGCACCCAGGCACCTCGGTCACGCCGCGCCGGAAGCGCGGCTTGCCACGTTCGTCGAAACAGTCGATCTCGATCCAGGAATAGTCCGGTCTGAATCCGATGGCCCAGATGATGGAGGAGATGCCCATATCGACTAGATCGACTTCCGTGATCTCCTGATCCGGCCGCCAGACTTTCTCGAACGGCGGCTCTTCCGGCGCATCGATCCCCTGCCGCGCGATCCAGGCGTCTATCTGGGTGCGGATGCCGAGATAGCTGCGATCCGCATCGTCCAGGTTCTTCTCCAGGTCCGGCAGGAAGTTCATCGTCGTGCCACTGGCTCCAGCTACGGAACCGACCAGACCCACACCTTCCAGTGCGTATTTCCGCAGGTCGATCTCCTTGCCGCCGTCACGGCCCGACATGTAGTGGTTGGTCTGGGTGAGAGCCTTGATAGGATCGGGATGGCGATCGATGGTGACGGCGTAGGTGCCGGCGTCGTAGAGCCAGTCGGTCGCGTCGCGCCCGCGGTACCTGCGTGGGCTGCGGGGCGCAGGTCCGACAGCGAGATGCACCTGCCTGCCCTCCAGGTGGAAGTCGTCCATGATCTGGACGCCCGACTGCCCAGTGCCGATGACGAGCGTTCCGCCCTCCGGCATTTGCGAGGGCCGGCGGTACTCGCGGGAATGGATCTGCACGATGCGCGGATCTATGTCGGCCGCATAGGCGGGGACGATCGGAGCGTCATACCCCCCCGTCGCAATGACGACTTGGTCGCACGTCCACATACCCTGGTTCGTTTCTACCAGATATCCACCTTCGTCCCGGATAGATACGCGGGAAACGTCGACGCCCTCTCGAAGAGGTGGATCGAAGCTCTCGGCGAACCCATCGAGATAATCCACGATCTCGTCCTTGAGCATGAAGCCGTCTGGTTCCCGACCCGCATAGGGCCATCCCGGCAGACGGCACTGCCAGTTGGGCGTCACCAGGCAGAAGCTGTCCCACCGGTTGTTGCGCCAGCTCTCGAACCGACGATCACGCTCCAGGACGAGATGCTCGATGTTTTCGCGCTTGAGGTACCAACTGACGGAGAGGCCCGCCTGACCGCCTCCGATTATCAGCACCGGGACATGGAGTTTCTGGGCGTTGCTCATGATGTAACCCTCACGTCATCGACAAGCAGACGACCTGCCCGTCGGCTGGCTGGCTTGCAGCCGTGGTTTCGATACTTGCTAGCTGATCGAGTGCCGAAGAACATGCGAAGCCGTACTTCGCCACGACGCGCGCTGACGCCTCTGCAAGTCCGGCCCGTGCCCTTCCGAGGAAATCTGAGATCTCATAGGTCTGGCCGGCTTCAAGATGACGGTGGATCGCCGTGGACGGCGAGTGGCAGCTCTCCTCCTGCCCGTCCGGCCATCGGATGGTGAAACGAACTTCAGGCAAATTCCGCCTCCCTGTGAAGTGAAAGATAAGGTTTCTCCGCATAGTCCCAGAACAGGGCTGACGCCCTGTCCGAGACCAGGCTTATCTTGGACCCGTTGGTCGCCCGCCCAATGCCGACGGCGGCTATGTCGCGTTCGTCGAATCGGGCACATACCTCCTCGGCTAGCTCCGGTCGGACCGAGAGAAGGAAGCCGAAGCTTGGAAAACTGCGGAGCCATCGCGATAGTTCGGCTCCAGGTGGCAGGGGAATGGCCGAGAGATCGATATCGAACCCGCAACGTGAACTTTCAGCGAGCATCAGGGCGGTGCCCGCGATGCCGCCCTGGCTGATATCCTTGCCGGCGTCGACGAGACCCGCCTCTGCCATCGAGGGCAGTAGTTCATAGTCCTCGCGAAGACGTTCGTGAGGAGCGTCGAGCGCGGCGCACCAGTTGTCGAAGCGCGGCCGGTATGTGCCCCGGTGGTCGATGGCGGCTACCAGTACGTCTCCAGGTCGGGCGTCGAAGCTAGTTATGAGCCTGGACGCCCTACCCGTCACCGACACCGAAAGGCCGAGTTCGGGGCTGTGCAGGTTGGTGTGCCCTCCGACGATCGGCACGCCATAGGCGGACGCCGCGTCCTTGAGGCCGGCTAGAAGAGGGCCAGCCGCGTCTGCGTCCGGAGACCATACTGCGTCCAGCAACGCCGTCGCGCGCCCACCCATGGCGGCGATATCGGACAGGTTTACCATAACGCCGCACCAACCTGCGAACCATGGATCGTCCTGGACGAACTGCGGCATGAATCCTTCGCCAGCCAGCAGGTCCCAGCCGCCTTCGGGTCGCGCGATAGCAGCCGCGTCGTCTCCCGGCCGTCCTGCTCCTGCCGACGACATGGCCAGTGCGGTGGCGGCTACTCCAATGTCGAGCTTGCCTCGGATAGATGGATGAGCCCTCAGCTCTTCGGCGAGTTCCCGAGGGTTCATGCGCCTCTCCTTGCTCTGGCGGACCAGCCCGAGGCAGGATCGAAAATGGGTGGGTAATGCTCGAGCGAAGCCAGCATGTGCATGTGCGGCACGCCATGGATGTTCATCTCCTGCACCGGAAGCCAGTGCAGCCGTTTGAACAGGGGCACGTTCTGGATCTGGACATGTGCATGGAATTCACGGCATCCCCGACCGTTCGCCGTGCTGACGGCCAAACGGATGAGCTCGGCCCCGAGCCTGCCGACCTTCCTGTGCGAGGGCGCTACCGCAAGCCGCGACCCCTTCCAGACCCCCGGAGCGTCCTCATTTATCCGGACGGTGCCGACGACGTCGGCTGGCTCCGCTGCCAAGGTCGCGATTGCCACGAGCGGGATCGCCGTTTCGTCGATGTCGTCTGAGTCGTCGTTCTCGAAGATGCGCTGCTCTTCCACGAAGACCTGGCGGCGAAGCCGGGCCGCTCCCGCGACCTCCCATCGCGCGGTCGCGGCCCTTATGATGAATTCGGGGCTGATGAAGGAAGAATGGTCCATGACGCTCATGCCTTTATCCTCAGCTTCTCGTAGATCGACAGCGCCGAACAGGCTCCGCATTTTCCGCAGCCTGCCTTGATGTCGGTGGCCTTCAGACCACCGTCGACCACGAGCTTCGACACGGGTTCGAGAATGGCCGCCATGAACTCCGACGCCGGCGCCGGGTGACTTTCCAGCGGAGTTCCGGAGATCGGCACGAACGGCACCACGAAGGGATAGACGCCCATGGCGACGAGTCGGGCGGACATTTCGACGATAGCCTCCTTCGTGTCGCCGAGACCCGCGAGGATGTAGGTCGAGACCTGTCCTCTTCCGAAAACTTTGACTGCGGCCTCGAAGCTGGAAAAATACTTCTCCAGCGGGACGCTCGCCTTACCGGGCATGATCCTCTCGCGGACCTCCTGGGTCACCGCTTCCAGATGCATCCCGAGCGTGTCCGCACCGGCATCCTTCATGCGCTGGTGCCAGACGTCGTCCTCGGGGGGCTCGCACTGCACCTGGATCGGAAGATCGACGACCGCCTTCACCGCGCGGGCGCTCTCCGCGAGCACGGCCGCGCCTCGGTCCTTGCCGGCCGGCGTGCCGGTGGTCATTACCATGTGCTTCACGCCGTCCAGCTCGACTGCGGCCTTCGCGACTTCCGCAAGCTGCTGTGGCGTCTTGTGGGCGATGGTCCTGCCTGCGGCCAAGCTCTGGCCGATCGAACAGAACTGGCACGTCTTCTTTCGACTCTCGTAGCGGATGCATGTCTGGAGGATCGTAGTCGCCAGAACGTCGCGCGAATGCAGTACCGCGATCTTGTTGTAAGGAATGCCGTCCGCAGTTGTGAGGTCGTAGAACTTCGGCCTTCCCGGAAAGCGGACGCGGCCGATCTCCGCTCCCTCCTTCGTCACCCGCGCAAGTCCGTCGGCGGCCGGGGCCTCCACCACATACGGGCTCTCGAAGGCGGGAGCGGTGTGGACGGGCACCATCACCGTGCTGTCGCCGAAAGTGACTGCCTTGTGATCGGACGGCCCCGCACCGCCACGCCGGCTCTCGTGACCGGCGCGCGGGTCAACCAGCCGCATACCCCTCGTCTGCAGGTCGTTGATCAGGTCGGGATCGGTCTTTGCCGTCAGTTCAAGCATTTTGAAGCTCCTGCGCCGGATAGCTTTCTTCGCCTGCAACGACGATCGGGTCGAACGGGAATGGCTGCGTCAGTTCCACCGCCGCAGCCGGCTTCGTGTCATGGACGAGATGCAGAAGCTCCGGACGGGCATAATGTCCGACCGAGTCCATCATCCGCTTGCGCTTGACGATCAGTCGCATGTCGAGATCGGCGACAAGAATTCCCTCGCCCGAAGTCAGTGGAGGCACTGCGTGGCGTCCTTCGGGCGTTATGATGCAGGTCATGCACCCGTCCCGAAGCCCCTTCTGAAACTTCGGATCAGGATGGATGGAAGAGATCTGCTCCTCGCTCAACCATCCCGTCGCGTTCACGACGAAACACCCTGCTTCGAGCGCGTGGTGACGCATCGTCACCTCGATCTGTTCGCCGAAGATCGGGCCGACAAGCGAGCCAGGGAAATGTGACGCATGTATCTCCTCGTGCTGGGCCATCAACGCGTATCGTGCGAGAGGATTGTAGTGCTCCCAGCAGGCCAGGGCGCCCACACGGCCAACTGCGGTGTCCACCACCTTGAGCCCGGCCCCGTCCCCCTGCCCCCAGATCATCCGCTCATGATAGGTGGGCGTGATCTTGCGGCGCTTCAGTTTGAGGCTTCCATCAGCGTCGAAGACGAGCTGCGTGTTGTACAGCGACCCGTGGTCACGTTCATTCACTCCTAGAACGACGACCAAGCGACGCTTTCGCGCGGCGTCCGCGACGGCCTGCGTTTCGGCGGAGGGAACGACAACCGCCTCCTCGTAGAGGCGCAGGTGCTCGGGACCCTGCTGAATGGGCGGCAGGACGAAGCTGAAGTAGGGATACCAAGGCACGAACGTCTCCGGAAAGACGACCATTTCCGCTCCCTTGTCGGCCGCCTCCGCAATTGCGTTCAGCACCCGTTCCACCGTTCCCGCACGGGAAGAAAGGTCGGGCGCGATCTGCACCGCGGCAGCGCGTATGATTCTGCTCATGGCTGGCTCCTGCATGTTACGAGCGGACTGGGCGTCCGGCGCGTCGCGCGCCGGACGCCGGAACCGGTCAGACGGTCCAGGTGTCGATGATCAGCGCGTTTGCCTTCTTGTGAAGCAGAACACAGTCGAGAACGTCCTGCGGCAGGATCGGAATGATGCCGGGGATCAGAGCGGGCTCTCCATGGCCGTAGAGCGCCTGGAGTGCGAAGCGGCAGGCGTATACTTTGCCGCCTTCCTTCATGAATCGTTCGAGGTTCTTGTTGAAGTTCAGGTGTCCGGGAAAGGCTTCGTCTCCGAGCTTGGGGAACCCGCGCTGCAGGCCGAGGGTGACGCCCGGACCGTAAAGCAGGATCGACGTCTCGTACCCTTTCCTCTGGAGCCGGATGGCGTTGAGGATGTTCACCAGGCCGATCGATCCCTCGAACGCGACGGTATGGAACGTGACAAGAGCCTTCTCCCCGGCGTCCGCCTTCACATCCTCGAAGACCTTGCTTTCGTAGTCTACAAAGAAGTCGCCGTCCTTGTGGGGTTCATGCGTGACCTGAGGCATTACATCGCTCCTATTGGCGTGGGTGATGGAGCATACGGTACGGCGATAATTGTAGGAATCAACGATCAGTCTTTTATCCATACAATAAATTTTGTGCAGCGATCAAAAATGCCAATTTTAGATGCGGAGTGACTAGTAGATCATCAAAATCTTGCTCGATGCGCCCAGAAATTCGGCATCATTGTTCCGGGAATGATGCCCTTGCATCTTGAAAAACTAATCCATACAATGCGCAACAATTTCTCAAGCCAAGAAGGAGATCCAGCCTTGGGGAGATGGTTGCCGGTGCTCCGCCCAGACGGAAAGCCTAGGTATCTGCAGATTGCAGACGCGATCGAAGCTTCCGTAAAAAGCGGAGAGCTCACGACCGGCGAGCGGCTGCCTCCGCAAAGGAAGCTGGCCGAACGACTGGGGATCGACTTCACCACTGTCAGCCGTGCCTACGCGGAGGCGCACGCGCGGAACGTAGTGGAGAGCCATGTGGGCCGCGGCACTTTCGCCCGCAGCCTCGTGCAGAACGAGCACCGGGTAGACCCGAGGCGATCTCGCGACGAAGATCTGTCGATGAACATGCCGCCCGAGCCCGAGGATCCGGAGCTGCTGGCGCGGATGCAGAACGGACTTGGAACCGTCTCTGCGAACCTCGTGTCGCTTCTGCGGTACCAATCGACCAGCGGAGGGGATCAGGACAAGGCGGCGGCATCTTCCTGGCTTTCCAAGAGGGGAATGGTTCCGAGCCTGGAGCGCATCGCGATCACGCCGGGCGCCCATGCGACGATGACCGCCATCCTGTCAACGATGACGCGTCCGGGAGACGTCATCCTTTGCGAGGCCGTGACGTATCCCGGCCTGCGCGCCATTGCCTCCCGCATGGGGCTGCAACTGGTAGGTATTCCAATGGACTCGTCGGGCATCATTCCGGATGCACTGGACACTGCGATCCACCTTCATCAGCCGAAGGCTCTCTACCTCAATCCGACAGTTCAAAACCCTACGACGCTCACCATACCCCCGGCACGCAGGATGGAGATCGCGGAGGCGGTCCTGCGCCATCGCCTGCCGATCATCGAGGACGACGCTTACGGTTTCATACCCGCATCCGCCCCGGCTCCATTCGCCACGCTCGCACCCGACCTTACCTGGCATATCGGCGGCCTGGCGAAATGCCTGGGAGCCGGGCTCCGGCTGGCGTACACTGTCGCCCCCAACGCCCGCGCCGCCTATGCTCTCGCACAGGCCCTTCGCGCCAGCGCCGTGATGCCCTCGCCCATCTGCATGGCGCTTGCGACACGCTGGATCGAGGACGGTACTGCAGATGCGATCCGGCACTTCGTACGAACGGAGAGCGCGGCGCGTCAAAACATCGTCGCCGAGTCCCTGCCCGGACTGGAGTACCGGGGTGAACCGGAAGCCTTCAATATCTGGCTGAAGCTGCCTGAGGGCGCGAGCAGGGCCGAACTCATGGGACGCATGGCAGGACGGCATGTCGGACTAATGCCCTCGGACGCGTTCACGGTCCTCGGCAAGCCGGACGAGCACGTGCGGATCTGCCTCGGAGGAGTCATCAAGCGGGACGAACTGCGCGCCGGGCTCCTGTTCCTTGCAAACTCCCTTTCCGGCGGCGGCTGGATGGGCTGATCATGCCGTAAGCGCTTGCGGAGTTCAGTTCACAACTCATCCAAGCGAAGAAGGTCCCACGAGCGAGCATGCGCTTCTGGAGTGTCCGGAAATCGGAAGGTCGAGGATCTTGTTGCCTACCTCAAGGCCAATCCATGACACGATCGGCGCCAGCGTGGAACGTGGTCGACCGCAGTAGCGACAGCGTCAACGGGTCATCCGAACCACGGCGGACCTTGCGAGCAGGTCAAGGGCGAAGCCCGTCGCGCCGATCACAAGAACCGTCGCCATCAGGTCCGGGTATGCGAGGCGATCTCGGGCGTCGAGAATGAAATAGCCCAGGCCGGCTTGGACCCCCAGCATTTCGCACGAGACGAGAACGATCCATGAGATGCCTATGGCCAGCCTGACCCCTGTCAGGACATAGCCGAGGATGCCGGGCAGAATGATCCTGTTCAGAGTTTCCCATCTCGTCGCTGCTAGAGTCGGTCAGCTTTAAGCTGAATCGAAACAGGATTCCCTTTTCGTTGCGATTGTGATTATGGGATGGCCCGCCCCTCTCCGGAGCAATCGGTTAGGATTGCTCCGCTTTGGAAAGAGAGAGGAACGGACAATGTCGATATTTGTGCTCGGAATTGATCTTGGCAAGAACGTCTGCAGCCTTGTCGGTCTCGATGGGACCGGCGCTGTGGTTCTGCGCCGTCGCCTTCGTCGCGATGGCGTTTTGGACTTTGTCGGCAAGATAGAGCCTTGCATCGTGGCGATGGAAGCCTGCTGCGGCGCGCATCACCTTGGGCGGGTATTGGGTTCCAGGGGCCACACAATCCGGCTGATGTCGCCGGAGTATGTGCGACCCTATGTGAAGGCGAACAAGAACGACGACCACGATGCCGAGGCAATCGCGGAAGCCGCAACGCGGCCGACGATGCGGTTCGTGCCGGTGAAGAGCGAAGCGCAATCCGACATCCAGGCGCTGCATCGAGCGCGCTCGCGCCTGGTGGCGGAGCGGACGGCGCTGATCAATCACCTGCGCGCCTTGTTGCTGGAGCGCGGGATCGTCGTTGCCCAGGGTCGCCGCAAGCTGGAAGATCTGCTTGGGGTTTTCGCCGATGAGGACGATCCTCGGCTGTCATCACGCATGCGCCTTCTGGTCGAGGACCTGCGCGCCGAGTGGCGCAGCCTCGACGAACGGATTGCTGCCTTCGATGCTGAGTTCGTGCGCATGGCGCGTGACGACGACACGGCCCGTCGCCTTTCGACGATCCCCGGTATCGGGGTCGTCAACGCCACCGCGCTTGTTGCCGCGGTCGGCGATGCAGCAAGCTTCGGGCGCGGGCGTGATCTTGCCGCCTGGCTGGGCCTCACGCCCCGGCAGGCGACCACCGGAGGCAAGCCCCGGCTGCTGGGCATATCCAAGCGCGGCAACCGCTACCTGCGAGCAAACCTGATCCATGGTGCTCGCGCGGTCCTGCCGCGCATCATGGCTCAGGATACACCCCTGGGCCGCTGGGCTCGAGGTTTGTTGGAGCGGGCGCACAAGAACATCGTCGTCGTCGCGCTGGCCGCCAAACTCGCGCGCATTGTCTGGGCGGTGCTGCGCAAGGAGCGTAGCTTCGATCCGGCAATCGCAGCGGCGTAGAAACAGGAGATCATCGGATGCTGATCTGATGGTCGCGGAAATCTGCGCGTGGTGAGAAGAAGATGGCCTGACAGTCGAACGGCAGCCTGGAAACCTGAACCATTGAACGGCCGATCGAGGCCGGTGTGATTATGAGGACCAGACTGCGCGAATCTCCATCTTGGCCGGGACTTGATCCCGAGACCGGATACGTTGACGCAGACTGAGCAGAGCGATCTTCAAATTACCCCTTGCAGACGGGGCGGGCCATACGTTCAAGATTATTGCTGGTGGGGAGGCCAGCAATAATGGCGCGACCTCTTTCTCTGGATTTACGCCAGCGCGTCGCCGACGCTCTGGCCGGGGGCATGACGGTGCGGGCGGCAGCCTTGCGCTTCGGGATATCGGCGGCGACGGCGGTGCGGATCGGCCAGCTTGACCGATCCGGCCGTGGTTTGGCGCCGGCCAAGATGGGTGGCCATGTCAAGCCGATGCTGCGGGGCGCGGCGGCCGATGCGGTTCACATCCGACTGGCGGCCAAGACCGATTGGACGGTTCGGGCGCTTGCCGCCGACCTGAAGGCGGCAGGGATCAATGTCTCTCATGACACCGTTTGGCGTTTCCTGCGCCGCCAAGGCAAGACATTTAAAAAAAACGCTGATCGCCAGCGAGCAGGACAGGCCGAAGGTGGCGCGGTTCCGGACCCGCTGGAAGACCCATCAACATCGACTTGACCCGCACCGCCTCGTTTTTGTTGACGAAACCTGGGTCAAAACCAACATGACGCGCACCCGCGGCTGGTGTCAGCGCGGCCAGCCGCTGATCGCCAGAATACCGCATGGCCATTGGAAGACGCTGACCTTCCTCGCCGGGTTGCGCCACGACCGCATCGTCGCGCCCTTCGTGCTCGACGGCCCGATCAACGGCATCGCCTTCACTGCCTGGATCGAGCAATGCCTGGCGCCAACTCTCAATCCCGGCGATATCGTCATCCTCGACAATCTCGGCAGCCACAAGGGCAAGCCGGCACGCGACGCCATTCGCGATGCCGGCGCCCATCTGTTCTTCCTGCCGCCCTACAGCCCCGATCTCAATCCGATCGAGATGATGTTCGCCAAACTCAAGACCCTGCTGCGCAAAGCCGACGAGCGTACTGTTGACGCAACATGGAGGCGCGTCGGCGAAGTCCTCAAAACCTTCAGCCCACACGAATGCGCCGCCTATCTCGCGCATGCAGGATATGCTTCAACGTAGACCTGACAGACTCTAGGCTGCGTGAAAGCTGAAGCCAGTTCGGATCTAGCTGTCGGACCCCCGCTGCCGTGTTGAGCAGGATTGGCCAGACTGCGGCGAAGGCTAGCAGGAAGTAGATCGGCCTGTCGCCTATCCCGAACACCATGATGGCTATCGGCATCCACGAAAGAGGCGAGATCATGCGCAAGAACTCAAACGCCGGCGCCGTGGCCACCTCTGCCAGACGGGAGGTGCCGACGAGAAGCCCGAGCGGCACCCCCACGGCGAAACCCAGTCCCAGGCCCAGGAGCACGCGCTGCAGGCTGATGAGGATGTGGTCCCACAGAGTTCCAGAAGCCAGCAGGTTTGCCAGCGCCGGCAGGGCGGCGACGGGGGAGAACCGGCGCGCGAAGCTGCGCTCCGCCGCCAAGACGTCGGCACCCAGCCACCACAGAACCAGCAGGCCAAGAAGACCTGCCGATCCGAGAGCGGCAGCCAAAGTTTCGTCCGGAAAGCGGAAGGCACCTGAGCCCGCCCTTCCAGGGTACTGGCAGAGGAAGGAACTAAAATCCTTGTTCCGGGAACAGGTGGCAGTTATAAATCTTATGCAATTCATGCCAATTTAATCCAAAGATAAGGATTCCGGTAAATGGACGAAAAAATCAAAAACAATGACAAGCCTGCGCCCCTCGTTGTGCGGGATGGCCTGCGTGCGGCTATTTTCGCGGGTGAGTATGCGGCAGGAACACCATTGCGCCAGGATGAAATAGCAGCGATGTACGGTACGTCGCGCATCCCCGTGCGAGAGGCACTGCGCCAACTGGAAAGCGAAGGCCTTGTCAGTTTTGAGCGAAACAAGGGCGTAATCGTCAAGGGTTTCTCCATCGAAGATGTTGTCGAGATGCTTGAAATCCGGATTGCGCTCGAGTGCCGCGCGCTGAAACTCTCCGTTCCCAATATGGCGCTCGAAGACTTCGAAGCGGCGGAGGCTATTCTGAAAGCGTACGACGAAAGCGAGGACCAGTCGGCGTGGGGTGAACTCAACTGGCAGTTTCACTGGACACTTTATCTTCCATGCCAGCGGCGCAAGCTCCTGGACATGATCGAAACCAACTACGGCCACGTGAGCCGATATATCCGCCGCCAGGTTTCCGCGGCGACAGGCAAGACAAAGCCCCAGCACGATCACATAGAACTGCTCGGACTTTGCAGATCGGGTGATGTGAATGGCGCCGTGAGCCTGCTCGAGCGGCACATCGAGCAAACCCAGAAATCGCTCCGGGCCTCGACGCGTCGCGCGGAAGCCCGGTGATCTTCTTCAGATAATTCCCCGCTCGTGAAGCGGCGTATTGTCGAGTACGCGCTGCCATCCGAAGCGGGTCAGGTCGATCGTCTCATAGCGACCGTCGAGGAGGAGCTCGGCCATGGCAAGGCCACAACCCGGAGCATGCATCAAGCCGTGCCCGGAGAATCCCGCTAACAGGTGGAAATTGGTGAGGCCGTCAGCACCGCTCCCGATGATCACGTTGCCATCGAGATCGTTCTGATCATAAAGGCCTGGTAGCGTATTCTTACATTTCGTCTTTTCGAACTGCGGGAAGCGATGAGCAAGCGCTGGCCAAACGACATTCTCGAAGTAGTCGTGGTCCACCTCGAAATTATATCCGCGCGGCTCGTCGAGTGTCGGCACACCACCGGAATAACCCTTGCCCTCGGGACGGAATGCCAAGCGCTCCGGGTCCTTCAGGTAAGGCAGAGGCTCGATTGGATCTTCGGATTCGAAGTAGTGTTCGTACCGACGCAGAGGCTCAATCGGCACCTTGAAGTCCAGCATCTCGCAGAGGTCCTTAGCCCAGGCTCCGGCCGCATTGACGAACTGGCTGGCCTCCAGCGTTCCGCCAGACTTGAGCTTCGCGCGGATGACGATACTACCCTGCCGGTCGAAACCGGACACTTCATCGGCGACGAAGTCCACGCCAAGGCTCTTCGCTTTCTTCCGGAACCCCATGAGAACGCTGTGCGGGTCAAGCCAGCCATCGTCCGGCGAGTGAACCGCAGCACCGAGGTCCGACACGTTCATTGAGGGGAATTTGTACTTGATTTCGTCCGGCTCGAGCCAGAGGACGTTGCAGCCCATTTCCAGTTCGGTGTCGAAATTCTGCTTAAGCATCTCGCGCGATGTCGGAGGTACGATGAAGAGGTAGCCGTTCTTCTTTAATCCGATCTCTGCTTTCTCACCGCCGACCGCCATAGTGTTGGCGAAGTTATCGAAGAACGGAATGCTGAAATTGGACAGCGCGATGTTCTCGGGAAGCGAGAAAAGACGGCGCACACCGCCAGACGCACGCGGCGTAGAGGCGAGGTTGTAAGTCGGATCGCGCTCGACCACTGTCACGCCAACGCTTGGATCCTTGATCTTGAGAAAGTACGCTACGGCCGAGCCGATCGCGCCGCCTCCAATAATGGCAATATCCGTCTTCATCGCCTCTTCCTTGTGATTAGCGGTCAACTGTTATGAGGTTAAAGCAGGCCACGACTGCCTGCCAAAAGGTCGCCTGCCAACGACGGGTCTGAGTATCTGTCAGCACTCAGCGCTCTGGCGTATGGAACGAGAGGGCCACCCATCGCCCAGTCAGCGCAAATTGAACCGGTCATACAGGCTGCCATCGTACCAAATCCTGAGAGAGCACCAGCGACGAACGCGCCGGGGGTGCCGCTTGGACCAATGAGCGGCCAGTTCTCCTTGGTCATCGTGTAGTACCCCCCGTAGTGATGAGCATTGCGGGGAAGCCTGCCGACGTACTGCGCCAGACCGGGTTGAAGACGGCTTGCGCCGCGCAGGACGATATCGGGGAATTCGGGGTCAATCGGTTCTGGTGCGTGCGGGTCCGTAGCCGTCTTATTGTATGCCCAACCCAATTTGATCCAGGCACCATCGGCAGCCCCATCGGGTCTGCAGTGTATGCCGCCAATCATTTGCTCCGTAAACCTTGCTGTTGCAGGGTTTTCGCGGAGTAAGTCCATCTCCTCGTCCGTCCAGGCAAGCGTCTGTGGATCGAGGTCGATCGTGAACGGGAGATCGCGCGGTACAACGCGCTGCCTGTCTTCGAAGCTGATCTTCTGTTGATAGACACACTCAACGGGCAAATCTTCGCCAAGCATCGCTGCAACGTCGCGGACAAATGGTCCGGCAGCGTTGACCAGCCGGTCCGCAATCACACGAACATGCCCGCCCGCCATCTTGACATCCAGCCAGAAGGGCTCGCGGTTGTCGATCGACATCAACTCCCCGCGAAGTATCCCCCCGCCTTTGTTCCGGATACGCTCCAGCATGTATTGGCCGAGTTGCTGACCGCTGATCGAGCCGGCACGACGCACGTGAAGGACGGTGTTAACGTTCTTTGCCAGTGTCGGGAACACGCGCTGAATCATTGCTCGATCGTAAAGTACGTCCACGCCTGCCGGAGCGTCTGCCCAATCGGAACTGGACTCTTTGTAGGAGCTTTGCGGCGCACCACCTTCATATACTCTCAGGCGGCCGGGATTATCGCGGTACGACTCCTCAAGCTCTCCCATCAGGTCATCCGGTCGCTCCCTGCGGGTGATGAGGGCATAACCCCGCCGCGTCATATTGATCATGTTGCCGGAATCCCGGGCAATGCGATCCATGAGATCGATGCTGTCATCGGTAAATTTTCGCATGACCGCGTCTGACCACCAGTTGCGGTAGTTTTCGCCGGATTGGGCAGAGGTAAGACTCATCGGATCGCGAGGATCGATAATGACGACGCGCTTCACGCCGTATTTTTCGACGAGATAATAGGCGACCGAGATGCCGACAATGCCAGCCCCTATAATGGCGACCTCGGCATGTTCCTGCCCACCTGACATTGCAATCTCCCTGCCTCATTATCCTGCCCTCAACAACGGCTGGATATTATCCAACTTCTGATAATTGAATATGATATAGAAATCTTTTATACAATACCGAAGTTTCACTTTCCCGCGGTGGGATCGTTGAATGGCGGATGTTAGGAAGATGATTATGTACGGTGAAAAACTGGCAATGCTGATCGACGGAGAGTGGATCGGCGCTGACGCGCGCGATAGCGAAGCCCTCTTTAATCCCGCGACCGGAGAGGAGCTTGCCGCGCTTCCCCGGGCAACAACTTCGGATCTCGACCGGGCGCTCGACGCGGCCGGACGTGCGTTCCGGACGTGGAAGCGGACGACAGCCGCCCATCGCTGGCAGGTTCTCAGCCGTGCCGCCGACCTGATCGAAGAACGCAAGGCGGAAATCGCCCGCGTATTGACTCTGGAGAACGGCAAGTCGCTTCGCGAGGCCGCCGGCGAAATCCAATTTTGCGCCGACGCGACGCGGTGGTACGCCGAAGAAGGAAAACGCGCCTACGGCCGCATTATCCCCTCGCGTAGCCTCGACATACGCCAGACCGTCCTTCGCGAGCCTGTCGGTCCAGCCCTCGGCTTCGCGGCGTGGAATTTCCCCGGTGGCAACGTGACGCTCAAGATCGCCGCCGCCCTTGCCGCAGGCTGCAGCATCATCGTCAAGCCGAGCGACGAGACCCCGGGGACCGCAGTGACCATCGCGCGTTGTTTCCAAGATGCCGGGGTGCCGGACGGTGCGCTTAACCTCGTATTCGGCCCTCCTGCGCCGATCTCGGAACACCTGATTGCGTCAAGGATTCCCAAGAAGGTGTCGCTCACCGGCTCGACTCCGGTAGGTAAGCTTCTGCAGCGGCTCGCATCCGACACCCTCAAGCGCTGCACGATGGAGCTTGGCGGTCACGCGCCCGTCGTGGTTTTCGCAGACGCCGATATAGAGAAGGCACTCGACGCTTTGGTGCCGTCCAAGTTCAGGAATGCTGGACAGGTCTGCACTTCACCGACCCGCTTTTACGTTCAGGAAAGCATCTACGATCGATTTGTTGACGGTTTCGTCGAACGCACCAAGAAGATCGTTGTTGGCAACGGGCTTGACGATGCGACGCAGATGGGACCGTTGATCACGAACCGCCGGCTGGACATGATGGATGAATTCGTGTCTGACGCCAAAGCTCTGGGAGCACAGGTTCTGCTCGGCGGCGAACGCATTGCCGGCACGGGCAATTTCTATCTGCCAACCGTTCTGCGCGACATCCCTGACAACGCAAAGGTTATGACAGAAGAGCCGTTCGGCCCCCTCGCCCAGTTCGCGTCCTTCAAAACGATGGACGAAGTCATCGAGCGGGCAAACGGTCTGCCGTGGGGCCTTGCGTCGTATGTGTTCACCAGAAGCGCCGCAATCTCGGCCATGATGAGCGAAGAGCTTGAAACAGGTTGCGTCGGCATCAACCACACCTCCGTCCACGAAGCCGAGACGCCATTCGGCGGCGTGAACGAATCCGGTTACGGTTCAGAAAGCGGCATGGAGGGGCTAGACGCCTACCTCCGCACCAAGTTCGTCGCAGAAAAGCGCGTGCTGTGACAGACAGCGACCTGGGAAAGAGCGATTACACTCGCCGTCCCGCACCTGAACTGGTACGGGACGGCCTCCGAACGGCTATCTTCAGCGGAGAACTGACTGAGGGCACACAGCTTCGACAGGATCAGCTTGCCGAGCAGTACGGCACAAGCCGCATCCCGGTGCGCGAGGCACTCCGGCAGCTAGAGGCTGAAGGCCTCGTCAGGATTGAGCCAAATCGTGGTGCGGTGGTGACTAGCCTCTCGCTCGACGATGTCCTCGAAATGCTGGACATCCGCATAGCTTTAGAGTGCCATGCCCTTCGCCTGGCTATACCGAATACGGCGGAGGAAGACCTGGACCATGCGGCAAGCATCCTCGACGCTTACAATTCCGACCCGGACCCCGGGAACTGGGGTATGGTCAACTGGAGTTTTCACTCGACGTTGTACGCGCCGTGCCACCGGCCGAAGCTCTTGCAGATGATCGAGGCCAACAACGGACACGTGAACCGCTTCGTGCGAATGCAGGTCTCACTGGCGGCGGGCAAGGAGCGGCCGCAGCGCGAACATGAGACACTGCTGGAGCTCTGCCGTGAAGGACGGATCGAGGCAGCCGTCAAGCTTCTCGAAACTCATATCGAGCAAACTCAGAAATCCTTCCGGGCCAGCCGACGCCAACGAGGTTGAGCGCCTTTAGGCGCTCAACCCCCGTTCAGCCATTTTTGCCGCGCTGGGAGATCAAGGTTCCGCCGAAAGCCCAGTTGTCGGCGCTGACGTCATTGAAGACGATGCTCACGGTTTCAGCTGTGCAGCCGCAGTGCTCGACGAGGGCATCGGTAACGGCCTTTGCGGTTTGCTGCTTCTGCTCAACAGTGCGCCCTTCCGAAAGATCGATAGTGATCCAAGGCATTGCTTTTCCTTTCTTTTCAAGCGCCTGCGGAATTCGCCTCAGGTCGCCAGTTTCGATTTGACAATAATTTATACAATAAATATAAATCGTATCCAATATGTTTTCTGACGAATAGGCCGATCCCGGGGTGAGCGCATGCAGTATGATTACATCGTCGTGGGCGCCGGTTCGGCGGGCTGTATCGTGGCTGCACGCCTTGCCGAAGACCCCAGGAGTAAGGTATTGCTCCTCGAGGCCGGAGGCTCAGACCGTAGCCTCGTCATCTCAATGCCGGCCGCCCTACCCTTCGCCTATCAGAGCAAGAAACTCGGTTGGAGCTATCAATCCGGCCCGGAGCCGCATCTTGGCGGCCGAACCATCGATGAGAAGCGGGGCCGGGTGATCGGAGGCTCATCTTCCATCAACGCCATGTTGTTCAACCGCGGCAATCCGCTGGACTTCGACAGCTGGGCCCATGATGGCCTGACGGACTGGAGCTTCGCCCATGTGCTTCCGTATTTTCGTCGTATGGAGACTTTCCAGGATGGCGCGGACGATTTCCGAGGTGGCGATGGCCCGATGAAGATCAGCCGCTGCAAGGCGGACCACAGGCTCCACGAGGTTTTCCTTCGAAGCGGCGAACAGGCTGGTTACTCTGTAACGCCGGATCACAACGGCTGCCGTCAAGAAGGCCTTCACGTTGCACAGGCCTACATCCACCAGGGGTCACGGTGGACGCCAGCCGACGGCTACCTGCGCCCCGCCCTGAAGCGTGGCAACCTGACGCTCCTCTCCAATGCATCCGTCCGACGTGTAGTCATCGAGAATGGCGCGGCAATCGGCATCGAAGTCGAGGATAAGAACGGAACGCGACAGATTACGTGCAATCGCGAGGTCATCCTCTGCGCCGGCGCGTTTAACAGCCCGCAACTGCTGATGCTGTCCGGTGTCGGCGATCCGGACGATCTGCGCTCGCTCGGGATCGAGCTTAAAGCCGAAGCCAGGCAGGTTGGACGGAACCTCGAAAATCATCCCGGCGTCAACTTGCAGTACACGACCGGTTACGAAGATTCCCTCGTCTCCGAGCTTAACCTCTTCGGGCAGGTAAAACTCGGAGCAGACTGGCTGCTTCGCAAGAAGGGTCTTGGCACCTCGAACTTCTTTGAGACCGGCGCCTTCCTGCGTACACGGCCCGATGTCGCCTATCCGAACATGCAGTTTGAGTTCCTGCCCCTGACCCGTCAGCTCAAGAACGGCAAGCTGGTCGCCATACCGGGCTTCCAGTTCTGGATGGATCTCTCAAGACCCCAAAGCTGCGGCCAGGTGAAGCTCCGCTCAGCAAACTCCAAGGACGCTCCTTCGATCGTCTTCAACCATCTGAGCACACGGCAGGACATCAAGGACATCATCGACGGTATCCGGATGGCGCGTGAGATGATCAGGCAGCCAGCTTTCGACAGGTTCCGCGGCATCGAGCTTGCTCCTGGTCCGGACGTCCAGACGGATAGCGAACTGGAAGCATTTATCCGCGCCAATGTCGGCACATCGTTTCACCCGGCTGGAACGTGCCGGATGGGTATGGATGCCGATGCAGTCGTTGACGGTGAAGGCAGGGTGAACGCCGTGCGACGCCTGCGCGTCGTCGATGGCTCGATCATGCCGAAAATCGTCACCGCCAATCTCAGCGCCTCGATCATGATGATGGCTGAGAAGATTTCGGACAGCATCCTTAACAAGGCTCCACTGCCCGCATCCAACGCTACCTATTACCAATCTGCCAACTGAGCGCCCCCGGCGTCTCATCGGAGACACGCGACATGAAAATTCTGGTCACCGTCAAACGGGTCGTCGACTACAATGTGAAGATCCGCGTCAAGCCTGATGGCTCGGGCGTCGATCTTAGCAACGTGAAGATGTCCATGAATCCCTTCGACGAAATCTCCGTCGAGGAAGCGCTTCGCCTCAAGGAGGCAGGAAAGGCCGACGAGGTTGTCGTCGTTTCCATTGGCCCCGCAAAAGCGGAAGAAACACTTCGCACCGCGCTTGCCATGGGCGCGGACCGCGCCATCCTGGTTGAGACCGAAGATAATCTGGAGCCGCTCTCTGTCGCCAAGGTCGTCAAGGCCATTGCCGAGCAGGAGCAGCCTGGCCTGGTCATCGTCGGAAAACAGGCAATTGACGACGATTCTAACCAGACTGGACAGATGGTATCGGCACTCCTGGGCTGGCCACAGGCGACATTTGCGTCAAAGGTCGAACTGAAGGAAGGTTCCGTGGACGTCAGCCGCGAAGTGGACGGCGGCATCCAGACCATCAACGTCAAGCTCCCTGCGATCGTTACCTCCGACCTGCGTCTCAATGAGCCACGCTACGCATCGCTGCCCAACATCATGAAGGCAAAGAAGAAGCCGCTCGACAAGAAGGCCCTGGCGGACTTCGGCATCGAAACCTCGGCACGCCTCAAGGTTCTCAAGACCGAGGAGCCGAGCGGACGCAAGGCCGGCATCAAGCTGAGCAGTGTTGCCGAGCTAGTCGACAAGCTGAAGAACGAAGCCGGCCTTCTGTAACCGCCGAATTGAGGAGTATTAACACATGACTATCCTTCTTCTCGCAGAACACGACGGCTCCACCGTTTCGGACCAGACGGCAAAGGCCCTGAAGGCCGCTCTCCAGATCGGCAGCGACGTCCATATCCTGGTGGCAGGCAAAGGTGCTAAAGCAGCCGCCGGGAGCGCCGCAAGGCTGACCGGTGTCACGAAGGTCATTCTGGCGGACGACGTATCCCTTGCGCACGGCCTCGCGGAACCGCTCGCCGCCCTTGTCGTCTCGCTGGCGGATGGCTACGACACAATCATTGCCGCCGCGACCGCCTCGGCAAAAAACGTCATCCCACGTGTCGCCGCCTTGCTTGACGTCATGCAGATTTCGGAGATCACGGACGTCATATCCGCAGATACCTTCAAGCGTCCGATCTACGCCGGAAACGCCATTCAGACCGTTCAATCCACCGACGAGAAGAAGGTCATCACGGTCCGCGCGACCTCGTTCTCCCTCGCCCCACAGGGCGCGCCGGCTAGCATTGAGGAGTTGTCGGCGGCTGCTTTTCCTTCCGATCTTTCCAGTCACGTATCGGACGAACTTTCCAGATCAGATCGCCCCGAGTTGACTTCGGCGAAGATCATCATTTCGGGCGGCCGCGCTCTTGGCTCGGCCGAGAAATTCCAGGAAGTCATTCTTCCCGTAGCGGATAAGCTTGGCGCTGCCGTTGGCGCGAGCCGGGCAGCGGTCGATGCGGGATATGCGCCGAACGACTGGCAGGTCGGCCAGACCGGCAAGGTGGTCGCACCGCAGCTGTACATCGCCGTGGGTATTTCCGGCGCGATCCAACATCTAGCCGGGATGAAGGACTCGAAGATTATCGTCGCAATCAACAAAGACGAGGAAGCACCGATCTTCCAAATTGCGGACTATGGTCTCGTCGGTGACCTCTTCGAAATCCTGCCCGAACTCGAGAGATCCCTCTAACCGGAATTGGAAAAGCCCATGGCACACATCGTACTTGTCGGAGCCGGGAACATGGGCTTTGCCATGCTTGGCGGATGGAAAGCTGGAACCCGCCACGAGTTTACTGTCGTGGAGCCAGACGAGCGCCTTCGCGAACGCGCCGCTGCGCAAGGCGTATGCGTCCTTGCGAGCCTTGCCGACTGGACGGGTCCCGCATCGGCCGATGCCATAATCGTGGCCACGAAGCCGGATGCCGTTCCAACGGTCGTCTCGAAAGTCCCTGCCGTTGCCAGCAATGGCGCGGTGGTGATCTCGGTCGCCGCCGGCGTGACAATCCAGGCGATCACAGCCGCTATCGGAACTATCGACATCGGCGTCATCCGATCCATGCCGAATACGCCCGCCGCTATCGGCGAGGGGATGATCGTCTGCTGTAGCGCGGAAGCCGTAACAGCAGCCCAACGCGAGCTGGCCCACGAATTGATGTCGTGCGTCGGCAAGACAATCTTCATCCACGACGAGACATTGATGGATGCCGTAACCGCCGTTTCGGGCTCCGGTCCGGCCTATATTTTCCACTTCGTCGAGGCGCTGACAGCTGCGGCTCGGGCGGCCGGACTCGATGACGAGACTTCGTCCTTGCTCGCCAAGCAGACCGTATTCGGTGCGGCAAAGCTGATGATCGAGAGTACCAACTCTCCGTCCGAGCTACGTCGCCAGGTGACTAGCCCCAAAGGCACCACCGAGGCGGCCCTGAATATCCTTATGCGCGAACAGAGCGGGTTGACAGCTCTGCTCACGGAAGCCGTCGGAGCAGCCAAAACGCGTTCGATCGATCTTCGGGGATCAGCGTCCAAATAGCCACAACGCTCGCCAGTCACAAAGCGGATCGGAGACGACCTTCGAATGGAAGACGTTCCTATCAGAGGCAACTCGGGGCTTTGGCCGGCGCTCGTTGAGCACGCCGGAATACCGGGCACACAGTGCTCGGAGCAGTTAGGTCGGCCGATGCACTTCAAGCCCTGAAAACCAAGGTACCGTGCGCAAAGTCGTTCCTCCGAGACTTAACGGATTGAGATTGCACAAAGGGCGGTCGAGAGCGCCGGATTGAAAATGGTCTGGTCGATGTCCGGAGCCCGTTCGATGCAATGGCGCCCGACCGAGCGCAATATCGACAGCGGCATCTCCTGTGCGTCCACAGAAGAGGCGCGCACTGGTGGCGGCGAGCATTTTATTTGACCGGATGGCGGCCCAGTTTGAAAAGGGCCACCACGGAAAAGGAAGTCCAGCTTCTGTAAGATATGTCATCCTATCGGATGTGCTGAAGGAAGGTCGAGAGGCGATCGCTTGGCGGGTTTGACAGCAATTCCTTGGGGTCACCGTCATGAAGGATGTGACCTTTGTCAATGAACAGCAATCGGCTGCCGACGTCCCTTGCAAATCCGATTTCATGAGTGACGACGACCATCGTCATTCCCTCGATCGCAAGTTGCCTCATGACTTGAAGTACTTCGTGTCGAAGTTCCGGGTCCAAAGCAGACGTGGGTTCGTCGAAAAGCATTAGCTTCGGTTTAATGGCAAGCGACCGCGCGATGGCCACACGCTGCTGTTGCCCGCCGGAAAGTTGGCTGGGATAATAGTCAGCTCTTTCCTTGAGGCCCACCTTCTCCAGCAAATCACGGGCGATGGATTCGGACTCAGCTCTACTCGCACCGCGAACCTTTCTCGGTCCGAACATAACGTTCTCAAGTGCCGTCATATGCGGAAACAGGTTGAACTGCTGGAAAACCATTCCAGCTTCCAGTCGGATTTGGCGTATCTCTGCCGCGGTTCCTTTGGCACTGATCCCATCGACGATTAGGTCGCCTCCCTGGATCGTTTCAAGGGCGTTGATGCACCGGAGAAGTGTCGATTTTCCAGACCCGGAAGGACCAATAAGGAAAACAATCTCGCCCGGATCGATTGAGAGATCAACGCCCTTCAGCACTTCGAGGTTGCCGAAGCTTTTCACGACCTTTTTGAATTGGACGATACTCATGACAGTTGCGCTCGCTTTTCGATCAGACGAAATGCGATCGCCATGATGCTGATAATCACAAGATAGATCCCACCAACCGCCGTCCAGATTTCTACGGCGCGGTAGTTCTCAGTCATGATCTCCTGTCCCGTTCGGGTCAGTTCGGCGACGCCGATTACGATCAATAGCGACGTATCCTTCAGACCGATGATGAACTGGTTGCCGAGGGCTGGTACCATCCGGCGAAACGCCACCGGACCAATGATGTATAGCAACACCTTGCGCAAAGGCAGTCCCATTGCCAGGCCGGCCTCGCGAAGGCCATGGGGGACGGCCAGGAAGCCCCCACGCACGATTTCCGAGAGATACGCGGACGAGTTGACCGTCAGCGCGATCATACCGGCGGTCAGCGCCGTCAGCTTGATATCGAGCAATGAAGGTAGCGCGAAATAGATGAACATGATCTGCACCACCATCGGCGTGCCGCGGATTAAGCCGACATACACCTGCATGATGAAAGAGATGTATTTTGGCGCATAGGTCCTTGTGACACCGATCACCGTTCCCAGGATCATTCCCGCCAGAAGCGACGCGGCGGCAACCATAACGGTTACAGCCGCGCCGCGTAGCAATGCGGGAAGAGCGTCGTAGATTGCCGACCATTCGAAGGTCATGACAGCTCCCCTTCAGTGTAGCTTACATCGATGTTAGTGAGTTCTCACTTCGCAGACTTGCCAAACCACTTTGTGTGGATGGCATCGTAGCGGCCATCAGATTTGATGGTCTTCAGCGCTGCGTTGACCTTGGCGACGAGCTCGCTTCCCTTCGGGAATGCGATGCCTACCGGAATGCCGTCGCCGACCGGTTTTTCGAGAACTTTCACCTTGTTGTCGCCTTCGGTCTGCGCGTAGTAGGCCAGGAACGGATAATCGTAGACGACCGCATCGGCGCGGCCTGCCTGCAACTCCATGAACATGTTGGTGACCTGCGGGAACAGCGTTACGTTGGCAGTCGGAGCGTTCTCCTTGAGCCAGGCCGTTGAAGCAGCTCCTGTCACGGAGGCGACTTTCTTACCCGCAAGGTCTTCGCCGGACTTGATGGTGGTATTGTCAGTCGCCACGAGAACGCCGAGCGAACTGGTGAAGTAGGCGTCGGAGAAGTCCACGACCTTCTTGCGAGCATCGGTCATGAAGATGCTGGAAATCGCGAGGTCGATATTGGCTGTCTGCAGGGCCGGAATAAGGGCGCCAAAGTCCATAGGGTTTACTTCGTATTTGAAGCCGGCATCCTTTGCGATTTCAGCTAATAGATCCTGGTCAAAACCGACGAATTTTTCGTTCTGAACAAAGTCGAACGGTTTTGAATCAATACTTGTGCCGACAACGATGGTCTTGTCCCGCGCCAAAGCTGAATGAGCCAAAGTTACGGTCGCAATGACCGCTGCAAGAAGTGTGCGTCTGTTCATTCTCTTGTTCCCCATTTTTTGAGTTGAAGCTGGCCCGGGTCCCGCCCGTCGGACACTCAGGGTCAACCAAAATGGATACAATCACACAGGATCACATAAATCAATTAAAAATCGTATAAAATAATGACGGCGCGCATACAGTTCGATAGATAATGTTGGGAAATGTTCACGGCTGTAGCTAAAAACTGGGAGCGCCGCCTTGGTTTGCGGCAAGTTCCGTGGAGTTTACAGGCGGCAGCCGCATCTCCACAACGAGCCCACTCGGTTCGCGGTCAAGCAACCTGAACTGCCCTTTGTGTCCTGTTGTCACGATACCCTGGGCAATGGTTAGCCCGAGCCCAAAACCTCCACCCTTGCCTCCGGATTGTCGTGCCTCATCGCCTTTGAAAAAGGGCTCGATGACTTTCAACTTAAGATCATTTGGCAGGCCAGGCCCATCGTCGGATACCCTGATCGTTACACCGCCGTTGTCGTCGCGCAGCAGCTCGATTTCGATTTGCCGGGCGTATCTGGAGGCATTGTCGACGAGATTGGAAATCGCACGGGTCAAACCTTGAGGCATGCAGATATACGTGAGCCTGCGTGGACCGGAAAAATGAACATTGATCCCGGTGTCAGCAAAATCGTTCGTTATCGTTTGGAGGAGGCTGGAGAGATCCACATTGCGGAAGGGTTCAAACTTGTTGTCGAGGAACACGAGGCTCGCGTCGATCAGCGACGACAGTGCGGTAACATCGGCCAGCATTAGTTCCTTCAGTTCCGGTTCGTTGGAACGATCGATACGCATTCGTAATCGCGTCAGAGGGGTCCTCAGATCGTGACTGATGGCGCGAAGGACCCTTGTCCGATCACGTAGCATCGTCTGTATCCGGCTTTGCATGATATTAAGCGATGTGGCCAGGCTCCGGATCTCAGAGGCCCCCTCCGCTTTGAACGGCTGCCCGGAGTGATCGTCCATGCTCACCCTTTGTGCCGCCGCCGCAAATCGGACCAACGGATCGGTGATCAGCCAACTACCGACATAGGCGAGCAATATGAGCGGAATGACAATCTTCAGAAAGCCGCTTGCGACTGCCGGCGCTAACCAGACGCTGCTCGGAAACTGCGGCATCTCAAAAGACAATGCACGATTGTCATCGACCTTGACGACCAAGTGAACGCGCTTGCTCTGTAGGCTCATCGCGTTTCTGATCGAGGTCAAGATTCCATCATTGATCAGCTCTTTCACCCGCAGAACAACTTCGTTCGTGGGTGTTTCCGGCTGGTAGAACATTGACGCCTCGGACAAAGGGGCTCGCCGCGCCGACACGCCAAGGCGCTCGGAAAACCGGAGTGCCTCATCCTCCTGCTCGACGGTGCGACTGCGGCTGAACTGCTCAAGCACCATTTCCACCCGGCCGGAAAACAGTCCGATCTCGATCCCCTTGTCATGTCTGCCATAAATAAATGGCTCCGACACGGCTGCGACTGTTGACACCAGCACGACCAGCAGGAGTGCAAGGAAGAAGAGTTGCTGGCGAATAGAGGCCGTTCTGAGCCCCTTCACGGTATGGGCTCGACTTTGGATGCGAACAGATATCCACCGAGACGAACGGTCTTGATAAAGGTCGGTTCCTTCAGGTTTGGTTCGATTTTCTGCCTTACACGGCTGATATGTGCATCAATGCTGCGCTCGACAGGTCCAGCCGATCCTGCGTGCGTCATCGCCAGAAGCTGCTCACGCGTCAGGACTTTGTTTGGGTGACAGCAAAAGGCCCATAGAAGATCGAATTCCGCTGTCGTCATGGAGACCTGGGCACCGTCGGCGTCAAACAGCTGACGGCTTCGTGGGTCGATCTTCCATCCCGAGAATGTCACAGGAAAAAGTTCCGGCTCCGGTTCGCTGCGACCGGCGCTTCTGCGAAGGATATTCTTGATACGCGCCATCAGCTCACGGGAGTTGAAGGGCTTTGTCACATAGTCATCCGCCCCAAGTTCCAGGCCAAGGATGCGGTCAATATCCTCTCGCAATGCCGTCAACATGAGGATGGGCGTTTTGCCCGACGAACGCAGCCGCCTGCAAATACTGAAGCCATCCTCTCCCGGCAACATCCCGTCCAACAGGATCAGGTCGAACTCACGGCGAGCGAGCATTCTGTCCATTTCTGTGCCGTTTGCCACCGCCGATGCGTGGAAACCATAGGCGTTAACGAGGTCGACCAGCATGCCCGCAATATCGCCATCGTCCTCAACGATTAGAATACGGGCTTGCGCAGGTACGGCCAGGTCGTTTGTCGCGGTGTTCCTCGGCTGCGGGTGGAGCGTTGCCATGTCGATCTACCATCTCACTGGACTATAACTGGGTAAGCGGCGAGCTTGGGAGCTGCCATTCAAGCTCAGGGGATTGTAGCCTTATCTGATCTCACGCAAAACTTTATTCGAAAATGTTGCAAAATGTTGCAGAGCCCTTCGAGCTGCAGTTTATCCCACGTTAGACGGTGAAAGACCGCGCGGCCAACGGCATCTTCTTTCAATGTTCGATGAGGCTACTATTGTCTACGAACGGGTCAGAGCGGAACTCGGCGTCAACAATCACTGTTGCAATGTAACAGGCACGAACGACAAGCAGTGAAAAGAACGCGAGCGACGTGCCCAGCACAAGATAATGCCTGAGCTGCGATCGCTTGGGCAGATTTGCTATGAATGCGGTTGCGACATGCCGCACAAATCGTCCTAGTGCGACAAGCAGAAACATTGCCAGAATGACATAGCCGCTCAGCGATGCGGCGTTAATCAGCCAGAAAAACAAAAGACATCCTCCGAAGAAGAGCCGTTCCTGTTTAGGGACTGCTATTTGAAAGAGATTGCCGGGCCGAAGACTATAGCGTTGCCTTGGCAGCCCGGTGCACACAGCCTCCGACTTTGTATCCGACAACTGAGGAGCGCTCGGCGCTGGGAGAATAGGCGCGACTGGTACGGGCGGCTCCTGCAAGCCTTCAGGACCGTGCATCTCCCAATCCTTCGCTATGGCGAGGCAGGCCCAATAGTCTTTTGGCTTTGGTCCACCATCGCAAGAGCGCATGGCTCGTTGTGTCCGGCGGGTTTATTGCCTCAACGCGTAAGTGCTCACCTTTCGTGGAGGTGGTTTGAACGAGAAAATCGATCCTTTCCATAAATGCCCTTCCGTCAAAACGTTTTGACGTCAACGGCTGACGTTCACCCGAAGGTACCGAATGAAAGAAAATCTCAAGATTGACCACGGGTATGGGACGGATCGTGCGTAGAATGTCGATCTCCGGCCGCGTGGTGATGGCAACGGAGTAGCCGTCCGAACGAAGAGCGTCGAAGGCCTCCGGCACCGTCGATACTGCATCGGAGGCATAGCCCCGTTCGGCGAGTTTGGTAACGATCACATCGGCGGCCGGTCGAGAAAGGAAGACAAGAATTTTCTTTGCGGGTGTCGGTTCAGCGGACACGAGACTTTCCTCATAACGTCGATGAGAAAGTCTAAAGCTACCCGGTGCAGCGGTGTGTTTGGTTTTATGCGTTTTTGTTGCAGCCAACCGACATCGCTCCGATGCACCGCTCTTAGGGCCGTTGCCAACGGATTCGCAACAAAACACAACAAAATCGAATAATACTCCACAGGGGTTGGATCTATTGTGGTTGCAACCAAGGAGGTTATCGATGTTCAACCTGATTGCCTTCTCGGCGCTGAGACGGATTTGCATTTATCTGCCGGACACGCACACCGTCAAATTGCTGGAACGTGCAGTGGTCGCGGAAGGTCTTTCCTCGGAGAGCGCAACAAGCTTCGCCGAATTCGAGAACAAGATCCGGCATCGTCACTACAGCGCGATCGTCACCGTGTCGTCTTGGATACCCGAAATCCGAAAATTGTCGGAGCTGCCGATCATCGACATTCAGTGTCTCCTGGATGACTGGCGACAGAAGAGCACAACGCTCAAACCATCTGCATTCGAGGCGATGACCTTCCTTCAAGGAAGCTGCTTCATCGCCGTAAGACGTTAGGCCGAGGCGCGAGTTCTTACACCCTCAACCACCTTGGAATGACCGCTCCACTCACGCAGGAGGCACGATGATTCTTCACACTGTGCAATCGGCACGACGACATATTGTTGTCTGCCTCCAGAACCAGCGAGGCCTTGTCCTGGTCAATGAAATTCTAAGCCGCAGCCGGATTCGCGGTGGTCACCACAGGAGACCCGCGTGAGCTGGTAGCTGAACTCGCGATCCGCGACCATCATGCAGTCGTCACCGCGGGAGAATGGGTTGCGGCGATCGGTCAATTGACCACGCTGCCAATCATCAATCTGCAGGAATATGTCCGCCGCGGTTCCGAAGGGGATCAGCAACTCAGGTTCGACAGGGCTGCCTTCCTTGTTCAGATATCCTCTTGCCTGGATCGGCATGATGCAACTGCCAAACAGGCAATTCGATGCCAGGCGAATGGCAACGAATAATCTCGAATTCATGCCCTACAGCCCCTCGCATGGAACGATGAAGCAGCGCTCGCCGGGCTAGAGCCACACCCCTTTTTCCCTGAGTTTGCCTAACAAAATACTCGGAACGTCATTTCCTGACACCGAGCTTGAAACCATTAAGGAACGCTTGATGTCCCGTCGTTTGAGACCCGTTACATCCCTTCTTATTGCCAGCGCGTGTGTGGTGCTAGCAAGCTGCTCGGATGAGCCGAAAAAACAGGCAGCCGCACCGCCGGCCAAGGTTTCCGTCGTCGACATCAAGGCAGAAAAACTACCTGTGGTAACGGAGCTTCCGGGGCGGGTGGCACCCATGGTCACCGCCGACGTTCGTCCCCGCGTAACGGGAATGGTGCTGAAGCGGGTGTTCCAGCAGGGCACGTCGGTCCGTGAGGGAGATGTCCTCTACATTATCGATCCGGAACCGTTCAAGGCGAAGGTTGCATCGGCGCAGGCCGCACTTGACTCCGCTATCGCCGGGCAAAAACTGGCGCAACAGAAGGCCGATCGCCAGATACAGCTCTCCCAGAATGGTGTCGCAAGTCTCGAGAACAGAGATACTGCCGTCGCCGAACTGGCGCAGAGCAACGCTGATGTCGAACGTGCCCGCGCTGATCTGAGAACAGGCCAGCTCGAACTGCAATATACGGAGATTCGCGCGCCAATCAGCGGCAGCATTGGCCGGGCGCTGGTGACCGAAGGTTCGCTGGTCAGTCCGACATCGGGCGTCATGGCCACGATCCAGCAGATCGATCCTGTATACGCCGATTTTACTCAACCTGCAGACAATTTGATCAGGCTGAAAAATGCCGTCGCCGAGGGTAAACTGGAGGCCGATGCCTCCGGCAGCGCGCTCCTCAAGCTGGTGTCTGCCGAAGGACGACCCTATCCGCACGACGGGAAACTTCTGTTTTCGGAAGCGACCGCGAACGCGGCAACCGGCCAGGTGATCCTTCGGGGCGAGTTTCCCAATCCGGAGACGAACCTGCTTCCCGGCATGTATGTGCGCGGCCGGATCGAGCAGGCCGCCCTTGACGGTGCTCTTGCGGTACCCGAGCAAGCAATCCAGCGCGATACCGCCGGGATTGCCCAGGCCTACATCGTTGGAGCGGATAACAAGGTCGAGATCCGCCCGGTCTCGCTCGGCTGGATTCTCGATGGCAGATGGGTCGTACTTCAAGGTATCAGCGCTGGCGATCGTGTCATTGTCGAAGGTTTCCAGCGGATAGCGCCGGGTGCGCAGGTGCAGCCTGAACCCTGGAGCAATCCTGCCCTTGCCCCTCAAACTGCAAACGGGGGCTGATCTCCTATGGCTGCTTTTTTCATCGACCGCCCGGTCTTTGCCTGGGTTCTCGCCATCGCCATCATGCTGGCCGGTGCTATCTCCGTCACAATGCTGCCGATCTCGCAATATCCGAACGTTGCGCCACCGCAGATCAGGATCGCCGCCACCTATCCCGGCGCCTCTCCGGAAGACACCTATGAAGGCGTCACCCGTCTTATCGAGGACGAGCTCAACGGCATACCGGGCTTGCTCTATTACGAGTCGACTTCGGATGCCTCCGGGACAATCACCATCAATGTCACGTTCGAGGCCGGAATCAACGTCGACACGGCAGCCGTCGAAGTCCAGAACCGCGTTCGCCGCGTCGAGGCGAGGCTTCCTGCGTCCATCGTGCAGCAGGGCATCAGCGTCGATGCAGCCAGCTCCGGTACACTCCTGCTTGTTGCCCTGACCTCGAAGTCCGGGTCGACCGACGGCATCGCGCTCGGCGACTATATGAGCCGCAACATCGCCAGCGAGCTGCGTCGTATTCCCGGTGTCGGCAATGTCCAGCAATTCGGCAGCGAGCGCGCGATGCGTGTCTGGGTCGATCCCGACAAGTTGCTCGGGTTCAACCTGTCACCGAACGATGTAACAGCGGCGATCAGAGCACAGAATGCGCAAGTTGCCGCCGGCCGTATCGGCGCCGCTCCGGTTGGCGCCGAACGTCGGACCACGGGTTCGCTGCTTATCAAGGGCCAGCTCACCTCCCCTGACGAATTTGGAATGATCGTCCTTCGCGCGCAGCCGGACGGTTCTACGGTCCGCTTGCGCGACGTTGCCCGCATCGAGGTGGGCGCCGAGAGCTATAACACCTCGGTCAGAATCAATGGCAAGCCGGCCTCCGGCGCGTCGATCGAACTCGCCCCGGGCGGCAACGCGCTTTCAGCGGCGACCGCCATCCGCGAGCGGATGGATGAGCTAGCGCCGTCATTCCCCCAGGACATCGAATACTCCATTCCTTACGACACGACGCCATTTGTCTCGATTTCCATCGAGAAGGTCTTGTATACGCTGCTTGAGGCCGTCGTTCTCGTATTCGCGGTGATGTTTCTTTTCCTGCAGAACGTCCGCTACACCATCATCCCGACGATCGTCGTCCCAATCGCACTTCTTGGCGCCTGCGCCGTCATGCTGGTTCTCGGCTTTTCCATCAATGTGCTGACCATGTTCGGCATGGTCCTGGCGATCGGCATTCTCGTCGATGACGCGATCGTCGTGGTGGAAAACGTCGAGCGCATCATGATGGAGGAAGGTCTTTCTCCCAAGGACGCGACAAAGAAAGCCATGACGCAAATCACGGGTGCGGTTATTGGCATCACGCTGGTGCTGACATCGGTCTTCATCCCCATGGCGTTTTTCCCCGGTGCGGTCGGCGTCATCTACAAGCAATTCGCACTGACCATGGTCGCGTCGATCCTGTTCTCTGCGTTTCTGGCACTGTCACTCACACCCGCCCTATGCGCCACGTTTCTCAAACCCGTCGAGAAAGGTCATGGACACGCGAAGAAAGGCTTCTTCGGCTGGTTCAACCGCAAATTCGATGCATCGTCCCGCGGCTACAGCAACTGGGTTGGAAGCCTGCTACGCAAGAGTGGGCGAGTGATGCTCGTCTATCTCGTCGTGGTGGGCGCTACGGCATATATGTTCCTGCGGCTTCCGGCCGACTTCCTGCCGGTAGAGGACCAGGGCACGTTGCTCGCACAGGTCCAGGCGCCAGCGGACGCTACAGCAGCACGCACGGCCGAATCTGTCGCGACGATGGAGAAGATCGTCATGGATGACGAGGCTGTCACCCGTGTCGTTGCCATCAATGGCTTCAGCTTTGCAGGCGCCGGCGAAAATGCGGCCCTTGTCTTCATGACACTCAAGGACTGGAGCGAACGCACCGCCGAACAGGCCGCCCCTGCCCTTGCGCAGAAGTTCAACGGCGCGTTCCAATCCATCAAGGACGCGATGGCGTTTGCAACCTCGCCACCGGCCATTTCAGGCCTCGGGACCACCAACGGCTTCGCCTTTCGTCTCCAGGACCGTGGTCAAAGAGGGACCGCCGCGCTCACTGCGGCTCGCGATCAATTTCTCTCTGAAGCACGCAAGAGCCCTGTTCTTTCAGGCGTGCGCGAAGAAGGTCTGGCGGATGCTCCTCAGATGGTGCTGACCATAGATCGGGAGAAGGCCAACGCCTTTGGTGTCACCTTTGCCGAAATAAACCAGACGATCAGCACCAATATCGGTTCCTCTTATGCCAATGACTTCCCCAACTCGGGACGCATGCAAAGGGTGACAGTCCAGGCCGAGCCCGACAAGCGCGGCGATATCTTCGACATCATGACCATGAATGTGCGCAACACCGATGGTGGCATGGTCCCGATTTCGGCATTTGCCACCTATAGCTGGTCAA
Source organism: Agrobacterium sp. 22-209-1 (assembly GCF_053522485.1). Lineage (NCBI taxonomy): Bacteria > Pseudomonadati > Pseudomonadota > Alphaproteobacteria > Hyphomicrobiales > Rhizobiaceae > Agrobacterium > Agrobacterium sp. 22-209-1. The sequence goes on from NZ_JBNWCH010000011.1 coordinate 73,811, forward strand.
AGGGCGCCACTCAGCTGGTAGGCTACAATGGTTTCCCGGCAATCCGTCTCAGCGGGCAGGCTGCGCAAGGCTATTCCTCCGGTGATGCAATTGCAGAAGTGGAGCGCATCGCCGGATTGCTGCCGGCAGGCTTTGGATATGAATGGAGCGGTCAGTCTCTCCAGGAAATCCAGTCCGGATCACAGGTTCCGATGTTGCTCGGTCTTTCCTGCCTGCTCGTGTTTCTGTGCCTCGCCGCACTCTACGAAAGCTGGGCCATCCCGCTTTCGGTGATGCTCGTCATTCCGCTCGGAATCATCGGCTCTCTTGCCGCGGTCATGCTGCGTGACATGCCAAATGACGTCTACTTCAAGGTCGGCTTGATCACGATCATCGGATTGTCCGCCAAGAATGCCATCCTGATCATCGAGTTCGCGAAAGATCTGAGGGCCGAAGGCAAGTCGCTCTTCGACGCGGCGGTGGAGGCAGCTCATCTCCGCTTCCGCCCGATCCTCATGACCTCGCTCGCCTTTACGCTTGGCGTCGTTCCATTGGTGATCGCAAGCGGCGCCGGCTCAGGAAGCCAGACGGCAATCGGGACCGGCGTCATGGGTGGCATGATCTCGGCCACGGTCCTCGCGATCTTCTTCGTGCCGGTGTTCTTCGTATTCGTGCTCGGCCTCACGCAGAGAGGCAAAACTGCACAGGCAATTTCCAGCGAGAGCGCTGCGCCCTCCGTAAGCACTGGACCGTAAATGGCTGGACGGCAGTGCGGTTCGTGCTGCCGTTCCGGACCTCTGCAATGGAGAAGGGCCAATGATGAACGCTTCGCCTGTCACTGGGACCTAGCTCGGAAATAAATTTGACATCCCTAACTTCGTTGTCGGGACCGCGTGATGAAAAGCAAAACCATACCAAACCCTGTTGACGTTCATGTCGGAAGCAAAATCCGTTCGCGCCGCAGAGCGCTTGGCATCAGCATGGAAACTCTGGGCCAACAGCTCGGAGTTACCTTCCAGCAAATCCAGAAGTATGAACGAGGTGCCAACAGGGTGAGCGCAAGCCGGCTACAGAATATTGCCTCCGCCCTTGGTGTCCCTGTGCGGTATTTTTTCGAGGACATGCCTAGTGAGCAAATTACCTCAAAGGCAACCCAAACCACCGCATTCGACCTTCCCGAATTCGTTCAGTTCGTATCTTCGGTAGAGGGACAGCAGTTGAACCGTGCTTTCGTAAAAATTGAGGACCCGAAAGTCCGAAAACATATCATCGCGCTGATTAAGACGGTCAGTGCGGGAGAGGTAACGAGGCGGCGGTAGAGCCACAGAGGATGAGATCGACGGAATAATAAAACTGGCCGGAGGTCGCATCGCGACGACCTCCGGCCGATGGCGACGTCACGCAAAGGCTGCGATCTGACCCTTCGCCTTGGTGATCTCTGCTACTTTGGCATCATCACCCATCGCGAGGCCTTCGGCCCGCACAACCGTGACATCGGTCAGTCCGATGAAGCCGAGCACACCAAGCAGGTAGGATTCGTGATGCTCCAGCGGAGCCGCTGGGCTACCTTCGCCATAGACTCCGCCACGGGTGGACGCGAGGAAGACCATCTTGCCGGAGGGAAGCAGGCTTTCGGGACCGTTGGCGCCGTACTGGAACGTCTTTCCGGCAACAACAACGCGGTCGACCCAGGATTTGAGTTGGGTCGAGATCGTAAAATTGTACATTGGCGCACCAATCACGATGATGTCGGCAGCAAACAACTCCTCGATATAGGCCCCGCCTTTGCCCAGGTCGGCTCCAAGATAGGCGTCCTCAACAGGCGCGCCCTGAAACACGGCCATATGGGCGCTCGAGAGATGCAACGGCGATTGCGCGTCGAGATCATGATAGGTGACCTCGGCATCGGGGTTCAGGACGACGAGACGCTCTACGATGGCAGCCGACAGGTCACGACTGGCCGAGTAGGCGCCCAAAATGCTGGAATCGAGGTGGAGGATGTTCATGGGTTTTATCCTTTCGGGAGGGTGAAAAAGGGAGAGAAGTCTGCGGCCGGCCGTTTCGAGGAGGGTCCACATGGATCAGACCTCGCCAGACCAGCGCGCCAGCGGCAAAAGGGGCGAAATCGCTATAGGGAAGATCAGTTTCATCGCGTCACCGGAGCCGCAGCGACGGAGGTCAGGCGGAACCGGACATTCCAGGGATCGAAGATGACCAGGTGCCCCTCCTCGTCCTGCGGCGGTTTGCCGGCATCCGTCAGGTGCGAGGTGACCGATGCCAATGTTTCGGAATCTCGCAGGAGGAGCTCCACCTCGGCAAGCCCCGTCGTGCCCTCACGGCGTATGCCGGCTCCGGCGCTCTGCCAGATGTTGCCCGCAAGCTGGTGATGATAACCACCGGTACTGTAAAAGCTGACCGTCGGCGCTGCCGCGTTGATCTTGAAGCCAAGAAGCTTGCCATAGAAGGCATCAGCAGAACCGACATCGCCGACTTGCAGATGAACATGGCCAACCGTGGCACCCGCCGGCATGCCATTCCAGACGGATGTCGTCGATCGTGACAATTCGCCTAGATCGAGGGGACCTGCACCCATCTGGATGACTTGCTGGATCCGTGTCCATGTCGAACTTGGCCGGTCGGCGTAGATTTCGACGCCGTTGTCTTCGGGATCTGTCAAGTAGATGGCTTCACTGACAAGATGATCCGATGCCCCGGTCAGGCGGACTCGCAACCGGAGCACATGACGGACCCATGCACCGAGATCGTAGCGCGAGGGAAGCAGGAATGCGATATGGTAAAGCCCGGCGCTACGCGGTGAATTGGGCAACGCGTTAGGGTCGTGTCGCAGAGAGATGAGGATGCGACCATCGACACCAAGATGGAGCGTGGCTCCCTCCTGAACGATCGGCTCCAGGCCCACGACCTCGCGATAGAAGCGGGTCATGCGATCCAGATCCCGGACCACGAGGGTGACGCCACCTATTCCGATTGGCGCGCATGCAACAATATCATCGCGTCTTGCCTCGGCCATTTGCAAGCTCTCTGTCGAAATCATGGAACGCTCCTGAGATATGAGGACGGCGGTCGGCAGCGCTCAGCTCCGAGACGCGATCGGCGCTTTCTTCGAACGCCCCCAGAAGATGAAGATCACAAGACCAAGCAGCAGTGCATTCAACGGGAGAACCGGGAACTCTCCGCGATAGCTGTGAAAGCCGGCGGCAAAAATCTGAAGCACAATGCAGCACAGGGCGGCGACCACAGTCAGACGCGGCAGGATGCGCGTAAGGGACGGCAAGATCAGACCGAAGCCTCCCGCGAGATCGATGAGGCCGATTACTCGCACGAAGACCGGTGACAGTTCACCGGTCCAGGGCATCATCGCCGAGAGCTCCGGAATGGGCGTGGTGAGCTTCATCACACCAGACATGCAGAACAGTCCGGCCGCAACGATCTGGGCCAGCCAGATGCCGATGCGCAGCGGCTTGCCCGCAGGGGAGAGAGAATGATCTTTCATTTGGAGGGTCGACATTGTGGTCTCCGCAGGTTGGGGAACGATGTCGGAAGACTACAAAAGCCGATCAAACAAAAAAATCGGCATAGTTTTGATGATGATCATCGGGAAACTCGATGGAGATCGAACCTTCAGTTTGTTCCCCAGAGCATGATCTGCCGTCTGACCTACAGGTAAGACGGCGATTAAACTGGCGTAAAAACGCCCTCACCTAACGCTGCAAGCAGTTCGGCACCGGCGGGACCCGGCGGGCGTTGTCGATAATGGGCGGCGACAATGTCGAAACGGGGCAAATGATCGCTCCCATCCCAGCGCTCGACCTGCAGCAAGACCAGTCGTCCCGCTGCAATATCCGCAGATACCAGTGGCTCGGGCATACTGCCCCATCCCAACCCCTCACGCAGAAGAGTGTGCTTGGTCGTCAGGTCGGTGACCCGCCAGCTATCGAGCGCTGCGACCCCGTATTCTGGGGACATCGAGTGTTGGCGCGGATCCGTCAATACGATCTGCAATTCCTCGCGAAGCATGTCACTTGTGATCGGTCTCGACGTCTGAGCAAATGGATGATCGGGAGCTGCAACGGCAACAAGATCGACGGTCGAATGATGTGTTCTATCAAGGACATTTGGCAATTCGAGATCAACAAGCAACGCAATATCCAGCGTGCCTTCGATCAGCATCTCGGACAGTCCAAAGGATTCCCGGACAATCCGCAGCGCGACTGTAGGAAACTGCGCACGGAATGTCTTTAAATATGGAGCAAGCTGGGCAACGGGCAGCAGTTCGGAAAGTCCAAGGCGCACTTCAGCTTCCAACCCACGAACCATGGCCTTGGCTTGGCCGCGAAACTCGTTGACGTCCGCCAATATCCGCCGCGCTCTCGGTAAAAGCGCCTTGCCGGATGCGGTCAACGTTGGACGATACTCGTTTCGATCAAACAGTGGCGTGCCAATCTGGTCCTCCAGCTTTTGGATCGAATAGGTGATCGCAGACTGAGCACGATTCAGCGCCCGAGCAGCGCCGGAGAAACTGCCAGCGTCGACGGCCCTCGTGAAAACCAGCAATTGATCGATCGTCAGCGAATCCATGCCTATCAAATTAGCTGAACGTGTTCTTCAAAACAAACTCGATATCTTCAATGGTTTTACCGTGGCAGTTTTCATCGCCGGCATGAATTGTTCTTCGTCGCCTTCGGGCAAAGATACCGCCATCAAAAGTAAAGGAATGACTATGATCCGCTTCGCGTTGCTATTTGTCGCCTCGCTGTCCCTTGCCGGATGCCACACCACCGATCTCGGCCGCTCTATCGGCTGGCAAGAACCACCTGCGTCAAACATGTAGTTTTCGAAGTGAGTGTATGGCTTCCAAAGCCATACAGATCGGCATCAGACATTTGGAATGTCTCTCGGGCTGCCACAGATGCGAACGGCGCGCGCACCAAGGCGAAATCCCGCTCAGGCAGTCTTCAAACAGTTTTGAGCATTCCGCCATCAACGTGATAGGCGGAACCAACACTGTAAGATGCGCGAGGCGAGCAGAGGAAGACGCAGAAATCCGCAAGCTCTTCAATCGTGCCGAAACGTCGGATATCCGCATTGTCATCCGCAACCTTCTGCAGATAATCCTCCCAGCCATCTCCTGCCAATTCCCGGGCTGTTTTTTCCCAGTCCGGTGTGCGGATCAGTCCGGGATTAACGGTGTTGACGCGGATATTGCGTTTGATCATCTCCACGGACAGGCATTTGCCGAACATCAGCAAAGCCGCCTTCGTGACGTTATAGATCGGTTCATACCAGAGCGGCTGCACTGCGCAGATTGATGCGTTCATCAGGATGACGCCGCCGCCCTTGGCTTCCATCTGGTCGGCCAGACCCCGGCTGAGGCGCACCGCCGCCATGACGTGGAGATCCCAGTAGGAATACCACTTCTCGTCAGGCGCTTCGGCAACGGTTTCGTTGGATCCTGTGCCCGCATTGGATACGAAAATATCGGCGCCGCCCAGCGCAGCCGCAGCCTCGATGATCGCCTGGCAACCATCGGCCGACGAGACGTCCGACGCAACGGCGTGAGCAATTACGCCAAACTCGCTGGCGATAGCTTCAGCGGCATTTTCGACCTCCGCCGCCGTGCGTGCCGTGATAACGATGTGGCAGCCTTCCCGTGCAAAGGCTTGCGCCAGCCCAAGGCCAATACCCTTCGAGCCGCCGGTAATGACCGCGACTTTGTCTTTGAGATAGAGATCCATCAGCTCATCCACTGTCCGCCGTCGACATTGTAGCATTGCGACACCACGTAGTCGGATTCATTCGAAGCGAGAAAGACCGCCATGCCGACAAGATCGCCGGCCGTGCCCATTCGACCGTAGGGAACGGCTTCCCCGACCTCTTTTTTCTTCTGTCCGGGCGCCTTGCCTTCGTACTTGGCAAAGAAAGCATCGACGCCGTCCCAGTGCTCACCGTCGACGACACCGGGAGCAATCGCATTCACGTTGATACCGTGCTCGATCAGATTGAGACCGGCAGATTGGGTCAGACTGATCACAGCTGCCTTGGTCGCACAATAGACGGCGACCAGGGGCTCGCCACGGCGACCGGCCTGAGAGGCCATGTTGATGATCTTGCCGCCTTTGCCACGACTGATCATATGCTTTGCGACAGCCTGCATTGTGAACAGCGGCCCGTAGACATTGACATCGAACACGCGACGATAATCGGCCTCCGATATCTCCACCAACGGTGCGGCCGTAAACAGCGCGGCGTTATTGATGAGAATATCGATACGCCCGAGCGTGTCGACAACGCCGTTGACCGCAGCCTCAATGCTATCTTTCTGTGTGACGTCGAGCTTGATCGCTATTGCTTCGCAGCCGATGTCCCTCGCGGCCTCTTCGGCGCGTGCCATATCGATATCGCAGATGGCGACCCTGGCCCCTTGGGCGACATATGCCTTGGCAAAGGCCAAGCCGATACCGCGGGCAGCCCCGGTAATCATCGCACATTTCCCGGCTAGTCGTTGTGATGACATTTTTCCCTCCCTGGGTGTCATGATGAATTGCAAAATCAGAAGCGGTCGGCCGCTAAAACATTTTCGGGAAATGGGAGACCAGATGCTCTCGAAAGAAGCGGTCGCGCTCACCGGCAAAAACTATGCTTCGCCCCCCGGCTTCACTGCCCGCCGCCACAATCTGCATCTGCACCGGGACGCCAATATTCTCCAATGAACGGCATGCTTTTACGCAATCCAGTAATTGCGGGTCGTCCGGCATCAGAAAAAAAGCAATGACTGGCCATTCGAACGGGATGCCATATGCCAATGATGTGACCGCCCAATTTGCGGGATCGCCGATGCGTCGTGCCGCGCATTCGAACATTATTGCGAATGATGGATCATATCCCATGACAGCGATTGCAGCGGGTAATGCACCACCAGCAATTCCATCAGCCATGATGCCCGCCGCGGCATCACCGCCTGTATCCGCCTCAAAGATCAGGCCGAGGGAGATTGAGTTGAACTGTTCAGCAAGTTCCGTCCAGCATTGTGAAGGGGTACTGTCTGGATCCAAGCTAGGGAGATCAATGACTATCAGCTGGGATTGCCGTCGCAACACCACATCGAAGCCTGCGGTATCAGGACACCCGAAGACATTCGTTGGAAAGATGGTGGCGCTCTTAAGGTGAACGGCGATTTCAGAGGTCTGTGCGCGCTCGTAGAGAGCGTTGCTATCGACCGCTACATTGTAAACCATCTCACATCCTCCCTCATTTCCTGGTGGAAAGATAAGGAAATGGGGGGAATCAACTAGCGTTCAACATGCGCAAAACCGATGATATTTTGTCATATTTTGCGCTCATAATCCCCGATTTTGAGAATATAGGGATAATAAGTTACCTTCTCTGCTTTTCCAATTGACGATAGTTTCGTGGCGGCATTCCGCGCAAAAGCCGGAACGTTCGATTGAAATTCGACAAGTTGTCATATCCGACCCGGTCGCAGACTTGGGTCACCGGCAGGTCGGTATGTGCGAGAAGTTCACATGCTTTCGCCATCCGAAGCTCGCTCAGATACCGGATGAAGGTATTGCCGGTGTGCTTCTTGAAGAGGCGGGAAAACGAGCTTTCGGTCATACCCGCAAGTGCGGCGCAGTCCGCCAGGCGGATGTCGTTGTTGACGTTCGCATTGATATGCTGAAGGACCCCGCTGACTATTCGATTGGCAACGGCATTGGCACTCGGAGAAAAACCCTCCGACGACAGGAGCACGCGCTCACTACTTGACGAGAGCATGTGCAGGAGTTCCAAAAACTTTGCAAACCGCTTAACGCCGGTGGCCTTCCCAATCTCGATCACGAGTTCCCGACCCTTGCGCCGGGTTTCTCCCTGAAACATGATCCCTCTGCGAGCATCGCGTAAAAGCGCTGAGAGCCTGCCCAGCTCAGGAATGAAAGCCTCCGCCTTGGCAAGCCGATCCTCGTCAAACTGAATGACTGTATCGCGACCCTTCACCACGTCGCTCCCATCCAACGGCGTCACCCAGTTGTGCGGCAGGTCACGGCCAACAAGAAACAGATCACCCTCGCGAAAACCGCCGATGTAATCGCCTATATGGCAGCTTCCCTCGCCACGACAGATCAGATGAATTTCACATTCTGGATGGGCGTTCCAGACACTCCACGACATGGGATAATCATCGTTACGCCAAACGAAAAATTCGCTCGGATGCGGAATGATCGGCTCATAAACAGGAGTGCGTGGGTTTCCCGGTCGGTTGGAAGACATTGTTTCTCGGAGGTCCCGGTGTTGGTTGGTCAAAGCGCAACGCATTCCCACCGGCCAAAGCGTTTGCCTGCCACAGCACTTTATCCGAAGTTAGACCACAGCGCGAGTAACCGCCGGGACTCTAGTCGCCGCTGGATGAAAGTTCAGTGACAGGGTCAATGCTACTGAGCAAGGTTGGACATCGTCTTCAGAACGTGTCTATCAGCACTAGGTTTCTGTTGCCATGCTCCTTGTCGGGAACACGCTGTCCAGGATAATTATCAAGGATGAACTGCAGAACTCCGAAGGAAAATTCGCCATCGGGATCCTCCGTCTTCAGCGAAAACGTTTTGGGATCGACTGTGGCAATTGAGAGCCCTTCCTTATCTGGAGGCAAGATGTTTCCAATCTCGGCACCGTTGCCTCCAAATATTCTGGCGTGCCCTCCTCCCTTGGGGACCCATCTGCTAGCAGGGATTTCTTGAAATTTCGAATATGCTTCATCGCCAACGACACCGCAGGGCACGATTGTGATGGCACCGGTGATTGTTGCATAATAGCGCGCTGCGGCAAGATTGACTGCAGGACCTGCCCAATTGAACCCGTTAGCTTCCGGTAATATGGGCCAAGCACCGATATGGATGTGTTCCATCTGTGACTGCAGGATATAAGTCATTTGCGGGTGCATATGCTCCCAGCAACTCAGCGAGCCGACGCGACCGATTTCCGTCTCGTAGACCTTCAGGCCAGATGCATCGCTATCGCTCCATACAGTTCTTTCGCTGCCAGATGGACGAAGCTTGCGACGGAGTTGTACAGGCTTGCCATCTGCCCCGATCAACGCCTGCCCCATATAGAGGTAATCGCCGTCCAATTCGCTATACCCAAGCGACACGAAAATTTTCTCGCGTGCGGCAGCCTCCAAAAGTAATCGCCATTCGCCGCTGCCTATCTGAAGCGAGTTGGCAACGTATTGCTTCAAATAGGCCTTCTTCCATTGCTCGGATTCATGACCGAACGGGTACCCGGGTAGCCATAGCTCCGGGAAGGCAACAAGTTTGGCTCCGGCAATTGCAGCTTCTCCAATCAAGCGGATCGTCTTGTCGACGCCGCCTTTGAGATCAAGGTAGACGGTTTCTGCCTGCACGGCGGCAACCTTGAACTCCTCCGTCAGGCGACTTCCCGGCAAAGCATGTCCGGATGCGGATTGCGTTGCGTCCGCGGCGTGCACATCCTGTGCTAGACGAGAAAGATAAAGGGCAGCAGCGGATGCCCCAAGTATTTGTCGTCTTGAAATATCCATCTGCTTTCTCCGTTCTGGGGAAGCGAACTCGGATTAACGGCGTTTGTGTCAACCAATCCGGAGTCGTCGCATTGTTCGATTTCTAAGTTGCCCGGCTCGAAGGGACGGACGTCTTGTTGTTCACGCCAGTTGAACAGCACCCGGACAACATCCGAGCGAAAATAATGGCCAGTCCTGACATACCCCGCACGACGACGGTGTAAGCAATTGGCTTCGACGTAGGGTCATGGTTCTCGCGAAAACTCGTTGCTCTTATTGAGCCAACTCGACCGCCGCCTCATCGATAAGGCCCGCGACCTCGAAAGACTTCGACATAAGCGACGCATGACTTGCCTTTAACGTAATGACCTTCCGGGCATTCAGGCGTGCCGACATCGCCGCCTGATTTTCAGGCGCAATCATCCGGTCTTCGCTGGATATTTGATACCAGGACGACTTCTTCTTCCAGGCCGGGGTGGTGACGGCATCTCCAAAGGTACTGGCCAGCGGCGCCTTTTGGGTTGCCGCCATAACGAAACCCTCTTCGGGCGTCATATCCTGGCAGAAGCTTTCATGGAGCCTATCGGCCTTGAGCCAGAGGTAGCCATCGCTGTCCGGCTCGATATTGGCTATTGCCGCGGGAGGGTGCTGCTGGGTGATGCCGCCCGGACTTTCACCGGCATCGGGCGCAAAGGCGGCGATATAGACAAGCCCCGCCACATTCGGCTGATCTCCGACTTCCGTTATGACCGCGCCGCCGTAGGAATGGCCTACGAGCAAGACAGGCCCTTTCTGTTGGGCCACCATTTTACGCGTACGCTCTGCATCCTCGGCCAGAGACGTCAACGGCAGTTCGACGGCGTGAATGGACTGATGCCCCTTGCGCGCCAACTCGAGCACCACTTTTCCCCAATGCGCCGCTCCACCCCAGAAGCCGTGCACCAGAATAATAGCAGGTTTGTTACTCATGGTTTTCTCCTTTTTGAAGTCCAAAGCCGGCGTCGTTTCCGAACCAGCACCGAACAGCGTCCTCATTCGATTTCATTAAGATCCGGATCAAAAGACTGAACGCGTGGCTGTTCTCGTTTGTTGAACAGAAGGCGCAGGACATCGGGACGGGAATAGTGGCCGGTAGGATCATAGGCCGCCTTGGCGACCCCAATGAAGCCGAGGTCAATATCCGCATACATTATCCCCTCCTCGGTTTCCGGGATAGCGTCTGCCAGAGGTGAGCCGTCCGGCCCGAAAATCATCGTGAAGCCACCGCCTTCAAGCAGCAAGTTCTGTTTTGCCAGCGTGTCCACCAGCATCTCGATCATCGGCTTCGAAACCAAGGCACAGGGCGCAAGCACATAACATTGGCCTTCAAGCGCATAGACCTGACTGGCAGCAAGATTGGCCTCGGCACTCAGCTGAAACGCTGCACCGCGGTAGACGGAGAAGCTTGGCCAGCTTGCGACATGGATCTGCTCGTTTTGTGAGTACATTGCATATTTTGACAGCGGCTGAATGTGTTCGGCACAGCACAGCGCGCCCAGCCGACCCAGCTTTGTCGAATGCACCGCGATATGCGATCCATCGCCCTCGCCAAAGACCGTGCGCTCGGCATGGGTCGGCTTGAGCTTGCGGCGATTGGCGATGACCTCGCCGCTGTCGCTGAAAAGCGCCTGCGCGAGATAAAGACTGCCGCCTGCCCGTTCCGTAAAGCCCATCACGACGTGGATAGAATTCCTTGCCGCCGCAGCCCTCAGCCGTTCATAGTGGACATCGCCAATCTCCATGGCATTGGCAAAGTATTTGCCGACAAACTGCATCCCCGAGGCCGGTGAATCGAGCCAGATCCACCAGGGATAGCCGGGCAGCCAGACTTCCGGGAAAGCGATGAGTGACGCGCCTTGCGAAGCGGCCTGCTCAATGAGGCCGATCGCCTTGTCGACACCCTTTTCGATATCGAGAAATTCCGGTGCGGCCTGCACAGCCGCAACTTTGTATTTGGTGAGCATGACGGTTCCCTCTGTTCTAACTCAGGGAACAGTGGTGCCACAGCGCAAGTCCTCGCACTTGGGCTGGCTGGCCTCCATTCTTGTCGGAGACGGCCATTTGATATGCGCGGCACGATTCTTGCGTTATAATCCGCAAGAAAATGCACACATTGAACCGGATGATTGAAAGCAAAGCGAATGATGTCTGCGAAATCCGATACACTTTCGCTTTGGAAGGAACAGCTTTGGTCGACCTATGTACGTCTCGAAAGCAAAGCCGAAACAGACGGATTTTATGGCGCGGTCCAGGAGTTTCTTCCGCACAGCCATAGCCTGAGCCTGGTGGATTCGACGGCCCAGCTCACCGAGAGAACGCGGCGACATATCCGGGCCGATCAACAGGAGGTGGTGCTCGTTGCGTTTCAGCTATCAGGATACGGGCTTGTCGTCCAGGACGAGCGACAGGCACGGACGGCTCCAGGCGAATTCGTCCTTTACGAAAGCATGCGCCCCTATTCCCTGGGTTTTGACGGGCCATTCAAGCAATTGGTGCTGAGAGTCGATCGAGAGCGGATGATCTCGACGATGCCATGCGTCGGCAATATGACAGCCAGGACGTTCGACGCAAGACAGGGTGCTGGCGCCGTCGCGCTGGACTTCCTCCAGAGTCTCGCGGCGCGTGGAAGCCAGATCGACGAAGGCAGCCTTTCGCCGATGGAGCGCACTGCCTTCGATCTTATTGCCACCGGCGTTCTGTCGTCGACCGGAGATCTTTCACCACGGCGCGTGCTTTTTGAGCGGTTGCGTGATCGTCTCATCGAGAAAGTGCGGGACCCTTCGTTCAATCAAACAGATATGGCGGTCCTGGCCGGAATGTCCCCAAGGTCTCTCAGGCGGCTTTGCGCGGAAAACGGCATTTCACCCGGCGGCCTTATTCTCAGAACGAGATTGCAGGGCGCGAGAGACAGCTTCGCGCTCGATATCAACAAGAGGCGGTCCGTCACAGAGATTGCCTTGAGCTGGGGCTTCAATGACATCAGCTATTTCAACAGGGCATTTAGGACCACGTACGGAACGACGCCGAGGCAGATGCGCCATTCGCATCAATGAAAGGCCGAGCCATCGACCATGGTACCGGGAGTATCCAATCCGCATGTGCTGAGTGTGCTCCACGATTGTCCGTCGTCGAATGATTTGTGACTTTCGGGCTTTGGAAGATTGGAGTTTGCGGCTCGTTTTGCGTGTTGATTTAAGCCGCTTTGGCTTGGTGGTTCAAGCGGCGCAGTCTGATTGTGTCTCGTTTGATCCTTTCGCGTTCAAGCAGGATGGTCTGTCCACGCCCGAAGTAGACGTCGGCCGGAGTGAGATTGTCGAGGCTCTCGTGGTGTCGGCGATGGTTATAATGCTCGACGAAGGCCGCGATCTGCGCTTCCAGGTCCTCCTGGAAGAAGTAGTTTTCGAGCAGGATGCGGTTCTTAAGCGTCTGGTGCCAGCGCTCGATCTTTCCCTGCGTTTGCGGATGGCCAGGAGCACCATGGACCTGCTCGATGGCATATTTCTCCAGCCATTCGCCGAGATCGGAGGCGACATAACACGGGCCGTTGTCCGACAGCAGGCGCGGCCGGTGTTCGACCTTGACGCGGTCGCAGCCTGATGCGGCAAGCGCCAGGTCGAGCGTGTCGGTGACGTCCTCGACCTTCATGGTCGTGCACAGCTTCCAGGCTATGATGTATCGCCGATGGGCTGGCGGGCCTGCCGCGAGACTCAACATCCCGAAGCTCGGTCCCGCGCTTCCCGGCGACCTCGGCCGGCCGATCCTGCGCGCGCAGGAGGAAGGTCGGCCGGTGGTCACGCCCAATATCCAGACGCCGCGCGCCGATCCGGAAGAAGAGCGACGGCTTGCCGAGATGGAAGCCGCCCGGCTGGCGAAGCTGTTCACGGACAGCCGTGGTGAGCGAACGGCCGGCAATCAGATCGATACCACGCGCGCGGGCGCCACTGTCGATCCCACGACCGGCCTGACGCTGCCGGCCGAAACCCCGCCGCTCGACGCCGGTTCTGTGCAGAACATGCAGGATCGCAAGCTGGCTTTCGTCAACGCGGAGAGCGATAAGCGCACCGTCAGTCCCGACTGCATGCAGGAAAAAGCCTCGCCCTATATCGTGCAGGCCGGCACGGTCATTCCCGGGTCGCTGATCACCGGCATCAAGTCCGATCTGCCGGGACAGGTCACGGCGCAAGTGACGGAACACGTCTATGACAGCCCGACCGGCGCGCATCTCCTGATCCCGCAAGGCTCTCGCCTGATCGGCCAGTATAACAGCCAGGTCGCGTTCGGCCAGTCGCGCGTGCTGCTGGTCTGGAACCGCCTCATCATGCCGGACGGCACATCCATCGTGCTTGAACGGTTGCAAGGCACCGACCCGCAGGGCTTCTCCGGCCTTGAGGATGGCGTCGACTACCATTGGGGCCAACCGTTCAAGGCCGCTGCTCTCTCCTCTCGGCATCGGCGCGTCCATCGGCAGCGACAACGACGAAACCGAGATCGCCAAGGCAATCCGCGAAAGCGCGCAGGACGGCGTGGAGGACGTCGGCCAGCAGATCGTGCGCCGCCAACTCAACATCCAGCCAACTCTCACCGTCCGGCCGGGCTTACCGATCCGAATCATCGTTCAAAAGGATCTACTCATGCAGCCGTGGAATGCAGCAAAGGAGCCGACATGACCAAGCTGAAGCTTTCCGCATTCCCGATGACCGGCCGGTGAAGATCACCGTCGAGTTGCCCGCGCCGGTATTCAGTGACTTGCGGGCTTATGCGGCCATCCTCGCCAAAACCGCCGGGAGAAACCACGCTGCCCGATCCGGCCAAGCTCGTTGCACCGATGCTCAGCGCCTCATGACGACTGACAAAGGTTTCAGCAAAGCGAAGCGATCGGGACAAGCCGGATCGTAAATTCTATCGCTGCCCGCCGCATTCCACCGTAGCGTATCGCTTGCGGAGCAGGCAAAGAAAACTCTTCAGTGCCGGATTGGTATTATCGGAACGCCAATGCGCGTGGTAGCGGACGCGGGCCGAATAGCATTTGCCCTTTATTTCGCGATAGACGATCTCCGAATGGCTGATTCCGGCGTCCGTCTCATAGACAAGGGCGAGCCCGTCGCCTTTGCGGACAAGCCCCAGCAGGGAGTCCCGCTCCACGTCTTGATGAACGATGCTCATTCGGGACGTATCGCCGATGTTCGACAGCAGGAGATTGCGCAATTCCACTCCAGGCTCATGGCGACGAAGGAGGACCGTTTCCGTAGCGAGATCCTGCCAGTCGATGATCTCTTTGGCAGCAAGTTGATGGTCGGTCCGAAGGGCCGCAAGAACACACTCCGTCCATAGTGGAATGGTGGAATCGCTGGTACGCGCCTGCGATGTCGAAATTTTCACGTCGATGGTGTGGTTGTTTATGGCGACGGCCAGCGTGGCGCGTGGCGCCTCAAGGAATTGCAGGGACACGTCGGGGTGCTCGCGGATGAACTGACAAACGATGTCGCAGAGTTCCCCATCCAGTATCGATACATAAAAACCGATGGAGAGGCTTCCGGCCGCTCCTCTGCGTGCCGTATCGGCGAGATTGAGAACGCTTTCGAGGTCGGCGATGACTCGGCGAATGCCTCGAAGGAAATCCCCTCCTTCGGGCGTGGGCATCACGCCGTTTCCGTTGCGGGTGAATATCGTGATGCCGACCGACCCTTCCAGCTCCCGAATCTTCCGGCTCACATGGGAGTAGTGCGTATTGAGTCTCCTGCCGGCGCGAATGAAGCTGCCTTCCTCCGCGACGATCAACGCCTGACGAAGTTGCACGAGCTGAACGTAGTTGAGAATCGGCCGCATGAATGCGATCGTTCAAATTTGGTGCCGTGCGAGGCCAGCCGCCGCCGAGAGAGAATGGCAAAGTCGTGGATTTTCCCTGATTTCAAGCCGGATCAAAAATTCCGCCCTCCCATCGTGTTCGCTAACTTGCGAGTTTCGTCACCTTGTTCATTGCGGCGGGTAAAGCCGTTGAGCGATGTGGTAATTGTCTGCGGTTCTCGTTGATCGAGGTGGCACCGTTCGGAAGTGAAATGATCGCGGCGCGCGTGGTCACCCTTGGCCGCAGCTCCGAGCTTCTCTTGCGCCGATGCCGGGATGATAAGCAGGCTCGCCCCCATCGGGAGCGCGGTGGTGAGAGACGAACGGCGGTTACATGGGGCTTCTCATAGCCGAAATGCAAGCGGACCGTGCTGGCGAGCTGCCCAAAAGTTTCCTTGAGACGGACGAAACTCTCCTGCTCAGGCGCATCAAGCAGGGCGATCGCCTGGGCTTCCAACCGCTCCAGCAAAGCGTGGATGACCGCGTGCTGCTCGGGCAGCCGCTGGATGACCCGGCGCAGACCTTCACTGCCGCACATCAGGGCGGGGAAGATATGTTCATCGTCGCTGGTATGGTGGAACGTCAGATGCAGAAATTCCCGCCCGCACAGATTGCTGAACAGGCGATAGTTGGCGGTCGTCTTCAGATCGGCCACCGCCTCGCTGGCACGTATCAGATCGGCATGGCCTGCCGCAGTCTGGCGGATAACATCTTCCACCTGCGCGACCTGTTGCAGATGCAGCCTATGGGTCACGGCGAGTCGCCGCCCGTGGTGGTGCTGCTCAGAGGTAACGCCTTCGATCTCCGGCGCTTTGGGACGATTGGCTTCATCCAGCGTGGGGATCATATCGGTCGGCGATCGCAGCGGTAATACCGGAACTGGGCCTGTCTCCTGAAAGTGATAAGGCCTGAATTGTGGAGGCCGGCTAGGTGCTGGCTCAACGCAGACTGTGAAAGGTCGACTTTTCGAGCTAAACTGTTCACATCTTCCTCGTGATAAATCAGGTGTGAACCGATCAGAAGTCTCTTTGGATTTGCAAGCTGCTTGAGAAAATCGGCTTCGCGTTTGCCGCTGTCATGGAATTCTGAGCTCATCAAGACTGTCCCCCGTAACTCTGGTGGAACGATACCTGATATTTGTATGATTTTATGTTCGAATTTGTTGCAATATGTTGCGCGGAGCTATTATTGGGGAACTGCCATCCTCGCCGGGGGTAATAGCGAGGATGGCAGTCCGAAAAGTGGCTATCGGGTGATCGGACCGCTACTTGTCAGAACTTGTAGCTGGCACCGAAGAGTACCTTATGCTGCGTGGCGCTGAAGTCTCCAATGCTCGAGCCGAAGTCTTTGCTACCGAAGTCCGAATAGCGATATTCTCCGCGCACCAGGATGTTGTCGGTAAAGGCATGCTCTAAACCGCCACCTGCAGTCCAGCCGATGAGGATCTCGTCCTTCGTCCCGGCTCCTGGAACATCGACTTTGGCACCTGCCGCAGCGACACCTGCCGTCGCGAAGAACAAGGTCCTGTCCCAGGCATAGCCGAAACGACCCCGACCCGACGCATCCCACTCCACAGTTGCGTCGCTGCCATCTTCAAAATTGTAGTTGAAGTCGTTTTCGATACCAAAAACAATATTTCCATGTTGGAAATTGTAGCCGGCATGGGCGCCGAACGAGCCACTGTCGAGATCAACGTTGGAGCCAAGAATGGTGGCCTGATTCCAGTTGTATCCGCCCTGTGCACCGAGATAAAAACCAGACCAGTCATAAGCGGAGTAGACCTGCTGCTCGCTCGGAGGTGCAGGTTGCTCGTAAACGAGATCGGCCGCTAGAACGGGAACGGCGGAAGATAGCGCCAGCGCTGCGAAGGCCAAAAGTCTGAACTGCATGTCAACGTCCCTATGTTAAATGTGCAGAGCGAAGTTCGCGCCGGTCGGCTCGGCCCTGCTCATGCACTCGACTATGGCGCAAGGGTCTGTTGCAGAGTGTCTTTTCAGATTATGTTTTGTTGCGATGCGGCACTTCTGCGGGATGGACACCATGGAGTTCTTTCTATCAACACTAAAGAAGCAATCGCAGAGGCAGGCCTTGGTCCATCTTGTTGGCTCGCGGTCAGGTATCTCTCGCGTGCATTGCGCAGCAGGTGCCGAAGTTGCTGGGAAGATACACCGTCAGCATGCATCACCTGACGGATAAGCGGGTCATTGAGAACATCTTCGATTGTCAATTCGCCTTTGAACATTGTCGTTTCCTTTATTTGGATGACTTATGGACGACCCAAACAACCTGGCGATGTCAAAACCAAGCCAATACCAAGGCGATATGTTCGATTAGATTGCGACGTGTGACGAGCGTACCAGAGGTGCGCCAAGACATGGGATCGGGTCAGTAGCATTGTAGAAATTCGGACTGCAATATAAATTTTTGACCATACAACCAGGCACGATCTTGGCAGCAAAATTGGGATTCATCGACCTGATGACGAAAAAGGTCGCGAAAAGGCTCCATCGTTCAAATACGGTGTGGCAATGTTTCTGCAGCTTGGACGCGGTTGTTGTTGATGATCGCGGTTAATCCGGAGTACGCTTGACGCCAATCTGGATCTGGCGATCGGCGCTACCGAAATACCAGCTCGATACGCGCGAGGCGAGGCGACATAGTTGCTGGTGCTCCCGGTATGGCTGGAGGCCAATTTGCATCAGTTGTTGTGCCAATGGTGGTTTCATCAATCTAAGATCGATGTAGTCTCCTTCGAGGAACTCGGCCACTTCGGCCTGCCATTTTTCACGCACAAATGCAGTGTGGACAGGGTGCTGATTATAGTAGTCGTAGGCCGCTTGATCGTCGAATTCCATAGAAAACAGAAAGTGAAAGGTGTTCTTCGAACTTATCTGTCGTAGCTGCTGAAAGTTCCTGACACCGGGTATCTTGGCCAGCACCATCGCTTCGTCAAAAACCGCCGTTCCGCATCGGATCCGGCAAGATGTCTCAACCTAAATGCAACTGTATGCCGGATCACCGCGGTCTTCCTCTTGGCTATGATTGTTACACGCAGTGATGACGGTCTCTGCCAACAAAACAACCCGTTTGAGCCCAGAAGTTCGGATCGGCTTCCAGCCTAGCCGTGCGTATCGATTTCGCTAGTCGTATCTGCAAAACACTGACGAAGGAGAATTTCGACAAAATTGGCGGTGCTCTCTGGTTTCCCGATAACCGGCCTCGTCTCGCCGATTTATCTCGTCACGCCGAACTTGCTGGCGCTGCCAGGCCTCTCGAGCACGGTCGCGTTGCTCTGGGGTCCCATAGAAATCCCGCGAATAATCGGATCGTCGATCGTAGGGGTAGTCGTCGCTTACGCAGCCGGACAGGACTGGTATAGCGAGTGAACACAGCAATATGGCCGTCCATGTTCTCATTCTGGTCATCCTTGGGAATTGCACGCCCGCAGTTGCGTCGCGGCGATCTGCCGGCGGCAACGGGCTCAAGTTGAAATCAATCCAATCCAGACACTTTGATCACTGCATCCCGACCTAGCCTCAGCGTCGTGAAGGGTAGAGCCGCGGTTTGGGTCAACAAATAACCTGCCCCGTTCAGAGCGGATGCACCGACTTCCATTGCGCGATTTGGGCTGTCGAACTTTGCGGCTTCATTAGTGATCGTAGCCTGTTCAGCCTGGACCGCGGCCGGCGTCATCCTGACAACTAGCGGATCCCGGGATTCACAGCTCGGCTTGCATCTGTCGAAATGCACGACATCCGAGGAGTTCGTGGTCGATGTCGAATGCTCAGGTTTTCCGGATTGTACGTGTTCGTAGAACGGACGCTTCGTTGGTATCGCGACGTATGGAAGCGACGCGACTTGCGTCTCGTTGATGTGGACGGTTGCGGGTGCGGCGTCGACAACGTCTCGCAGCTTGGGTGAAGCGGCCACAATTTCCTGGTCGACGGGATGAGAAGCCATTGCCTCTTTCGGATCGAGACCGTTTGTCGGCACCAGATCGCTGTAGGAGAAAACACAGGTTGCACCGAGTAGAAGCCCCCCGGCTCCCAGAGCCATAAACCGTGCGCGGTTGTGCCGAGGCTTCGGGACAGGGAGCTCGAGGTCATGGCGGTGTTGCCAAACACGCTCGATACGGATGACACTCGCGCTGGGCGCTTCGGGAGGAGAGATGATGTCGCCTTCAAAATGACCGGACATGGGTTGCCTTTCGTGAGGACCAAAGTGAGAATTCTTGCTGCACCTCACTGCGGCGTGCCTCAACCGCGTCAGCTCGGTTCAAGCGTTGCGACGAACGTGCCTAGATGTTGAGTTGCCGACTTGCTAATATCTGTCGTGAACGACACCCATGATCTCGCCGCCACGCGAGACACTGACAAGCAGGTTATCGCTGCCGCGCGTCGCCTTGACCAGATAGCGCTCACCGACGTCCTGAACATCCCGCACCCGGTAGCCACGATCCTCGAGCAAGGTGATGACGTCGTCGGGACCAAAGCTCCTGCGACCGGACCATCTGTTCTCGGCGTCGTGATGGCGGTTCCACGCATGCAGGAAGCGCGATTCCGTATTGCCATCGACTTCGTAGGGATCTGAAAACCGGTCATCATAGTTGACGGCCTGCGAGAGGGCAGGTCCCACAGCAGCAACGGTAAGAATGGCCGCCACACCCAAAGCTATTGCATTGCGTTTCATTTGCTTCCTCCTTGGCTACGCCCGTAGGCCGTGATGTTCAGTTCGCCGTTCGTGCGCAGCTATTCCTTGGGCGACTTGCAGAACACGGCCTGTCTCGCCAAATTGACCCTGGACAATGACACCATGCATCTGTTCGCTGTTGCGGTGTGTCGTTTGATATTGAGATATGTTGCGACTGTTCCCGCTAGCGCAACTGCGCTAGAAGCGCGTCAGCACCCTTATCAATCGCCACCTGGGAGGCCTTCAGAGCGCCAAAGCTGGCTCCCACGTTCATCGCGTTCGGATACTGCTTGGTCACATAGGAGAGCAGCAAAGTATTGCTCGTCGCGTCGTAGATCTCGACAGCGTAGGCAACTGAACCGGTCATCGAACCCTCCTTGTCTCTCGCGGCCTGCACGGCGTTGTAGACGCCACCGCCAACATCAAGGTGCGAGAATGGCCCAAGGACTGGCGTTGTTGTTTTTGCACCCGTCAGGGTCAAGTGGATGCGCAGCGTTCCAGGTGCAGGCGCATTTACGACCGAAAACCGCGTACGAAGTTTCTGCGTGAACTGGGACTGCATGTAGCTGGCCAGCGAGGCCTTGTCCTGCTCACTGACTTTGACGAACTGATTGTCCTGACCTCGATAGACGGTCACCGGGTCGATGATGACCTTGTCATACTGCTTCCAGTTGGCGCCGCTATTGTATCGGTAAGGAACGCGGCCGCTTCTGTCACTCGGGTCGGCCTTAAGGTGCTGCGCGGACGCAAGCCCGGCATAAGCTGTTGGATCAGCAGTGGTGCAACTGGCGAGAGCGCAGATGGCAGCGAGAAGGGATGCGCTGGCTTTGGAAAAGATCTTCACGTTTTTGCTCCAGCCGGTGGTTACGCCGAGTGGCGAATGTGGCTGGACGAGCGATAGCCGACTGCGACGTTATTGTGTTTTCAGTAATGTTGGGAAATGTTCGCGTGGACGTGAACGCTCTATGCCTTGACCACATCGATTTGCGATGCTGAAGCTTGCACGCCTTCGACAGGAGGTAGCGCGATCTCTACCACAAGTCCGTTAGGCTCCCGGTCGAGCAACCGGAACGCACCCTTGTGGCCTATGGTTACGATGCCCTGAGCAATGGAAAGCCCCAGTCCGAAGCCGCCACTCCTCCCCCCTGTCTGGCGGGATTCATCTGCCTTGAAGAACGGCTCAAGAACACGATGCTTCAATTCGTCAGGCAACCCCGGCCCGTCATCCGAAACGCGGATCAGCACGCCGCCGTCCTGGTTGCTTATCAGTTCGATTTCGATGTGCTCGGCAAATCTTGAAGCGTTATCGACCAGATTTGAGACTGCTCGCGTCAGGCCCTGCGGCATGCAAGCGTATTTGAGCCTGCGCGGACCGACGAAGCGGACTTCGACGCCTGTATCCGCAAAGTCGTTGGAGATCGTCTGGAGCAAACTCGACAGGTCGACTTTGCGTGGTGGTTCGAACCTGTTGTCCAGGAAGCTCAGGCTCGCGTCAATCAGCGACGACAGCGTGGTGACGTCAGCCAGCATGAGCTCTTTGAGTTCAGGTTCGGACGAACGGTCGATCCGCATCCGCAATCTTGTCAGCGGGGTTCGAAGGTCGTGGCTTATGGCGCGAAGGACCCTCGTTCGCTCTCGCAGCATCGTCTGGATTCGGCCTTGCATGACATTGAGGGAGGCTGCGAGGCTGCGAATTTCGGATGCGCCCTCGGCTTTGAAGGGCTCCTCCGAGTGGTCGTCCATGCTCACCCTTTGCGCGGCGGCCGCGAAGCGGACGAGAGGTTCTGTTATCAGCCAGCTGCCGATATAGGCGAGCAAAATGAGAGGGATGACGATTTTCAGGAGGCCGCTCGCCATTGCCGGTGCCAGCCAGACGCTGCTAGGAAATTGCGGCATAGCAAACGAGAGAGCTCTGTTGTCGTCAACCTTGACGGTCAATACTGGTGGGCCGCTATTTGAGCGAAACGCATTCCGAATCGAAGTCCAGATCCCATCGTTGATAAGCTCTTTGACGTGCTCCAGAACTTGCGGCGTCGGCGTGCCTGCCTGGTAGGAAATGGTGGCTTGGGAGGACGAAGCGCGATGTACCGAAATGCCCATCCGCTCGGCAAGGTGAATTACGGCATCTTCTTCTGCTGGGTCTCGGCTGCGTCCAAACTGCTCGAGGATTGTCTCCACGCGACCCGCAAAGAGACCAATTTCGATGCCCTTATCGTGGCGCCCATAGATAAAAGGTTCTGACATTGCCGCGACCGTCGACACAAGAACGACGAGCAAGAGGGCAAGGAAAAAGAGCTGTTTGCGGATCGAGGTGCTGCGCAACCCCCTCATGGAACACGTTCCACTTTCGAGGCAAACAGGTATCCGCCCAACCGGACGGTCTTGATAAACGTCGGATCCTTCAGATTTGGCTCGATCTTCTGGCGAACGCGGCTGATATGGGCATCGATACTACGCTCGATCGGCCCCGCCGAACCCGCATGAGTCATGGCCAGAAGCTGCTCGCATGTGAGAACTTTGTTAGGATGGGAGCAAAAAGCCCACAGCAGGTCGAACTCGGCCGTTGTCATGGAAACCTGTGCGCCATCGGCATCGAATAATTGCCGGCTGCGCGGGTCGATGGTCCAACCCGAAAACGTCATTGGTTCAAGCTCGGCCTCGGGCTCTTGCTGTCGATCCGCGGCTCGCCGAAGAATGTTCTTGATGCGGGCCAACAACTCACGAGAATTGAACGGCTTCGTGACATAATCATCCGCACCAAGTTCAAGACCAGGGATGCGATCGATATCTCCCCGCAAGGCCGTTAGCATCAGGATCGGCGTCTCTCCTGCCGCCCGCAGGCGTCGGCAAATACTAAAGCCGCCTTCCCCAGGAAGCATGCCATCAAGGAGGATCAGATCAAAGTCATGACGTGATAGCGTATTGTCCATCTCTCTGCCATTCGCCGCCGATGCGGCCTGGAAGCCGTGGGCGGTGACAAGATCGACCAGCATGCTGGCAATAGCTTCGTCGTCTTCAACGATCAGAATGCACGCCTGGGTCTGTGAGGCCGTTTTGTGAGCAACGGTGTTTCCGCGGCTGCGGGGATAGTGCCATGGCTGTCAACTGTTGTAGGTCGGACCTGTTCGGGTGCTGATTTGTCCGCGGCCTACGCGCCGCGTTCTGCCTTACCTCTATATTATCTCCTGCAAAACTTTATTCGGGTATGTTGCATTATGTTGCGGTTTTACGTCTTATTCCCATTAGGCAGGCTACGCGGTTAACGCTTGCGGCTGTAAATCTGCAAGGGGCCCATGCGAAATTGGCTGTAAGCCTGCAAGTCCCGAAACACCTCTGCCGGAAGCTCGACGGTGATTTTTACCGGTCGGTCGTCGGGAATGGCGGAGAGTTTCAACTTGGTCATGTCGGCTCCTTCGCAGCACCATATGCCTGCATGAGTAAATCCCGCTGAACGATCACGCGCACCGGGAACCCCGGCCGGATCGTGAGTGTCGGCTGGATGTTGAGCTGTCGGCGCACGATCTGCTGGCCGACGTCGGAAGCGGTGTCCTGCGCGCTTTCACGGATCGCCTTGGCGATTTCGTTCTCGTCATTGCTGGAGCCAATCTCGGTGCCGATGCCAAGCAGCGTCGAGAGGGCGGCGGCCCTGAATAATTGGCCCCAATGATAATCGACGCCATCCTGCAGACCGGAGAAGCCTTGGGGATCGGCACCCTGAAGGCGTTCGAGCACGATGGATGTGCCGTCAGGCATAATGAGCCGGTTCCATACCAGCAACACGCGGGACTGTCCGAACGCGACCTGGCTGTCGTACTGGCCGATCAGGCGGGAGCCTTGCGGGATCAGCAGATGCGATCCGGTTGGACTGTCATAGACGTGCTCCGTGACCTGCGCGGTGATCTGGCCGGGAAGATCGGACTTGATCCCGGTGATGAGCGCGGCGGCAATGACGGTGCCAGCCTGCACGATATAGGGCGACGCCCTCTCCTGCACGCGGTCGGCGCTGACGGTGCGGCGGTCAGTCTCCGCGTTGACGAAGGCCAGTTTCCGATCCTGCATGTTCTGCGCCGAACCGGAATCGAGCGGTGGCGTTTCAGCGGGCAGGTTGAGAGCGTTGGCCGTATCGGCGTTCGTTCCGGCTACGGATGCGACCTGCTGATTGCCGGTCGTCCGCTCTCCCCGGCTGTCGGTGAAGAGTTTCGCCAGCCGCGCAGCCTCGATCTCGGCAAGGCGGCGCTGCTCTTGCGCGTCGACGCGCGGCGTCTGGATATTCGGCGCGACAACCGGCTTGCCCTGTTCCTGCGCCCGCAGGATCGGCCGGCCGAGGTCGCCCGGAAGGGCTGGACCGAGCTTTGGGATATTGGTGTAATCCTTCGGCAGACCGGCCAGCCCATCGGCCGGCGTCTTATTGTCCACGTTGTAAAGCTCCGTCGCGGACTGGTTGCCGCGCCGGCTGGTGTCGAGCGCCCAAAGCAGAGCGCCGGCAATGGCGATGCCCGCAACACCGCCGGCTCCGATCAGGACCTTGCGGGAAAGCCGCGTGACACGCGCCGGTTCGGGGCGAAGGCGCAATTGCGCGGCAATATCCCTTTGCGGTGATTGTCCCTGTCCGCTCATCGGTCGCCCCCAGAGGAAAACAGCGCCGTGCGCTTGGCCGTCGCCGGCCGGCCATCCGTGCGGACGATCCGAACGCGCTTCTGCGTGTCCTTGTCGCCAAGCCGGAGTTCCGCGGCGGCGAACAGCCTATCCACGACATAATAGTTCTGGCGGGCGCGGTAGTTGACCAGTTCGGAATTGCCCGATCCGCCGATGACGAAGAGCGGCGGCATTTCTCCCTGTCCGATGCCGGACGGAAACTCGATATAGACTTTCGCGCCATCATCGAAGGCGCGCAGCGGCCGCCACGGCGCGCTGTCGCCCTCGATGCGATAGCGGAAGTTGATCTTCGAGATGTCCACGCCGGACGCGACGGCTTGCGTTTCCGCTGCCTTGGCGTTCTGACGGCGGAGCGCAATGAGCTGGTCGGTGGGATATTGCCACGAGACGGACGCCATGTAGGTCTTTTCCGTCGAGCGCAATTCCAGATGATAGGTGCGCAGGTTGGTGTTGATGACAAGGTTGGTCTGAATATCCGGCCGTGTCGGCTTGACGAGGATATGAACCTGTTTCGTCGCACCCGCGCCGCTCTCCGTATCGCCGATGATCCACCGCACGGTGTCACCGGCGGCGACCGGGCCGGAACCGACAAGGGTTTCTCCCGGCTGAAGAGCAACATCCGTCACCTGACCGGGGGCGGCATAGACCTGATAGAGCGCGCCGGCCGAGAACGGATAGACCTGCACGGCGTTGATGAAGCCGTCACGGACCGGCTGCATCCGTGCCGCCTCGTTGGCCGCGCTGATCCGGACCTTTGGATCGGTAGATTCCGGGGTCTTCTTCCCGCCATCGACCGGCTTCAACTGTCCGGGCAGCGGCAACGTCTTCGGCACCTCGACCACCTTGACCGGAAGAACCGGATCGGCCCTGAGCATGGCGGGAGCCGCGTCGTCATAGTCGATTTCCGGCGGAATGTATTTTTTGGCGCAACCTGCCAGCACGGTTGCCGATACCAGCGCCAGAACCATTCCGGATGCGTAGCGCGACTTCATGCGTGATTCATTCGTCTTCATTGCCCCATTTCCTTCGACCAGTTGATTGCGTTGACATAGACACCGAGTGGATTGGCCCGGAGTTTTTCGGCGGTGCGCGCCTGCTGGATCACGACGGTCAGGATCGCCGTCCAGCGCTCGGTGCCGGAAAGTTGGCCGTTGTCATAGGAACGCTCCACCCATGCGATACGGAAGCTGTCCGGAGAGGCTCGGATGACGCTGGAAATCTCCACCGAGATCTGCGTCTTGCCGACCTTGGTGAACGGATCGTTCGACCGCGCATAATCGTTGAGCGCGATCGCGCCGCGATCCGTGGTGAACTCATAGGCGCGAAGCCAGTTCTGCCGCACAATGACCGCATCGACGGGGATGGAGCGGACCTGCTCGATGAAGCGGGCAAGGTGCCATGCGATCTGCGGGTCGGTCGGCCGATAATCGGCCACGGCGGGAGCCACGGCCTGCGCCTCGCCGAAGCGGTCGATCTGCACCACCCACGGAACCACGGTGCCGCGCGTGGACTGCCAGACAAGGGCGGATGCGAAACCACCGGCAAGGAAGAGGGAACCGAATGCCATGAGCCGCCAGTTCCTTGCCTGGACGCGGGCCGAGCCGATCCGTTCGTCCCATGCCTGTCCGGCGCGCTGGTAGGGCGTTTCGGGTTCTGGCGTGCGGGCATAGCGCACGGAAGGACGCTTGAAGATATTCATTTGCTGTCATCCTGATTGAGAGAGACGGACATGGAGCCGCCGCCATGATCACCGGAGCGGATCGTGTGGGCTGCGGTGCTCACGCCGTGGTGAATGGTGCTGTTGCGCTTCATCCGCTGCGCCCAATCGGGTGCGGATGCGGATTGCGGGGAAATGTCGGAACCGGAAACGGTCTTGGCGGGCTGCGAGGCGGCATAGACCGGATCGTTGGCAGCCTTGCCGCCGCCAGCGCCGCCGGGATTGACGTCGTTCTTGCCGCCCGTCGCCTTCCACGCGGCGGCTTGTCCGGAACGATAGCTGGAGCGCATGGATTCCCCGGCGCGCGAGGCCGCATCCCTGCCCTTGTTCATGGCAAGGCCGGCTCCTGCATGGACGACTGCAGCGAAGCCGGCCGCTCCGCCGCCGGTCCCGGTCGATCCCACGGAAGCATCGCCGAGACCGTAGGCGGTCCTGGCACCACCGGCCAAGGCAGCACCGCCGCGTACGCTACCGGCAATCGCCCCGCCTGCCGCCCCCAGTCCGGCCTTCGCCGTCATGAACCCACCGGCAGCGATGCCGGCGGCGGCAAGGCCGGTTCCGACCGCCGCACCCGCGCCAAGCTGCGGCGCACCCGAGACAAGGCCGGTAGCGATGCCAGTGCCGAAGATCGACAGGCCCATGAGGGCGAGCGCGCCGAGAACCAGCGACAGGGCTTCGCTGATCGTCGGTTGATCCGAGAAGCCGGCAGTGAACTCGCTGAACAGGCCGGAGCCGATGCCGACGATCACGGCGAGAACCAATATCTTCACACCAGAGGCGACGATGTTGCCGAGCACCTTTTCGGCAAGGAAGGACGTCTTGTTGAACAGCGCGAACGGGATCAGCACGAAGCCGGCGAGCGCCGTCAATTTGAACTCGATCAGGGTGACAAAAATCTGGATGGCGAGGATGAAGAAGGCGATCAGCACGATCACCCACGCCACGAGCAGAATGAATATCTGGATGAAGTTGTCGAAGAAGGCGATGTAGCCGGTGAGATCGGCAATGGAACTGAGGATCGGATAACCGGCGTCAAGGCCGACCTGAGCGACCCGGCCGGGTTGAAGAAGCTCGGAGCCGGATAGCGACGATCCACCGGCCTTCAGGCCAAGCCCGGAAAAGCTCTCGAAGACGATCTTGGCGAGGTTGTTGAAATTGCCGATGATGAAAGAGAAGAAGCCGATATAAAGGGTCTTCTTCACGAGCCTCTGGATAATGTCCTCATCCGCGCCCCATGCCCAAAACAGGCCGGCCAGCACAATGTCGATGACGATCAGCGTTGAGGTCAGGAAGGCAACCTCGCCGGACAACAGTCCGAAACCGCTGTCGATATAACTGGTGAAGGTTTCGAGGAAACGGTCGATAACACCGACATTGTTCATCGGGTTTCTCCCTCGACGGCGTTCTGTTTCGGCGGCGTCGACCGGTCCGGCTTGTCCATGTGGAAGAAGCGGCGGCGGTTCTCCGCCCATGCCTTGCGGCAGGCGGTGTCTTCGAGCGCGGCCGTGCCGAGGTCACGGCAACGGACAAGCTCGCTTTTTCGAGCAGGGTCGCCGCCCGGACGCTCGATGCGGGGGGCGTCGGCATCGGGCCTGTCTTCATCGTCATGCAAGGCCGTGATTGCGGCGATCAGCCCTGCACCAATTGCGAAGACGGCGATCATCCGAGCGGCGATCTTCAGGTCCATCGTTGCAAGCTCCTCAATCGTGGAACATGCGAACGCTGGACGAACTGTAGGCAGTCCCGGTCATGAAACGGGAAAACTGCTCGCGAGCCTGCTCCTGCGCTGCGGCCTGCCGGGATTGTTCGAGCGCATTGGCCCGGCCCTGTGCGGCCAGCATGGCGGTCAGGTCGGAAATCTGTTTCGCCTGCACAGCGAGAAGCTGGTTGCCTGCCTGTGTCGCCTGAAGCACGCCCACGGCCGACTGGCTGGCGGTGACAAGCTCGCTGGTCTGCTGCTGCGTACCTTCGATATTGCCTACCGCGACGGCTCCGGCCTTCAGCGAATGCTCGAAGGCCGATACCGATTGCTGCCAGCGCTGTTGCGCCGAAGAGACCAGTTGCGCCGCGGTGCGGTCGCCAGACGCAAAATCGCGATAGGTGGCGTTGAACTGCGTTTCGATATTCTGGACATTGTAGGCGAGCTGGTCCGCCTCGTTGAGAAGCGACGACATCTCGGAAAAGTTGCCTTCGATCTTCGACAGGAGCGAGGTCGGCAGGCTGGTCAGGTTTTTGGCCTGGTTGATGAGCATCTGCGCCTCGTTGGCGAGAGACGTCACCTGATTGTTGATCTGCTCCAGCGCGCGGGCGGCGGAAAGCAGATTCTGACTGTAGTTCGTCGGGTCATAGACAATGCGCCATGCCAGTGCCGGAGACGACGTGAACGCGATCACGGCAAGCGGCAAGGTGACGGGAAACAGGATGGCGGACGCGCTGACGGCGCAGGCGAGAACATGGGCACGCGGGGGACGGGCGATGTTCGTCATGGAGCAATCTCCTCTTCGGATGTTGGGGAAATGGGAGACTGGCCCGCCGGCCGAGTCGCACCAGTCGCACTGGCAGCGGACAGGTCGATGACATTGGTGAGATCGGGGACAAGATCGGCGGCCCAGCGAAGCGCGTTGGCCTCAAGCCATGCTTCGAGGAAATACGGCTTTGCGCCGTCCTTCATGAGTTCGTCGATCAGGGCATGGGCGGCCTTGTCCGACGATGCGCAGAGCGCGAGAGCGATGGAACCAAGGCCAAGCTCGAACAGCCGGTTGCCTCTGCGCGACTGGCAGTAATAGTCCCGCTTAGGCGTGGCGCGAGCGACAATCTCAATCTGCCGGTCATTGAGGCCGAATTGCCGATAGACGGATGCGATCTGCGGTTCGATGGCCCGTTCATTGGCGAGGAAGATGCGCGTCGGGCAGCTTTCGACAATGACCGGCGCTATCGGTGACGCCTCGATGTCGGCCAGCGATTGCGAAGAGAAGACAACGGCGACGTTCTTCTTGCGCAGCGTCTTCAGCCATTCCTTGATTTTCTGGGCGAAGCCGCCATCGTCCAGGGCTCGCCAGCCTTCGTCGATGATGAGCAATGACGGGCGACCATCGAAACGGGATTCGATGCGGTGGAAGAGATAGGACAGCACGGCCAGGGCGGCACCCGTGCCGATCAGCCCTTCGGTCTCGAAGGCTTGAACCGACGCGTCGCCAAGCCATTCCATTTCCGCGTCGAGCAAGCGGCCATAGGGACCGCCGATGCAGTACGGGCGCAAGGCCTGCTTGAGCGCCGACGATTGCAAAAGGACCGTCAGGCCGGTGATCGTGCGTTCCACGATCGGAGCGGATGCCAGCGATGTCAACGCCGTCCAGAGATGCTCCTTGACGTCCGGGGTGATGATGATGCCTTCGCGGATCAGAATATCCACCAGCCAGTCGGCGGCCCATGCCCGTTCCGACGTGTCGTGGATGAGGCCAAGCGGCTGGAGCGACACGGTGTTCATCATCGCCGTATCATCGGAGAGCGAGCCGCCCAAATCCTGCCAGTCGCCGCGCATGGCAAGCGTGGCGGCGCGGATCGAACCGCCGAAATCGAAGGCGAACACCTGCGAGCGTTCGTAACGGCGGAACTGGAGGGCCATTAGCGCCAGCAGGACCGACTTGCCGGCACCTGTGGGACCAACGACCATCGTGTGCCCCACATCCCCGACATGCAATGAAAACCGGAACGGCGTCGCCCCTTCGGTCTTCGCATAGAACAGCGGCGGCGCGTCGAGATGTTCGTCTTTCTCCGGCCCCGCCCAGACCGCCGACAACGGCATCATGTGCGCAAGGTTCAGGGTCGAGATGGGCGGCTGGCGGACATTGGCATAGACATGGCCGGGAATACTGCCCATCCATGCCTCGATCGCATTCACTGTCTCCACGATGGCCGTGAAGTCATGGGACTGGACGACCTTTTCCGCGAGGCGAAGCTTTTCGTCGGCAATGCGCGGATCGGCGTCCCACACGGTGACGGTTGCGGTGACATAGGCTGCGCCCACCTGATCGGAACCGAGATTCTGAAGCGCGGCATCGGCATCCGCTGCCTTGTTGGCCGCATCCGAATCCAGAAGAACGGATTGCTCGTTGGTCAGCACTTCCTTGAGGATGGCCGCGACCGACTTCCGCTTGGCGAACCATTGCCGCCTGATCCTCGTCACCAGTCTGGTGGCGTCGGTCTTGTCGAGCATGATCGCCCGCGTGCTCCACCGATATGGAAAGGCGATCCTGTTGAGGTCGTCCAGTATCCCCGGAAAGGTCACGGTCGGGAACCCGATCACGGTCAGCGTGCGCAGGTGGAAATCGCCAAGACGGGGCTCCAGCCCGCCGGCAAGCGGCTGATCGGCCAGAAGCGCGTCGAGGTGCATCGGCGTTTCCGGAACACGGACGCGATGGCGTTTCGCGGAAATGGTCGAATGCAGATAGGTCAGCGTCTCCGTGTCATCGAGCCAGCCGGTTTCCGGCACGAACCCTTCGACCAGATGCAATACGCGGTCAGTGCGATCGATAAAGCCCTTCAGCAATTCCCACGGATCAACGCCGGAGCGCTCGCGGCCCTCGTAGAGCCAGCCTTCCATGCGCGAGGCTTCTTCGGCGGGCGGCAGCCAGACGAAGGTGAGGAAATAGCTGCTCTCAAAGAGAAGGCCGCTTTCTTCAAACTGCTCCCGGCGCTCCACGTCGAGCAGGGCCGATGCGGAATCGGCGAACAGGCTCTCGGGATATTCGGTGGCCGGATTGCGCTGCGCCTCGACGAATATCGCCCAGCCGGAACCGAGACGGCGCAGCGCCCCGTTGAGCCGGGCCGTGGTGCCCACCAGTTCGGACGGCGTTGCACTGTCGAGATCGGGACCGCGAAACCGTGCCGTCCTCTGAAAGCTGCCGTCCTTGTTCAAAACGACGCCCGGTGCGATCAGCGCCGCCCACGGCAGGAAGTCGGAAAGCGCCGCGTTCTTGTTTCTGTATTCGGAGAGGTTCAGCATCGGCTATCTCCCCTCACACGCCCATGCGCGCCGGATAGCGCAGGTGTCGGCGGCCGACGTCCACGAATTGCGCGTCGCGCCGTGCCGCCCAGACTGCCAAGAAATGCCCGATGGCCCAGATCACCAGACCGGCGATCCAGAGCCGCAGGCCAAGACCGACGGCCCCGGCCAAAGTGCCGTTGACGATGGCCACAGTGCGGGGAGCGCCGCCGAGCAGGATGTGTTCGGTGAGCGACCGGTGGACCGGCGCGAAGAAGCCGCGAACGTCCTCCATCAGACCAACACCCCGCCGCCGAAGCTGAAGAAGGACAGGAAGAAGGAACTGGCTGCGAAGGCGATGGACAGGCCGAAGACGATCTGTATCAGCTTGCGGAACCCGCCCGAGGTGTCGCCGAAGGCCAGTGCAAGGCCGGTGGCGATGATGATGATGACCGCGACGATCTTGGCGACCGGCCCCTCGATGGATTCGAGGATCTGCTGAAGCGGCTCCTCCCATGGCATTGAGGAACCGGAAGCGTGGGCGGGTGCCACCACCAGCAGCGTGACGGACACAACGGACACCAGCGCCGTCGCGTGGACAAGGCGGCCGCGGAGACGGCGAAGGGCGGAAGGTACGGAAAGGGCAAGCGTGTTCATGCGTCTTCTCCTTTCGGGAGGGGTTGGCGGTCGGAAGGAAGTTGAGCGGACAAGGTGCGGTAATCGCCGGTGACGGGATCGATCCCGTCCACGAGGGCGATTTCGGATAGGCGGCGGGCGGAGCCACGGCCGGAGAGAAAGGCAATGAGATCGATGGTGTCGGCGATCAGCGCACGCGGTACCGTCATCACCACTTCCTGCACGAGCTGTTCGAGGCGGCGCAGCGCGCCGATGGCGGTATTGGCGTGGATCGTGCCGATCCCGCCGGGATGGCCGGTGCCCCATGCTTTCAGGAGATCGAGCGCTTCCGCGCCGCGCACCTCGCCGACAGGAATGCGGTCGGGGCGCAGGCGCAGCGACGACTTCACCAGATCGGAGAGCGAGGCCACGCCGTCCTTGGTGCGCATGGCGACAAGGTTCGGCGCAGCGCATTGCAGTTCCCGCGTGTCCTCGATCAGCACCACGCGGTCTGCGGTTTTGGCGACTTCAGCCAGAAGTGCATTC
Source organism: Agrobacterium sp. 22-209-1 (assembly GCF_053522485.1). Lineage (NCBI taxonomy): Bacteria > Pseudomonadati > Pseudomonadota > Alphaproteobacteria > Hyphomicrobiales > Rhizobiaceae > Agrobacterium > Agrobacterium sp. 22-209-1. The sequence goes on from NZ_JBNWCH010000011.1 coordinate 106,427, forward strand.
GTTAAGGTGGTTTTGCCGGTGCTGGTGCCGCCGGCGACAAGGATGTTCTTTCGCTTTTCGACGGCGATGCGCAGCACGTCGGCCTGCGCTTGCGTCATGATCCCGCCCGCCACGTAATCCGACAGGGTGAACACGGCGACGGCGGGCTTGCGGATCGCAAAGGTCGCGGCCACAACGACGGGCGGCAACAGCCCCTCGAACCGTTCGCCGGTTTCCGGAAGTTCGGCCGAAACGCGGGGATTGCCGGCATGGACTTCCGCGCCGACATGATGGGCGACCAGCCGCACGATGCGCTCGCCGTCTTCCGGCGACAGCATCTCGCCGGTATCGGCAAGCCCTTCCTTCAGCCGGTCCACCCACAAGCGGCCGTCCGGGTTCAGCATCACCTCGACAACGGTGGGATCTTCAAGGTAGGGAACGATCGAAGGTCCAAGCGCAGTGCGCAACATCCGCACACTGCGAGAGATGACGCCCCTGTCATGATGGAGATGGTGTGCCACGCTGGTCCCCGTTTCTCGCGGCGAGGTTTCTCGTGCCGCTAACGGGGATGATTAGAAGAGACAGGAAACTGCCTTTTGCAACAAGGCAAAGGTGCTAATCGCGCTCCGACCTACAAAGACAGGGGATTTTCGCTTTTGAACGACGCGCGCGACAATCGCAGTCCAGCAACGCTGCTTCGATCAGCAATGCGCTTCCGCTTCCATGCTCCTCGAAAAACGTAGTGGGCAAAGAAGCCGCGTAACGCGCTTCACCTATTACTCTGAATTTTTCTCGATTGCTTCGCCCCGATCTTCTGAAACCTCTCGCAAGAAGGAGTTGCCGTTTGCGACACGCCGACCGAGCGCCTCGACAAAGCCCTCGTATCGCTCCAGCCCCTTGGCTCGGGCGGCGGCTTGTGAGGCTTCGGGAAGCGCCGGCGTGGCCATCAACCAGAAGCGGACAAACAGCGCCATCGTCTCGACGGAAATACCAATGTCGCGCTCGCAGCGCTGAAGCTGGCGAGTTAGCCGGTCAAGGCGACGGGTGATCGCCGCTTCCTGCCGCTCCGCCGCATCCGGCGACAGGAAAGATGCGATGGCCGCTTCCGCAACGACTGATTTCGAAACCTTATGCCGATCAGCATGAGCGATCACGGCGCGGAGAAGATCGGGTTCGAGATAAATGGAAAGCTGCTCTTTCATGACGGTCACAACTCCAGCCCATCATCCGGATCGAGCGAAACCTGACGCGCCACGCCAAACATCTGGCGGCGCAAAGTGCGAGAGCGGATCGCCTCGTCATCGGGATCGTCTTCCAACAGTTCGAACTCATTGACCGGCTCTTTGGATGGGGCGACGTCCTGATGCTCCGGCAAATCCGGCTCCCGGCGAATACCGGAGTTTGCGGTATCGCTCTCGTCCAGCGTCGACAGCAGCGCCGTGCCGAAGAGTGGTTTAGGGGGATCGGGCGGCGCAACGGCAATGCGTCCGGCCCAATCGCCGACACTAACGTTACCGGGAGTGCATGATGAAACCACGGGCGGTGGAAGAACACGCTCCGACAAGCGCCTGTCCTCGAAATACCGCGCCTTGTTGGCGCGGATCGGAAACAGGCCGGACACCAGCACGATTTCGTCGGTTGGCGGAAGCTGCATGACTTCTCCGGGCGTCAATAGAGCGCGAGCGGTTTCCTGCCGCGAAACCATCAAATGCCCAAGCCAGGGCGAAAGCCGGTGGCCGGCATAGTTCTTCATGGCCCGCATTTCGGTGGCTGTGCCGAGCGCGTCGCTGAGCCTCTTCGCCGTCCGCTCGTCATTCGTGGAAAAGGCGACGCGGATGTGGCAGTTGTCGAGGATGCTGTTGTTCGCCCCATATGCCTTTTCCACTTGATTAAGGCTCTGGGTGATGAGGAATGCCCGGATGCCATAGCCTGCCATGAAGGCGAGAGCGGATTCAAAAAAGTCCAGCCGCCCCAAGGCCGGAAACTCGTCGAGCATCATCAGCATACGGTGGCGGCGATCTTTCGCATGCAGGTCCTCCGTCAACCGACGCCCGATCTGGTTGAGCACCAGGCGGATGAGCGGCTTGGTGCGGCTGATATCGGATGGCGGCACGACGAGGTAGAGCGTGACCGGTTTATCGGACGATACGAGATCGGCAATGCGCCAGTCGCAGCGAGACGTTACCTTCGCCACAACAGGATCACGATAAAGCCCGAGAAACGACATGGCGGTGCTCAAGACACCCGACCGTTCGTTCTCGCTTTTGTTCAGTAATTCGCGCGCCGCCGATGCGACGACAGGATGCGGACCGGCTTCGCCGAGATGATTGGTCAGCATCATGGCGTGCAAAGCGGATTCGATAGGCCGTTTCGGGTCGGAAAGGAAGGAAGCGACACCTGCCAGCGTCTTGTCCTGTTCCGCATAGAGAACATGCAGGATCGCGCCGACCAGCAGCGAATGGGATGTCTTCTCCCAATGGGAGCGGCGCTCCAACATGCCTTCGGGATCAACGAGAATATCGGCGATGTTCTGCACGTCGCGGACTTCCGCGTCTCCCGGGCGCACTTCCAGCAGCGGATTGTAGGCCGCGGAAGCCGGATTGGTGGGATCGAACAACAGGACGCGACCGAAGCGGGAACGCCAACCTGCCGTCAGTTCCCAATTCTCGCCCTTGATATCGTGGACGATGCAACTACCCGGCCATGTCAACAACGTGGGAACGACCAGACCGACGCCTTTGCCGGATCGCGTTGGGGCGAAACAGAGTATGTGCTCGACACCATCGTGACGAAGATATTCACCGTCGTAGCGGCCAAGCACTACACCATCCGGACCAAGCAATCCAGCGGAGCGGATTTCCGGTTCGGTCGCCCATCGGGCCGAACCGTAGGTGGCGAGATCCTTGGCCTCCCGCGCCCGCCATACGGACATGCCGATGGCAAAGACAATGGCGATGATACCGCCGGACGCCGCGATGATCCCGCCCGTCATGAAGACGTCCGGCGCATAGACGTCGTAGAAGAACCACCACCAGATAATTGCGTGTGGTGGATAGACCGGCATACCGGCTATTTGGAACCACGGCTCGCCCAATTGGGGTTGAAAGCCAAGCTGCCACGCGGTCCATTGCGTCGCGCTCCAGATGGAGGCGAACACGATGAACAGAACGGTCAGGATTGGACCCCAAAGGATCTTGGTAGCAGACAAGGCTTCTCCCGCAAAAATGACGGGAGAAATAGAAGATGGCTAACGGACACCCTTTCAAGGAGCTTTTATTGTGCTTCGCGCTCCGACCTAAAAAGACAGGCGATTTTCGTTGTCAGCCTTACAGGTCGAGCCAATCAAGATGCGGGCGGCGATCACCGCAACACCTGCATCGCGTTCGGCGTAAAAAATCAGGTAGTGTCCATGAACGGTGGACACACACGCCTCGACCATATTTCTTGCGTAATCGACAACGCCCTCAAATTTGCTCGATGCGCAATAAGGGGCTAGCTCTTTTCTCTTTGGTTCAGTACGCCAAGTAAAGGATGAACTGTGATTATGGGATGGCCCGCCCCTCTCCGGAGCAATCGGTTAGGATTGCTCCGCTTTGGAAAGAGAGAGGAACGGACAATGTCGATATTTGTGCTCGGAATTGATCTTGGCAAGAACGTCTGCAGCCTTGTCGGTCTCGATGGGACCGGCGCTGTGGTTCTGCGCCGTCGCCTTCGTCGCGATGGCGTTTTGGACTTTGTCGGCAAGATAGAGCCTTGCATCGTGGCGATGGAAGCCTGCTGCGGCGCGCATCACCTTGGGCGGGTATTGGGTTCCAGGGGCCACACAATCCGGCTGATGTCGCCGGAGTATGTGCGACCCTATGTGAAGGCGAACAAGAACGACGACCACGATGCCGAGGCAATCGCGGAAGCCGCAACGCGGCCGACGATGCGGTTCGTGCCGGTGAAGAGCGAAGCGCAATCCGACATCCAGGCGCTGCATCGAGCGCGCTCGCGCCTGGTGGCGGAGCGGACGGCGCTGATCAATCACCTGCGCGCCTTGTTGCTGGAGCGCGGGATCGTCGTTGCCCAGGGTCGCCGCAAGCTGGAAGATCTGCTTGGGGTTTTCGCCGATGAGGACGATCCTCGGCTGTCATCACGCATGCGCCTTCTGGTCGAGGACCTGCGCGCCGAGTGGCGCAGCCTCGACGAACGGATTGCTGCCTTCGATGCTGAGTTCGTGCGCATGGCGCGTGACGACGACACGGCCCGTCGCCTTTCGACGATCCCCGGTATCGGGGTCGTCAACGCCACCGCGCTTGTTGCCGCGGTCGGCGATGCAGCAAGCTTCGGGCGCGGGCGTGATCTTGCCGCCTGGCTGGGCCTCACGCCCCGGCAGGCGACCACCGGAGGCAAGCCCCGGCTGCTGGGCATATCCAAGCGCGGCAACCGCTACCTGCGAGCAAACCTGATCCATGGTGCTCGCGCGGTCCTGCCGCGCATCATGGCTCAGGATACACCCCTGGGCCGCTGGGCTCGAGGTTTGTTGGAGCGGGCGCACAAGAACATCGTCGTCGTCGCGCTGGCCGCCAAACTCGCGCGCATTGTCTGGGCGGTGCTGCGCAAGGAGCGTAGCTTCGATCCGGCAATCGCAGCGGCGTAGAAACAGGAGATCATCGGATGCTGATCTGATGGTCGCGGAAATCTGCGCGTGGTGAGAAGAAGATGGCCTGACAGTCGAACGGCAGCCTGGAAACCTGAACCATTGAACGGCCGATCGAGGCCGGTGTGATTATGAGGACCAGACTGCGCGAATCTCCATCTTGGCCGGGACTTGATCCCGAGACCGGATACGTTGACGCAGACTGAGCAGAGCGATCTTCAAATTACCCCTTGCAGACGGGGCGGGCCATACGTTCAAAGACAACCACGAGCTAGGTTTCTCTGATCCAAAGTCGCATTTGAGAGTAACCTAATGGTGTTACGAGACTTTTATGTCTGGAACCAAAGACCCATTGAAATCAGATCATTGTCAAACGGTTACGTCGTCGAAGTCGAGCGCGACACGGATGGTTTGGAGTACGTCGCGGGAGTAAAGCGATTTGACCGAGATGACAGCCATCGTCGTTATATTCCGCTAGTAGCGACATACGCGCACATTTTTCAGGGCAGTTTTCTCGAAAGGGTTCTCGGATTAGCCCGCAGCCGACCATCGGATGATTTTCACAAAACACTCGCACGTATTGAAGCGTTGCCAACGCCAACACCCGGTCCGCGAGTACAAGCGTGGGGAAGTCACCCCGAGCGAGTCATCCACTCTGCTATAGAGGTTTTGTCAAAAAATGGCACCAGAGCGCAGCGTGAATCAGCGCTGCGCTGGCTGGATATGCCTGTCGCCGACTTTTTTGATTGTTTCAAAGCGACACGCAGAGACCGGCACTGGTACGATGACCCGCATCTTTCGATTGATCCACAATGGATGGCTCAGCGCGGAATCATTTTCAGTGTACGCCGTGAATTCGAAGAATTTAGTGCCCGCTATGTGAATAGTGAACTCGAAATGGCCGACGTCGCTCTTGTCAGCGCCGCCGAACACTACGTTTCCCACCGTATCGAGCGCGACCTCGGAATTCACGATCACGACTGGAAAAGCGGACAGGATCTCACCAAGCTAATCCATCAGCCTCACACAACTCGTCAAGCACAGTTAAAAGTAGCACATTATTTAGCGCTTCCTCATTTAGGGGACCTCCCAACCGGAGCTGTTCGTAACGCAGCGTCGCATTGGAGCGGCCCAAGCGCAAAACACTCGAGTCTCTTTGCCTGTCCGGAAGCCCGCGAAAGAAATCCAGACGATTGGCAGAACATGTTGTGTCTCGCGCGTGCATCCTGGTCCAACCGAACGATGCTTCCTATTACTGTCTGGCACGGCTTCGGTAATGCCCCGCACCTGCACTACGCCAAACTAACTGCAGGCCAAGAGCTCAAGCCGCATCTCAGTTTTACAGCTACATCTCTCAGCTCCGCAGTCGCACTATATCACGGTCACCAACTGTACAGTCCATCATACATCGCGCGCGTTCGCTTGCCGGGTGGTTTCCCTGCTCTCTTCATCGGTGGCTGGGAGCATGAAATATTGCTGCCGCCAGGCACACGATTCATATTCACGGGGAACATGTCTCAGGTTTGTTGGCCAGACTGCTATGGCGACGACCGACATGCAATAATTCTTGATGTGGAAGCCAGACTTCCTCACCAATCGTCCCTAAATGGCGATGACTTCATCCGCAAACTCTCTTGCTGAGCACAAGCTAGCGCTGCGTCGATCTCTATGATCCTCGCGAAATGGGCAAAGCTCATGTTCCATCGCAACACCTTCCTGTGTCAAGCAGTGTACAGATCACACCAAGGATAGCACTATACCTATATCATGCGGTCTCCCGTGCGCACATCACGTCAATCCGCAGAAAAATTCATGAAGCGAACTGGCGTGTTGCAGAACATTTCCATACACTGTGCACCGCGTTGCGCCTCCGATTTCATCGGCCTTTCTTCTGCTTGATGAAGAAGCCGCAGTGGACACCTCAACGCGTCGGATGCTTCGCACCTACCGGTAGGTAATTTTCTCCTGATCCATTACCTGTTCATCCAGGTCGAGTCCATGCTGCGTCTCAAAGAGCTCACCATCATCACCGGATTTCACACATTGCTCTCACAGACCGATTCCTCTTTTGCGCCCGAACGACCAATCAACACCGCCGCCGTTTTGGGCAATGCCGTTGACCTGACGGCCCAGATGCGGTTCGATCGAAGGCGTCCAGGGTACGAGCTGGAAACCCAAACCATCATCGATCATGGCGAAGCGGCCGGAGGCCAGTGTCACGCGCTGGCGATAGATGCCCGAGACATGCTCGCCTGCTTCGCTTCTCTGCCATGACAGGCCAGTATCGGCTGACAGGTTTCCAGCAACGCGCTCAAGCTCTCTTCGACGCAAGGTCGCAAGAAGATTGCGCTGGAAGGTAACGCCTTCGGTGTCATGTCTTGCAAGCCCTTCCTCAACGAGACGTTCGGTGCGCGCCTCCAGCGCAGCTTTCACTTCGCCGCCGAAACCGCCTTCAGCCAGTTCGGCGGTCGGATTGCCGACAAGCTGGCGGTCGAGCCAGGTCGCACCATCGGCGTGTATCTGGCTTTCTATCGACAGATCGGAGCGGACGGCCAGCGCCATGCGACGGCGGCCGATGCGGTCCTCATAGGAACGCAGTTCGACAATCGAGCCGGAGGCGCTATCGCCGGCCGCGTCGAGATCGGGCAGGCGCACATGATGGGTGCGGCCGTCAACACCGTCGATCACGGCATAGGCAGAACCGGAAAGCTCATCATCCAGCCCGCGCGCGACCAGCCGCCCGACAATCTTTTCGGTCCCCTCCCCGGCCAGAACATAGTCTGCCGTCGCCCGTTCGATCCCGCTTTCGGTGAGGCCGCGGTGGATGCGCTTGATGATGTCGCCGCGCTCGCCCAGTTCACGCAAGGTGGCTTCCGCCTTGTCGTCGATGATCCATTGGCCTTCGCCGGCTGGATGAGCGAGGCCGAGTTTTTCCAGCTTGCGAAGCCGCCCGATCTTCAGCGCATGAAACTCGTCCGGCCTGTGATCGGGGTCAGGCCGCAAGTCTATGACGCCGTTTTCCATAGACGCCTGCCGGACAAGCGCCCGGTCAAGCTGGGTCCAGCGTTCGGTTTTGATCTGGCGATCCATGGTGCGGCGAATGTCGAGGTCGGTGCGTGGTCCGAGCTCCTGGGTGAGAATGTCGCGCGCACGACTGCGCATCCCTTCGCGAATATAGTCGCGGTCGATGACCAGAAGTTCGCCGTCATCGGTAACGCCGCGTACGAGGATATGCAGATGCGGGTGCTCGGTGTTCCAGTGATCGACGCCGACCCAATCGAGCCTCGTGCCAAGATCACGCTCCATCTCTCCCATCAAATCGCGGGCAAAGGTCTTGAGGTCTCCGAGTTCAACAGCATCGTCGGGCGAAACGATGAAGCGGAAATGATGCCGGTCGTCTCCACAACGCTCCGCGAAATCGCGGCCATTCGCATCGTCGTGATCGACGTCGAACAGTCGGCCGGCCTCACCGTCCTTGGCTACGCCCTCGCGCCGAAGGTAGGCGACGTGCCCGGCAAGCGAACGGACGCCTTTCGTGTTGCGCACGACGCGAGCCTTGATGACGACGCCACGCGAACGATTGTTAAGAAAACGGTTGGCGGCCAAGGTCGCCGCCCTACCCCGGCCCACACTTCGACGCGGACCTTTGGATGCGGATGCCGTGGCCGAACGTCGCGGCGACGGACCTCCAGCACGATGGGACGCCGCGAGCACCTGTGCGATGAAAGGTTTGGCCCGCTGGCTGGTGCGGGAGCGGATACGCCCCGGACGGACCCGAAAATCATCATCTTTGGCCATTTACACTCTTAAACCCTGCAAGAATTCAGCAAAAACAGATGCTTGTCGGATGCAGAAGGGTGCCGAATGGCAAACACCCTGTGAGCCGGGAAATAAACAATTGAAATCATGACAAAATCCGCCGCCACCCCAACCGCACCCTGCTGTCTTTATCCTGCCTTCCCTTTCCCGCTGGCCTATCTGCCCCGCCCTGCCCTGAATGGTGAAATTCATGGCCGCGCCTCCTGCTTTTCGAACCGGCGCACGAACAGGCCATCGGACGGCGGTGCGAGCGCCGACAGGTCGGTGATTGTGCGGCCGGAAGGAAAATCGTCCGCCGTCCGCTGGTCGCTCACAGGAACGGTTACGCGCGCAACGAAGAGGGGCGAGACGAACCATTCGGAACGCGCCGGACGATCAGCGGTGCGGTACGCAACGGCTGCGTCCGCGTCGATCAGCGGCACGATCTTCGCAACATAATCGACGGTTTCGGCGGGCAGCAGATCGCCGATGACAAGGTGTTTTTCGTAACGGCCGGGACCGGCATTATAGGCGGCGAGGAACCCCGGCGAGCCGTAGAGATCATGCAGTTCCGCGAGATAGGCGCTGCCTGCCAGAATGTTGTCGCGAGGATCGTAGGGATCGTCGCCAAGGCCGTACCGGGAACGCAGTTCTGTCCATGTGGCGGGCATGATCTGCATCAGGCCCATCGCGCCTTTCGGCGAGATGGCGTGCGGATCATAATCGCTTTCGGCACGCATGACGGCGCGTATCCAGTGTTCCGGAATGGCGAAGCGTCCGGCGGCTTCCGTGATATAGTTGGCCCATGGATCGGACGGCGTGGCGACCGCAACAGCGCGATCTGATGGGGCATTGTCCGTCTGCGAATCGGCCATTGCCGCGCATGGCAGCGTGACGATCATGATGCCTGCGATCAGCAGCGCCATGAGCGACGGGACGGCAACGCTTGCACCGCCGTCCCGATTGCCCATCAGCCTGCCATCGTGCTCGCTTTGGCCAAGGGCAAGGCTTCGCCGCCGGCCAACATTTTCCGGACGGGCAACGCATGAACATATGCAACGCCACCGGAAAACAGGCCGCCGCCCTTGACCGCCGTTGCGCGCGACGGCCGCCCGATAGGCGATCGGGTCGAGGGGATTGATCGGCGCTCGATCGATCAAGGGGTTTGAGCCTGACGATGCGTGGGAACGATGGCGGCGCATGAGGGTCACGCCTGTTCGTCGCGTCGCGTCTTGCGCGTCCAGTGAAGATTCCATGTGTCCTTCTTGGTGTCGGACTCGAACATGCGGGCGCGGATCGGTTCGATGAAGGACGGATCGTCTACGGAGACAGAGAGATATGCCCCGGCGCGCTCGCCGGTGCGGTCCCATGCCGCGCCGACTTCAAGGCCATCGGCGAAGATGCGATGGTTCGGCGCGTTCTCTGCATCCGTCTCATCGACGGGAAGGATGGTCACTTCGGCATCGAGGGTGAGCGTGCGGATGCGGCCGAAAAAGCCGTCATTGTTGCGGGTGAAGGTGCCTATCTGGGTCATTGCGGAAAACTCCTGCGGTTAGAGAAAACGAGTCGTCACGGCTCGTTGGAAACCGGCTCGCGGAAGATTTCCGCGGCCGGATCTGGATCGTCGGTGGTCCAGAGCGGGATTGCCCGGCCGACGACGGAACTAAGGGGAAGCGGCCCGAAATAGCGACTGTCGAAGCTGTCGGGACTATCCCAGTTCATGAAGAAGGCTTCGCCGGCGCGAAGCGTCCGGCAGCCTTGCCAGACGGGTAGCGGGCGGCTCCGGCCGTCGCGCTCGCCGGCCTGCCCATAGGTCATGCCGTAGGCGGTGATCTCCGCGCCGTTTCGGCAGACGGTGGTTCCGGCAAGGGCCAGCACGCGCTTGAGGAGCGGCAGACCCTTCGGCAGATAGCGGCGCTGATCGAGGAAGCCGGCCAGATCGGCGGGCGGCATGACCACGGCAAGATCGGTGACGTCGAGCTGGCCTGCGGGAACGATCCGGTAGAGACCGACTGGTACGCTGGCCGATGCGTTCCAGATCACGCGAATGGCGGGCGGGTTCCAGACCGGCAGCGTGATCAACGCCGTGCCGGCGAGCATGGCAAGGAGCGTCATGCGGCGGGCAGTCATGGCAGAAACTCCCGGCGCATCAGCCAGGCACGATGCTGCTGGCGGCTATACGCGCTGAACGGCTCGTTGACGGTGAGACGGTTATGGATGTGCCGCCAGTGATCCGGCGCGACATCGGCCGGATCAATGCCAAGCCGCTCTATCGCGTCTATGGCGTCGAGCACCTTCTGAACCTTCGGCCAGCCATGGGCGCGCAGCAGGATTTCGCCGCCGGGATTGACCAGAGGTACGGTCTGGTAGCCCTCTCCCGGCGATACGGTGCGCAGAATGTCGATGCGGGAAACGACGGTGCCATAATCGTTCGCGGCCCATCTGACGAAGGCGAAGATCGCACCGGGATCGAAGCCGACGATGCGGCGATGACGGTCGATGCGCTGTTCTTCGGCGATCCGGCCGAAATGAATGCGCTGCTCGATGCGGTTCTCACGCCATGTCAGATGGACCAGCGTACGAGGAGAGGAAGCGCCTGCCTTCATCGGCTTGGCCTCCCGACGAAGGAAGTCGCAAGTGCCGCACTCGTTTTTCCTTGTATCCGAGACTGACTGATAAGCCAGTCCACGATTAAAGGATCACGATTCCACGATTTAAGGCGCCGTTCGGCCATTGATCGGCCCCGGCCTATGCTTTTTGCGAAAGTGTTGCTGGCCCCTGATCGGTGGACTAACCGGCTTCGTTCTCGTCTTTTAGGGCCAACCACAGGCACGAAACGTCGTCCACAAAGGCAGTTTTCAGGGGGGTACGTTAGGAAGAATCCGAAGGATTCTATGTTAGTAAAGTTAGAAGGAGCCGAATTCCGCTTGTAAAATCCAATGGTTACGAGGGGGTATCGTTCCGGATAGTACGGGAATCGCGTTCCTGATAGTTCGGGTTCGGGCGTTCCCGATAGTACGGCTCCGTCCACACCTTTTCCACCGAACGGCGATGACGTGGCGAGCGCAATAACGATGGTCATCGTTTGCCTCCTGTCCGCTTGCGTGGCGTGACGGTCTTCTTCGGCGCTTCGGGGCGGAAGGTAAGCCGTTGCCGCCCGTCCGGATCGTCGGTCAGCGCAAGGCGGTAACCGGGCAAGGGCTGACGCTCGACAATGGCGCGCAACTCAAAACGAAAACGCCGGAAGAGAGAGAGACTGCCGGACTTCAGATGAAGATGTTCGAGATCAAAACTCCAGCCCCACGACTGACGGCCGCCGTGCTTGCGCACGAGGCGATAAAGCCAGCGTTCAAGGCCGCCAGTCAGATCGAAATACGCATGATCAATGGTGAGGATCAGCGCGTCGTCAATGACGCCGGCATAGAACCAGTCCGCAAGGATGAGTTCCACGCCGAGCGACCGTCCTGCCGTATCCAGCCGCTCTTTCCATTCGGCGATCCATGAAAAGCGGTGCCGCCTGCGCTCGTCCGGCTGGCGGATTGAGGTAACGATGGTGGTGGATTGCAGCCGGTCGAGCGCCGCTTTCAGACGATTGTAGTTCAGCCCTGTATCGCTACGGCCGATGAACGACAGGATTTCGTAAGGGGTGGCGGACATGAAGCGTGAGGTTCGCAAGCCCTTGTCGCGTGCATCGACGATCTGCGAGGCAGCCCAGACCAATATGTCCGCATCCCATATGGTCGCCATGCCATGTTCGGCGGTGGCCTCGACGCGGATCGACACATCGCCCATGCGAAAGTCGATCGGCGTCACGCGGCGAGATTTGGCCAGTGAGAAGAACGGCCATGCCATGAGATCCTGCGCGTCGCGGGTCGCTATGTCACCGCCGCATGGCCGAAACAGTTCGAGTTGCCGGGAACCAGCCAAGGAATTCCGCATCGTTGTCGCTCCGGCGCAACGGCGTCAGCGCTTGCCCGCGTAACGCGGGGCAAGCGCTGCGTGCTGCTTGGCAGGCCGGACGAAATCGGAAATCGGATCGGTGGTGGATACCCTCGCGCCGATCTCGGTCCAGGCGCGCAGATCGTCGATGTCGTAGAGAACGCGGCCGCCGACCTTGCGATATTTCGGGCCGGTGCCATAGGTGCGGTGCTTTTCCAGCGTCCGCTTGCAGATACCCACGACAAAGGCGGCTTCCTTGGTGGTGAGGAAACGCTGCGGCGGATTTTTGGGGTCGATGATCTTGTTGTCGGTCATATGTCGGCTCCGTCTCGTTCCGGTGCGGCCCCGACCTGCCGGGACCTACAAAACGGACGGTGCCGGATTTGCCGACGCCGAAGGGATGTCAAAAAACAGGGGGTAGTGTTTTTCTACCCCCTGCCCGCTCGCTTCTTCCGGCGCTTGCCGCGCCGGTGCGGATAGAACAGAAGATCGTGATAGCCGCCGCGATAGATCATGTGGTCGGCCTTCAACAGAAACTCGCGAATGCGATGTTTCAGGGGATGATCCCGCCAGTCGCGCGGTGCAATCGGTGTGCTCGAAAGCAAGGTGTTGGCGATCTCACGATAGGACGCTCCTGCCTTGCGCGCGTCGAATATCCGCAAGGTGAGGATGGAAAGCTGCCGGCTTCTCGGCGGGAAAACGCCGTAGTCGGGACCGGGCGGCCTTCCGTTCACCTGCCGCCAGAAGCGGCCCGCCGCATGAAGCCGGGTCTCGAAAGCCTCGTCCAGCGGCAGGAGAACCGCATTGAAACATCCATCCCTGCGACCATCGGCGACGATCAGCCGGTGCGGATGATTTTTCGGCTTCCAGAGAACATAGAGGTCATCGCCGTCGGGGCGGCAATCGGCTCCCGGCAGGCGTGAAAGTGGAATCGTCTCGCTCGAGTGGCGCGGCTTTGTCGTCATCAGAACCAGTTGGAGCACGCGGGGAAAGGCGTCGGGGGTCCACAGCGCCGGTTCCATCCGAAGGTCGTTTTGCGGGGCGAAATCGAACTCCCCACTTTGCCGCAAGCGCGTCGGCGGCAACGTCATCGTCGGCGGAAGCCGTTATGTATTCCTTGTGGAAATCTTCATTGCGATGCAGATATTCACAGCCAAATCCTTCCGCATCGTAATCGTTCATGTAGGCATAGGCGGCGGGATTCTTCCAATCGTATTCGGACATTCCGGACTCCTTACAACCATGGAACAGTGAAGAAAGCCGGAAGTATCGGAGCGAAGTTTGCCTCGCGCCAGATACCAATAACGCAAACCGGTGATATCGGATTGGCAAAACCGCAGGTAGATTGACCTAATTCGGTGCGCCGCCACGTAGCAGATGCCGATAACCGTTTGAAACCATCCATCTTGCCCGCGCCATGTGGCTTTCCCACGCGCGTTGCGCTCGTTCCGGCTCGGTTTCTGGGTCGATGTGCAGCACGATGCGGGCGACTTCCCGCCAATCCGCATCGTCTTCCGCCGCATCGAGCAGGCGCAGATAGGTGATGAGGTGGGCTTCGTCATAGCCGGTGAGGATATGCGAATCGGGCGCGGTATCCGCTACGTCTGGATCAAGTTCCGGTTTTTGCATCGTTGTTCCCCTGAATAACCGGCAGCAAATCGTATAGAAACGTGACGTTTGATTTAATGAGAGTATATGAGCACGTCGGTTACATGAATATTATAGCTCATCGAGCGGCGAATAGGAATGATCGTTCCTAGAACGATAGTTCCGGTTCTGGTTCCCATCTGCCATGGATTTGAAAGAGGCCATGGCGGTCAATCTGCGTCGCATTCGTCATGAGAAGAACCTGACGCAAGAGGAGCTGGCAGCGCAGGCGGAATTGAGCATGCGCTATGTCGGTGCGATTGAGCGCGGAAAGGTCTCTGCCAGTGTAACCGTGCTCGGACAAATTGCCGATGCCCTTGGCGTCGATCCGAGCGAATTATTGCGGTAGAGTTCCCCCAAAAACCCGCCGAAGAAGTCGTCAGAGCAAACTCCGACTGGCCTGCTGCTTTAGGCTTCGCAGTGAATACTTACGACGCGGGAGCTCGTATGGTACAAGAGGGCATGACAATCGCATCCGCCAGCATTTCGATTTACGAGAGAGGCAGGGACCCCGCGAACGGCGTAAAGGCTTTGATGGAAGCTTTGCAGGATTTCGCAAAGTCCCGCGCGACGCGCAAGCTTTATCACTTCCGGGCAGAGAGCAAGGTCGGTTGCGTCCTGCGTGTGCCGCTGATCAAGGAGGAATGCCCGGTCGAAGCCGGGGCGCTCGGGCGTGCCTTGCGGAAAGTCGCGCGCAACGCGATCGAGAAGGCCAGCCCCGGCGATCAACTCGTCGTCGATTTTCGGGTCGGTCCCGACTCTCTTCTGCATATCGAGGTCCGGTCGGCCGAAACGGCCGGACTGGATACTTCCGTGTTCAAGCACTTTCACCGGGTATGACGGTTCATCTCAATATCGCGTGCGCTTTCGCTATCCCTGCCCTTTCGAACAGTGTTGCGTGTCGATCCGCGATTTCATCGGTGAGAAGAGTTTGGATGGAGGCCCGGTTGGCGCTGTGATCTTGCGAGCCGGGCGGAGCCCGGCGAGCGGCGGTCATGTACGGGCTTGGCCGCGCCGCCGATCCGGGTTCACGGATCGGCAGAGATTTCCAGCCGTGCACGCCTTCGTAAGTAAGACATGGAGCCGGTAAATCCGGCTCCATGTCGATCGCAGTCAACGGGTCTTGAGACGCTGCATGCCTTCGGCCAGCGTCCAGAGCGCGCGATTGAGGGTGACGTTCTGGTCGATGCCATTGATGGCGCGGGTCTGACTGCGCCGGATGCGGCCTTCGGCGTTGCGCCGCTGTCCGTGAAGCCCGCCCTTGGTCAAGTGCTCCTGAATTTGATTGAATGAAGTCCAGAGGCTGTTATCGGCATCCTCGCGGCGACGCGGCTGGATGATCTGTTCGGGACGCAATGGGCTTTCCTCCTCGCCGTAGCGGGCGACAAGGCTTGCCTCGGCCAGAACGCGGCGCTCGTCCGCCGACAGGGTGATGTCCTTCATCGTCTCGCTGGCGCCGATCAGGCGCGGGAAGTCTTCCGCGACGGTGTAGACGCCTTCGATGATGTCATGCTGGATATTGCCCTTGTGCGGGACGCGGACTTCCTCAAAGCGGTCGCCCGCAACCAGACTGTTGGTGCAGACGAAACGCAGCATACCGGCGAATAACTGGAATGAGCTCGTTCCGTCATGTGAATTGACGATGATAACCTCCGCCGCTTCCGGCTTGCCTATACCGCCGTCACGGCGCAAACGCAGCATATGCTTGGCGTGTCCCATGCGGTCGCCGTCGCGGGGAACCGACTGCACGGCAAAGAACGGAAACCATCCTTCCCGGCGCAACCCCTCCACAATCTCAATGGTAGGGACATAAACGTAACGCTCCGAGCGGCTGTCATGCGGCTCGCGCGCAAATATGGACGGAACGTGCCGGTAAAGCGCCTCGTTGTCGAGCGCTTCGCGTCCGCTGATCTGGTGGCTGTTGCGGCCGAACCGCGTGGCGAGATGATAATTCATGGTCCTTGCTCCATTTTTTCCGTAATTGCCGAAGGCATGTCCCCCGACATGCCTTCCGGGGGCGCGTGAGCGCGCGGGGATGGAAGGGGACAAGTGCCGGCGAGCATGGCCGGGTTGCGCGGCGAGCGGGACGGATTGGAAATTGCAGATGCTGCAAACAGTGGGCCGTCCTGAGAAGCGGGCGGCACTGCCATGCGCAGGCGGCACTTGGGGGGAGAAAGGGGTTAGACCCCTTGGTTTCCCCTCAAGGATCGGCAAGGCTTCAGCCGCAGCCGATCAGGATCACGCGCGCGTAGCGCTCCGTATTTCATGATGGCGGCGGCGGGCATGAGCATGGCGAAGCCCCGCTTTCGCGGGGCCGGGCCGATGGCCTGTTCAGTTGCCGGCGCGGCGGCGCGACCAGATCAGCACCATATCCTCGCTGTCCGTCTCGACCAGGCTCGCATAGATCGGAGCGGGAAATGACGGATCGTCCAGCTTTACCGAGAGGTAGGGGTTGCCCTGACTGGACTGCTTCTTCCATGCCGCTCCGAATTCGGTCGCTCCGGCGAACACGCGGAAGTCCGGGCCGTTTTCATTTTCGCCCTCGGCCGGGACGAACTTCACCGACTTGACGTTGAGATTGAGGGTTTTGACCGAGCCAGCGAAAGCTGAACCATTTTCGGTGCGGGAGAAAGTGCCGATTGTAGCCATGACGTGTTGTCCTTCTGTTGATCGGACCGCGCCCATCGCGATCTCGATGATGGTCGATTGACCGGGGACGATCGGCGCGCACCCGAAGGGCCGGAATGAAATGGAGGGCGGCCGGTGGCAGCTTTTTTGATTCGCGGTGCAAAGCCGAAGGCGGCGGAAAAAAGTTGTTGCCGGACGTTGCGGGAATGAGATCGAGGCGGCGCTTGCGTCGCCGGTCTTCGGTCAGACCTGATCAATCGAGGTCGCGGTGGGCGTGGTCTGGTCGGCGGAAAAAGGACAATACGTCATGGCTGCAATCGATCAGCGCTTTCTTCTCAAGCACGGAAAATGGTTCAGGTTTTGCTGGCTCCCGCGCAACCTAGCTCCTCAATCTCAACGTCAAGTCGGTGAAGTTCCTTCACCACCATCATGAGGCGAAAATGAAAACGGCCCGAACTTTCGCCCCCGCTGTTTGTTGGAACCGCCGGGTTCGGAGCGGCATGGAAGGAGCCTGCCTGTCAAGCGTGGGCAATCCCTGCCTCCCGGTAAAGCTGGACGATCCGTCATTCCCCGCTTCGGTCGCCTCGATGCGGGCATGGCCGAGACGGATAGCGGGGGGGTATGAGGTTGCCGTCTGGTCGTGCTGCCGTGCCGGCAACTGAACAGGCCATCGGCCCGGCCTTGTGGAAGTAGCTGGCTTTTCCGGGGGAATGTCCGCCGCCGCCGTCCTTGCGTCAGGGATCAAAGCCCGAAGGGTGAAGACCCGTGAAGAGGGGCTTCAGCGTAAGCCGCGAGCCCGGCCCGTAGGGAGACGCCATCATTTCCGAACCGTCGCCGCTCACGCTGGAGAGGGGCGTTTGCAATCGTCCGATCTTATTTTTAGAATAATTCTAATATTGATGAATTCGAGGCTCAACTTCAAGCCCGATAGCGCCGGTGGTTACAGCCAACGACTGGTGCGGCCATTTCTCCGGCGACCGCAAGCCGGCCTAATCGATCAAGACATCGATGCGACGGGCACCATCAGTGCCGCCCTTTTCTTTTGCTCTTCTGTCCCGACCGGCTATTGTTACTTGCCATTGAGACACGATTTCGTGGCAAGCCTCGCTTCACTATCGCAGTTCCATGATGGTGTTTCATCTGGATTTCGACTCAGCGGGGTTTACCACAATCTTGTGATCATGGTGTCCCAAGCAGAGACCTTATAGACTGAGTTTGGAATACAGACATGAGCGAACAGACATTCATCGAAACATCGCACGGACGTATCGCGGTCAGCGACGTTGACGGAAGCGGAACTCCGCTTCTGATGCTGCATTGCAATTCCGGCTGCAAGGAGATGTTCCTGTTTCAGAGCCAGGCATTGGCCGGAACAAGGCGGCTGGTGTCGCTGGATTTGCCCGGACATGGCGCATCGTCAGACGCCACCGATCCGCAACGCACATATTGCTTTGGCGGTTACGCCGAGGCGATTGCCGAAGTCGTCAAAAAGCTCCGCATCGATAAGGTCGCTATTCTCGGGCATTCACTCGGCGGGCATATTGCACTGGATCTTGTTGCGAAGCTGGGCAACGTTTCAGGCGTGATGATCTTCGGAACGCCACCTATTCCGCCGGGACCTAAAGGAGCGCAACTCGGCTTCCTTCCCAATCCGGAGATGGCTTACACGGGCAATCCCACCCTGACGGACGAGCAGATCGAAGGCGTGGTCGCCATGGCGCTTGGACCGGGTGCGGAACGTGATCTGTTTTACACCTCGGCCGTTCGCCGCACCGATGGGCGCGCGCGCCAATACATGGTAGATGCCGTAATCGCCGGAACGCAGATTGATCAGCGGGAACTCGTCGCAACGTCACATGTGCCGCTGGCGATTGTCAATGGCGCGGCTGACCCGGTCATTAACCTCGACTATATCGACTCGCTGAAGTACCGCAATCTCTGGACCGACCGCCCCTTGCGTCTTGCCGATGCCGGTCACGGTCCCCATTGGCAACAGCATCATGTCTTCAACGAAATGCTGCAGAGTTTCCTCAATTCGCTCGACTGACCAATCGATGACGACGGCGATACCTGCATACGATAACATGTTGCCTCGAATCAACGGGAGAGGATAATCCATGGCTGTTAGTATGAACGATTTGGCTGAAAGCCTTGCCGAGGCACATAAGCTGACCAAAACCCAAGCTAAGACCATTGTTGAAGATGTCCTGAAGGGGATTTCGCAGGCCGCCGCAAAAGGTGAAGAAGTTTCGTTGAACGGTTTTGGCAAATTCAAGGTGCAGGATAAGCCCGAACGCGAGGGCCGCAATCCTTCGACCGGTGAGACGATCAAAATCGCGGCGTCCAAGAAGCTTGTCTTCCAGCCCGCCAAGGCGCTGAAAGAAGCCGTGAACGGTTGACGTTCAGGATTATTACGCAAAGTGCCGCTTCGATAGCGCGGCACTTGCAATGCCAAGACTGCTGATGTGGCAAGCTCTTTTGCCAGAAATCCCGAAAAAACCTACCTATTAATTTATGGTCCTTCGCGCAGGCGTGCCAGTGCCGACATGCCTATGAATGCGCCACCAATGAGGGAAAAGATTTTCCGCCAGACTTCGGACGGAACCGCCTCGCGGGCGGCACCATGCACCAGGGCGAAACCCGCGATTGCGGCGGGAACCGCGAAGATCAGGGCGATGGCTAGACGCAATCCCGGCGAGCGCAGCGTGGCATAGAGACAGGCAAGGACGCCGTAAGCACCCACGCCCGCGAACAGGCCGACAATACCAGCGCCGATATAACCGGCTCCGGTTGCGAAGGCGAAACGCGTTGCGATGACGGCGAACAGGAACGGCACGGCATAGGTCGCCAGCATAAGGCCAAGCGAACACATGGCGATGACCATCACGACGGACAATGTAACCAGCGCAATCATTTTCGGCCTCCCTTACGGTTCTCTACGTTGGGCTGCTCCGGCGCATCGGGGTCCGACGCGCCGGAACGTGTTTCAGGGGACGATCCTTCCGGCATGGCGGGCCATCTTCGTGTAGTAGCTGAGCCGATATTCCGGTTTGTAATACAGGTCACGCTCGACCGGCAGGCCAAGCCCGCCGCGAACGCCCTTGATCTCGGACAGCATGGCGTAGCCAAGTTCCGGACTGCCAAAGCCAAGATCCATCAAGCCGAATAGCCGCATG
Organism: Agrobacterium sp. 22-209-1; assembly: GCF_053522485.1. NCBI lineage: Bacteria > Pseudomonadati > Pseudomonadota > Alphaproteobacteria > Hyphomicrobiales > Rhizobiaceae > Agrobacterium > Agrobacterium sp. 22-209-1. Next base: position 126,236 of record NZ_JBNWCH010000011.1, read on the forward strand.
TCCCCATCCGGTTCCTCGTATGCTTCGGTTATCAGCCATGTGGCAGAACCATCCGGCGTGAACAGCTTCACGACAGGGCGTGGGTCGAAATCTTCCTGTTCCTCGCTGGCGCGGCCATTGGCGATCAGCGCGGCGCGCAGATCATCGGGGATCAGGAGGGGGGTTCGGGGAAATCGCCGTGTCATGACGCTATTTCCTCCGGTTCCGCCCAAAGCGCCGCATCCCTATTGATCCGCAAGCGGGCGCAGAAGGCAGCGATAACCGCATCCTGCCTCTCCAGCGTGCGGGTGGGCGCGTCGATGTCGCCGCGCCGTCCGAAGCGAAGAGTGGCGGCAGTCTCGTGATAATGGCGCTCGTCGGCGAGTGTCCATGTGGAGGTCGAACGGCCATACTGGCGGGTCTTGACGCGGGCGGTGATCGTCATGCGCTCAGCGCGTTTGACGATCTGCCGTTCGATGATGGAAAGGTGATTGCGGGTTTCCTTCCGCGCCCTGACCATGCGGGCCAGCATTGCCCGCTGCTCGTCATAGGTGCTCATTGTCGTGGTTCCTGCGATCCGTCGAGGGTTTCCGCCGCGCCGATTGCGGCGCGGCGGAAGCTGTCCTCGTTGCAATGGGAAAAAAGGCCGGAACCGCGTGGGTGGCTCCGGCCATAACGGTTCACTCGGCAGCTTCGTGGAAAGCTGCGCCATCTTCGGCGTCTGCCGCATCCGGGGCGGTTGCCTCCCCTTCCGGTTCAGCCGATCCCTCTGCTGCGGGTGCATCGGGGTCCGTCACCTGATCCTCGGCAGATACGGCTTCCGGCTCGGCAAACTCTGCCGCGTCGGTCGCGGTGGGTTCCGGCGTGGCCGGTTCTGCCGCATCCGCTGCAACGTCTTCCGGCTCTGCGGTTTCCGACGCTTCCGCAACGGTTTCGGCTTCCGCCTCCACCTGCTGTGGGGCGTCCAGCCATGCGGGCCGCTCGGTGCGCAGCAACAGCGGGAGCCATCCGCTTCCGGCAAGAAGCTTTTCGGCGTCTTCCGCCATTTCCTGCTTTTTCTTGCCCGAAAGCCGTTCCGCCGCCTCGTCGCCAAGAGCTTCACCCACGGCGGCGAGGATATTCGCCTTGGTCACGCGGCCAAGATAGGCGCTGACGGTCGGCGTCCAATGCTGGCTCATGTTCAGCGCAAGCGCGGTCGCCAGCTTGTCGGCGGTCGCATGGGCGCGGCGCTTGTTCTGTTCCCAAGGCAGCTTGAGGGCGTTCACCGTGAGCGATGCGCAATGCGCGAACAAAGCCATGACGCTTACGGGGTCGAGACCGGCGATGAAGTCCCAAAGGTCCGCCGCGTTCTGCGGCATGTCAGAAGCCCATCCGTCATGGCGATCCGCCAGCATCTTCGCCGCCGCCGTGTCCTCGATGCCGTCCGCGTGTCCGCCAAGCTGAACGCTGCTCGGTCGGATTTCGAGGGCATGAGCATTCACGTCGCGATAGAAGGTCTGCGCGGCAAGCGCATGGGTGACGGCGATGAGGGCCATATCCGGCTGCTCGCCAAGCGCAAGGCGAAGGCCAAGCGTCCGGTGGGCCGTCAGGTCGCGGGTGAGTAGATCGGAAACCGGCTGGCCCGCATCGCCTCCGTCTTCTTCCTCTGCTTCCTCATCGTCGCCGTCGCTATCGGGGTCCGGATTGATACGGTCTTCGATAACTTCGCCGTCCTCATTGACGCGCACGCCGTCGATGACAGTTTCGCCTTTCTCTTCCTCCGGCTCCGGTGCTTCGTCTTCGGGGCGGATGAAGCCACGTTCGATACGAGCGCTTCCGTCATGGTTCAGTGTGACGAATACGCCGCCACGCGCAAGCTCGTCCGGCTCGTAGCCTTGCCGCTTGGCGTCGATGCGTTCCATTTCCGCTTCAAGTTCCGCGAAACGCTGATTAACATCGGCGGGCAAGTCTTCTTCCGTATTCTCCCATTCCGCTGTCAGATGATCAAACTCTTGCCTCGCTGCGGTAAAGGCCGCTTCGTCTTCTTCCGACAATTCAACCGTGTGCGGATAGAAACGGCTCAAGCCATGCGCATGAGGGAAGTCGATAGAGGCTTCCGCCCACTTCCAGCCCTCCGCCTGAATGTCGGCGGCAATGCTTTCCAGCTTTTCAAGGACAAGCCGGTCCAGCAACGCTGGGTCGTCATAGTAACCGCCCCGATCTTCGCTAAACAGGTCACGGACGATGTAGCCGCCCGCTTCCGCATAGGCTTCGGCTCCGACAAAGACGGCCTTGCGGTCATTCGCCTGCACATGGGTCCGGGTCAGGTCGCGGCGGATGATCCACGGCTCGCGGTTATAGCCGAGACCTTCATAAACCTGCTCCTGCCGCGCATGATCGTCGGTGATAGCGAACGCCTGCAACTGGTCCAGCGTCAAATCGCCGTCGCGGTAAACCTGCATCAGCTTGGGGCTGACTGCGCCAAGCCGAAGGCGCTGCTTGACGACATGGGCGGAAACACCGAAACGGGCGGCGATTTCCTCCGCTCCCCATCCGCGATTTTGCGAAAGTTCAAGGAAAGATACGAACTGATCGGCGGGCGAAAGGCTGGTCCGTGTGACGTTCTCGTCAAGGCTGATCTCGAAGGGATCGTTTGCCGTATCGATAACGCAACGGATGGCTTCCGTCTTCCTGATCTCCTTGCGCTTGACGCGCAAAAGCTGCGCCTGCCTGCGGCCTTCTCCGATAGTCACGAAATAAAAGCCGGTCGGTTCGCCTGCTTCATTGACTTCCGGCTCCACCACCAGATTTTGCAGAATACCCTTGGCGGCGATGCTGGCCGCATAGGTTCCGACGGTTTCCTCGCTGTGCGGGGTCTTCCGCGCATTGCGAGGCGACTTCTTGAGCTTGTTGAGGGGAATGAGAACTTCCCTGCCGGTCGCGGTTTCTGCCGTCATGGCGGTTTCCGGTTCCGGTGCGTGCAATGCCGCCACCACCTCCGCCGCCACGTCTCCGACGCTGCGGATTTCCGCATTCGTCGCCACATTCTCGTCCGTCGCAACAGTGACGGTCTTGGTCTTCTTCGCAGTCCTTGCCATTGTTCCAATCCTTTTTCCGTAAATGCCGGAGGCATGTCCCCGACATGCCTCCCGGGGGCGCGAGAGCGCGCGGGGATGGAAGGGGACAAGTGCCGGCGAGCACGGCCGGGCTGCGCAGCGAGCGGGACGGATTCGGAACAATGGAGCTGGTCGGGATATGCCCCGTCCTGAGAAGCGGGCGGCCCTGCCATGCGCAGGTGGCACTTGAGGGGAGAAAAGGGGTTAGACCCCTTGGTTTCCCCTCAAGGATCGGCAAGGCTTCAGCCGCAGCCGATCAGGACAATGCGCGCGAAGCGCCCCTTATTATGATGAGGCGGTCGGAATGTTGGTTGGCTATCGGGTATAGCCGCAATTGAAACCGTCCTCTTTGTAGGCCGGAGTATCCTCTTTGCCGCACAGCGAGGCCGACGCTATTTTCTTTCACGCCTGATCGGGTCTCGATGGTTCCGCCGACATTTCGCTACGAGTCAGGGACACCATGAAGCCGCAACGCGACAGGATCAGGATCGAGATCTTCCCGCCCTCCGACACTTCCGGATCGGAAGGGGTTCGCATGCGGATGGCAGATGAAGCGGTATTGGCCCTCGCTCGCCTGATCGGCCGCCAGATGGCGCGCGAGCAGTTTCAGAAGAAAATAGCGTTGGAACACCGCACGGATAATGCCAAAAAGCGGAACAAAGAGTCGTAGGCTATCAATTACTCCCATTATTCCGATCCCGTTACGGGCAAATGCTCGCCGGGATATTTTTCATATCGCCGTTGATCCCACTTCGGGATCATGATAGGTTGTTTCATGAGGATAATTGCCCGTCGCACCTTGCGGGAATTCGTTGAAAGTCTTGCAGGGCAGAAAGACCAATCGGCTGTCAAGGCCGCGCTCGATGCCTGGTTCGATGAAGTCAGCAAGGCAGAGTGGGCGAATTCCGCAGATGTGAAACGGCTTTACGCAACGGCGAGCATCGTCAGCGCCGAGCGGGTCGTTTTCAACATCAAGGGTAATGATTATCGCCTTGTGGTGGCAGTCGATTTCGAGAAAAGTATCGTCTGGATCAAGTGGATCGGCACGCACAAGGCATATGACAAGATCGATGTAACGGAGGTGAAGCATGGCGACTGATCTGAAGCCCATCCGCACCGAAACGGATCACGAGGCCGCACTTGATGAGGTCGAACGCCTGTGGGGCGCCAAGAGCGGGACACCTGACGGCGATCGCCTCGATGTGCTGGCGACACTGATCGAAATTTATGAAGCAAAGCATTATCCGATGGACCCGCCGGATCCGATCGAAGCGATCAAGTTCCGGATGGAGCAGCTGGGATTGAGCCGCAAGGATCTCGAACCGATCTTCGGAACCCGGAACCGCACATCGGAAATCCTCAATCGAAGGCGCGGCCTGTCGATCGAGATGATCCGGCAACTGCATGACCGGCTGGGAATATCAGCTGACGTGTTGATCAGACCGAGCCGTCTCGACAAGGCAGCCTGACGCAAAAGGAATAGCAATGAAGCGCGTTGCGATCTATGCCCGGTATTCTTCCGACAATCAGCGCGAGGCGTCGATTGAGGACCAGTTCCGCATCTGCCGGGAACAGGCGAAACGCGAGGGCTGGAAGGTCGTCGGCTGCTACAAGGATGCGGCAATTTCCGGTTCGACCGTGATCCTGCGGCCGGGTGTCCAGATGCTGTTGCAGGATGCTCAGGCGGGCCAGTTCGACATGGTGCTCGCGGAAGCCCTCGACCGCATCAGCCGCGACCAGGCTGATACCGCGAACCTGTTCAAGCATCTGAAGTTCGCCGGCGTACCCATCGTGACCCTGGCGGAAGGCGAAATCAGCGAATTGCATGTCGGCCTCAAGGGCACGATGAACGCCCTCTTCCTGAAAGACCTCGCCGACAAGACAAGGCGTGGCCTGCGCGGTCGTGTCGAGGACGGTAAATCAGGCGGCGGGCTTTGCTACGGCTACAGGGTCGTGAAGAAGCTGGATGGACGCGGCGAACTCACTCGCGGCGACCGGGAGATCGATGAACAGCAAGCCGAAGTCATCCGGCGCATCCTCCGCGAATTCGCGGACGGAATCGGTCCCCGCACCATTGCCAAGACGCTGAACGAGGAAGGTATTGCTGGTCCGGAAGGCAAGCTGTGGAACGATACGACAATCCGCGGCCATGCCAGCCGGGGAACCGGCATTCTCAACAACGAGCTTTATATCGGCAAGCTAGTCTGGAACCGGCTGCGCTATGTCAAGAACCCGGCGACCGGCAAGCGGGTGTCGCGGCAGAACCCGGAAAGCGAATGGATCGTCACCGAGGTTGCGCATCTGCGTATCGTCGATGATGAACTCTGGCGGGATGTTCGGAAACGGCAGGGCGAGATTTCGGAAAAGTACGCCAATGTTACCGAAGCGGTCCGCGAACATCACAAGAAGAACCGGCTGAATGCAACCCGAAGAGCAAAGTCGCTGCTTTCCGGCCTGATCTATTGCGGGTGCTGCGGCGGCCCCTACTCGCTTCGTGGCGCGGATCGCTTTGCCTGCTCCAACCATATCAGCAACGGCTCCTGCACGAACAGTCGGACGATCCTGCGCGAGGAACTGGAGAACCGTGTGCTCGCCGGTCTCAAGGACCGGATGATGTCGCCGGAAGTGGCGTCTGAAGCGATGCGAGCCTATGCCGAAGAGACGAACCGACAGAACCGGGAACGGCGTTCCAGCGCCGACACATGGAAGGCGGAACTCGCCAAGGTCGAGAAGGACATTCGCGGCATTATCGATGCTATCAAAGCGGGCATGTTCCACGAGAGCATGAAGAGCGAAATGACCGCGCTCGAAACCCGCAAGGCCGAACTCTCGACATTGCTGACGGATATTCCGAAAGACATTCCCGATCTGCTGCCAAGTGCGTCGGTGATCTACGGCAGGAAGGTCGCCAAACTGACGGACGCGCTGAACAAGCCGGAAGAGCGGACACAAGCGGCCGAAGCCCTGCGGATGCTGATCGAGAAGATCGTGCTGTCCCCCGGCCCAAACCGTGGCGAGATCGACGCGCTGCTGTACGGCGAATTGGGCACGATCCTGAACTGGGTTGAGCGGCAAGTCATTGAAAAGGCTGCACAAACAAAAACTCCCGCAGCAATGGCTACGGGAGTGTCGGTATCAGTGGTTGCGGGGGCAGGATTTGAACCTGCGGCCTTCAGGTTATGAGCCTGACGAGCTACCGGGCTGCTCCACCCCGCGTTACCAGCGTAAATCCCTATGG